>JBCCGI010000019.1:0-118609 GCA_039029355.1 Planctomycetota bacterium
CGAAGCGGCCGAGCCCCAGTAGGGCGGCAGCACGGCGGAGTCCGTCTCCTGCTGTTCCTCGTCGCCGTCGCCGCCCGTCGGCGGAGGCTCGTCGGGGGTCGAATCGCCGGGGATGTCGATGATCTGCTCGAAGGTCAGTTTGTGGGTCAGGGCTCCATCGCTGATGAAGACCCGGGCCGACCCGCCGCCGGCCTCCGTCGCCCCCGCGGGGCCCGAGGCGGCGCGGGGCGCCAGGTCGCCGGTCGAGGCTCCGCCCGCGAGTCGCGAGGTCGTCGTGCGCGTCGCGACCGCCTCCGGCGCGCCGGTGGCCGACGCGGCGGTGAGCCTGCTCGCGAACGACGCGGGCGGCGCGTCGGTGTCGCTCGGCGAAGTGCGCCACACCGACGCCGCCGGGCGCGTCGCGTTCGAGCTCGCGCCGCGCCACCGCGTGACGACGGCGGCGGGCGACCGCGTCGGTGTCGCCGTGCGCCATCCCGGGTACGCGGAGTCCGAAGTCCACTACGCGCCGTTTCCGGAGCGCGGCGGGCGGGCCTTCCGCGTCGAGCTCCTCCACGGCGCGTTTCGCTTCCGCGGCCGCGTCGTCGACGGCGCCGGTGCGCCGCTGCGCGCGCGGGTCTCGCTCGGCGACCCGAAAGCGCCGCTGGTCGCGCGCGCGGACGGCGTCGAGCTCCGGGGCCTCTCCCGCACCCTGCCAACCGATGCGGCGGGCGCCTTCGCCTTTCCGAGCCAGCCCCCGAACCGCCGTCTGCCGCTGCGCGTCGAGGCTCCGGGCATGGCGCCGTATGCCGGCTGGGTGCAGGGGCGGCCGGACGAGGACTTCTTTCGCGAGCTCGTCCTCGACGCCGGCGCGAGCGTGTCGGGCACGGCGCCGCCGGGTGCGCTGGTGTTCGTCGAGAGCGGTCCGCTCGGCAAGCGGCACCACGTGCGCCGCGCGCGCGCGGACCAGCGCGGAGCCTTCCGGCTGGACGGGCTCGCGCCGGGTCCGGTGTGGCTGCTGGCCTTCGACGCGCGGGCGGGCGACCGCATCGCGCACCGCACCGCGGAGCTGGTCGTAGGCGAGGAGCTCCGCTGGTCCCCCCAGCTGGAGCCGACCGCCGGCCTCGCCGTGCGCGTCCTCGACGAGACCGACGCTCCGCTTGCCGGCGCCTGGGTGTTCGCCCACGCCGCGCGCGACGCGACCACCTGGAGCCGCGCCCTCGCCGCCGGCCGCGACGGCCGCGCGCGCTTCCGCCAGGCGCCCCCGGGCGTGCCGCTCCGCGTCGACGTCTACCGCAACGAGGCCGACTTCCGCGGCGAGGGTCGCCGCGCGGCGACCGCGGGCGCGCTTCGCGTCGGCGGCGACGAGGCCGTCGTGCGCGTGCTCGAGCCAGCAGACCGCACCGTCCTCCGCGGGACGGTCGCGCCGCCGTCGGGCGTGCCGCTGCCGACCTCGCGGCTCTACGTCTGCGAAGTGGACGCGCCCTACAACTACCCGGTCGAGCTCGCCCCCGGCTCGGGCGGGTTCGTGTCGCGCCCCACCGCACCGGGTGCGTACGACCTGGTGGCCGAGCTCGACGGCCACGGCGCCTGTCGGCTCGCGCGCATCGCGCTGCCGGCGGACGGTGCCGAGCCGCTGCGGATCCAGCTGCCGCCGCTGACGCCGGTCCGCCCGGCGTGGAGCGCGGCTGAGCCGGTCGACGCGTGGGAAGTCGTGCAGCTCGACCGCCTGCCGGGAGGGCCGCGCATCCGCGCGGTCGCGCACGGCCGCGGAGCCCCGCCCGACGAGCTGCTGCTCTTCCCCGGCTCCTACCGCGCGACGCTGATCTCCTCGGGCCGCCTGGATCGGCGGGTCGCGCTCGAGGTGCCCTGAGCCTAGGCTCCCTCCTCCTCGCCGCCGCGGGTCGTCGCCCACCAGGCGGGGAAGAAGAGCAGCGCCGGCACCGCGACCGCGATCGCCATCGTCGTCGCCGGCTCGTCGGCGCCGTGCGCGCCGAAGTAGGCCAACGCGAAGGACTGCGGGAGGCTCCCGCAGAGGAGCGCCAACGCGAAGCGGCGGAACGGCATCGGTGCCAGCCCGGCCAGGCAGGCGAGCACCTCGGGCACCACCGGCACCGCGCGCGTGAGCACGATGGCCCAGGCTCCGCGGCGCTCGAAGAAGCGACGCAGCCGTGCGAGCTCGCGCTCGCCCGCGAGCACGTGCGCCGCGCGGCGCCCCAGCGCGCGCACCGCGCCGTAGCCCACCAGCCCGCCGAGCAAGCTCCCCAGCAGGCTGTAGAGCGAGCCCACCCAGCCGCCGTAGATCACGCCGAGCGCGGCCATGACGCCCGACCCCGGCATCGGCAGGAGCACGTCCGAGGCGATCAGCCCGGCGCCCGCGAGCCCGGCAAACGCGCCTTGGTCGCGCAGCCACAGGAGCCCCTCGTCGGACGCCACCCAGCGGTCGAGCTCCTCGTGGAACAGGAAGAAGCCGAGCACGAGCACGGCCACGAAGGCGGTCACCAGGAGGGCGATGCGCACGGCGGCGGCTCCTGGAGTTGCGCGCTCCGGCGGAGGGGCGAAGTCGTGGGGTCCAAGCCGCCCAGTTTGCCGTCCGCGCCGCGGCGCGAACATGCCCGGCCCCGGGCTAGAAGCCGAGGCGCGCGAGCACGCCGTTCGACTGCGCCGTCTGGAGCGGTCCGGCCGCGCCGGCGTCGAAGAAGGCCGCCTGCAGCGCGAGCTCGACGCCGCACAGGCCCGGATCGGCCGGCAGCCCGAAGGCCGCCGCCGCCACCCCGCCGGCCGACACGACCGGCAGCGGCAAGAGGTGCGGGTCGCCGACGTACAGCTCGCCGGCGTCGAAGGGCAGCGCCGCCGGCACCAGACCCCAGACCAGCAACGGCTGCGCGCCCGGCAGGGCCGCGCCGAGCTCTAGGGCGAGGTCCTCGCCCGGCACCGGCGCCGCGGTGAGCGCCAGCTGCGGGACCCCGCCCGCGCCCGGCTTGCCGGCTCCGAAGGACACGGCACCCGCCAGCACGTCGCACGGGCACGCGCCGCCGGGCAGGAGCTGGCTCTGGAGCGAGACCAGGTACGCCGCGCCGCTCTCCTCGGCGACCGGGTCCGCGCGGTTGGCGCCGACGAGCACGCGCGGCCCGTCGACCGCGGCGCTGCGCCCGAAGCCGTCCCAGGCCGCGCCGTCCGAGGGCTGGAGGAGCACCTCCAGCTCCCACGCACCCGCCGGATCGGACGGCGCGCGGTAGACGTGTGCGCGGCCGCTCGGCAGGCCGGGCCAGCTCTGCAGGTCGGCGCCGACCACCTGCCGCGCGGCGTCGAGGTCGACCGCGCGCCCGAAGCGCCCGTCGAGAGTGCCGTTGCACGGCGTGAGGCTTTGGGCGTGGACATAGGAGCCCGCCTCGAAGCGGTACAGCCGCACCTCGCCCCCGGCGCCGGCGCCGTAGGCCCCCGCCGCGACCCAGCCGCCCGCGGCGGCGAGCGACGTGCCGAGGAAGGCGCCCGGGCCGATTCCCGGCGCGGGCAGCTGGCCGGCGGCGCTCCAGCCGCCGCCCCCGGTGGGCTCCCACCAGAAGACGCGGCCCGCGTACTCTCCGAGCGCCTCGTGGACCTCGTCGCCGCCGATCACGCGGTCGCCGTCGAGCGCCACCGCCGAGCCGAGTCCGACCGCCTCGGGCGCCATCAGCGCCGCGACCTCGGTCCAGCCCGAGCCATCGCGCTCGAACACCGCCACGGTGCCCTCGTCGGTGTACCAGGCCCGCGGCGCTCCCACCGCGATGCGGTCGCCCTGCTTGGCCACCGAGGTGCCGAAGCGGTCGTAGTGGGTCGGGAACGAGAAGAGGAGCGTCGAGGCGAGCTCGAAGCCCGCCTCGCCGCGCTCGTAGACGTAGGCCGCCCCGGCCTGGCTGGCGTAGAGCGCGCCCCCGGGGTTGTTCACGGTCGGCGCGCCGATGACAAGCTCGTCGCCGTCGAGGCACACCGCGTGTCCGAACTGGACGCCATCGCCGGCCGGGCTATCGAGGCGCTGGACCTCGCTCCAGACGCCGCCTTCGGAGCGGTACACGTACACGGCGTCCTCGGCCGGCGCGCCGACGACGGCGGTGTCCCCGGCGAGGTCGGACGCGGCGCCGAAGTCGGCCCAGGTCCCGAGCTCGGGCGGCGCCCAGCGCGACAGGTGGCAGGCGCCGGCCGTAGGACACGCCCCACCGCCTTCCCAGGCGCTGGAAACCGAGGCGGTAAGGACGAGGAAAGCGAGCGGCGAGAGGGAGCGAAAGGGAGTCGGCATGGCGGCGTCGGGTTCGGGGTGGTGTGCCCTTTCGCACGGAAGCGCCGCCGCGCGCCCGCACTTTTTTTTGCGAACTCCAGCCTCACGACAACGTGCGCGCGCATTCGCGGTAGGCGTCGCGGAGATCCGCGGGAAGTCCCCACACCTGCCGGGTTCGAGCTGGATAGGATCGCGCCGCGAGGGCACGCCGCTGTGGCGAGCCCTCCTCCCTTGCCATTGACAACTACAAGGATTGCCAAAGATGAGACGGCCCCTGCCGATCTTGTTCCTCGCACTTGGCCTGCTCGCTTCCTTGAACGCCGCCTGGGCCCAGGTTCCCTGCCAGCTCGGGGACGACGGGTTCAACACCGGATGCTGCGATAAGCCCGATCCGAACCTGCCCGACTTCCCCGAGGTCAAGGTTCAGGGCATCTACGCCTGCCTCCAGGACTGCGACGTCGACAACGCGTTCAAGGTCGACGTCAAGCTGAGCAAGCCCGAGTTCATCCTCTGCGACACCGCGGTCATCGGGATCGAAGTCGCGCCGCTGACCCCCGGCGGCCCGATCATTTCGGGCAAGCTCTTCGCCAAGTACTCGCGCACCTGGATCACGACCAATAGCGGGAACATCCAGGTCTGGCGCTTCCTCCTGAACGGTGACTGGGAGTACGGCCCCTCGATCGGGGTGTTCGGCTGTCCGGTGCCGCCCTACGCCAACCCGACGCACGTGATCGGCTCGATCGACTACTCGTGCAGCCCGATCAGCCCGTTCCCGACCGCGCAGGTCGCGCTCAACCTGTCGCACCTCCCCGGGTGCATCCAGTACGGCCCCCTCAGCGCCCGCCCGAACCCCGGCGGCGCCCAGGACGACCGCAGCTACCACCTGGTCGCGCCCAGCAACTTCGTCTTCGGAGCGGGCAACGATATCGCCGGCCCCTTCAAGGAAGAGGCCGTGCGCTCCTCGTCGATCGGCTCCTCGTTCCCCTTCACCTACAAGTGCCTCAGCGAGGCGCCGGTGATCGAGGGCGAGATGGCCAGCGTCTTCAAGAACTGCCTGTGCACCTCGCTCGCCGGCGGACCGTGGGTCCACTCCGAGATGAAGGGCATCGTCAACTGCGGCGGGAGCCAGTTCGGCTTCAACACCGTCGGCAACTTCGACCCGGTCGTCCCCAACGGGCTGGCCGGCCTGCGGCTCGGCCGCTGGGTCGGGCCCTCGTATCCGGGTGACCTGGAGCTGACGGTCTACGTCGGCTACATGCAGTACGAAGACCCGTGCGTGCCGGTCGCGACGGTCAACCCCGACCGCGTCTTCGGCGTCGGCACCGCCGGCGTGCCCGGGTTCCTGTTCAGCCCGTCCTTCGCTCCGCAGAAGGTGTTCGTCGACCTGCAGGACAGCCTCGTGCAGTCCTCGTTCTTCCCCGCGTTCCTGAACAAGATCTACGGCGCGCCGGCCTACGGCTCGCGGGTCTGGAACCTGAACCCCATTCCGTAAGCCCCCAGGGGCCTCCCCGAGCTCGTCTTGGACCTTGCCCCAAGGCGATCGGCCGGGGTCGTGCCGGAGACGGCGCGGCCCCGGCCGTACTCTTTTCGTCCGGACCGTCGCGCGGCCTGATGCCGGCGGGCGCAGGTAGAATCAGCGCGGTTTTTCGGGGAACAGGTTTCGCGCCGGGCCTCCCGTGGCGCGTTGTCTTCCCGGACCGCGGCCTTGCTCCGCCGCGCGACCATGATGGACTCCCAGCCCCAGAACCTCGCCGAGGTCGACCGCCTGCTCGACCGCATGGTCGACCTGGCCGCGGGGGAGCGCGAAGCCGCGCTCCTACGCGAGTGCTCCGATCCCGCGGTGCGCGCCCAGGTACGGCGCCTGCTCGGCATGGTGGAGCGGCTCGAGGAGGGGCGCGACGTGGTGCTCCCCCCCATCGAAGTGGGAGAGCTCGGCGAAGCCGGCGCGGGCCCGCTGCCGAACCGCATCGGCCCCTACCGCGTACGCAGCCTGCTCGGCTCGGGCGGCATGGGCGTGGTCTACCTCGCCGACGATCTCCAGGCCCAGCGTCCGGTGGCGGTCAAGGTGCTCCGCGGAGCCAGCCCTTCGCCCGAGCTCGCGCGCCGCTTCGCCCACGAGGCCGAGCTCCTCGGACGCCTGCAGCACCCCGGCATCGCGCAGGTCTTCCGAGCGGGGACCGAAGGCCAGGGCCCCGAAGCCGCCGCCTACCTGGCGCTCGAGTACATCGACGGCGTTCCGCTGACCCGCTACGCGGACGAGGCGGGGCTCGAACGCGAGGACCGCGTACGCCTGCTGCGGCAGGTCGCCGATGCCGTGCACCACGCCCACCTGCGCGGGGTCGTGCACCGCGACCTGAAGCCCAGCAACGTGCTGGTGGATCGCGAGGGGCGGGTCAAGGTCATCGACTTCGGCGTCGCGCGCGCGCTCGAGGGCGCGGCCGGCGCGGCCGAGGCGACGCGCGCGACCCGCACCGGGCAGGTGATGGGCACGCTGGCCTACATGGCGCCCGAGCAGGCGCGCGGCGACGTCGACGCGGTCGACACCCGGGCGGACGTCTACGCGCTGGGTGTGATCGGGTACCAGCTCCTGGCCGGGCGCCGGCCGCTCGACCTCGCCGACCTGCCGCTGGCGGCGGCGGCGGAGCGCGTATGCAGCCAGGATCCGCCGCGGCTCGGCGTCGTCGCTCCCGACTGCCGCGGCGACCTCGACTGGATCGTCGGGCACGCGATCGACAAGGACCCCGCGCGCCGCTACCCGACCGCGGGCGGGCTGGCCGCCGATCTCGCGCGGCACCTGGCGCACGAGCCGGTCGAGGCCCGTCCCGCCAGCACGGTCTACCAGCTCACGCGCATCGCGCGCCGGCACCGCGCGCTGGTCACGGGGGTCGCGGCGACGCTGCTCGCGGTCGTGATTGGCTCGGCGGTGTCGATCGCGCTCGCGGTGCAGAACACCGCGCTGGCGCACGAGGAGGAGGCGCTGCAGCGCGAAGCCGAGGCCGACCAGCGCGAGGCGGAGCGCCTGCGCGGCCTGGCCCGGGCCGAGCGCGAGCGCGTGCTCCAGCTGGCCGATGCCAAGGTGCTGGAGGGGCTGGTCGCCGAGGCCGAGGAGCTCTGGCCGGCGCACCCGGCACGCCTCGAAGAGCTCCGCGACTGGCACGCCCGCGCCGAAGCGCTCACGGCGCGCGCTCCACTGCACGCGGCCCGCCGCGACGAGATCCTGGCACGCCACGCGGAGCGGCCCTCCGACTCCCTGCCCACCGAGGACGCGTGGCAGCTGGAGCAGGCGGACGGGCTGCTGGCCGGCTTCGATCGGCTCTCGACCGGCCTGCTCGCAGGCGCCGACGCTCCCCCCGCCGCTCCGCACGGCTGGAGCGTCCCGCGCCGGATCGCCTTCGCCGAGGCGCTGGCGGGCCCTGCGCCGGACGAGGTGGAGAGCGCGTGGGAGGAGGCGATCGAGTCGATCGCGGACCCGTGGGACTGCCCGGACTACGACGGGCTGGAGCTCGAGCCGCAGCTGGGACTGGTCCCGCTCGGACGCAACCCCGACACCGAGCTGTGGGAGTTCGCGCACCTCGCGAGCGGCGCGGTGCCCGCGTGGAGCGAGGACGGCGGCGCCGTCGTGACCGAGCAGACGGGCATCGTGCTCGTGCTCCTCCCGGGCGGGCGCGCCTGGTTGGGCGACCAGGCCAGCGAACCGACCGCCCGTCACTACTCCCGCTACGCCGACGACTCCGAGTGGCCGGTCCACGAGGTCGAGCTGTCGCCGTTCTTCCTGTCGAAGTTCGAGCTCACCCAGGGTCAGTGGCTGCGGCTCGCCGGCGAGAACCCGTCCTTCGAGCGGCCCGGCCTTACCGTGGAGCACCACAGCGGTCCGCCCTCCGATCTGACCCACCCGGTCGAGACCGTCAGCTGGGAGGACTGCACCCGGCTCTTCTCGCGGTTTGGGCTGACGCTCCCGAGCGAGTCCCAGTGGGAGTACGGCGCCCGCGCGGGATCCGGCGCGCCGTGGCACTCGGGCCACAACCGCTCCGACGTCCGCCACGCCGCGAACCTCGCGGGGGCCGAGATCCTGCGCACCGACCCGCGCAGCACGGCTCGCCGTGAGCCCTGGGACGACGGCTGGTCGATGCACTCCCCCGTCGGCTCCTTCGCTCCCAACCTCTTCGGTCTCTTCGACGTCCTGGGCAACGTCGGGGAGTGGTGCCTCGACTGCCACGCCGTGCCCGGGGGGTCGAGCGGACCCGCGCTGGACCCGGTGTACCTGGATCCGACGGAGCAACGGCGCGTGGTCCGCGGCGGGAGCATCTTCGAGCTCGCGCCCCAGTCCACCCTCGCGTCGCGCTTCCCCTACCGAGGCGACGCGCGACAGATCTCCACCGGCGCGCGTCCGGCACGTCCGCTTGCGCCATGACCACCGCCGGCTCGAACCGACGCGTCGGCCCGTTCGTCCTGCGTCAGGCGCTGGGCGCCGGGGGCATGGGCGTCGTCTACCGCGCCGTGCAGGAGAAGCCGCGGCGCGAGGTCGCGCTCAAGGTACTTCGACCCGGCTCCCTCGACGTCGACCAGGCGCGCCGCTTCCAGCTGGAGTCCGAGCTCCTGGGACGCCTTCAGCATCCGGGCATCGCGCAGGTGCTGGAAGCCGGGACCGACGGCGAAGGGCCGTCGGCACAGCCCTACCTGGCGATGGAGCTCATCGACGGCCAGCCGCTCACGGCCTACGCGCACGATCGGCGCCTCGGCGTCCGCGGCCGGGTGCGCCTGCTGCTGGACCTCGCCGGCGCGGTCCAGCACGCCCACGGCCGGGGCGTCGTGCATCGCGACCTGAAGCCGAGCAACGTGCTCGTCGATCCGGACGGGCGCGTGAAGGTGATCGACTTCGGCGTCGCGCGCGCGCTCGACGGCGACGCGGCGACGGCCCTGACGCGATCAAACCAGGTCGTCGGCACGCTGACCTACGTCGCGCCCGAGCAGGTAACGGGCGGCGAGGCGGACGCGCGCGTCGACGTCTACGCGCTCGGCGTGCTGGCCTACGAGCTCCTCGCCGGGAGGCCTCCGCTCGAGGTCGAGGGCGGTCCCCTCCCGGAGGCCGCGCGCAGGATCCGCGACGAGACGCCGCCGCCCCTGGGCTCGATCGCCCCCGGCTGCCGCGGCGACCTCGAGGCGATCGTCGCCCACGCGCTCGAGAAGGAGCCGGAGCACCGGTACCCCTCGGTCGGCGCGCTGGCGGAAGACCTCGAGCGCTTCCTCGCGTTCCGGCCCGTGTCGGCGCGCCCGCTGAGCACGCTGGAGCAGCTGCGCCGCATGGCGCGGCGCCACCGCGTCGTCGTCGGCGGCGCCCTGGGCACGCTGCTGGCGACGCTCGCCGCCGCCGTGATCGCGACGGTCCTCGGCGCCCGCAACGCCGAGCTGGCGGAGGCTGCGCGTCTCGCCCGTGACGGCTCCCGGCGCGCAGCCGACGAGGCCAACACCGAGCGCGACGCCGTCGAGGCCGAGACGGGAACGGCGCTGCGCCTGTCCGACGGGCGCGTCGTCCGCGACCTGCGCGAGGCCGCGGACCGGCTGTGGCCCACGGAGCCCGCGCTGCTGCCCGAGCTCGAGGCCTGGCTCGTCGCCGCGCGGCCGCTCGTCCGGCGCCGCCCGCTGCACGAGCGACGGCTGGCCGAACTGCGCGCGCGCGGCGTGCGGGAAGCGGACGCGAGCTGGAGCTTTGCGAGCAACGACGAGCAGTGGCAACACGACCTCCTCGCCGACCTCGTCTCCGAGCTCGAGGAGCTGGAGAGCGGGCTCCTGTCGGAGGCGCCGGACGCCGTCGCGCCCGGCCACGGCTGGAGCATCCCGCGGCGCCTGGCCCTCGCGTGCGAGCTGGGGGAGGCCAGCGTCGACGGCGCCCGCGCGCGCCGCCTTTGGGACGACGCGATCGCCTCGATCGCGGATCCCGAGGACTGCCCCGACTACGGCGGCCTGCGCATCGTGCCGCAGCTCGGGCTGCTCCCCCTGGACCGCAACCCGCGCACCGGGCTGTGGGAGTTCGTGCACCTGCCGAGCGGCGCTCCGCCGGAACGCGGCGCCGACGGCGGGTGGGAGATCACGCCCGCGACCGGCGTCGTGCTCGTGCTCGTCCCGGGCGGCGCGAGCCTCCAGGGCGCGCAGCTGCACCACCCTTCGCTGGGCAACTTCGACCCGGACGCTCCGCTGCGCGAGGGGCCGGTCCACCCGGTGCGTGTATCGCCGTTCTTCCTGTCGAAGTACGAGCTCAACCAAGCCCAATGGCTGCGCTACACGGGCGAGAACCCGTCCTTCTTCTACCCCGGGGCGCCTGCGCTCTTCGGCGCGGACGAGAGCACGGCCGCTCCGCCCGGGCTCTTACACCCGGTCGAACGCGTGAGCTGGTCGGCCTCCCGGGAGGTGCTCGGGCGGCTCGGCCTGGCCCTCCCCACCGAGGCACAGTGGGAATACGCCGCCCGCGGAGGCACGACGACGCCCTGGTGGACCGGCGCCGACAAGCGCTCGCTGGCCGACGCGTGCAACCTGGCCGACGAGTCGGCCCGGCCTCAGCTGGGCGGGACCCGCGCCTATGAGAGCTGGGACGACGGCTTCCCGTTGACCGCGCCGGTCGACGCGCTGCGCCCCAATCCCTTCGGCCTGCACCACGTGCTCGGCAACGTCTGGGAGTGGTGCCACGACTCGTACGACGAGGACTTCTACCTGGAGAGCCCCGAGCTCGACCCGGTGTGCGACGAGCCGGATGCCCTGCTCCGAATGGGTCGCGGCGGAGCCTTCGGATTCCCCGCGCGCATGGTCCGCACGGCCATGCGCATGTTCCAGGAGCAGGACACCACGAGTCACGACATCGGGGTCCGGCCCGCGCGCGCCTTGGAGTACTAGCGCGAGCGCGACCGGCGCGGCATGCTAGGGGAACTCCCGCAGCCCCGCCCTCTCGCCGCCTTGACCGAAGAGCCACGCACCCTCCTTGCCGACGGACGCGCCCTCACAACCGAGGAGCTCGGCCCGCTGGTCTACGACGACCTGCGGCGCATGGCCGACGCGCTGTTCCGCCGCGAGCGCAACGTCACGCTCCAGCCGACGGCGCTCGTCCACGAGGCCTACCTGCGGCTCGCCGCCCAGGACAAGCAGACCTGGGAGAACCGCGCGCAGTTCCTCGCGGTGGCCGCGCGTGCCATGCGGCGCGTGCTGGTCAGCTCCGCCCGCGCGCGCGGACGGCTGAAGCGCGGCGGCGGCTGGGAGCGCGTCACCCTCGGCACCGCGGCCGACGGCGCGCCGGTGCTCCAGGCCGACCTGCTGGACCTCGACGCGGCGCTCGCGCGGCTGGAGCAGGTGAAGGAGCGCTACGTGCGCATCGTCGAGCTCATCTTCTTCGCGGGCATGACACTGGAGGAGGCCGGCCGCGTGCTGGGCATCAGCCGCACGATGGTCTCGCGCGAGTGGGTCAAGGCCCAGGCTTGGCTCGCCACCCAGCTGCAGGATCTGCGCGAAGACGGAGGCTAGCCGCGCGCGGCGCCTCGCCTCAGGAGCGCGACGCCCGCACCTCCGCCCGCATCTCCGCCCGCGCCAGCGCCGCGCGGATGGCCTCGTCCAGGCGCTCGACCGTGAACGGCTTCGCGAGCGCCCCTGCGAAGCCCCAGGCCTCCGGCTGCGACAACACGGCCGAGTCGGCGTAGCCGCTCGACGCGAGCGCGACGACGCCCGGGGCGAGCCCGGCGATCTCGGTCAACACGTCGGTGCCCCCCATCCCGCCAGGGAGCGTCAGGTCCAGCACCAGGATGTCGAAGGGCCGCCCCGCGTCCCGCGCGCGCACGAACTCGTCGATCGCATCGCGCCCGGACGCGGTCAGGACGTGCCGGTAGCCGAGCCAGGCCAGGGCCGAGCCATAGAGCTCGCGCACCGGCGCTTCGTCGTCCAGCACCAGCACGCGCGCGTCGGCGTCGGCGTGCGGCCGGACCGGCGGCTCCCGGCGCTCGAGCGGGAAGATCGCGTCGGGCGCCGCGGGCAGCTCGACGACGATGCCGGCGCCGTGCTCGCCCGACGGCCGCAGCCGCATGCGGCCTCCGTGGCGGTCGACGACCGCGTAGGCGGTGGTCAGGCCCAACCCATTGCCGGCCGCCTTGGTGCTGAAGTACGGGTCGAAGACCTTCTCGCGCAGATCGGCCGGGATGCCCGGGCCGCTGTCCTCGACCGTGAGCCGCACGCACGGCCCGGCATCGGTGCGGAAGTTCTCGGCGCCGATCCAGACCTTGCCTCCATCCGGCAGGGCCTGCACGGCGTTCAGCACCAGGTTGCTGACGACCTGCCCCACCTGCCCGGGGTCCACCTCGGCCGGCCAGAGGTCGTAGGCCAAGCGATAGCGGATCAGGACCGAGGAGCCGGTCGCCGCCAGCGTTGCCGCCTCGCGGATCAGCGGGCGGAGATCGCAGAGCTCACGCACCGGCGCGCCGCCGCGCGAGAGCGCGAGCAGCTGCCGCGCGAGGCGCGTCGCCTGCTCGATGCCGGCCTCCGAGCTCTGCAGCTCGTCGCCCAGGGGCGTACCGCGCTCCAGCTTTGAGCGCGCGATCGACACGTTGCCGAGGATGGCCGTCAGGACGTTGTTGAAGTCGTGCGCGATCCCCGCCGCGAGGACGCCGAGCGACTCGAGCTTCGCGGCGCGGATGCGCTCTTCCTGCAGCTCGCGGATCTCGTCGAGCGCGCTGGCCAGCTCGGCCGCGCGCGCCACCTCGGCGGCGTTGGCGGCGGCCAGGTCGCGGTGTGCGAGGTCGAGGCGGCGCAGGGCGCGGCGCTTGGTGAGGAACAGCGTCCAGCCGAACAGCATGCTCACGGTGAGCAGGCTCGTGCCGAGGGCGACCACCCAGCGTCGCTCCGTGCGCCGCTCCACGCGCTCTTCGACCAGCTCGATCTCGGCTCGCCGGCCGGCGGCGCGCTCCCGCGCATCGACGTCGTGGAGCTCGCGCTCGATCGCGACGGCCTCCTTGAAGGCCTCGAGCGCGCCGGCGTTGTCGCCGGACGACGCGAGCACCGCGGCCCGCGAGAAGAGCGCCTCCATGCGGTGGGCCCGCAGGCCGCCCTCGCCGGCGGCACGCAGGCTCTCCTCGGTGCTCTCCGCCGCTTCGTCGGCACGCTCCAGCGTGCCGTAGACCTCCCCGATCAGCCCGGTGGCCGTGGCCAGGATCGGGGTGTGCCCCTGCTCGCGGGCGATGGCGATCGCCTCCTCCAGGGCCACCCGCGCGGCCTCCGGATCTCCCAGGGCAAAGTCCGCCCGCGCCAGGCCGATCAGCGACTCCGCGACCGCCTCGGCGACTCCCAGCTCGCGCCGGGTGGCCAGAGCGCGGGCGTGCAGCTCGCGCGCCTCGGCCGGCCGCTCCTGGAGCAGGCGCAGGTCGGCGCGCGTCGCCTCGACGCCGCTGATCGCGAAGGCGTGCCCGCTGTCCTCGAACGGCTCGCGCGCCAGGTCGAGCAGCTCGTCCACGCCCTCGAGCTGGCCCAGCTCCAGGTGCGCGGTCGCCAGGTTAAGGTGGAGCAGCGCCTGGCTGAGGGCGTCGTCGTCGGAGATGGTGTCCAACGCGTCCTCGAAGGCGTCGATCGCGTCCCGGTACTCGCCGAGGCGCAGCTGTGAGGCGCCCTGGATGTTGGCGATGCGCCAGGCGTGCTCGTCCGCGCCGAGCTCGCGCGCCAGCTCGACCGCCGGCAGGCAGACCTCGACCGCCTCGCGGAACTCGCCGCCGTTGAACAGCACGCCCGCCAAGCGGCCCGCGTGGAACACCGCCTGCTCGTCGCGGCCCAGGTCGCAGGCGAGCTCTAGGCCCTCGCGCAGGTAGCGCTTCGCCTCGTCGGCGAGGCCGAGGTCATCCGCGAGCGCCCCCGCGCGGCGCAGCAGCGGCTCGCGCTCCTCGGGCTCCTGTACCTGCTCCAACTCGGCGCGCAGCGCGTCGAGCTGGTCTTGCTGCACGGCACTCCGCGCCGCTCCCGGCACACCGGCCAGGACCGCGAGCAGAATCCCGAGGAGCCTGGGGAAGCGAGCACCTGGGGAGGGCAAGGTCCCCACATTCAGAGCTGTATCGGCCCGGCTCGCAAGGGGGTCTCGCCTCCGGGCACGGCGGTCCACGAGATCCCGGCCCGCGACCCGCCTCCACGGCCCCTGGGGGTGGGTCGGGTAGCGCAACCCCGCGCCCGCTGAACCCCGTCCGGGCCGGGCCGCCGGGTCCGGCGCGCGCCGGCCGCGGCGTCAACTTCGGTCGAATGCCCGAAACCAAACCGCCGCGTGGAGGAGACTACACCTGCCCGGGCCTCCCGACATTCCTCAACAGGAGTCCTCCAATATGCACGGCTCGCACCGTCCGATCTTCCTCGCGCTCACCCTCGTCCTTGCGGCACCTTCGGCAGCGACGCAGTCGGCGTCCTTCGTGGACGTCGCCGCCGCCAAGGGGCTCGGCACCTACGACGCCTCGTCCGGCGACGGGCACGCCCCCGGCGCCGTCTTCACCGACCTGACCGGCGACGGCTACGCCGATCTGTACCTGATGGTCGACGGCCCCAACGAGCTCTACGTCAACGTCGACGACGGCCTCGGCGGCCGGACGTTCGTGGCACCGAACGCGGTGCTCGACTCCGACGACCCGGGGCGCGCCCAGGGCGCGGTCGCCGGCGACTACGACAACGACGGCGACCTCGATCTGTACGTGATCAACTGGCGCGGCGACAACGCGCTGCTCAAGAACCTCATGGTCGAGTCCGGCGTCACCGATCCGCGCGACGTGCAGTTCGCCGACGTGACCGCCTCGACCGACCCGACCGGGCCCGGCGACGACCAGCACGGGCTCGCGCGCTCCTCGCACCTCGATCCGGTGATGGGAGACGACCTCGACCTCTTCAACTCGCTCTCGGCCGCGTGGTGCGACGTCGACCGCGACGGCGACATCGACCTGTACCACGGCACGCACGACGGCACCGCGGGGTGCCCGACCAACGCCTCTGACGACCAGCTCGGGGAGCGCGACACGCTCTACATCAACCAGGGCGACGGCACCTTCACCGACGTCACCCTGGCCCCGCCGGCGGTCGTCGGCTTCGAGACCGTCACCGGCTACGAGAATGCCGACGGCAGCTGCTGCGACGCCAGCACCAACTTCGATTGCGCGCAGAGCTGGCCCGTCAACCAGGAGGCGCCGCGCGAGTTCAGCAGCACCAACGGCGTGACCTTCGCCGACTTCGACAACGACGGCTGGCCCGACCTGTTCGTGACGAACAAGTCCGGGAGCACGCCGCAGAGCCCGGTGACGCGCGACATGCTCTACATCAACAAGGGCGTAAACGACGCCGGCGCGTGGCTGGGATACGAGCTCGTGACGTACGACCTGCCCGCCGACTCGGCGGGCGTCTTCTTCGGCACCAACTCCCAGGCCGACATGGGCGCTGTCGCGGGAGACATCGACAACGACGGCGACATCGACTGCTACTCGTCGCTCGGTTCCAACAACCCGCTGTGGCGCAGCGACCTCGCCGGCGGGAGCGGGCTGGCGTTCACCTACGACCTCGCGCTCGCCGCCGCGTTTTCGTGGGGCGTGCACTTCGAGGACTTCGACAACAACGGCCGGCTCGACGTCCACGTCGCGACCCAGTGCACCAAGGAGGACCACCTCTACCTGCAGGACGCGACCGGTGCCTTTGTCGAGCGCGCCGCCCAGGCAGGGGTGAACCAGCCCCAGACGCCGTCCTCCCGCGGCAACCCGGCGGCGGACTACAACCGCGACGGCTGGGTCGACTTCTTCGTCGTGAACCGCAACTCGAAGGACGCGGGTGTCGGGATGGGCACGAACTGCTGGGGCGAGGACACCTTCCCGTCGCCGCTGTTCGAGAACACCTCCTACCTCCAGAACCCCACCGCCGGGTTCCTCTCCTTCAAGCTGGTCGGCGACCCCATGCTCCCCGGACGCTTCAAGACCAGCCGCGACGCCCTGAGCGCGCGCGTGACGGTCAGCGCGGATCTCGACGGCAGCGGCGCGATCGACCCGGGCGAGACGATGATCCGCGAGATCACCTCGGGCTCGGGCAACGCCGCCAGCACCTGCAGCCTCGAGGCCGAGTTCGGCGTCGGCGAGGCCGACACCGCGCTGCTCCAGGTCGCGTGGCCCAGCGGCCGGACGATCGAGGGCATCGCGCCGGTGGACGAGTTCTACGTCCTCCACGAGGCCGACTTCTCGCCCGAGGCGCACTGGAAGCTGAACGGCAACCTGCTCGACGTGACCGCACGCCACGACGGCACCCTAGAGGGCATCTGCGCGAGCGGCGGCGGTCCGCCGATCATGCACACCTCGTGCGTGACCCCGTCGGCGGTGTACGTGCCCGGCCCGGTCGGCCAGGCGATCCAGCTCGACGGCAACGCGGCGGTCTCGATCCCGAGTTCGCCGCACATCAACCAGAGCATCGTCGCCAAGCGCACGGTCTCGGTCTGGTTCTACGTCGACCAGGCCGACCTCGAGCCGGGCGTGGACACGCAGAAGCAGGTGATCTACGAGGAGGGCGGCACCACGCGCGGCCTCAACATCTACGTGTTCGACGGCGCGCTCTACGTCGGCGGGTGGAACAACGACCCCTCCCAGAGCGGCTGGACCGGGAGCTGGATCCAGAGCACCGCGATCCAGGACCAGACCTGGCACCACGTCGCACTCGTACTCGACGGCTTCTCGTTCCTGATGCCCAACGCGCTGCGCGCGTACCTCGACGGGCAGAGCCTCGGCGTCGCCATCGGCAGCCAGCTCTGGGGCCACGGCGCCGACGTCAACCTGGGCGCAAACGGCGGGACCGTGTTCCACGACAACCCGGGGGTCGGGGACTCCGCCGCGCACGCCTTCGCGGGGCGCCTCGACGACGCGCGCGTCTACAACCGCGCGCTCCTTCCGCCCGAGCTCGAGGGCATGTACGCCGCGGGGACCCCGTAGCCCGGCGGCGGCCGGCGGCGGGGCCCTCGCCGCCGGCCCGCCCCACGACCTTTCCTGTGGCCGCGGGACCGCGCTTGACCTAACCTCGCGAGGTGCCCACCGAACCGCTGACGACCCAGATCCTCAACCGCTTCGCCGCGGGCGACCGCTCGCTCGAGGCGGACCTGGTCGAGGGCATCACGCGCGAGCTGCACGTGCTGGCCGAGGCCCAGCTGGCGCGCGCCGCCGGCGCCCGGACGCTGCAGCCCACCGCGCTCGTGCACGAGGCCTGGCTGAAGATCGCCGGCGCCGACGACGTTGCCTTCGAGGCGCGCCGGCAGTTCTACCGCTTCGCGGGCAAGCTGATGCGCAACATCCTGATCGACCGCGCGCGGGCGGCGCGGAACACGCGGCGCGAGGCCGAGCTGTCGCTCAGCGAGCTGGGCCTGAGCGCGCCCGAGGAGCAGTCGCTCGTCGACGCGCTGGACCTCGAGGACGCCGTCGCGCGCCTGGAGGAGCGGGAGGAGGAGCTCGCCCGCGTGGCCGAGCTACGGCTGTACTGCGGCCTCGAGCACGCCGAGACCGCGGCGGTGCTCGACTGCTCGGTGCGCACGGTCGAGCGCCGCTGGAGGTTCGCCCGCGCCTGGCTGATCGGCGAGCTCCAGGGCGGCGGCGAGAACGCCTAGCTCCGGAGCAGCTAGGCCGAAGTCCTCGCAAGATCGCGGATCAGAATCGCTCAGGTTGCTTCGCGGCCCGAGCTTTGCGAGTGCCGACCCCGCAGGCGACCCTGGACGGGTCGTCGAGGACGGCGGTAGGTCGCAAGAGTGCGGCCACGAAGCGACCTGGGTGATTCTGGCCGCGAGCTCGACGACTTCGGGTTAGTCGGACTCCAGGCGCCCGAGCACGTCGCGCGCCTCCGCCACCAGCGGGCTCCCCTCCCCCGCCAGCTCCAGCGCGAGAGAGAGCGCCTCCTCGGCCGCCTCCCGCGCCCCTTGCGCGTCGCCCTCCGCGGCCAGGACCTGCGCGTCGACGAGCCCGACGTGCACGTGCATGCGGGTCGTGCCGTGGACCTGCTCGAGCAGCACGAAGGCCTGCTCTAGTGCCTCCCCGGCCGCGTCGACGTCGTCGAAGTCGAGCTGCACCGCGGCCCGCCCGAGCTCGCACAGGATGCGGTTGGAGACCGGCGCGTCGTGGCGCTCGAAGGCGGTGCCGGCGAGGTCCAGCAGGCGCTGTGCGTCGTCGAGCTCGCCCAGCCGTCGCTGCACGTGCGCGAGGTCCATCTGGATCGTCGCGGCGTACAGCTCGTTGCCCGGCATCCGGCCGCACTGGTCGAGCGCCTCGCGGAACACCGTGCGCGCCTCCTCGGTGCGGTCCTGGAACGAGATCTCGCTCGCCAGCCGGTGCGTGAGGTTGATCACGCGCGTCCAGGACTCCTTGGCCTCCATCTCGCGCTTCAAGAGCCCCCGGAACACCTCCTCGGCGTCGACGTGGTTGCCGAGGCGCGAGTCGCAGACCGCCAGGTTGTAGCGCGCGTAGAAGAGGTCGCGGCGCTCCAGCACGCTCGCCCCGCGCGCCAGGAGGTCGATGGTCAGCTCGCGCGACTCCGCGTAGCGGCCGGTCTGCTCCAGCCAGTCGGCCCACAGGATCTCGTTGCGCAGCCGGTGCACCGAGTCCCCGGCGAAGAGCTCGGCGCCGCGCTCGAAGGCCTCGCTCAGATACGGCTCGGCCGACGCGAGGTCGCCGAGGTTGAGGTAGCCCTGACCGACGAGCGCCGACAGGATCACCCGCGCGTCCTCGCGCGCGACGTCCGGCAGGCGCTCGGCCGCGACCTTCAGCACCTCGGACACGCGCGCCTCGGCCCCGTTGCTGTAGGCGTTCATGCCGGTGAAGAGGTCCGCCAGGAAGCCGCTGACCTCGTTCGCCACCGCGGCCTCCAGCTCGGCCTCGGCGCGCGCTTCGCGCGCCACGCGCGCCTCGGAGCGCGCCTGCGCCAGCCCGATGCCGAGCGCCACCACCACCGCCCCGACCCCGGCCAGAAGCCCGCGGTGCCGCCGCGCCAGCGTGCGCAGGGCGTAGATGCGGCTCGGCGGCGCCGCCTGCACCGGCTCGCGCCGCAGATAGCGCCGCAGGTCCTCCGACAGCTCGGCGACGCCGGCGTAGCGCCGCGCGCGCTCGCGGGCGCAGGCGCGTGCGATCACCCAGCGCAGCTCGGCGGGGAGCTCCGCGGGCGGCCGCGGGTCCTCGCCCTCGATCCGCTCGAGTGCCGCCCGCAGCGGCAGCTCGGCGAGCTCGTGCGGCGGGCGGCCGGACAGGAGCTCGCACAGGATGCAGCCCAGCGAGTACACGTCGCTCTGCGTGTCGACCTCGCCCGGCCGGCCGCCGACGTGCTCGGGGCTCATGTAGGCGAGCGTGCCCAGCACCTGCCCCGCCTCGGTCTGCAGCGGCACCGCGCCGAGGGCCAGGGGATCGCTCGGGCGCGCCAGCCCGAAGTCGATCACCTTCACGTGCCCGCCCGGGTCGACCAGCAGGTTGCCCGGCTTCAGGTCGCGGTGGATCACGCCCTTTCTGTGGCCGTGCTCGACGGCGCTCAGGGCCTGCAGCAGGAGCTCCAGGCGCGCGCGCAGGTCGAGGCCCTCGTGGTCGGCGTAGCCGAGGAGCGTGCGCGCGTCCTCGACCAGCTCCATCGTGTAGTAGGGGCACTCGCGCTCCGCCCGCTCGAAGGTCCCCGAGGCGAAGACGCGCGCGATCCCGGGGTGCTCCAACCTCGCGAGCAGCTGCACCTCGTTGGCGAAGCGGCCCAGGAGCTCGGGCGTGTAGGCCTCGGCGCGCAGCGTCTTGAGCGCGACGCGGCGGTGCGGGCTCTCCTCCTCGGCCTCGAACACCACCCCCATGCCGCCGCTGCCGAGCACGCGCACGAGCCGATACGGCCCGACCCGCTGCCCCGGCGCTAGCGTGGCGGCCCAGGACGTCTCGGCGATGGCGTCGGCGGCGACGCGCTCCAGCGAGGTGCTGGCCTGCGCGTCGAGGTCGAGCAGGCGCATGACCTCGCTGCGTACCTCGGGCTCCTCCTCCGCCAGGAGGTCGTCACGCTCCGGCTCCTCGAGCGCGCAGGCGCGTTCGAACAGGTTCCTCACGCGCGTCCAGCGCTCGTCGGGGGTCGAGCCCGTCATGGAAGCAACATCCTAATTCCTGGGGCGCGCCCGCGGTGGGACGCTCTCGGGCCGCGGGGAGCATACGGCCTCTTTCGTCCGAACGAGCGCGGGCTCCGCCGCCCGACAGGATCTGCCGGCGGAGCCGGGGCTCCACCCTTTCGTCCCCATCCCGCGCCGCCGCGGCTACCCTCGGTGCCAAGAAGGAGGATCCCAGACATGAGCCCGTGCTTCCCCGCTCTCATCTTCGCCCTCGCCGGCGCCCCCCAGGCCCCCATCCAGCCCGGCGACGCCTTCTGCGTCGTGGCCCAGCCCGGGCAGGTGCTGCGCATCACCGAAGGCGGCGACCTGTCGTCGGCGACGCCCTTCGCGACCGGACTAGACTCACCCTACGGCCTGGCCTTCACGCGCGACGGCCGGCTGTTCGTCAGCGAGCGCCTGACCGGCGAGGTCACCGAGATCACCGCCGGCGGCGACTTCAGCGGCGCGCCCGCCTTCGCCTCGGGCCTGTCGGATCCGCGCGACCTGGCCGTCGACTGCGCCGGGCGGCTGTTCGTCGCGGAGCGCCAGACCGGCGAGGTAACCGAGATCACCGCCGGCGGCAGCTTCGCGGGGGCGGCCGCCTTCGCCTCGGGCCTCTCCGGCCCGCGCGGGCTGGCGGCCACGCGCGCGGGGCGGCTGCTCGTGGTCGAGGAGTCCGCGGGCGAGATCACCGACATCACCGGCGGCGGTGACTTCGGCGGCGAGCCGGCCTTCGGATTCGGGCTCGATCAGCCCTACGCCCTGGCCGAGTCGCCGTCCGGCGAGCTGTACGTGTGCGAGCTGTTCGCAGGCGAGGTGACCGAGGCAACCGCCGGCGGCGACCTGAGCTTCGCAACGCCCTTCGCGACCGGGCTCGACGTGGTGGACGAGATCGCCTTCGACGCGGCCGGCCGGCTGCTCGCGGTGCGGGAGTTCCTCGGCGACGTGGTCGACGTCAGCGGCGGCGGCGACTTCGCCGGGGCCGCCCCCTTCGCGAGCGGGCTGCAGAGCTTCCCGCAGACGATCGCGGTGCTGCGCACGCGCTGCGCGGTACTGCCGCAGCCCGCGCTGCCGGGGGGAGGCTTCGGCCCGCTCGCGCCGTCTGCGCCCTAGGCGAGCGCCTGCCACGCCAGGTAGGCGAGCACGAGCACCGCCACGATGGCGGCGATGCGCAGGAGCTTTCTGTATTTGAAGAGGAACGCGGCGGTCTTGACCTTGCCCATGGTCGCTATCGTGCCCGGGCCGTTCGGCCGCGGCTAGGCCTTGGCCAGCTGCTCGCGCGCCTTCTCGAGCGCGCGGACGAAGCGCTCGCCGATGGCGCGACCGCACAGGACCCGCAGCTGGCGGCGCGACAGGAAGCCCACCATGCTCCGCTCCAACGTGCCGCCGATCTCGACCAGCACCATCCGCGGCCCGTCCGGGCCCGCTCCGGCCACTTCGACCTCTCCCGCGAAGGCGACCCTAGCCTGCTTGACGAGCGGCAGCAGGCCGCCGGGCGGATCCAGCGGCTCCAGGCGGACCGACACGTCGAGGTCGGCGAACTCGTCGGCGCGCTCCTCGACGCTCGCTCGAAAGCCCTCGACCAGCGCGCCGTCGCCTTCGGGCAGCAGGAGGCGCGCGGCCTCGTAGGCGTCCGCGGGCTCGGCCGTCCCGGTCGACCAGGTAGTCTCGGATTCGCCGCGCGACCGGTACAGCGAGAGGTCCAGCTCCACCCCGGGAACGACCCCTTCGCGCAGCAGGACCAGCGCGACGAAGAGCGCTCCGGGCGCGAGCCCCACCCAAAGCCCCGAGACCCGGCGTCCGGCGGCAAGCTCGAGCTCGGTGTCGCGCCCGGACGACGCGAGCGCCACCCAGCGCGCGCCGAGCAAGCCCGCGAGCACGAAGAGCGCCACGAACGGCACGCCAAGGAGCGCGCCCGGGAACCAGCCGAGCAAGAGGAACTTCGCGGTGAGCGCGAAGGAGACCGACACGAGCAGCCAGCCCCAGAGCGAAGAGAAGACGGCTTTCATGGTAGGCCGATCATCCTAGCGCGCCGGCGCGCCGCTAGCGTTCGCGCCCCGGCCGCTCGAGCAGCGCCGCCTCGCGCCGCGTGATCCGCCGGTGCGCGAAGCGGCGCTCGACCGTCTCGGCCGCCACGCGCCACAGCCCGGGCTCCTCGGCGCGCACCAGGCCCAGCCGGAACGGGTCGTCGAGGCCGCCGTAGGTGATGCTGAGCTCGAGCGCGGGAGGCGCGCCGCGGTGCGCGTTCGCGGCGCTCTTGAGCCAGCCGAGGGTCACGCTCTTCTCTCCGGCCTCGATGCCGAGCTTGGCGAAGGCCTCGGTCGGGTGCAGGTCGAGCCGGCGCAGATAGCCCCACACCTCGTCCGCGTCGGCGTGGCCGTCGTCGCTCGTGCCCGCGCGCAGAACGACGGCGCCGTCGACGCTGACGGTCGCGAGGATGGCGCGCGCCCGCGCGGCGGGCTCGACGGGGCCGCGGGCGGCGAGCAGCACGCCTCCGGCGGCCAGGGGAACGAGGGCGAGGCAGAGGAGGCGGCTGGTGATCTTCATGGCTTCGGCGCGGTTCGGGAAAGCGGTGTCCGCTCCATCGTAGGCCACCGGCGCGAGAATGCGCGTGCGCGCGTCTTGCCCGCCGTCGCTACGCCTGCGGCGGCGGCAGCTCGTGCGAAAAGAGCACCCGCGGACGCCCGCCCGCCTGGGCATAGAGCGTGGCCCGCGCCGCGCCCGCGGCGTCGAGCTCCAGGAGGCCGAAGTTGGGCTCCGAGGTCGGAAGCTCGCCCTCCCCCAGCGGCCGCAGCGAAAGCCGCAGCCCACCCGCGACGTCGAGCCGCCGGCTGGCCGCGAGGCTCAGGCGCGAGGCGAGCGACTGCCACGCGGGGATCGGGTGCGTGATGGGACTCGAGATGAGCTGCACGAGGCCGGGTGTGCCGTCGGACCAGTCCGCGCGCGCCGCGCTCGCGACGTGGATGTCGCCGCTCAGCACGAAGATCCCCTGCCCGGGCCGCCGCCGCGCCTCGTCGTGCAGACGCGTCAGCAGCCAGTCGCGGTCGCCCACGAAGGCGCTCGCGGACCAGCGGTCGGCGAACTCCTCGTGGATGCCGCCGAGCGAGCGCGGGATCCAGCGGTTGAGGCGCTCGGAGACGTGCAGCGGCGGGACGCTGGCGCCGATCACCAGCGCGCGCCGGTCGTCGCGCGCGTCGAGGAAGCGCTCGAAGTCCGCGCGCTGTGCGGCGCTGAGCAGCTGGCCGGAGCCCGGCTGCCGCTCCGAGCGCAGGTCGAGCACGAAGAGCCCGGCGGGGCCGAGCTCTTGCGAGAAGTGGTACGAAGCACGCCCGCGCGCGTCCGCGCCGAGCACGCGCGCCGCCTGGTAGTCCTCGTAGGCAAGGCGCGCGCCGCGCTCGATGCGGTCCCAGCCCTCGCTCGAGTGGCGCTCGGTCGCACGCCAGTTGTTGACCAGGTCGTGGTCGTCGAGGATCGGCAGGCACGGCAGCTCGGCGAGCAGCGCGCGCCACTCGGGCAGCGCGAAGAGCCGGTACTGCGCGTGGTAGGCGCGGCGGATCTCCTCGACCGAGCGCTCCGCCAGCCGCTCCGGCCCGGGTCCGAGCAGCTCGCGCACGCGCTCGGCCCCCAGCAGCGAGTAGCGGCGCGTGCCGTCGGCGTAGATCTGGTCGCCGAGCAGCAGCACGAGGTCCGCCCGCGCGTCGCGGAACGCGATGCACGCCGCCGCGAGCGCGCGCCGTGCGGCGGGCAGCACGCGGCCCTCCTCGTCGAAGGGCAGGTGGCAGCTGAAGAAGCCGATCGCCGCGCGCCGCGGATCCGGCCGGCGCACCCGTCCGCGCGCGAGCGTGCGCTGGTCCGCAGCGGCGAGCTCGAAGGCGGTGGTGTCGGCGGCGAGAGCGAGCTCGACCGTGCCGGTGAAGTCGGTCGAGGCGTCGAGCTCGGCGCCGACCTCCAGCTCGTCGGGCGGACCGCCTTCGCCGCGCGACCAGACCCGCAGCCGCGCCGGACCGCGTCCGGGCAACCGCAGCCAGAGCCGCGCGCGGCCCGCGCTCGCGTCGACGCGACCGAGCGCGACCTCGGAGCGCTCCGGGTCTCCGGCGGGCGCTGGCGCGTGCGGGGCGAGCGGCTCGGCCTCACGCTCGAAGAGGTCGCGCTCGAGCAGCACGAGGTTGCGCTCGTTGGCGCGGAACCAAACGTCGAAGAGGTCGCCGAGGAGCGGCACCGCCCCAACCACGGCGTCGAGCGCCGTGTTGCCCGCCATGCGCAACAGCGTCCTGCCGCTCGCTCCGCGACGCCGGGCGTGCAGCAGCAGCCCGCAGGCGAGCAGCGCGCCGGCCAGGTCGCCCACCACGGGGACCAGGCCGAGCAGGGGGTCGAGCCCGGCCCGCCAGCGGGTACCGGCGAACGACCAGATCGAGTCGAGTCGCCGCGCGCCGGCCCGCGGGGAGGCCAGCGGGTCGGCCTCCTGAGTCACCGCGACTCGATCGCCGCGGCGACGTCGCGCGCTAGGTCGGCCACCGCCGCGCTCATCGCCCGCACCACCGCCCGGTAGCGATCCTCGGAGCGCTCGACCGGCTGCTGGTACACCGAGCGTGTGCTCGCCTCCGCCGGAGTTCGGGGAGCTGCCACGGACCAGAGTGCCTCGAGCGTGACCGTGCCGGCCTCGGCCTCGAAGCGCGTGACCGCAACCCGCACCACCTGCTGCGCCCCGCCGGGGCCCCAGCGCGGCGTCGTGACCGGACGGTCGGGGAGCAGCTGCGTCAGGTTGCGCGCCAGCACGTCGCCCAGGTTGGCCTCGAGTGGCTCACCCCAGCGCTGGTACTCCGCCAGAGCCAGCTCGTTGCCCCCGATGCGCGTGACGATCTGTGGCACGCGCAGGTACTCGGGCAGATCGACCGCGGCGACGTGGACCGCGCTGGCCGCGGCCGCGCTGGCCTCAGACGCGGCCGGCTCGGGGGCGTCCGGCTCGGGGGCGTCCGCGCCGGCCTCCTCCAGCGGAGTCAGGTGGTAGAAGCGCGCGGTCGGGCTGGTGCCGAGGCACCCGGCCAGTCCGAGCGCGACCGTCACCGCGAGCGCCCTCGCGCGAGTCCCATGCCTGCCGAACGCCGCCATCGCCTCCTCCTGGTTTAGGGCCGAGGAGTCGCGCTTGCGCGCGCCTTCCCCACCGCGTCAGGGTGCCCTCGCGGCGGTTCGAATCCTAGCCCGAAGTCCTCACGAGATCGCGAGTCGGAATCACCCAGGATGCTTCGTGGCCCGAGCTTTGCGAGTGCCGACCCCGCGGGCGACCCCGAACGGGTCGCCGAGGACGGCGGTGGTCGCAAAAGTGCGGCCACGAGGCAACCTGGGTGATTCTGGCCGCGAGCTCGTGAGGACTTCGCGCTAGATCCCGCGCCGGGATTCCCGCCTGGCTAGGGCTTGCTCGGCTCGCCCGGTTGGGTCGTGAGCCAGTCCTCGAAGCTCTGCGTCTCCTCCTCGGCCGCCGCGTTCGGATCCGGCTGCGGGCGCTTGGGCGCCCAGAACACGCGGATCGCGACCATCTGACCGTGGCGACTCGGCGCGAAGCCGAGCAGGTCCTTGGCGCCGCCGTCGCGCGGCGCGTCCTGGTCGATCGAGCGGATCAGGATGCCGTTGGCGCCGAGGTCCGCCGCCTCCTTGCGCGCCTTCTCGACCATGTCGCCGTGGTCGGTCCAGCCCGAGTCGCCCTCGGCCTGGATGAGCGCGACCTCGACGTAGCGGCCGGTGATGTCCGCCTCGTTCATGTAGACGCGCACCTCGTGCGGCCGGATGCGGTCGTAGCGCTCGGTCGTGAGCGGGGTCACCGAGGTCGAGACGCAGCTGCCCGCCAGAAGCGGGAGGAGCACGGCAAGGAGGTTTCTCATGGCGGTACGGAGTCGGGCCTGGCGGAACGGAGACGCCCGCAGGGTTATCGGCTCGCTCCGCCCGGCGCTGGAGCCGCGGACGCGCGATTTCCGCCCGCCCGCGGCCCGCTCCGGCCGCCGGCTACTGCCTGACCCCCACGCAGACGTCGAGCGCCTCGGTCAGCGCTAGAGGCACCACCGCGGCGGGATCGGGGTCGCGCAGCAGGCCCTGGAAGTAGAGCCGCGTGCCGACCAGCCCGGGCTCGTCGGGGAGGAAGATCTGGAAGACGACCGGCAGCACGCCGTCCCAGTCGATCGGGCCGAGCACGGCGTCCTGCTGCGGGACCAGGAGCTCGCCCGGCGCCCCGCCGCCCGCCATCCCCCAGCCGGCGACCAGCGTGCCGCACGGGTAGTTCGGCGGCGGCGTGGCCCCGAGCGCGAGCCAGGCGGCGCCGCCGCCCTGGGTGCCCTGGTTGTTGAAGACCGCGATCTGCAGGAACTCATTGATCGCCGGCTGGCCGTCGAACTGCCAGATCGTGCCCGCGGGGTTCACGCCGCAGCCGTACGGCACGAGCGGGTCGACGTCGAAGACGTACAGCTCGCCGCGGTCGCAGGCCGGAAAGACGAACGGGCAGCCGCTGTCGTCGCCCGACGCTCCGATCAGCGCCTCCTCGTCGAGCAGCGCGACGCCGCGGCCGAAGCCGTCGCCGGTCGCGGCGTCGGCGGGGCTCAGCTTGCAGCGCTCGTACCAGCTGGAGCTGACCTTCAGATAGTGGTAGCCCGCCCCGGTGCCGGCCAGCGCGGCGTCGGCTCCGGGCGCGCCGACGAGGGCGCCGTCGTCCGAGAGCGCAACCGACGTTCCGAAGCCGTCCCCGAGGCTTCCGTCGTGGGCCTCCAGCTCTTCGTCGACGACCCAGACCGCTCCCTCCTCTTCGAGGACGTAGGCCGCTCCGCGCCCCAGCGAGACGCCGGGCGCTCCCGCGAGCACGCGCCCGGCGCGGACGGCCACCGAGCTGCCGAAGCGCCCGATCGGATCCGAGCTCGCCGCGACCTGACCGTCCGGGTTCCAACCGCCTCCGCCGTCCCGGAAGAACACGACGCGACCGGCGTTGTCGGGCGAGAGAAAGGCGAAGTCCGAGCCGGGGTCGCCGACGACCAGGAGATCGTCCTCGAGCGCCACCGCGGCGCCGCGCTCATCGCCCGTGAAGAGCCCGGGGAGCGTCGCCTCGATGATCCAGGTGCCCCACGGCGCGAAGTAGCCGTACACGCGCACCGTGCCGACGCCGTCCTCCTCGGGCGCCCCGACCGCCGCATGGACGCCGTCGACCGCCACCGCGCAGCCGAACCCGGTGCCCAGGTCGTCGCTGCCGGTCAGGATCGCGGTCTCGACCCAGCTCGCGCCCTGGCGCTCGAACACGTAGGCGCCGCCGATCTCCGGCAGGAAGAAGGTGCCGCGCCGCGGCGCGCCCACGACGATCCGGTCGCCGTCGACCGCCACCGCGTAGCCGAAGAGGTTGCCGGTGCTCGGGTCGCCCGGCTCCAGCTTGGCGACCTCGGTCCAGCCGCCCGGGCCCAGCTCGAAGACGTAGGCGGCGCCGGCCTCGTCCAGCGCCGCGGCGTCGCCGGGCGCTCCGATCACGGCCCGCGGGCCATCCACCGCGACCGACCACCCGAAGTGGGACGGCGCCGAGTCGGCGGGCTGCAGGCCGGCGAGCTCGGTCTGCGCCGACGCGTCGGATGGAAGCAGAGTGGAGAGGGAGAGAGCGAGGAGAGCGCGGGCCAGCATGGGTTCGCCTGGGGCTGGGAGGATCGAAGCGGAAGGGAGTCGGCGGCGGATCCGCCGGCACAGCCCCGATGCCCGCGGTGGGCGCGACGTCTCGGGGGCCCGCGCAGTTTTTTGCGCGGATTCGCCGCTCCGCTGAAACCCCGGCGGCGACCTGCGGCGCAACGGGATGTCCTCCCCACCCCCTCAAACCCGGGACCTCCCAATGCAGATTCACCCGCCGGGCGTCGCTCTCGTCGCCTCCGCGCTCCTCGCCGCCCCCACGCTCGCGCAGACCAACAACGTGGAGATCACCTGGGATGCGCGCGGCGTCCCGTACGTGTCCGCCGACTCGGACGCAGGCGTCTTCTTCGGCCAGGGCTATAGCACCGCCGTCGACCAGCTTGCGCTGCTCGAGCGCGTGCGGATGGCCTCCCAGGGACGGCTGGCGGAGCTGATCGGCCAGCCGACGGTCGTGAAGGGCCTGTCGACGCTCGAGCAGGACCTCCTGATGCGCCACCTGCACCTCTATGAATACGCCGCCGAGAAGGTGGCGCTGCTCGACGCGGGTACGAAGAGCGCGCTCGAGGCCTACTCCGCCGGCATCAACGAGTACGTCGACGCCCTCGCGGCGATGAGCGGCCCGATCGACAACTACCTGACGGGCCCGATCGCGGGCTACGAGACCAAGATCAAGAACGGCGAGTTCGAGCCCTGGACCGCCACCGACACGATCGCGGTGGCCGACTGGTGGGGCTACTGGTCGACCGCGACCGGCCTCGAGGATGCGGCCTTCGTGCCGGGCACTCTGACGCAGCTCGTCATCGACAACGAGACCTGCATCATCACCGACATGGCCGACTTCGACGAGCTCACCCGCGCCGAGCAGTACGCGCTGGAGTTCAACCTGTCGCCCGACCCCGAGTGCTCGACCGGCAAGCCCGGCGGCGTCGCCGGTCCGCGCTTCAGCGACGGATGGATCACGTCGCAGCCCGGCGGCGCGATCCACCACGTGGGTCCCAAGCTCCCGATCCTCAACCCGAGCCTCTTCCACGAGGTGCACCTGCACAACACCGACGCCCTCGCGGGCTATAACGTGCGTGGGGTCGCGCTCGGCGGTGCGCCGGGGCTGATGCTGGGCTTCAACGAGCACCTCACCTGGGGCTCGGCCTCGCTCGACGCCGACACCCAGGACCTGATCGTCATCGAGCAGGTCGCGAGCGATCCGAGCAAGTACATGCTCGACGGTGAGGAGCTCGACTACGACGAGGCGACCGAGGACATCCTGTCGGACGACGGCACCGTCCTCCTGACCGAGACGTTCCGCCGCACGGTGTTCGGACCGGTGGTCACCGACGTCGTCGTCGGCGCGGCGGCGAGCGCCGAGTACGCCCTGAGCTCGACCGTCCTACGCCCGGACGGACGCCACACGCTGCAGGCCTCGCTACGCATGCTGCGCGCCCGCGACGTGGACGGCTTCCGCGAGGCCTGCAAGTACTGGACGACGCCCAACTTCGAGTGCCTGTACGGCGACGACACGGGCGAGATCGGCTTCACGACGCTCGCCTCGATCCCGACGCGCGGCGACCAGTCGCAGTACGCGGGCTTCCAGCCGATCGCCAACGGCGGCGACTCGTCGGAGCACTGGACGCGCATCGTGCCGTTCGACTACCTGCCGTGGACGACGCGGTCGAGCGGGCACCTGTTCATGGCCAACAACCGCCCCGCGGGCTGCTGGTATCCGATCCCGATGCTGCTCTCGGTGACGGCCGAGCCTTCCGGCCGCTGGCTGCGCCTGTGGCAGTTCTTCGAGGGCGGCGAGCCGACCGACTCGCCGCTCAACACGGTGGACGGCATCGCCGAGATCGCCTTCGACCCGGTCGTGGCGCCGATCTGGTTCGTCTTCAAGCTGGGTTACGAGTACTACAACGATCTGTCGCCCGGCGCCCAGAACGTGCTCGACGTCTACCAGACGTGGTGGGGCAACGGCAACCAGGCGAAGGCTCTCTACGGGCAGACGCCGATCATGGGCAACGACCCGTGGGAGTTGATCGCCGGCATGGGCACGCGCTTCGACGACGTCATGGACCCCGAGCTGGCGGGCTTCTACGGCGTCGGCAAGGGCGGCTCGCTCTCGATGTTCAAGGACGCGGCCAAGCTCAACTACGACCTCACCCAGCTCAAGCCCGACGGCGTGAACGACGTGAAGGACGAGGTGCTCGACTTCGTCCAGCGCAAGCTCGGGCTGGTGCCCGGCGGGATCTCGACGGTGCCCCTGAGCGAGGTTCAGATCGACACGATCACGCACTTCGGCTTCAACGAGAAGTTCGGCGGCGAGCACGTCTCGCTCGACCCGTCGCGCGACGTGTCGCTGTCGGACCTGCTCGATGGGCCCAGCTACAACTACGCCGACCACATGACGTTCGACAAGAACACGCTCTGGTCGGCACAGTCGAAGGTGTACTCCCACACCGTCGACCTCGGCTCCGGCGCCGCCGGCGCGCTGCACCCGACCAGCAACGTCGAGTCACCCGCCCACCCGACGGTGGGCGCCTTCTTCGAAGCCTCGGTCACCGACCTGTGGGTCACCGGCGAGCCCGCGGGTTCGATGAACACCCACTTCGACGAGCTCGAGAGCGCCGACCTCATCGGCCCCGCCGGCACGCCGGACCAGTTCACCTACCAGCCCGACATCTCCTACTACGGCATCGACTACGGCGGCGCGGACCCGCTGCGCGGCGTGTCGATCCAGGCCAACGCGGGGCCCTACACCCCCGGCACGACGCTGAACGTGCTGGTCTCGAACCTCCCGACGCGCGAGGACTTCCTGCTCGACGAGTACGCTCCCAGCTACCAGCTGGAGTACGAGGTGCAGCTCTTCGCCGGCTCGACGCCGGCCTGGACGCCGCTGCCGGACGGCGGGGTCAAGCTCGTCGACGAGGCGACGCCGGTGATGATCTCCACCGTGTCCGTCCCCGTAGCACGCTTCCCGATCCAGATCCCCCCGGGCGCTACGGGGCGCTTCTACGTGCAGGCGATCGCGGTGCGCAAGACGGCTCCGCCGAGCGATGGGAGCACGTTCCTCGACGAGGTCCTCGTGCCCGACGCGCAGGTGACGACGATGGGGATGTGGATCGAGCTGTAGCCTAGAACTGGAAGTAGATGAACGGCGTCTCGCCCACCACGGCGATCGCCACCAAGCCGCACGCAACGCCGAACAAGAGCGCGACGGCCGCGGTGGGCAGGGCGCAGACCCGGGCCCGGAAGCCCTCCGAGGTGCGGCCGGGCAGGAGGTGCGTCGCGAAGGCGCCCGCCAGGGCGAGGAGACCGAAGGTGTGCACCGCGGTCTCCTCGCCCGAGGTGCCGAAGACCGCGCCGAACTGGCCGAGGCTCTCGGCGCGGATGAAGAACTCGGTGAAGACCGCGAAGTGGAAGGCCGCGAACCACGCCACCAGGCTTCGGACGGGTGTGGTCGTGAAGGGCTCGCCGCCGCGGCGCCGTTCGAGCGCGCGCTCCAGCACCAGCGCCCCGCCCTGCAGCAGGCCATAGATCACCCACAGCAGGCTGGAGCCGTGCCACACGGCGATGATCAGCATCGTCACGAAGAGGTTCCGCGCGACCTTCAGCTCGGATCCGCGCGAGCCGCCCAGCGGGAAGTAGATGTAGTCGCGCACCCAGGACGACAGCGAGATGTGCCAGCGGCGCCAGAACTCGCGCACCGAGCGCGAGCGGTACGGGCCGTCGAAGTTCTCCGGCAGGTCGAAGCCCAGGAGCCGCGCCGCGCCGATCGCGACGTCCGAGTAGCCGGCGAAGTCGCCGTAGATCTGGAACGCGAAGCCGTACAGCGCGAGCACGTGGACCCACCAGGCGTAGCTCTCCGGCGCCGAGTAGAACGGATCGACCAGGTAGCGCCCGAGCACGTCCGCCAGGAGCACCTTCTTCAGGAGCCCCGTGCCGATGCGGTACAGCCCGTCGTGCAGGCGCGCGCGGTCGAAGCGCGGGCGCAGGTCGAGCTGCGGCAGGAACTGCACCGCGCGCACGATCGGCCCCGCGACCAGCTGCGGGAAGAAGGCGACGAAGAGCGCGAACTCGCCAAAGCTCCTCGCCGGCCGCAGCTTCCCGCGGTAGATGTCGATCGTGTAGCTGAGCGTCTGGAAGGTGTAGAACGAGATGCCGACGGGCACCGCGGCGCGCCAGACCCACGACAGCCCGCTCGGGTCCAGCCCCACCGCCGCGAAGAGCGACGCCAGCCCGTCGGCGCCCCAGGCCGAGTACTTGAAGTAGCCCAGCACCGCGAGGTTGCCGCCGAGGCTCGCGTAGAGCCAGCGCCGGCGCGTACGCGGGTCCTCGCTCGCGTGGATGGCGCGGCCGCAGAAGTAGTCGAGGAAGGTCGAGAAGACGATCAGCGACAGGAACCACAGCTCCCAGCCCGCGTAGAACACGTAGCTCGCGACGAGCAGCACCGCGTACCGCGCGCCGCGCCGGTTGGCGAGGCTCCAGTACAGGAGCAGGACGACGGCCAGGAACAGCCCGAAGCGTGCGCTGTGGAACTCCACGGAGAGCGGGTGCGGCTAGCGCCGCCGCGTGTGCGTGGGGTGACGGGGAGTGAGGTCCATCGGGCCTAGTCGCTCCCCCGCGGCGCCGCGGCGCGCCGGCTGCGGAGGAGGTCGAGCAGCCCGGCCTCCCCCACCAGCTCTTCGAGCAGCGCCCCGGCCACCAGCTCGTGCCCGTCCGCGCTCCAGTGGATGCGGTCGGACAGCGTCCAGTGATGGCGCGCGTCGAGGACGCTCATCGCGTCCTGCAGCGTCCACCACGCGAGCCCGCGCTCGTCGAGCAGCTCGCCCAGGAGCCGCTGGGGCTCGGTGCGCTTGGTACGGATCGGCGGCGCACCGCGCTGCTGCGCGCCGGACAGGTAGATGTTCCAGCGCCGCGAAGAGTACTGCACGCCGTCGAGCAGCTGCACCACGCGCAGCTCGACGCCGCGCTCCGCGCAGCCCTCTGCCAGCATCTCGATCTCGGCAAAGGTGCGCGCCAGCCCGTCCTGCACCCACGGATCGTCGAGCAGGTGCTCGCCGAGCATGAAGCGGTGCACGTGGTCGGGGTGGCCCTCCAGCGGTCCGCTGCGGCGGTGGCGCACGTAGAGGCTGGAGCGCGCCATCAGCAGGTCGTGGACCGCGAGCACCGCCGGCAGGAGCGGCTCGGGCCAGCGGTCGAGCAGGTCGTTGGGAGCCGGACGCCCGCGCCACGGCCGTGACTTGCGCGTCCCGCTGGGGTCGAGCAGGCTGATACGCCCCGGCGTCACGAACAGCAGCACCAGGTCCGGCTCGACCCGCGGCAACAGCTGCAGCGCCCAGCGCGCCGCCTGCACGGTGGAGTAGCCGTTGACGCCGCCGTTCAGCACACGCCACTCCCCGCCGACGTCGGCGTGCAGGCGCTGCTCGAGGAACGGCGCCCACACCCGGTCCATGTGCGGCGGGTCGGGGCCGCCGCCGTAGACGAGCGACGGCCCGACGCCGAGCACGCGCAGCTCCTCCGCCGGCGCGTCCGCGGGGATCTCGGCGCTGCGCAGGCCCAGCGAGCTGATGCGCGTCGTCTCGTTGGTGAAGCCCGGCCGGTTCTTCCACACCAGATACTCGGCCGGCTCCAGCGGCGAGTCGGCGCTCAGGTTGCGGTCCGAGTCGACGCGCCCGTAGACGACGTCGACGAGGGCGACGCCGACCAGCGCGAAGAGGAACGCCTGGAGGAGTCCCAGCAGCACCGGCGCGCGGCGGACCGGCCCTTCGGCGCGGGCGACCGCCGCGTCGCCGTCGTCGGCGCGGTCAGACGGGGGAGCCATCGGCGGGATGGTACCGTCCGCCCGCCCGCGCCGTCACCGGGGATCCACCGCTAGCGCACCGCCCGCACCAGCCGCTCGACCTCCGCACGGATCCCCAGGAGGACCGGGGTCCGCTGGTGAACGACCAGCGCGCCGCCGACGACCTCGATCGAGAGCGAGCGGTTCTCGTCCCACGACCAGGAGTAGAAGCGCTCGGTCAGGTAGGACGTCAGCCGCCCCTCGCGCAGCGGCTCGCCGAACTGGTACCGCGCCAGCTCGGGAGCGGTGCCCTCCAAGTCGTCCGACTGCAGGGGAGGCGTCGTCAGCAGCCCGCGCACGTCGACGATCAAGAGGCCCGGCGCGCGCGCGTCGGATACGGCGCCGAGATCGAGCAGCTCGCCGACCACCGACCAGCGCAGGTCGGGGATGGGCCCGCGGAAGCCCCGCAGGAGCTCGAAGATCGACTCCCCCGCCGGCGCCTCGAAGCGCGGTTCGCGCCCCAGCTCGCGGCGCAGGGTCTTGGTCGGGTGCACGCCGGCCTCGACGCGCGTGCCGAGCTGGAGCACGAGCTCTTCCAGCGGCCCGCTCCACGGCTCGGGCCAGGCGTGTGGCGCGGCCATCCGCTCGGCCAGCTCGGAGCCCGCCGCGGTCCAGCCGCCGAGGGCCGCGAGCGTGGAGCCGGGCGCGCCCTCGCCCGCCGGCGGCGCATAGAAGGCGCGCAGCCGGTCGAGCAGCGCCTGCACGCCGAGGTGCACGCGCAGCGAGTGGCGCACGTGCAGCGCGTCCGCGTCCGCCTCCAGCGACACGCCGCCGGCCTCCCACAGGCCGGGCGCCACGTGCCGGCGCACAAGGTCGGCCAGCTCGTCGGGCGAGGGCGGAGCGAAGGGCGAGCCGGGCTCCGCGCACGCCAGGCCGTGCTCGCGCGGGTCCACCAGTAGGTCGCCAAGCGGGTGCGCAAAGGCGACCAGCGCCGGCGGCTCGACGTCGCCGAAGCAGACCTCCACGCCCTCGCCGGTCGGATACCAGCCGAAGCCGTCGCCCGCGTCGGCCGCCACCAGGTCCAGCAGCGCCGCGAGCCCGAGCGGCCTGCGCAGCGCGTAGCGGAACACCGCGCCGTGGAGCTCGATCCTGCCCAGATCCTCGTAGCGCGCGGAGCAGCGCACGCCGCTCAGCGTCCCGATCGCGTCGAGGACCTCGCTGAGCTCGGCTCCGGCGTCGAGCTCGAAGCCCGCCAGCCGCGTCGACTCGACGCGCGTCAGGAGCGCCGCGGCCGCGGGCTGATGGTGGGCGGGGTCGAAGCGAGCGGCGCGCGCGCGGGCGGCGGCGAGGGCCGCGAGGTAGCCCTCCTCATCGCCCGGCACAGCCACCTGGCCGCCAACGGCGCGCCTCGCACCGCCGCCAGAAGCGGGCGAAGCGGCGGGCGCGGCCGGCGGCTGCAGTTCCTGCAGCGCCTCCCCTGCCTCTCCCTCGGGCGACGCGGTCTCCTCGGGCGACGCGAGCCGCGCGGTGCGCGACTGCGACTCGGCGTCCCCGCGCGGACCGACCAGGAGCGAGCCTGCGGCGAGCCCGCCGACCACGAGCGCCGCGACCGAAGCCGCGGCCACCGCCGGCAACGACGTCGAGGTGGCCGCGAGCGGAGCGAGCAGCCCGACCCAGGCCTCGCGCGAGCCGTACTCCCGGTCCAGCGTCTCGCGCAGCCGCGAGCGCGCGCGGCGCAGCCGCGTCCGCACGGTCTCGACCGGAACGCCCTGCTCGTCCGCGATCTCCGCCACCGACCAGCCGCGGTAGTAGCGCAGGAGGACCGCCGCGCGGTAGGGCTCCTCGAGCGCCAGCACCGCCGCGACCACGCGCTGGTGCACGCCGAGGTCGCGCGAGGCCTCCTCGCCCTCCGCGCGGGCCACGCCGCGCTCGCGCCGCGCGCGCCGCCGGTCGGCGCGCCGCCGCGCGAAGGCGGTCCGGCGCAGCACACCGGCGAGCCACGGGCGCCCGGGCTCGCGGCCCCCCCCGCCGCGCAGGACCGTGAGCCAGGTCTCCTGCTCGAGGTCGTCCGCCTCGTTCGGGTCGCGGACCAGGCTGCGCGCCAGCGCGCGGACGAAGTCGGCGTGGTGCGCCAGGGCGGACTGGGTGAGTTCGGGAACGTGCTGCATCGGCTGAGCCTCCTTTACCCACAAACCACCGCCGGGGCACGCACCGGGTTCGGCCGGCGGGCGGAATTCTCGCAGCGCCCCAAAAGGGGCGGAGGGCGCCCAGAGATCCGGCGCGGTCCCGCCCGAGACCCTGCCGGCGCCCCGGGCGCCCTCCTCGCGCGTCCTCCGCCCCCGGGGCGGAGGTGCGTCCTACTTCACGTCCTCGGCCAGCTGGAGCAGCGGCGCGATCAGGTCGCCCACGTAGTCGAGGCTGAAGCGGATGTCCGCATGCCCGTGCCCCGTGAACTCCAGCAGCGTGTTGCTCGCGGCGCCGGTGAAGAGCGCGGCGGTGTCCGCCACCGAGCTGCCGAAGCCGAGCTCGGCCGCGACGAAGAGCGCGTGCCCGCTGAAGGCGCCCGCGCCCGCGACGTGGTTGACGTCGGTCAGCGGGTTCACGCCGAGGTTGCCGAGCGTGGCCTGGAGCTCGACCAAGAGGCCGCGCGAGGCCAGGTTGCCGAACGCGAGCGCGTCGGCGACCACGCGGTCGACGTCGGCCTCGACCAGCACGTACTTGGACGGGTCGGCGAGGTCCCCCAGCGACGTGAGGTCGCCGATCGGCACGCCGCCGAGGTCAACGATGTCCGACGCCAGGAGCGTGTACCCGGGGATCCCCGGCGCGCTCGGGTTCGGGCCCGGCACCGAGAAGGCGAAGACCACGAACTCGCGCAGGTTCATCGGCGTGCCGCGCGCCGCGATGAAGGCCGCGTCGATCGCGTCGAGCAGCGGCTCGCCGCCGTCGTTGAAGGGGTCATCGTCCAGGTCGAGCTCGGGCCGCGGGATCACGAGCCCGGCGGGCGAGAAGGCGAGCGGCACGACCTCCTTCATCAGCGTCTCGGTCGTCAGGTCGCAGGTCCCAAGCGCCGGGATCATGACCGACTGCAGGAAGCCGGCGTTGAGGTCGGCGAGGCCCGGGTTGTCCTCGAGGCCGTCGTCGTCCAGGTCCTGGTTGTCGCCCGCGACGGCGGGCTGCTGCGAGAAGATCGTGCCCTCGTTGAGGAAGAGCCCGTCGTAGCGGCCGGGATGAGCGTTGACCGTCATCAGCGAGGTAATCGCGCCGAGCGACTGCCCGCCGAGCACGACCTTGCCGGGCGGGAAGAGCCAGCTGACGTCCATCAGGTCACGCACGAGCGTCGCGTCGTGCACCAGCGCCTCTAGCCCCCAGGTGCCGACCAGCGCCTGCACGGCCGGATCGGCGCAGTCCTCGGCCGTCAGCTGCGTTCCGCGGTTGTCGAAGCCCCACACCTGGTGCCCCTCGCGGAGCAGATGCCCGACGAAGGAGCTCATATAGTTCGGTCCGGTCTCGAGCGACTCAAAGCGCCCCGCGAGGTGCGGCGCGACCAGGAACGACACGCCCGAGTAGTGGAACAGGTCGCGTACCTGGTAGGCGTCGAAGGCGTCCTCGGCCTGGGCCGACACCTGGACGTGGTAGGTGCTGCGCAGCAGCAGATGGAGCCCGCTCTCGGGCTCGAAGGTGAGCGAGAGCTCGTGCCCCGCGATCGAGACCTCGGGGTAGTCCGATGCCGCCGCGGCGGACGCAGACGAGGCCGCCGCGAGGCCGACGAGGCCTGCGGCGAGGAGCCGCGCCGGAGCCTGCCGCGGCGTAAGGGAACGGGGGAAGCCTGCCAATCGATGGTTCATGTCTCTGAAGGGTTGCCGTGCGCCGCGAGCGAGCGACGCGGTCTTTGGAATGCCTGTCGACCCGCGCGGGCCGGTCCTCCCTAGCTCGGAAGCGCGAGCTTGCTTTTCCGACGATTCGGGAGGCGGTGTCCCAAACGCTTCACCCCGAGGCGCCCCGACACGAAAAAGGGGCGCCTCCGGGTCTTCCCGGAAGCGCCCCTCGTTCGGGAGCTCTGAACCGTCTACGGGTTCGGCGTGTAGATCAGCGCGTTGCTCAGCACCGCCGTGTCCACCCCGCCGGTGAACAGGAAGGCGCCGTCGTGCATCTCGACCGCCGCCATCGCGCCGCGCGTGATCGGAGCCGAGGCCGGCAGGCCCTCGTTGAGCCCGACCGGGCTCAGCGGCGTGTAGGTGGTGCCGTCGATCGCGGCCGCGAAGGCCTTCGGGGTCAGATCGAACTCGGTGAGCGTCAGCCCGCCGCAGACCAGCGCGCGGCCGTCGGGCAGGGTCTTCATCGTGTGCCAGGCCACCTCGACCGGCAGCGGCGGGGCGACGCTCCAGCTGGTGCCGTCGAAGACGACGCTCGAGTTGCTCGAGACCGCCTCGCCGTTGCCGCCGCCGTTGTAGTTGCCGCCGGTGACGATCACGTCGCCGTTGCCCAGCAGCGCCGCCGCGTGGAAGGCGCGCTCGCCGTTCCCGAAGCCGGGCAGCGAAGCCACCGGCGTCAGCGAGTCGTCGGCCGGGTCGAAGATCTCGCACGTGCCGGTGAACGACGGCGCCACCGTGGTGCCGAACGAGATCGTGAAGCCGCCGTCCACGCCGCCGACGATCAGCACGCGGCCGTCGTCCATCTTGGTGGCCGTGTGGCCCGAGCGCTTGCTGGCCATCGGGCCCGCGAGCGGCGTCCACGTGTCGGTGACCGGATCGTAGATCTCACCGGTGTTCTGCGAGGTGATCAGCGCCGACAGCCAGGCCGTACCCGGGTTCTGATAGTCGGCGAAGCCGCCGGTCACCAGCACGCGGCCGTCGTCGAGCAGCGTCGCCGTGTGGCCCGAGCGCGGCGTGCCCATCGACGCCGCCGGCGTCATCGTGCTGTTGTTCAGGTCGAAGATCTCGCACGTCGCGTGGCAGACGCCGTTCGTATCGAGGCCGCCCACGATCAGCACGCGGCCGTCGTCGAGGCGCGTGGCGGTGTGGGTCGAGCGCTCCACCGACAGGTCCGGCCCGGGGCTGAAGGTGCGGCTGAGCGGGTCGAAGATCTCGGTCGTCTGGCTCGCGATCGGCACGGTCACCGTGCCCTCGCCGCCGCCCGTGATCAGGATGCGGATGCGGTTGTCGCGGCCGTCCGCGCCCAGGTTGGTCGCCGTGTGGTAGATCCGGTTCGCGGACATCGAGCTGACCGGCGTCCAGGAGTTCGGGTTCTCGAACCACAGCGGGATGGTCTTGCTCATGCTCCACTGCCCGCCCTCGAACGTCGCGATGTTCGAGTAGAAGGGCGGGTTGGAGACCCACTCGGGGATGTCCGGCAGGAACAGGTCGATGTGCAGGTTGCCGTCCGGCCCGGTGGGCAGGACGATGATCTGATAGAAGGGCGAGGTGACGTCGAGGCACACGTCGCCGATCACCGGGTGCGTCGTCTCGGTGAAGCCGCCGGAGATCGACAGGATCTGGATCCCATTCGGCAACGCCGGGGACCCGATGTCGTGGGCGAAGAACCCTCCGAGGTAGGCCGGGCCGACCTCGATGTAGGCCTCGCCGTAGCCGTTGCCTTCGCAGAGGTCCTGGGCGAGCGCGGCGGGCGCAAGCAGCGCCACGGCGGTCAGGGAGCGGGCAAGCTTCATGAGCGGTATGTCTGTTCGCTTTTGAGGGTGGGAAAGGCGTGCCGCGGGGCTCCTGGGGAGCCGGGGACGCGATTGTAGGTGCCCAACCGGAGCCCGCGGGCCGATTCCTCGCGTCGCGGCCCCTAAAACGTAGGGCGCACCCATCCCAAACGCCCAGGCCTCCGGATAAACAGGGAAAGGGGACCATGCCCCGGCAAGCGCCGGGACATGGCCCCCTTTCCCAACCGGAGGCTCTCCGGTTGGCTGCTTAGCTGCCGAGGACCGTGAAGCTGACCAGGTTCGAGGAGGACAGCCCCGCTCCCCCGAGCGTGCAGGTCGTCCACGACCACACCGCTTGTGCGTGGAGCACGACCCCCACCAGGTTCGGATCGTCCGGGATAGGCGCGGCGCCGAAGCCGATTCCGTCGGCGTCGCTGGTCATCGGAGTGACGAAGTAGAAGTTCGCGCCGAGGATGTCGAGGTAGAAGGTGACCCCCAGGCCGAGCGGGTCCGAGCCCGCCAGGTCGACCGCGTCACCGATCCCGAGGAAGCCGACGCTCGACGGCGGAGCGTTGTCGCACTCGAAGCCGAAGCCGGTGCTGTCCTGCTCGGCGGGCAGCGTCATGTCGAGCGTGTGCTCGCCGTCGCAGCCGGGCGTCCCGATGCCGCTGAAGGTCACCGCGCCCGGCGAGCCGGCGTCGTAGCTGAAGTTGATCGTGACCGTGCCGCCGTTGTCCTCGAAGTCGTCGTCGTTCGAGGAGCCGATGATCACGCGGCCGCCGGAGATCGCCACGTCGTGGCCGAAGTTGTCGTCCTTGTCGATGTCCGGGTTGTAGAGCGCCTCAACGTGGGTCCAGACGCCCGCGCCGTCCAGCAGGTAGAGGTGTGCGGAGCCCGCGTCGACCGACGTGCCGACGATGTCGTGGATCGCGCCCACCAGGATGCTCGTGCCGTCGATGTCGAGCGACTGCCCGAAGTGGTCGCCGCTCTCGCCCTCGGGCATCTGCAGCTTCTGGGTCTCGAGCCAGGTCGCGTCGGGCTGGCGCTCGAAGACGTAGGCCGAGCCGGTCCCCGGGCCGTCGCCGTCCTCGTCGATCCAGGCGCCCGAGACGACGTAGTCGCCGGAGATCGCCACCGCGAAGCCGAAGGAGTCGATCGCGTCACCGTCGAGCGGCACCAGCTTGTCCACCTGCGGCCAGGTGCCGTCCGCCTGGCGCTCGAACACGTAGGCCGAGCCCGAGCTCGGTCCCATCGGGTCGTCGAGCGGCGCGCCGGCGACGGCGCGGGTCCCGCTCAGCGAGACCGACCAGCCGAAGTCGTCGTTGGTGCTCGGGTCGAGCGGCTCCAGCTTGGTGACCTCGCTCCAGGTGCCGTCGGTCTGGCGCTCGAACACATAGGCCGTGCCGGAGCTCGAGAGGCCCGTCATCCCGTCCGGCGAGCCGAGGATCGCGAAGTCGCCGTCGATCGAGACCGACGTGCCCAGCTCGTGACCCGCCGAGCCGTCGCTGGCGAGGAGCTTGTCGACCTCGAGCCAGGTGCCGTCGGGCTGACGCTCGTAGGCGTACACCGCCCCGGCGCTGCTGCCGAGATCGTCGTCGCCCGGCGCTCCGACCATCGCGCGGTCGCCGTCGATCGCGACCGACCAGCCGTAGAGGTCGCCGGCGCCGGGGGTCCCGATGATCGCCATGTTGGCCCAGAAGCCGCTCGACTGGCGCTCGTAGATCCAGGCCGCGCCGGTGCCAAAGGAGTAGCCGTGGCCGCCGGCGATGGCGTAGGAGCCGTCGATGTCGACCGCCGAGCCCAGCAGGGTGTCGTCGAGCAGCCCGATGCCGCCCAGCTCCCCGAGCGAGTAGCTCTGGGCGCCGGCGGCAGCGGCGGCAAAGGTAGCGAAGAACGGGGCAAGGAGCGGGGTGATGCGGTGTGCTTTCACGGGATCGAGCCTCGGGAGTTGGTTGGGAAAGGGATGGAGAGCGGAGGTCGTCTTGGCCTCCGCCGGGGGACACGGAGAGGGCCCGCGAGCCCCCTCACCAAGCGAGGCACTTTTTTGACTCCTGCCCCTGAGGGGCCCGCAGGCATTGCCGAAAGCGGTCCCTGCCGCGAGAATTGCGACCTCCCTCCCCATGACGACCTCGGTCACCCTCCTGCTCGAACGCATCGAGCGCGGCGAAGAAGACGCCGGCGAGGAGCTCTACTCGCTCGTCTACCCCGACCTCCACGCGCGCGCCGCGCGCATGCTGAAGGGCGCGGGCGGAGGCACGCTCCAGGCGACCGCGCTGGTCCACGAGGCCTGGCTCAAGCTGGCCGGCCCCGGGAGCGACGGGCTGTCGGGCCGCGAGCACTTCTTCGGCGTGGCCGCCAAGGCCATGCGCTCGGTGGTCGTCGACCACGCCCGGGCGCGGAACGCGGCCAAGCGCCCGGCGGAGGCGCGCCGGGTGGTGCTCGACGAGATGCTGGCGGTGTACTCGACGCGCGTGCCCGACCTCCTCGCGCTGAACGAGGCGCTGGAGGAGCTCGGCGCGCTCGACGCCCAGCTCGCGCGCATCGTCGAGCTGCGCTTCTTCGCCGGGCTCTCGATCCCCGAGGCCGCCAGCGTCCTCGGCATCGGGCGCGCGACCGTCGAGCGCGGCTGGGCCTCGGCCCGTGCCTTCCTCGGCGCGCGCCTCGGCGTCGCCGGCGACGAGGCCCCGGGCTAGGTCATGGACGCCGACGGCTTCCGCCGCGTGCGCGCGGCCTTCGAAGCGGCGCTGAACCTCGCGCAGGACGAGCGCGCGCCGTTCCTGGCGCGCGAGCTCGGCGACGCCGACGAGCTGCGCGGCGAGGCCGAGCGCATGCTGGCCGCGCACGGCACCGCCGCGACGTTCCTGCGGCCGCCCGGCGACGACACGCTCGCGAGCGCCCATGCGCGCGCCGCGCCCGCGCTCGCCCTGACGCCCGGCGCGAGCGTCGGCGACTTCGAGCTCCTGCGGCCGCTGGGCGGCGGCGGGATGGGCGAGGTCTGGGTCGCGCGCCAGCGCAACCCCGAGCGCACGGTCGCGCTGAAGGCGCTGCGCGCCGGCCTGACGACGGAGCGCGCGCGCCGCCGCTTCGCCGAGGAGGCCGAGCTGCTCGCCAAGCTCTCGCACCCGGGGATCGCGCGCGTGCTGGCCTCGGGCGTGCTCGGCGACGACGACGGCAAAGCCGGCGACGCCCCCCCCCGCCCGTGGTTCGCCATGGAGCTGGTCCCCGACGCCCGCACCTTCACCGACGCCGCCCGCGCTGCGCCGCTCGCGCGCCGCATCGAGCTGATGCTGCAGCTCTGCGACGCGGTCCACCACGGGCACCTGCGCGGCGTCGTCCACCGCGACCTCAAGCCCGACAACGTGCTGGTCGACCCCGACGGCGGCGTGCGCGTGATCGACTTCGGCATCGGCCGCGCGATCGACGTCACCGGCGCGACGCAGCCCGAGCTGACGGCCCACGGCGAGGTGCTGGGCACGCTGGCCTACATGAGCCCCGAGCAGATCCGCGGCGAGCGCGACCGCGTCGACGTGCGCACCGACGTACACGCGCTGGGCGTGCTGCTGTACGAGGTCCTGAGCGGACGCTCCCCCTGGCGCAGCGATCGCAGCTCGTGGACGTCGCTCGCGCGCGAGGTGGCGGAGATCGATCCCCCGCCGCCGAGCCGCGCCGGCGAGGAGCTCCCCGGCGTGACGCGTCCGCGGGCGCGCGAGCTGGACTGGGTCGTCGCGCGCGCCCTCGCCAAGGAGCCCGAGGCGCGCTACGCCTCCGCCGGCGAGCTCGCCGACGAGCTGCGGCGCTTCCTGGCCGACGAGCCCCTGCGCGCCGGCCCCCCCAGCCTGGCCTACACCGCGCGCAAGTTCGCGCGCCGCAACCGCGCCTGGGTCGCCGGCGGCGCGGTGGCCTTCGCGCTCTTGCTGCTCGGCTCGGCCGGCACCGCCGGCGGCTGGCTGCGGGCGCTCGACCGCGAGGAGAAGCTCGACGAGGCGCGCCTCGACGCCGAGGAGAAGGCCGCCCGCGCGACGGCGCTCAACCGCTACCTCGACGGCATGCTGCGCGCCGCCAACCCCTTCGACCAGGCCGTCGGCTCGCGCGGCGAGACGACCATCGCGGAGATGCTCGACCGCGCCGCCGCCACGCTCGGCAGCGCCTTTCCCGGGCGCCCGCTGCTGGAGGCCGAGACGCGCATGCTGATCGGCTTCACCTACGACGGCCAGGGCCGTGCCGGCGAGGCGATCGAGCAGTTCGACCGCGCCGCCGAGCTCTTCGAGGCCGCGCTCCCCGCGCGCGCCGCCGACCTGGTGCAGGCGCGGCGCGCCAGCGCGACCACCCTGGGGCGCGGCGGACGCGCGGAGGACGCAGTCGCGCGGCTGGGCGAGCTGCACGCCTTCGCCGCCGAGCATCTCGGCTCCGAGTCGGCCGAGCACGCGCGCCTCGCGGTCGACCTCGGCTGGGCGCTGCAGGAGGCCGGGCGCTTCGAGGAGGCGCTCCCGGTGCTGCGCTCGGCCCTCGCCGAGTTCGAGCGCGCGGGCCGCTGGCCGGCCGTGGCGCAGGCCACGCTCAACCTGGCGCGCACGCTGCGCCAGCTGGGCCAGGTCGACGAGGCGGAGGCCTCCTACCGCCGGGCGATCGAGCTGCTGCGGCGCGAGTTCGGCCCGCGCGCGCCCAACGTCGGGCTGGCGCTCGGCAACTTCGGATCGTTCCTCTACGCCCAGGACCGGCTGGAGGAGTCGCGCGAAGCTCTCGCCGAGTCGCTCGCGATCCAGCGCGAGGTGCTCTCCCCGACCCATCCCCTCCTGGGCCAGGCGCTCTCCAACCTCTCGGGCGTCCTCGCGACCCTCGGCGAGCTCGAAGCGGCCGAGGAGCTCAACCTAGAGGCGCTCGAGGTCCTGCGCGCGGCGCTGGGCGACGACGACGAGTCCACGGCGAGCGCGCTCAACAACCTGGCCTTCCTGCACAGCGACCTCGGCCGCTGGAGCGAGGCCGCCGACGAGTACGACGCCTTCGCCGACTACCTGCGGCGGCACCACGGGCCGGACTACTGGCGCGTGGTCCTGACCGACGCCTACGCGGCCGAGTCGCGCGCGATGGCCGGCGATCGCACCGACGCGGCGGAGGAGCTGGAAGCACTCTACCACCGCGCCGCCGACCTCTTCGGCACGGACGGCGACGCCACCCGCGGCGTGGTGCGCGCCGCGCGCCGGTCCTTCGACGGCCCCGAGCACGCGGCGCTGCGGGCGCCGTGGGAGGCGCGCAAACCCTAGCGCACAGCCCGGGACACCGCGTCCAACGAAAGCGGCCCCCGCGCCGGACATCCAGCGCGGGGGCCGCGAAGCGCTGCGGTCCCTAGCGCGAGGCGACCGGCGCCTGGCGCACCTGGCAGTCGTCCGGGACGCCGTTGCCGTCGAAGTCCGTCGAGGTGCCGGTGGAGATGTCGCAGGCGTCGGGGATCCCGTTGCCGTTGCAGTCCGCCGTCAGCCCCAGCAGGATCTCGAGGTAGTCCGGCTGTCCGGTGCCGTCGCAGTCGTGGGCCTCGTCGTAGCCGCGGTCGAGGCCAAAGCCGGTGACGCGCGCCTCGCCGTCGAGGTCGAGCTCGCCGGGATCGGCCACGAAGGCCGGGTCGCCCGCGTCGACCGCGGGGGAGCCCAGGGTGAGGTGGAAGTCGCCGCCGGCGAAGTCCACGAAGAGCGGGTCGAGCCCGTCGTTGCCGGTGCCGCCGAGGGCGCCGGTCCAGCCGGTGACCGTGGAGTGGTCGATGAAGCCGGTCTGCATCGCGCCCGAGGGCTGACGGATCTGGCCCGTTTCGCCGAAGCCGGTGCCGTCCGCGTTGCCCCACAGGACCGAGCTCGCGATCGAGGCCGTGCCGGCGAGGAAGATCCCGCCGCCCTGTTGGCCGGTGTTGCTCGCGAGCGTCGAGTTCAGCAGCACGAGGTTGCCGCTGAAGCCGATCGAGATGCAGCCGCCCTGGCCGCCGGCGTCGTTGTCGCTCATCAGGCAGCCGCGCATCAACGTGGCCCCGGCGCCCTGCTCGAAGAGCACGCCGCCCGACGCGACCGCCGTGTTCAGCGTGAAGGCGCAGTTGCGGAACGACGGGGCGCCCGAGGCGCTGTTGAAGACCGCCGCTCCGTTGTCGGCGGTATTGGCGTCGAAGACGCTGTCGCTCACGTCGGGCGCACCCGCGTTGGCGATGAAGAGCGCACCGCCGGACGGCGCGTCGTTGGTGGAGAAGCCGCAGCGCTCGATCGTCGGAGCACCGGCACCGCGGTTGTCGAAGGCGCCGCCCGAGGAGCTCGCCTGGTTGCCCGTGAAGGTGCCGTCGGACACGCTCAGGGACGAGTCGTTGAAGAGGCCGCCGCCACTCGCCGCGGTGTTCGCGGTGAAGGTCGGCGCGGTCAGCGTCGACGAGGACGAGGAGGTGTTGAGCAGGCCGCCGCCGAGCCCCTGGCTGTCGTTCTGGTCGAACGTGCAGTCGGAGAAGGTCACGGTGCTGCTCAGGACGCACGCCGCGCCGCCCGCGTCGACCGTGGCCGAGTTGAGCTCGAAGGTGCAGCCGTCCACCGCCGGGTCGCTGCCCGACACGTAGAGCCCGCCCGCCGTCGAGGCGGAGTTCATCACGAAGTTGCAGCCGGCCACCGTGGGCGAGCTGCCGGTGAAGAGCATGAGGCCGCCGCCGGTGCCGGTGGCCTGGTTGCCGTTGAAGGTGCACGCCGTGAACGAGCCGCCGGAGCCGAAGAGGTGCGCTCCGCCGCCGTTCGCCGAGGTGTTCCCGATGAAGGTCGATGCGGTGACCGTCGAGACGTTCCCGTTGCGGTCGTCGATGCCGCCGCCCGCCTGGGTCGACGAGTTGCCGTCGAAGGTGCACTGGGTCACCTCGACCGCGGAGTCGCTGCTGGACAGGCCGCCGCCGCGCACGGCGGTGTTGGCGGTGAAGTCGCAGCCGACGAAGCTCGACTGGCTCTGGACCTCGGTCAGCGCGCCGCCGCCGAGGCTGGCCGCGTCGTTCTGGTCGAAGTCGCAGTCGGTCGCCGTCAGCGTGGCGCCCCCGGCGATCAGCAGCCCGCCGCCGTCCACGAGACCGGAGTTGGTCGTGAAGGTGCAGGTGTCGAGGTCCACGGTGAGCGCGTCGGTGAAGAGCGCTCCGCCGCGCTCCGACGAGTTCGACGTGAAGTTGCAGAGCGTGAAGTCCGCGAAGCTGCCCGCGGTGTTGTGGTAGCCGCCGCCCGCGTTCACCGACCCGTTGCCGGTGAAGTCGCAGGACGCGGCCACGACCGAGGAGCCCTCGCAGGCGAGCCCGCCGCCGGTGGTGGCCGTGTTGCCGCTGAAGGTGCAGCCGTTCAGCGTGCCCGAGCTCCCGGTACGCAGGAGCAGGCCGCCGCCGTCGATGGTCGCCTCGGACGCGGAGAACACCGTGTTGGTGAAGCTCGCCATGCCGCCCTCGAAGACCGCGCCGCCGCCCTTGCTGGCGAAGCAGCCGGTGAAGACGCTGTCGGTGACGACCGGCGCGCTGCCCGCGTCGGCGTAGAGGCCGCCGCCGCGCGTCGCGAGGCCGCTCTCGACGATCAGGCCGGTCAGGGTCGGGCTCGCGTTCTCGAGCGTGATCCCTCCGCCGTTGGTGTCGGCCGGGAAGGGCCCGTCGGCCGTCCCGCCGCGCAGCGTGAAGCCGTCCAGCACCGCCGTCGCGCCGACGTTCTCGCCGGTGACCACGTGGTACCGGTTGTCGCCGGTGTTGACGAAGCCCGGCAGGTCGTCACCGTTGACGTCCGCCGTCAGCACGGTGACGTTCGCCACCGGGTCGCGGTCTTCGAGGTTGGTCTCGCCGCCCACGAATCCGCCGTAGATGCCGACCCCGTCCGCCAGTTGGAAGGTCGCCGTCCGCGGGTCGCCGGAGGTAGCCGCCGTCGGCACGTAGGTGCCCGCCGCGACCCAGATCTGCACCTCGGGCGACGACGTGCAGCCGCCGGCCTCGTCGAGCGCGCCCTGCAGGTCGCCGAAGGCGTCGACCCAGCTGGCCCCGGTGCCGTTGCCCGCGGCGAGCGAGTCGACGTAGAGCACCGGGATCGTCGGCGGCAGCCCGACGTCGACCGTCACGGTGCACTGCTCGGCGAACGGGAAGTCGCCGTCGTCGATCAGGTCGAAAGTGACGTCGAACGAGCCGACGTCGGCACAGGTCGGCGTCCAGTCGAACTGCGCGACGACGGGGTTGCCCACGGCCGGCAGGGCCGGCGACATGAAGGCACCGCCGGGAAGTCCGCTGACGCTCAGCGTCACGTTGTCGCCCCCGTTGGGGTCGCTGACCTCGACCGCGAAGGCGAAGGGCTCGCCGACGGTCGCGCTGAGGACCTGCCCGCAGGGCGTCACCGGAAGGAACTCGGGCGCGACGTTCGTGCTGACGTCGACCGTGATGTTGCAGTTCGCCTGGGCCGGGTTCGGGAAGTTGTCCGTCGCCGAGAACGAGATGACGTAGTTGCCCTCGTCCGCGGGCGTCGGCGTCCAGTCGAGCGTCGTCGCCGCCGGGTTGCCCGCCTGGGGCAGCATCGGGTTCGCCGCGGCACCCGCGGGCACGCCGGTCGCGTCAAGCGTGACCGTCTGCCCGGCGTCGGGGTCCGAGGCCGAGAAGTCGAGCGACAGCGAGTCGCCCATGAAGAGCACGTACGACTGGCCGCAGGGCGAGGCGCCGTCGAAGGTCGGGGCGGTGTTGGGGAAGCCCTCGAACTCCCACGCGAAGTAGGAGCCGGTCGTGTAGGCCTCGCTCTGCACCAGGGACTCAGAGGACCCGAAGATCAGGAGGCCCCGCAGGAGGAACGGACCGTCGATCCCGGCCGAGCCGATCGAGCTCCCGTTGAAGTCGAAGCCGAGCGTGTTGGCGCCCTGCACCAGCGCGGCCGAGCCGGTCGCAAAGCCGATGTCGATGCCGTCGAGCGTGGAGAGGCTCGCCGTCCACTCGTAGGTGTCGGGCACCTCGATCAGCACGTCGACGTCGATGTGCAGCGTGTCGAACAGGTTGTCGACGTCGGTGTCGACGCCGAAGTCCATCCCGGTGCCGGGCACGATGATCGGGTCGTGCTGGAACTCGTTCGCGAGGTACAGCGAGGTGGTGTACGCGCTGGTCGCGGTCGCGACCGGGAGGATGTCGATCGCCTCCTCCTCGAAGAGCACGACGCGCACCAGCTCGTAGGGCCCGTCGACCCCGTTGTCGAACAGCGTCGCACCGTCAAAGCGCAGCGACACGGTCTGCGGACCGGCGCCGAGGGTCTCCTCGGCGGTCGCCTGCAGCACGTTGCCCAGGCTGTCGCGGAGCTCGCCGGCCAGACGGTACGTGCCGGCCAGCGAGATGTTCAGCCCGACGTCGACCACGAGGCTCTCGAAGAGCCCGTCGAGGTTGGTGTCCTCGCCGATGTCCGAGAACGGCCCGGGGATGGTCGAGACGCTCGCCGACGCGGTAGCCAGCACGAGCGACTCGCGCTCGTAGGTGGCACCGTCGGTCGCCGAGACGGCCACCCGGTAGGTCCCGGACACGGTCGTCACGCCCAGCGAGCCGCTGTAGATGCCGTCGCCGGCCGCGGCGTCGTCGCCGAGGCCGTCGTCGAGCATCGCCACGGTCGTCGTGGTGTCGTCCGGCAGCACGACCAGCGCTTCGACGGTGGCGCCGAGCAGCGGCGCTCCCGCGTCGGTCAGCGTTCCGAGCACGACCAGCGGGTCGCCCAGGTTGACGTTCTCCTCGACGAAGCCGCCGAAGAGCTCTAGGTCGGTGTCCTCGAGCAGCACGGTCGCCACGTAGCCGACCAGCCCCGACGGCTCGACCACCGACTCGCCGAACACGGTCACCGTCCACAGCCCGACCTCGGTCGCGTTGAAGTCGAACGACTCGCTGAAGCCGCCGAGGATCTCGCCCTCACCGTAGAAGAGCGCCGGGTCCCCGAAGGCCGTGTTCTCGTCGTACATCACCCCCGAGGGCGACAGGATCGCCATGTCGAGGTCGCCGGTCGGGTACATCAGCGTGAAGCTCGCCGGGCCGGGGTCGTCGACCAGGAACGAGAACATCTGCGCCTCGCCCTGCATGATCACGCCCGCCTCGGTCACCGTCATCTGCGCCGGCTCCGAGACGACCGGGCCGCTGTCGGCGTCGTCCGGCCCCTTCTTCTCCTTGATGCAGCCGATCAGGATGTTGAAGACGCTCTGGGACTTCTCCAGCTGGGTGTGCGTCGCCGATTGATCGGAGAGCCCCGAGCTCGCATACGTAAAGTTCTGCGTGTACGACAGCGCGTGCACCGACGTCACGGGCACGATCGTGTCGCCCCGGCCGGTCACCAGCAGCAGCGTGTTGAGGAGCGCGCACTGGAAGAAGCTGGCTGAGAACAGCGAGCAGTCGGGGTCATAGTCCCCCGCCAGCGCGACGTACTTCGTCTTCGCGTTCGAGCCATGGGTCGCGTTGTAGACCGCCATGTAGGGCGTGGTGAGCTGCACGCCCGCCGGCCCGGCGAGGACGTTGATCACCACGGTCGCCAGCAGCCCGGTCAGCTTCAGCGACCCGGCCTGCACCGCGTCGGCCAGCGGGCTGCCCCCGTTGGGCGTTCCGATCTGGACCACCTTCTCGATGTCGTCGTTGCTCTCGGCGTAGTGCCGCGAGTCGAGCCCGCCCTTGCTGTGGCAGACGAGGATGATCTTCTCGGTCCCCCAGCGCGCCTTCGAGGCCGCGACCTCGGCGCCGATCTTGCCGGCGTTGCTCTGGATGCTGTCCAGGTTGCCCATGTTGAGGGCGTTGCTGTTGGGCAGGCCGAGGTCGTCGAGGCCCGGCACCCAGACGTCGGTCCACACGCCGCCGTCGGAGAGGATGCCGTGCGCCATGACCACCGGGCGCGCGACCTCGATCTCGATCGCGGCCCAGTCGATCGCGGTGCACCAGACGTCCTCGCCCGGATTGGCGACGTCGATCTCGATGCGGATCGTGTTCGGCTCCGGCGTCAGCGTGCCGCCCGGGCCGGGATCCGGCGGGAAGACCAGCCACTCGATCGGGATGTCGAAGACGTTGAGCTTCCAGGTCTGGTTCGAGCCCGTCAGGTAGGTCTCGTCGACCAGGTTGTCGTTGATGTAGACCTCGTCGCGCTCGCCGTCGGCGAAGTCGACGTCGAAGGCCGGCATCAGGAGCTTGGCGGTCTCGCCGATGAGGCCGGCCTCCTTCAGCAGCGCCACGTCGCCGACGTGCCGCGTGATCTCGATGTCGAAGGTGAGCGGGCCGCCGCTCTCAAACGTGCAGCCGGTGTCGAGGCCCGCGCCTCGGTCGACCGTGAAGCGGGCGTCGTTCGCCTCCGGGGCGGAGAAGGGCGAGGACGACGTGACGGGGATCTTCGCGTCTCCGAGCGACCGCTCGACGCGGGTCGCGGCCGCCTCCTGCGCGCCCACCGGCGGCGCGAAGAGCGGGAGAAGCGAGAGGAACGCTAGGGGTAGGCGCATTGCAAGGCTCCTGAGATTGGGGGTGAGGCGCGCCCCACGAAGGGGGCCCAAGGGGCCGAAGACACGAGCGCAGCCCGGAGCCGTGCATCGCACGGTCTCCTCTCGTCCGGAGAGGCAAGGCGGACCGCATGTGGAGGGGGGGCGCGTCTTTCGAGCGCCAGCGTAAGCGAGGCGACAGGCGCCCACAAGCGGGCCGCGGAGCGATCGGCGGACACGGGGTTCGGGGCAAGGGGACGCCTAGGAAGGCGCGTGCAAATGCGTGCCCGAGTTTGCAATCTCGTGTTCGGCGCGAGGCCGAGCACACCGGGACGCGCGCCCCGGCCGGCGGAGGTCTGCGCCCCCTTTTCAAACATTCCGCGGCGGATGCCGTAAGGCGTGCCCATGATGCTCTCCGCCGTTCCCCTCCTGCTCTCGGTCCTCTCCCCCTCCGGCTCCGACTGGCCCCAGTTCCGCGGCCCGCTCGCCTCGGGCGTGCGCAGCGGGGTCGAGCTCCCCGAGGAGCTCGGGGAGCCGGCCTGGAGGGTCGACGTCCCGGGGCTCAGCCACGCCTCGCCGGTGGTGCTGGGGAGCCGCGTCTTCGTCGCGACGGCGATCCCCACCGGCATCACGCCCGAGCTCAAGGTGGGCCTCTACGGGGCCGGCGACTCGGCCGAGGACCTGGTCGAGACCGAGTTCCGGCTGCTGGCCTTCGACGTCGGCAGCGGCGAGAAGCTGTGGGACACGCTCGCGGCGAAGACCGTGCCGCAGTTCGGGCGCCACACGAAGGCCACCCAGGCGAACTCCACGCCGGCCGCCACCGGCGACGCGGTGGTCGCCGTGTTCGGCTCCGCGGGGCTCTTCTGCTTCGACGCCGCCAGCGGCGAGCAGCGCTGGCGCGTCGACCTCGGGCCGCTCGACTGCGGCCCGCCGCGCGAGTCGGGCCTGCACTGGGGCTACGCCAGCTCGCCGGTGGTCCACGACGGCCGCGTCGTCGTCCAGGTCGATGTGCAGGGCGAGTCCTACCTCGCGGCCTTCGCGCTCGAGGACGGCAAGGAGGTCTGGCGCACCCGGCGCGACGACGTCGACACCTGGTGCACGCCGACCATCCTGCCCGCCGCGGGCGAGCGCCCGGCGCAGGTGCTGGTCAACGGCTCCAAGCACATCGGCGCCTACCGCTTCGACGACGGCGCCGAGCTGTGGCACCTCTCCGGCGGCGGCGGCATTCCGGTGCCGACGCCGGTCGTCTCCGGCGACCTGGTGTACTTCACCAGCAACCACCGGCCGCTCGAGCCCTCCCACCCCCAGCAGCCGGTCTTCGCCGTTCGCCTGTCCGCCGAGGGCGACCTCGGCGTGCCGGATGAGGACGACCTCGGCGAGCACATGGCCTGGATGGCCGCCCGCCGCGGCAACTACATGCAGACGCCGATCGTCTACGACGGCCTGGCGTGGTTCTGCAAGGACGACGGCATCGTGACGTGCTTCGACGCCGAGACCGGCGAGGAGTTCTACCGCGAGCGCCTCGGCGAGGGCCGCACCGGCTTCACCGCCTCGCCGGTCGCGGGCTACGGGATGGTGTACTTCACCAGCGAGGAGGGTGACGTCTACACCGTCTCGGCCAGCGACGAGTTCGAGGTGATCGCCCACAGCGAGCTGGGCGACATCTGCATGACGACGCCGGCCATCGTCGACGACGGGCTGGTGTTCCGCACGCAGCGCCAGCTGATGCGCTTCGACCCCTGAGCGGGGCGGGCGGCGGCGCCGCCCGTGGAGGAGCGCGAGGCCGCGCGCCACCGCCCGGCGGTGACGCGCGGCCTCGAAAGGAGGCTCTACTCCTCGAGCTGCAGCGTCACCGCCTCGCTCGCGAACACGCCCGCGAAGCCGGGCGTCAGCTGCACGAAGGCGTGGTACAGCGTCACTCCCGCGAGCGATGCGGCGAGGCCCGACGGCACCGCCAGCTCGGCGCGCGCGTCGCCGTTTGCGTCCAGCACGCCGAAGGTGTCCACGAAGGGCGGCTGGTTCGCGTCGGTCACCGTCGCGAGGAAGTAGGGATCCGGCACGAGCGGCACCAGCACGCTTCCGAACGGGACGCCCGGGCTCGTGCCGGTGGCGCTGCCGGCCACGAAGTAGAAGTCGCCGGCCTCGCTCGCGGGCCGGTCGAGCAGGAACACCGCCGGCTCGGGCTCGGCCAGCGAGACCGCGCCCGGACCGAAGACGAGCGCCTTGGGGTCGAGGCGCGCCACGTCGGCCGCGCCGCCGGGCACGACGCTCGTCGCGTCGACCAGGGCGAAGGTCGCTCCCCCACCGCTGGCGAGCGCCCGCATCCGGTCGCCGCCGGACGCGGTGTCCGCCGTGACCGTGTGCAGCGTGGTGCCGGTGGCGAGATCGAGCGTCAGCGCCTCGGCCAGCCCGTCCCCGCGTCCGGCGGCGATCGCCAGGGTACGCGGATCGGCGCCGGGCTCGGCGTCGAGATAGGTGCGCGGCTCGGCGAGCGTGCCGAGGGAGCGCTCCCACAGCGTCGCGCCGGTCGCGGTGTCGATACCCAGCGCCGCGACGCGCGGGTCGCCGGGGGCCGCCGACGCGCCGGTCACGATCGCGAGCACGCCTCCGCCCGGCGCGAGCACCAGCTCGCCGGGACCGGACAGCGATCCCGGGGTCGGGTCCACCGCACGACCCCAGAGCACCGTGCCCGTCTGCACGTCCAGCGCCGCGAAGGCCAGGCGCGCGCTGACCTCGGTCGTGCCGAGGTAGCGGCCGAGCACGAACAGCACCGTCCCGTCCTCCGAGAGCGCGAGGTCCGACGGCTGCGGCACGCCGAGCGAGAGGACGGGGTCGAAGTCGGAATCGTTCAGCACCGTGTTGGACAGCAGCGCACCGGTCAGAGCGTCGCGCTCCAGGACCCGCAGCTCGTCCGACGGGAACTGCGCGCCGACCAGGCCGAACACGCGGTCGCCGGGCTCATCGACGGCCAGGGCACCGGCCCACCAGGTGTCGAAGCCGGCCGTGGGCCACTCCTCGACCCAGAGGGTCGCACCGGTCGCACCGTCGACCGCGCGCATGGCCGTCTCGGACAGGAACGAGTCGCCGGTGTGGCCGTGATGCACGTACGCCACCGGGCCCGCGGCGCCCGCGGGCTGCGCGGCGACGAGGTCGCGCGCGTTCCCGAAGCCGGTGTAGGACTCGGTCCACAGCACGGCGCCGGTCGCGCCGTCGAGGCCGTCGAGGCCACCCGGGTGGAAGGTCGACGTACCGGCCAGGCTCGCGTAGACGAGCGAGCCGTCCGCCGCCGCCGCGATCGGATCGCCGGGCCCGAAGAAGTTGAAGTCGGACTGCCCGAGCGGCAGCTCGACCTGCCACAGGAGCGACGCGTCGTTGCGGTCGACCGCCACCACCTCGCGCAGCCCGCCCGGGTTGCGCAGCAGGCCGAAGGCCGCCGGGCCGCCGGCCGGCGCGGCCAGGCCCACGCCCTCGGGCACGCCCTCCTCGATGCCGAACAGCGTCGTCCAGGTGACGGTGCCGTCGGGCTCATAGGCCGTGACCTCGAAGTCCTCGTCGATCTGACCGACGGGAAAGTCCGACGACGAGCGCAGGAGCCGCGTCGCTCCGGTCGTCTCGACGAACGCCACGCCGCCCATGCGCGGGAAGTCGCCCACCGGCAGCACGTCGAGCTCGGAGAAGATCGTCGCCCCGTCGTTGAGCACGTCGATCACCGCGAGGAACGTCTTGCGCGCCACGACCGCCGAGGACTCCGAAGCGTCGTACCACAGCGCCATGCGCTGCGTCCCGGCGTCGACGTCGGTGAAGATCGGCGTGCTCTTGCTGAGCTCGGGCAATCCGAGCGTCCACTTGATCTCGCCGGTCTGCGGGCGCACGCCGTGCACGAAGAGCGGCTGCAGGAAGCTGTAGCCAACCGGCTCGCGCGCCACGACCAACACATCGGGCCCCAGCGGACTGACGTCCAGCGCCTCCACGACGCCCGGAACGGCCGTGGTCCAGAGCTCGGCACCGTCCGACGTCTGCAGGCCCACCAGGTTGTTCGTGCCCGAGACCGGCTCGAAGCCCACCGTGACCAGCGACCCGGCGGGATCGACCGCAAGCGACGTCGGCGTGGCGTCGCCGGCGAAGAGCGCCAGCCCCGTGGTCCAGAGCAGGGCGCCGGTCGCGCCGTCGTAGGCGTCGACGCGCGACACGGTCAGGCCCGAGCCCCCGTCCTGCAGCACGTAGACAACCGCCCCCGCGGCGTCGGTAGCGAGCGCGATCGGGCGCGTGTCGAACGCGAGCTGGGTGCTCCAAAGCGCCGCGCCGGTGACCGGGTCGTGGGACGTGACGAGGTCCGAGGGCGAGCCCTGCTCAAGCAGCGAGAACAGGCGCGAACCGTCGTCCGCGCCCGCGAGCTCGAACAGCGGGAAGATCCCGCCGAAGGACACCTGCAGGTCGACGCGCCAGGTCTCGACGCCGTCATCGATACGAAGGAGAGAGCGGCCTTCGTCGAAGTCCTGAAGCGTCGCGAACGCCCCGGTGCCGTCGCGCGGGGCGAAGAGCGCCACGGGGTTCTTGTCGTTGGTGTCGTTCACCCAGGTCCACAGCACGCTCCCTTCGGCGTCCACCGCCGAGACCGTCGCCAGACGGTCGCTCCCGCTCGGGATGCCGTAGCTGCCCCCGAGGGTGATGAGCGTCCCCGCCTGCGCGGCGGAGCGTTCGGCCCAATCGGAGCGCGGGCCGGCGAGCGGGACCTGGGTCGAGCCAGCGACCTCGACGTCCTCCTCGGCGACGTAGGTCGGGGCCTGGGCGAGCAGCGCGGACGCGGGAAGCGCCGCCGCGCAGAGGAAACCGGGCACGAGCGAACGGAGCATAAAGCTGCCTTTCTCGGCTGTCGGAGACGAGCGAGTTGTTCCGCCCGGGCCGGCTCCCGGGCACTGTGACCGAGTCTAGCGGCCCGTCGGGTTTTCGGGAGATCCAACCAAGGCAAGACCTGGGTTGTGGCGTCTACACTCGCAACTCCACTCCAAGGCGCCTCCATGCTCACGATCGCTCCCACCCTCGTCCTCGCCACCTTCGCCTCGGTCCGCTTCTGCCCGCTCGAGAAGAGCCTGGTCGAGGCCGACGTGATCGTCCGCGGCCGCATCGCCGCGATCCTCGAGCCGCGCGAGTCCTCCGGAGCCGTCGACTGGACCAGCGGCGGCCTCTACGAGCTGGAGGTGCAGGCCGGCTTCGCCGGCGCGGTCGCCGCCGACGAGCGGCTCCGCGTCGCGGGCTGCGGCAACTGGACCTGCGAGGAGCGGACGACCGAGTACGCCGTAGGCCAGGAGCTGTTCCTGCTGCTCGACCGCGACGGCGAGCACCTCGCGCCGGTCTTCGGCTTCCAGTCCGAGTTCCTGGTCCGGGACGGCGAGATCGAGGCGTCGCACCTCAGCCCCGGCCTCGGCGCGGCCGCCCCCTTCTTCGGAGCCCTGCCCGAGCTCGTCGCCTTCGCGCGCCTGCAGGGCGCCGAGCAGCACGCCGCCTGGGTGCGGCTGCTGCGCCACGACAACGCCGACGCGCGCGCCTTCGCGCTCCGGCGCTTCTTCAGGATCCACTTCCTGCGCGACGAGGAGCCGGGCGACCCCGGCCCCTACGACGGGATCGCGGACGACGTCCTGGCGGAGCTCTTCGCGGGCGTGGTCGCGGAGATCCCGGCCGACCCGGGGCGGCGCTCGCACGCTGACCGTGCGCTGCTCAACATCTGGGCGCATGCCCTCGACGCGCGCTCGGCCACCTTCCGGGCCAGCGTCGACGCGACGCGGCGGCGCGCGATCGAGCGGCTTGCGGTCCCCGCGGACGTCGAGGTCGACGAGGACGACCGCCTCAAGTCGCTCTATGCCCGCGCGCGGCTGGGCGCGGTCGAGGAGCTACCCGCGCTCTTCGCCGTGCTCGGAAGCGGCGACCACGGCACGCACTTCAAGGCCATGGCGGCGCTGGGCTCGCTGGCCCGCACGGCCGGCCTCCAGAGCCGCGCGGCGCTCGACGTGCTCGCGGCGCACGAACACGGCTCGCGCTGCGAGGCGAGCCTCGGCCGCACGGCGCGCGAGCTGCTCGGCGCGGCGGGGCTCGCCCCGACCTTCGCCGCCGACGAGGAGCTCAGCCTCGCCGAGGTGGCCCGGGCCTTCCGCGCCTACTGGGAGGAGCACCGTCTGGAGCTGCCCGAGTAGCGCCCGCGCCGGGGGTTTTCCGCGGCCCCGCGAAGACCGGCCGTGGGCTACCGTAGGCGGTTCATGAGCGCTTCCCTCGTCCTCGCCCTCGCCGCCGCGCAGGTGCCCGTGCTTCCCAAGGAAGGCGTGCCCCAGCCGCTGTTCCCCGCCCGTCAGTTCGCCGCCACCGGCGGGAACACGCAGATCCTCGCGACCGGCGACCTCAACCTCGACGGGCTCGACGACCTCATCGCGGGCGGGGCCAACGACAACGAGGTCAGCGTGCTGCTCGGCGCAGGCGACGGCACCTTTGGAGCACCCATCGTGCACTCGCGGGGGACGTTTCTCGGCAGCACCAACCCCTCGGCGGTCGCCGTCCTCGACCTGGACGGCAACGGCAACCCCGACGTCGTCGTGGGCGGACAGAACCCGGCCGAGGCCCAGGTGTGGCTCGGCGACGGCACCGGCGCGCTCGCATACGGGAGCGGGCACGCCGTCGATCACTACGCAAGCGACCTCGCCGCGGGTGACCTCGACGGCGACGGCGTACCCGACCTGGCGGTGGCCAGCTCGTTGAGCGCATCGGTATCGTTCCTGCTCGGCGACGGGGCGGGTGGCTTCGGCGGCCCCGCCGTGTCCGACGTCGGTTCCGCGCCGCAGTCGATCGCGCTGGCCGACCTCGACCTCGACGGCGACCTCGACGCGGTTGGCGCTAGCACCGCCCAGCAGCTCGCGGTGCTCTTCGGCGACGGCGCCGGCGGCGTCTCGTCCATCCTGCCGCAGCCGGTCGCGGGCCCGCCCGCCGACCTGGTGCTTGCGGACGTCGACGCGGACGGCGCGATCGACGCGCTGGTCGCGCTCGGGGGGATTGGCGGCGAGGTGGGGCTGCTCTTCGGGGACGGGTCCGGCACGCTCGGCGGTCAGGTCGACTTCGACCTCGGCGCCGATCCGGGCACGCTGCGCCTCGGCGACGTGACCGGCGACGGGCTGCTCGACATCGTCGCAGGCAAGGAAGACGAGACCTTCACCGTGCTCGCCGGGGACGGCGCCGGAGGCTTCGCCGAGCGCGGCACCTTCGGGCCCGCCAGCATCTACGTCACGCTCGGTGACTTCGACGCGAACGGCGTGCGCGACATCGCCACGACCGGCGGCGACTTCCTCACGGTCTACCTGGGTCTCGGGCTCGGCGACTTCCTGGGCGCGTCGCAGGTGGACGGCGGGTCGGTGAACTTCGTGCAATCGGCTGCGGTCGGCGACCTCGACGGCGACGGACGCGCCGACGTGGCCCGCGGCGGGCACTCGACCAATACCGTCGGCGTATCGCTCGGCGCGGGTGACGGGACGTTCGCGTTCCTCGACCACTTCTCCACCGGCTGGGGCCCGCTGGACCTCTCCCTCGGCGACCTGAGCGGCGACGGCGTGCTGGACGCGTTGACCGCCAACGAGAACACCGACGACCTCACGCTCCTCTTCGGCGACGGCACCGGCCGGCTGCCGGTGCGGGTGGACGTCGCGACCGGCGGTCTGGAGCCCGTCTCCGCAGGCCTCGCCGATCTGGACGCCGATGGCCGGCTGGACGTGGTCGCCGCCAACCGCGAATCGGACGATCTCTCGGTGCTGCTCGGCGCCGGCGCCGGCGGGCTGACGGCACCCACGATCTACCCAGCGGCGGGGGGCGAGCCGCGCTCGCTTGCCTTCGGCGACCTCGATCTTGATGGCGCGCTCGACGTGGCGGCGGGCAGCGAGGCGTTCTCCTCGCGCCTCTCGATCCTGCTCGGCGACGGAGCCGGAGGCCTGGGCGCGACGGCGGAGCTGCTCTCGAGCCAGGTCGGCGCGTGCCCGCTGTCGATCGCGCTCGACGACGTCGACGGCGACGGCTTCCTCGACCTGTTGGCGGCCAACGAGGGCCGCGACAACGTCTCGGTCTTTCGGGGCGACGGACTGGGCGGGTTCCCGACCGAGACGATCTACCCGCTCGACGCGGAACGGCCCGAGTGGATCGCCGTCGCCGACCTGAACGCCGACGGCGCGGTCGACGTCGCGACGGCCAACAAGGACTCCTCATCGCCCAACGCGGCGGTGCTGCTCGGCGACGGCGCGGGCGGCTTCGGTCCCGCGCTCCACTTCGCGGCGCGCAAGTTCGATCCGGGCTTCGCAACGACGGCGGACCTGGACGTCGACGGGCGCGTGGACCTGGTGACCGCGCAGCGCTTCGACGGCACGGCGACGGTGCACCTCGGCACGCGGGCGCTGGAGCCGGCCGGCACGCTCTTCGGCACGGGCACGGCGGGCTGCCGCGGACGGCTCGCGCCGGTGCTCGGCGGCCCGCCCGCGGTCGGCAGCGTGGACTTCGGAATCGGGTGCACCAACGCCCCGCCCCGCGCGCCGGGCGTCGCGCTGCTCGCCGGCGCGGGCGACCCTGCGGGGAACGAGCCCCCCGGGCTCGGCGTGCTCGTCCACGTGCAGCCCGCGACGCTGCTCTTCCCCGCCGGACTCCCGGTGCAGGCCGACGCCGGCGGGACGGCGTTCCTCGCGTTGCCGCTCCCGGCGGATCCCGCGCTCGCCGGCGAGGCCTTCCACGCGCAGTTCCTCTTCGAGGAGCCGCTGGCTTCGAGCTGCAGCCCGTCGCCGGCGCGCCTGGTCAGCTCGCGCGGGTTGCGGGTGACGGTGACGCCCTAGAAGGCCTGCCCGGATCTGCGCGATCCGCGATGCAGCGGTCCCCGAGCCCCGCTCTGCGTCGCCGCGCGGCCCCCAAGGGCATCCAACCCTGGGGAGCTCGACGCTCACCGCCTCGCGAACCGTGAAGGCTCGGACCGGCTCCTAACCCTCCACCCGCAGCACCGTCGTCGCCGACGCGGTCGTCACCTCGAGGGCACGCTCGAAGCGCTCCCCCACCGCGGTGACGGCCGCGAGCACGTAGCGGCCGGCGGCGAGGTCCACGCTCCGCGAGAGCGAGCCGCCCGCGGCGAGCGTCGCGTCCTCGCTCAGCAGCAGGCGCCCGTCCGCGTCGCTCAGCTCGACCCGTAGCACAAGCTCGTCGGAGCGCGCCCCATGCCGCTCGACGCGCAGCTCCTGGCGCAGGCCGCCCCGGGGCCGCACGACGAGCGCCGCGGTCCGTTCGGCGCGCACGGTGAAGGGCAGCGCGTCGCGCGCCACCCCCGCGCCCGCGACCCGCAGCACGTAGTCGCCGGGCGCGAGGCGCTCGGGGCGGTAGTGCGGGAGCTCGCCCGGCTGAAGCTCGCGCAGGTGCGCTCCGCCGGGGCCTGCTATGGCGAGCTCGGGCACCAGCGCGCCGGGCTGCTCGAGCGTCACGACCAACAGCCCCGAGCCGCCGAGCACGAGCGGCTCCAACCGCAGGCTCTCATCCGCCCTTAGCTCGTAGGGACCGAACGCCTCGGCCGCGCGCCCCGGCGACCGCACTTCGAGGCGATAGGACCCGGCGGCCAGGGGCTCGCTCGCGAACGAACCGTCGGCGCCCGCCGTGAGCGCCTGCCCGGAGCCGGCGTCGTCGTCGGGCAGCACGAGCACCGTGGCGCCCGCGACCGGCGCGTGCAGTGCGTCGACGACCGAGCCCAGGAGGCGCGCTCCGCGCGGAGCCGGCGGGACCGCCTCCAGGCGCACCGGCGCGCCGCCGGGCACGACGGCCTCCCGCGTGGCGAGCGGCGCGCCGTCTCCGCCCCCGTCGTCGTAGACGTCGAGCCGGTGCTCGACCGGCGGGCAGTCCGCGAGCACGAAGAAGCCGCCGGGCTGGGTCTCGGCCGAGCGGACGCGCACGCCGGTGGAGTCGTGGGCGACCGCCTCGATGCGCAGCCCGGCCAGCCCGCGGCCGGACGCGTCGACGACGACGCCGCGCAGGTCGGGGCGGCCGGCGAGCACGGGGTTCCAGACGAGCAGGTCGCCGGCTCCCCCCTCGAGCGCGATGCGCGCCTCGACTCCGCCGCCCGCGCGCGCGACCGCCTCGAAGGCGCCGGCGGGGACGCCGCGGAGCTCGTAGGCCCCGTCCGCGCCGGCGGTCGCGCGCAGCGCGGTGGGCGTCGCGTAGGCGCCGACCGCGACCGTGGCGCCGGCGGCCGCCGTGCCGTCCTCGAGGCGTGCGGTGCCGCGCAGCGACAGGCCCCAGGTCAGCTCGACGGTGAGCTCGGCGCGCTCTCCGACGACGATCGGAACGCTCCCCTGCCACGGCGCGAGGCCCGCGCTCCGCGCGACGACCCCGACGCTGCCGGCGGGGAGCCCGAGCACCTCGAAGCGCCCCGCCGCGTCCGCGCGCGCCTGCACCGGCGCCGGGCCGCGCATGATCTCCGCCCCGTCGCCGCCCGAGCTGCCGCCCGCCTCCGACCAGCCGCGCGCGCCGCCGAAGGTCAGCTGGGCGCCCGCCGCGGGCGCGCCGTCCGGCAGCCGCACCTGGCCGACCACGCCGCCGCCGCGCGCGGGCAGCGCGAGGAGCACCTCCTGCTGCGCGCCCGGCTCGCCCTGCACCAGCACCAGATCCGAGGGCCACCAGCCCGCGGCCCGCGCCCCGACGTAGCGCGATCCGGCCACGTCGCGCAGGCGGAAGAGGCCCTCCTCGTCCGCCTGCGCCACCACGAGGCCGGCCCGTTGGCTGGCGCTCGAGGAGAGCCAGACCGCGGCCCCGCCGACCGCCGCGCCGTCGGGCCCGACGACCTCGCCCAGCACCTCGACGCCGACCGGGATGCCAAGCTCGACGAGCCGCCGGGCTCCGGAGAGGAGCTCGACGTCCTCCGCGCCGGCGCGGTCGACGCGCACCCGCACGCGCGCGGGCGCGTCGAGCTCGGCCTCGAACACGCCGTCCGCGTCGGTGCGGCCGGCGAGCAGCGTCAGCGTGAGCGCTTCGTCCGACGACACCCGCACACCGACGCCGGCGGCCGGCGCGCCGTCGCTCTCCCAGGTGACCTCGACCCGCAGCAGCGCGCGGCCGGCCCGTGCGGGCACGCTTGGATCCGCCTCGCCGGAGGAGGCGACCGGCGCGCGCGCCGCCGCGCCCGCAGGGGTTGCGGGGGCGGCCAGCTCGGTCGAGCCGGCCGCGTCGACGTGCGCGGGAACGCCGCGGGGGCCGCGCGTGTCGCCGGGGCCGTCGTCGCGCGTGCTCCAGCCGCCCAGCCGCAGGGCCGCCACGAGCGCGAGGCCGAGCGCCAGCGCGACGAGCCAAGCCCGGCGCGCGCGCCCGCTTGCGCCCTCGCTCAGTCGGGCAGCGACACCCATCGCGCGGGCACCGCCAGGCTCTCGCCGCCGCCGTCGATGCGCACCGTGAACGGTTGGCGCTCGGCCCCCGCCGCGGTCCGCAGGCGGAGCTCGCCCTCGCCGACCAGCCTGACTTCGGCGGCCTCGGGCGGGTCGACGTGGAAGCTGAGTTCCGAGAGCGCAACCCGATCCAGGCGCTGCACGTGGATGGAGGCCGAGACGTCCCCCGCCTCGGCGTCGGCGCTGAGGAACAGCACGCTGGGCGAGGCGACCAGGTGCCGGTCGCGCCGCACTTTGACGGCGACGTTGAGCGGAGTCACCGGGCGTGGTCCGTCGGCGCGCAACGCGAGCAGGAAGCCCGCCTCGTCGACGCCTAGGGGAACCTCGCCGCGCAGCGTCGCCTCGACCTGGAAGAAGCGCTGATCCGGCTGCGGGTCGCCGAGCTCGACGTCGAGGGCCGACGAGGTCAGGTGGGCCTCGATGCCCACCGTCGCACCCTCGAGCAGCCCCCGCACCGTCGCCGCGGCCTCGAACATCGTGTCGTCCGGGCCGATCGTCACGTCGAGCACCGCGGGCGTCGCGTAGGGGTCGCCGATGACGCTCGCCGCGAGCTGCGCGCGCAGCAGCACCGGGCCCGGCTCGACCAGCACGTTGACCGACTGGTCGAGCGGTCCACGGCGCCCCTTGCTCGAGAGGCGCGCGACCAGCTCGAGCGTCTCTCCCGGCGCCACCGTCTCGGACACCGACTCGACCTCGACGCAGCCGCAGCTCACGGTCGCGCGGCGCACGGTCCAGGTCTCGCCGGTCGTGTTCTCGGTGCGGAAGGTGTGGCGCACGATCTCGCCCTGGTCGATGAAGCCGAAGTCGTGCGAGCCGATCTCGGTCCGGAGCGCGGCCTGGGTCTCGGACGGGCCGGCGTCCATGCGGCTCAGGACGAAGAGCCCGCCAAGCAGGACGACCGCCAGGGCGAGCACGGGGGTGGGGATGGCTTTCATAGGCGCGCTTACCGCAGGTGTTCGAGGAGCTCTTCGGGCCACTTGAAGCGCGCGGTCCCCAGGTGCTTGGTCTCGCTGTCGCGGAAGTCGAAGAGCACCATGCCCGCCGGCACTTCGCCGAGCAGCATCTCGGGGGCCACGTCGAAGCGCACCTTCGAAATCGTGTAGAGCTTCACCATCAGGTTGCCGAGGTGCTCGCTGAGGTAGACCGCGGTCTCGACCCAAAGCTGTTGGTCGGACTCCGACGCGGGCGCGTACGAGAAGAAGCCCGCCGTCGCCATCCCGGCCGCCGTGCGCACGCGGCAGCGCAGGGGCAGCAGCGCGCCACCGCCGGCGAGCTCGAGCTCGATCGCTCCCCCGTCGAAGTTGCCGTCCGCGTCGATCAGCGGGGCCAGCGACGGATCGCTGAGCGAGCCCGGCTGCGGCGGGCGGCCGACCCAGAGGCTGGTGCCGGCGGGCCCGGCGCTGGTCGAACGGCTCCAGTCGAACTTGCGCAGCGTGTCGATCTGCACCGGGTCGACCGGGAGGGGCCGCAGCAGCTCGCCGGGAACGCAGATCAGCGGCGAGCGCGAGCGGCTGGTGATCGACAGCTGGTTGTTCAGCGGGTCGCAGGTGATGTTCTTGTCGACCGTCTTGAGGATCCAGGCCAGCTCCTCGGGATCCGGCGGGTCGCAGCGCTGCATCTCGGCGTGGGGCGTGAACGCGACCTCGAAGCCCTGCTCGTAGACGAACAGCTCGTCCCCGAGCGCCGGCTTCTGGGCGTGCAACTGCCGCACCGCCTCGCGCAGGGCGGCCACCTGGCCCGCGTGCACGCGCACGTCGGAGCCCAGGGACGCCCGCAGCGCGTCGACGGCGGGGTCCCCGACGTACCGGCCGGTGTTGGCGTCGGCGAGCTCGAGGGTCAGGAGCTCGCAGCGGTAGCGCACCGGCGACCTCCAGGAGCGCATCATGCCGAGCAGCTGCTCGAGCTCAGCGGCGGGAACGGCGTCGGTCGGCGGATCGGCGGGCGCGGGCGCGCCGCCGCCCGGAAGCAGGAGCGGGAGCGCGCAAACAAGGGTCTGCATCATGGGGTCGACGTTGGTCCGTGGGCTCCACGCCCGGCCCCCGCGTAGCGGGAGCCGGCGTGGAAAAGGCAGCGGGGTGCGGCCTGTCAGGCGCGCCACCCCGCACGGAACGCGGGCATCAGGAGCAGGGGCTACCCGAGCACTGCTCGAGCCACTCTCCGCACTGCACGCCGGTCCACTCCCAGTTGCACTCTTGACCGATCGAGAAGATCGGGCCGTCGGGCGTCCAGTGGATGGCGTAGATGCAGTCGCTGACCGAGCACTTGGCCAGGCGGCCGTAGTACTTGGTCGTGCCGGACGGGAAGGTGCAGTACTCCTCCTTCTTCCCGTCGACGCACTCGCCGGGGTTGAGGCCGGCGCACTCGGTCCCGTTGCAGGTAGCGATCGTCAGGCAGGGGGTATCGCAGGGGCTCGCGGGCAACTGGATGTTGGCGTCAACGTGCGCCGGGATGCAGCACAGCTCGAAGCCGCTGATCTCCTTGATCTCTTGGTCTTCGAGGTAGGCCGAGGTCAAAAGGGCGCTGCTCAAAAGAACGAGCGCGGCGGAACACAAGGCTCGAAACATCGAGGTCTCCTGGCAAGGGGACAAGGGATGACGAACGCGAAGTGCGCTCTGTCCGAGGAGGTAACCGAGATCCTAGCAACGGCTCCTCGCACCAGGGGGGAGATTCCCTAGCAAGGGAGACGCTGCATCCCTTGCGCCTTCCGCTCTCGCGCGTAGCCTGAGGGCATGACGAATCGAACCCAGTCGCTTCGCATCGCCGCCGGCGTCGGCTTCGGCCTCGTCGTTCTTCTGGTCGCCGCGCTCTGGTCCGAGCTGTCGGTCGTCGGCGAAGGACAGCCGGGCGGTGGCATGGTGCAGGTCGCGACGTGGGGCCGCTTCACCTACCTGACGGTCGAGACCGTCCTCGCGCCCGGCGGCGAGGCCTTGTCGCGGCGCTTCGATCTGCATCCCGCTCCGCTCGCCACGACGCTGGTGTGCACGCTGGCCGGTATCGCGCTCGCGGTGCGCCTCGCGCGACGCATCGAGCGCGTCGAGCCCGCAGCCGCCTAGGAGCAGCGCGCGCCGGCGCTTGGTCGCCGCCCGGGCTATCCGGCGAGCCCGCCCCAGCTGGACGGCTCGCGGCGCCAGGTGAGGAGCGCGGGCCAAAGCAGGAAGAGCTGCAGCTCGAGCGCGAGCTCCGCCGGCGGCTCCACGGTCAGCCGGCGGTTGAGCGTGCCGTCGTGCCGCAGGCGGCCGACGACGGCCTCCGCGGAGACGACCTCGAAGGCCAGCGCCTCGCGCTCCGCGGCGGCGACACGCAGCTCGAGCTCTCCCCCGCCGTGCTCGACGCGGAAGCCGAAGCCGAGGCGGCGCGGGACCGCACGCGCGAGCACGTCGTCGCCGCGGAGCAGCGCGAACGGGCCGATCAGCGGGCGGGTGCGGGCGACGCGCAGCTCCGCGCCGTCGGCGTGGACCACGCCGCGGTCGGAGAGCGACTCCAGCTCGACCCGCCCCACCGGTGCGGACGTGGCGGCGTCGCACAGCTCAAAGCGCCAGGTCGCGGCGGTGTCGGGTCGGCCGGTCCACATCGTCGGAGTCCGGTGGTAGCTTAGCGCACATGAGCGCCCCGCCGCCCGCCCGCGCGTGGTCCTTCCGCCCCGTGGAGCGGTTCTGGCGACACTACTACGGCTTCGAGTTCTTCCTGTCGTACCCGCACGCCGACGGCCGGCGCTACGCGCGCGACCTGCACCGGGCGCTCACGACCGAGCACGGCTTTCGCGTGTTCCGCGACAAGGAGGAGCTCCAGGCGGGCCAGGGGCTGACCCCGGCGATCCAGCGCTCGCTGCGGCGCGCGTTCGTCCTGGTCGTGCTGCACACGCCCGAGGCGGACGACTCCGAGTGGGTCGCGAAGGAGGTCACCCTGTTCGCCGCAACCGGGCGCCGCATCGTGGCGGTCGACCTCCGCGCCCCCGGAAGCCGAACCGCGGACGGTGCCCTCTCACCCCTCGGCCGCGCCCTCGGCGAGCGACTGTACGTCGAGGAGGAGCCCAACGCTATCGAGCGCGGCCCCTCCGAAGCCGCGGTGCGCGCGATCGCGGCCTCGTTCGAAGGCCTGCGGGTCGAAGCCCGCCGCGTCACGATGCTGACGGCGGTGGCGCTGTTCCTGCTGGCGTCGACGGTGCTGTCGATCTTCCTCGCCCTGTCCGAGCGGGCGGCCAAGGAGGACGCGCGGCGCGAGGCCGCCGCCGCGCGCCGCGAGACCGCCAACCGGCTGGCCGTGCAGTCGCTCGAGAAGCTCGACGGCGACCCGCTCGCGGCGCTGCAGCTCGCGATCGACGGGCTCGCAGGTCCGCTCGCGCACGGCGACCCGGCCGCGCCGCGCGCGATCTCGGCCTTCCACCGCGCGTTCGCGGCGCTCGCCGGGAGCCGTCCGCTGGCCCCGGAGACGGAGACCGAAGCGGAGGCGGAGGAGCGCGAGCTGATCCTCGGCCCCTACCTGCGCCGGGTCGTCGCGCTCGGGGAAGGCGGCGAGGTCCGCTTCGGCACGGCCGGAGCACGCAGCCTCGCGCCGCTCCCGCCCCCCGCGGGCGTCCTGGAGCCGAACGAGCGCTGGGCCGCACGCGCCGCGGTGGCCGCCTTCGCGCACGACGCCTCGTACCTCGCGGTGCTGCGCTGGATCCAGCCGGAGGGCGAGCCGCGCGCCTCCCGCGCCGTGCTCACGCTGCGCGAGCTCGACCCGACCGGAATGAGCGATACGGTCGGGGCGCCGCGCTTCGTCCAGCCTCTCGACGCCTCCCCCTTCGGGCCCGCGACCATCGAGCTGAGCTTCGACGGCCGCTGGATCGCGGTCGGGGTCGACGAGGACGCCTGGCTGCGCACGACCGAGGCCGTTCCCGCGGTCGCCCCGATCGAGATCGCGGACGCGGTTCCGGGCTCGCTGCGCTTCGCGCCCGACTCCGAGCGCGCCTTCGTGGACACCGACCGGGAGGGCCTGCGCCGCTTCCGGCTCGGCCCCGGATCGCACAACCCCTTCGTGCGCGGCGAACGTCACGACGCATCCGACGACGACGGCCCGCCCGTCGCGGAGGAGCTGCCCCCCGTCTCCCTCGGCTGGCCCGACCGGGTGGCCTACGACGTGTCGAAGAGCGGACGCAGGCTCGCGCTCCTGCGCGTGTCGGGCGAAGCCGAGTGGTGGGAGCTCGACGCGTCGCCACCCGTGCGGCACGAGCTGCCCTTCCTGCTCGACGCGTACGAGGAGCCCCTCAGGCTCTACTCCTTCGGCGACTCTCTGGAGGTGACGCTCGAGATCAACGTCGAGGACGAGCTGCTGCTCGCGTGCATCTCCGAGCACGAGCATGCCGACTTTGGACTGGCGGCGGTGTGCAAGCTGGAGGAGGGCGCCGCGTGGAGCCCGTTGGTGCACCACTACGCGGGCATGGAGCGCGCGTCGATCGCGCGCACCAAGGGCAACGCCTTCGGCGCGAACAGCGGATACGACGTCAAGAACCGCTACGAGCTCGGCGTGCGCTCGGCGCGCGCCTTCCCCGGCGCCGCGGTGATCACGCTGGGGCACGACGGCTCGCTGCTCTTCTGGCGGACCGATCCGCCCCGGGAGCAGCGCTTCGACTCCGGCGCCGCGTCGTTCCTCTTCGAGTTTTGGGGCGAGGGCATCCTCATCGGCGCGCGCGGCGGACGCGCGCGGATGATCGACACCGACGACAAGACGCTCTATCGCCTGAACGGCCACGCGGCGCCGGTGGTAGGCCTGCGCTACGCACCGTACACAGCGCGCGTCGCGACGACCTCGGCCGCGGGCGAGACGCGCGTCTGGCGGCTGCGGCACCCGAGCCGCCACGTCGAGGACATCGTGCGAACCAGCCCGGACCTACGCTGGATCGCGACGCGCAGCGGCTGGCACCTGTCGCTCTGGAACTCCGATCCGCGCGCCGACTTCGCCGCTCTCGTCGCCGGCGGCCGGGAGGGCGACCTGTCCGCGGTCGCCTTCGACGAAGGCGGGGGCTGGGCCGTCACCCACCACGGCAACCCGTGGTCCGACGACCCCGCGACGCTGCGCCTGTGGGACCTCACGCGCGAGGCTCCCTGGGACGAGGCGGTGCTGCAACGCGAGTTCGCGCGTGTCGACCATCCCGACCTGAGCAGCGGCAGCGCTCCCTGGATGGCGCTGGCCGAGGCGGACGGGCGCGTCTGGCTCGCGTTCCGCGGCCGCGGCTTCGGCGAGCACGAAAGCGGCGCGCTGCCGCTCGACCCGTCGCAGCCGGGGGCCGAGATCGTGCCGCGCGACGCGCCGGAGGTTCCCGCGGAGCTCCAGCCTTCCACGCCGCCGCCGCTTCGCGGCGAGTCCCGCTGGGCCACCCGTCGCGCGAGCCCCGACGGGCACTGGCACGTGGAGGACTCCGTCGCGCGGTCGCTGATCTACCCGGAGCACGACGGTCCGGCCTTCGAGGTCAGCCTGGAGCGCGGCTTCGGGCTGGGTCGCGGACGGTCGCCGCTCTGGATCGACTCCGACGGCGACCTGCACCGGATCGCCCGCGACGGCGGCGCGCTGGCGAGCCACCCCGTGCGCCGCGGCGACGACCTGTCCGCCGCCGGCTGGGACGACGCCGGCCGCTGGCTCGCACTCGGAGACGCGGAGGGCCGGGTGCGCCTCCTCGACCTCGGCGACGTCGCGCTCCGGGCGGAGACGGCAGAGCAGCAGCTGGCGGGAGGCGAGCTCCTCCCGCCGCCCGCCGAGGAGGTCGAGCTGGGCTCGGTGCGGCACCTCAGCATCGAGGACGACGCGGCGTACGTCGGCGCGTCGACGAGCGGCTCGCTTTCGGGAACGGGCTTTGTGCTGCTTTGGCGCCGCCGCGACGACGGCGGCTTCGACGAGCCGCTCGTGCTGTGGGACGAGGACCTGGGTCTCGGCTACGTGGACGAGCTGCGGCTGCTCGACTCCGGCCGGCGCCTGGGCGTCCTGGCGGGCGCCAAGGCGCGGGTCCTCCCGCTGGATCCGGAGGATCTCCTGGACGCGGCGTCCGGACCGGCGGGGATCCACTAGCCCCCCGAGGCGCGCGCGGTGAGCTAGCTTGGGTCCGCCGGCCCAACACCTCTCACGGAGGAGAGCTCCGAATGAAGCACCCTTGCCGCGTCGCTTCCCCCTTGCCCCTGGTCACTCTCGCCGGCCTGGTTTCCGCCACCGGCGCGCAGACCGTGAACGACGAGTGGTCCTTCCCCGTTCCCCTGGTCGACGCCGGCGCGACAGGCGAGTACCTCGCTTCCGTGCACGGCACGCTGCTCCCCGACGGGAGGGTGCTGCTGATGGGCTTCGCCCAGGACGAGCTCGCGCCCCCGACGATCTGCGGCGAGCCGATGGTCACCGTCGGGCGCGTGGGGACCAGGACCGCGATCTTCGACCCGGACGCCATGCTCGTGGGGTCCAACTACGAGCTGACGACCTACGCGGAGGCGGTGGAGGACAGCTCGACCTCCTACTGCCCCGGCGAGAACGCCTGCGGCGCCATGGACTGCACCCACGACACGTACTTCTGCAGCGGGCACGCGCCGCTGGCCGACGGGCGCGTGTTCGTCGCGGGCGGGCTGGGCGTCCACAACATGAGCGCGCCGCTCTACACCGGAGGAGGGGGCCTCGACTACGGGGCCATCTTCGATCCGGATCCCGGCGTCCTGAGCTGGTCGATGGTTGAGGACACGCTGGGCAACCTGATGCGCTTCACCGGCGGACCGGGTCGCCCCTACACCTTCCAGACCTACTTCAACGGCACCGAGCGCTACTACCCCACGGTGACGCGCTACATCGACGGGAGGATGCTCATCCTGTCCGGCTCCCAGATCCTCGGCGCGTCCGACCTGCCGAGGCTGCCCGGGTCCGGGCCGATCCAGAACCTGACGGCGGAGTTCTACGACCCGGACGTAGCGGCGGTGAACGCCCCCTACAGCCAGGTGGCCATGGATCCTCCCGCGCAGGTGTTCAACTCGGACTACTCGCACGCCTTCGTGCTGCCGAAGCAGTTCCAGACCTACGACATGATCCTGATCGGCTACGACGGAACGCCGGTGTTCTTCGACGTCGACGGCGAGACGTGGCACGTCGAAGACAAGGTGCGGCCCGGTCCCCCGATCCCGACGCCGAACAAGGGAGCCTCGTCGCTGCTGCTCCCGCTACGGGTCAACAACGGCCAGTTCGACTACGCCAACGGCTCGATCCTGGTGACCGGCGGTCAGCCCAACCCGGAGGGGACTCCGCCCGGGGCGGGGCACTACGCCGACGTGTACGACCTCACGTCCGGGTTGGGCGAGTGGAACCCCGACACCGAACGCATCGAGCTCATCCAGGACCGCCACCATCCGGCGACGGTGATCCTGCCGAACGCCGACATCGCGGTCATCGGCGGCCACGTGCCGGGAGATCCGTTCGGCTTCATCGAGCTCAACGCGGAGTACATCCACCTGCGCGACGGCCTGCCGTACTCGGTGGAGGAAGGCAATCCGCTGGACGATCGCGAGGACGAGATCTGGCGCGGCTACCACACCGTGGCGCTGCTCCTCCCCGACGGCCGGGTGATGGTCACCGGCGGCCGCGCCGGGGGCGCCAACAGCTCCCCGATCGAGCGTGCGTCGGTGCAGTTCCTGTCGCCGCCGTACATGTTCCAGGAGCGGCCCGTGATCAACACCGCGCCGTCCACCATGACGGCCGGGAGCGGCCAGGTGTACACCGTCACCTCCTCCAGTCCGATCAACGAGGTCGTCCTCGTCGGCTTCGGCTCGATGACCCACTCGGTCGACATGAACCAGCGCCACCTTCAGCTGCGCAAGGTCGAGGCCGTGCCGATCGAGGGGCCGATGCCGATGCTCAGCTACGTGGCGGCCGTCAAGGCTCCCTCGAAGCGCTGGGCTCCCCCCGGCTACTACATGCTGTTCGTGCTGACCGGCCCCAACCGCGTGCCGTCGGAGGCTAAGATCGTGCAGGTGCTCTAGCCGGCTGAGCACTCCCCCAAGAGTGCTCCGAGCCCAGGACCAACGCGCACGCGACGCGCCCCACGCCTCCGGGCGCACGGGGCGCGTCGGGCTCTGGCTCGCGGGGCTCCTGCTGTTGAGCTACGCGGGCTGGACGGCTACCGCGGCGGTGGCGCTCCCGGCCACGACCGACGAGGCGCTCTACCTCGGCGCGGGCCGCGCCAGCCTGCGGCACGGCACGTGGGACCACCCCGACCAGCGCTTTCAGGGCCCCTTCGGGCTCTACTTCAACCAGCTGTGGCTGGTCGGCGAGGACGCGAGCGCGTACGTGCGGCCCGTCGCCCAGGGCGTGGTCGCGCGCGGGCGGGTGGGTCTCCTGCCGTTCGGGTTGCTGGCGGGCGCGCTGGTCTTCGCGTGGAGCCGGCGCGCCTTCGGCGAGGTCGGCGGGCTGCTCTCGCTGGGAGCGTTCTGCCTGCACCCGCTGATGGTCGGGTACGGCGCGCTGGTCAACGTGGACATGGCGCACGCCGCGACGACCGCCGGGACGGCGTTCCTCCTGTGGCGCCTCGTGCGTTCGCCGCGGGCGGGCGGCGTGCTGGCGGTCGGCGCGGCGCTCGGTCTGGCGCTGGGGACGAAGTACCTCGCCGTGGTGTTCGCGCCGTGCGTCGCGGCGGTGGTGGTCGCGCTCGGCGCGCGAGGCCGGCGCGGGGCACGCGCGGTCGGGCGAGCGGCGCTCTGGGCCGGGCTGCTGGTCGCGGCTGTGCTGGCGACGCTGCACGCGGTCTACCTGTTCCGCGAAGGCGCGGCGCCGCTCGACCCCGCCGCCTATCGGAGCGCTCCTCTCCGGGGCCTCGCCGCGACGCCGGGGCTCGGCCTGCTGCTGGGAGCCACGCCGCACTCCTACGCGATCGGCCTGGACACGCTGCTCGCGTTCGACGACCCGACGCGCGAGGTCTACCTGCGCGGGAGCTACGGCCCCGATCGCTGGAGCTATTACCTCTGGGCCGTCGCGCTGAAGACGCCCGAGCCGGTGCTCGCGCTGCTCGTGGCCGCCGCGGTGTGCGCCGGCGTGCGCCTCGCGCGCGGCACGCTCGCGGACGAGGAGCGCTCGACGCTGGCGCTGGTCGCGCTCCTGATCGCGGTTCCGCTGGCCGCCCTGAGCTTCTTCTCGGCCTACAAGGTGGGCATCCGCTACGTGCTGCAGCTGGCGCCGCTCGCGTTCGTGGGGCTCGGCGTCGTCGGGCGCGCCCTGGAGCGCGGCGGCGTGCCGCGGCGCTGGCTGGCGGCGGCCGGGGGCGCGGCGGCGCTGCTGCTCGGCGCCGAGCTCGCGCTCGCCTGGCCCAACCAGCTCGCGTACTACAACCGCGCCTGCGGCGGGTCGGGGCGCGCGTACCGCTACTTCAACGACTCGAACTCGGAGTGGGGCCAGTACACAGAGCGCGGATTGGAGCTGCTGCGCGCGTCCGAGCAGGCGCCCTTCGAGGCGCTGCTGGGCGCCGACGGCCCGCGCTTCGGCCGCGTCGCGGTCCACCTGCGCGAGCTGACGCGGCGCGACCCCGAGTCCGCCGCCGGCGGGACCCGCCATTGGCTCGACCCGTTCGAGCCGCTCGCGAGCGCCGGCGCCGCCTGGTGGCTGTTCGAGGTGACGCCGGAGGACTTCGAGCGCGCGGCCGCCAACAACGGGACCGACGCGCGCGTGCGCGAGGACCTGGTGCACGCGTGGGTGCTCGCCGGCGAGGTCGAGCCGGCGCGGCGCCTCGTGGCGGAGCTCGCGCCCGCGCGGCGCGCGCCGTGGGAGGCGCTGCTCGCGGGCGAGGCCGCCCCCTCGGCCGACGAGGGGGCGCGCGGGCTGGCCGGTGCCTTCCTGGCGAGGGGCTACCCCGACATCGCGGTCCGGCTGCTGGCGGATCGGGATCGGCTCGACGCCCGCGGGGCGACGGTGCTCGCGACCGCCCAGCTCGCCCTGCGGCGCCTCGAGGCGGCCCTCGCGCTGCTGGAGCGCGAGGCCGAGGAGCGCCCCGACGCGACCAACCTGCTGCTGCTCCTGTCGATGGACACCCGCCTCGGCCGGCGCGCGGAGGCGCGGGCCCTGCTCGAGCGCCACCGGCGACGGCTCGCGGACTTCGACCCCGCGCGCGCCGCGGCGCTGGAGGCCGACCTCGCCCGCGCCGAGGCCGCCTACCGGCTGCTGGAGTAGCTCCCGGCCAAGATCTCGGCCGCCGCGCGCTCATTTCGGCGGATTGCTGACGTGCCGGACGGGGAAAGCACGCCCGTGGTCCTGGGAGGGCCGCGCGGCGCCGTCCCTCCAACGCCCTCATCCGCCCTCGATCGGAGCCTCGTCATGGTGTCCCGCCCCGCCGTCTCGAACGCCGAGCCCACCTACCTCTCGACCCTTCACCACACGTACGCCGACGCCTACGACCCGCTCGAGGCGGCGCGCGCCATCTACCCCGAGGCCGTCGCCGGCCGCGCCTCGGCGCGCCTGGCGGAGCAGTTCAGCACGCGCCTCGGCATCCGCCGGCGCAGCTGCGTGCTGGACCTCGGGGCGCTTCCCGACAAGGTCTACTCCTCGCCCGAGCACCACCCGGTGGCCTGGGGCACGCGCCTCTTCGAGGAGTCGGTGCCGGACAGCGTGCGCGGCGAGATCGGCGCGGTGATCGCCTCCTACAACGTGACCGGGCACCGCGACGTGCTGCCCGGCATCGCGGCGCAGCTCGTGAACGAGCTGGGCATCCCGTTCGACGCCATCCCGCTCGACCTGCCCTACCTCGGCTGCGCCGGCGGCGTCATCGCGCTGGAGCGCGCGCGCCAAACGGCGGCCGCGACCGGCAAGGCGGTGTTCGTCTACGTCTTCGACCAGTGCTTCTGGACGCTGCACCAGACCTTCGACCGCTCCGACCCGCGCTTCCGCAAGAGCCTGATCGCCAACTGCCTCTTCTCCGACGGCGCCGTGTCGTTCCTCGTGCTGCCGGAGCGCCTCAAGCACCTCGCGTCGGGGCCGAAGATGCGGCTAGGCGCGCAGCGCACGCTGTTCATCCCGGGCCGCGAGATCCGCATGGACGGCGAGGTGTTCCTGCTCGGGGACGCCCTCGCCAAGGTCATGCCGGGGCTGGTGATGAACGAGCTGGTGGGCCCGCTGCTGCGCGAGGCCGAGCTGGACCGCGGCGAGGTCGACGAGTGGAGCCTGCACCAGGGTGGCACCGCGGTGATGGAGGCCTTCACGGCCCTCGACGAGCTCCCGCTGAGCGCGGCGCAGATCGCGCCCTCGCTCGACGCCTTCCGCGAGTTCGGCAACCTCTCGGGTCCGAGCTGCTTCTTGGTGCTGCGCAAGCACTTCGAGCGTCGCGCGGACGGCGACGACACGCCCCGGCGCGGGATGGTCGTCGGCTTCGGCGCGGGGTACTACCTGTCGGCCTGCCTCTACGACTGGGAGTAGCGCGATGCGTCAGGTCGTCATCCTCGGCTCGGGTCTCCCGGGCAGCATCCTCGCGACCGTGCTGAAGCGGTCGGGGCTCGACGTGCTCCTGTTGGAGGAGAAGAGCCACCCGCGCTTCGCGATCGGCGAGTCCACCGTGCCCCAGACCTCGGCCATGCTGCGCGTGCTGGCGCTCAAGCACGACCTGCCCGAGCTGCTCGACCTCGCCTCCTACCCGGGGACGCTGCGGATCTCGCGCACCTCGGGCGTCAAGCGCAACATCGGCTACGTCTACCACGAGGAGGGCCGCCCGGCCGCGCTCGAGCGCTGCCTGCAGAGCGTTCTGCCCGACCTGCCGCACGGCCCGGACTGCCACTGGTATCGGCCCGACGTCGACCACTACATGGCGCGGACGGCGGTGCGCTACGGCGTCGAGCTGCGCGAGCACACGCGCGTGACCGCCTACGAGCGCGAGGACCGGGCCGTGCGCCTCGAGCTGAACGGCAACGAGACGCTGCGCGCGCGCTTCGTCGTCGACTGCACCGGCTTCCGCTCGCTCTTCGCGCGCGGCGAGGGCCTGCTGCCGGACGACCCGGGGCTGGCGACGAACACGCGCTCGATCTTCACGCACGCGCGCGATGTGCCCGCCTTCGACCGGGTGCTGCCGGTGGGCTCCGAGCTCCCGCGCATGTGGTGCCAGGGGACGGTCCACCACCTGTTCGACGGCGGGTGGTTCTGGGTGATCCCGTTCAACAACACCGACCTGGCCGAGAACTCGCTGTGCAGCGTCGGGCTCACGCTCGACTGCAACCGCTATCCGGCCCAGGGCCTGTCGGCCGAGGAGGAGCTCCGGAGCTTCCTCGCCCGCTTCCCGTCCGTCGCCGAGCACCTCGCCGGCGCGACGCCGGTCCGCCCCTGGATCTCGACCGGTCGGCTGCAGCACCGCGCGACGCGCACGGTCGGCGACCGCTTCTGCCTGCTGGGCAACGCGGCGGGGTTCGTCGACCCGCTCTACGCCCGCGCGATGGGCGTCACACTAGAGGCGGTCGACGTCGCCGCCGAGTGCATCGTCGACGGCTTCGCGGCCGGCGACCTCGGCGCCGAGCGCCTGGCTCCCTTGGACGCCCTGCAGCAGTCAGGGACGCGCTACACGGACGAGCTGGTCAGCATGAGCTACCGTGCCCTGCGCGACTTCCGGCTGTGGAACGCGGCCTTCCGGGTCTGGATCACCGGGACGACGCTCGGCGGCATGCGCATCGTGCGTCAGCTGAACAAGTACGACCAGACCGGCGATCCGAGCTACCTGCGCGTCAACCCGCCGGAGCTCCCCTACCCCGGCTTCCTCTGCCCCGACCTGGAGGAGTACTACCGCGTCTTCGCCGCGTCCAAGCGCCTGATCGAGCGCGCCGCCGACGAGCCCGGCACCGAGGACGCCTGCTTCGCCGACGTGTGCCGCCTGATCGAGCGCGGCGGCTTCCTCCCCGGGGCCTTCCAGATCGGCGACCCGGCGGCGCGCTGTCCGTCGGAGTACCGCCTGCGCGACTACCTCCGCATCCTGCGCTGGGGCAAGAAGCGCGCCCCGGAGTTCATCCGGCGCGCCTACTTCGACTACGGCCCGTCAACCTTCGTGCGCAACGTGATCCGCGCGCGCCACACCAAGCGGCTGGTGCGGCTGACGCAACCGGTCTAGGCTGGGGTGCATGGCGCACGCGCCGTCCGCCAGCGGCCCCCCGGGGGCCTCGCGCTTTCTCACCACGCGTTGGAGCCTGGTCCTCGCCGCGGGCTCGACCGATCCCGTGGCGGCGCTCGACGAGCTGTGCGCGACCTATTGGCGCCCGGTGCTGCGCTTCGTCGAGCACTCGGGCTATGGCACCGAGGACGCGCGCGACCTGACGCAGGGCTTCTTCGCCGCCTTCCTCGAGCGCCGCGACGTCGAGGGGCTTGACCCCGCCCGCGGGCGCTTCCGCTCCTACCTCCTGGCGGCGGTGCGCAACTTCCTCGCCAACGAGCGCGAGCGAGAGGGCACGCTGAAGCGCGGCGGCGGCGTGCGCGTGCGCTCGCTGCGGTCGCCGCAGGCGGAGGACGAGGCCGGTCTGCTGCCGGCCGACGCGCGCACGCCCGAGGCCGAGTTCGAGCGCCAGTGGGCCCTGGCGGTGCTGCGCCGCGCGCTCGAGCGCCTGCGCGTCGAGCAGGAGTCCAAGGGCCGCGGGGCGCTCTTCGAGCAGCTCAAGCCCGCCCTCTCCGGCGGCGCGCCCGAGGGCGGGCACGCGGCCGTCGCGGCCGAGCTCGGCCAGACCGCCGTCGCGGTCAAGGTCGCGGCGCACCGCCTGCGACGGCGCTACGGTGAGCTCCTGCTTGAGGAGGTCGCCCGCACCGTCGACACCCCGCAGGAGATCGAGGACGAGCTCGCGGAGCTCCACCGGGCCCTCGAGGCCTAGCCTTCCCGGATTTCTCGTAACCTTCCAGCGCGGTCCTTTCTCCGGGGGGTGAGAAAGGAACTCAAGCGATGTCGAACGACCGAGACGAGACCGTCGAGGGCCTGCCGGCCCAGGGGCTGCTGCGCGCCGCGCTCGGCCCCTCCGACGCCGACGACCCCGAGGCCGCGCGCCGGGCCGCCGAGGAGGAGGCCCGCGTGCGCGCGGCGATCGAGCGGCGCCTGCCCGACCTCGAGCTGCGCGAGCTGCTCGGCCGCGGCGGCATGGGCTTCGTGTACCGCGCGCTCCAGCGCTCGCTCGACCGCGAGGTGGCGCTGAAGGTGATGGCTGCCGAGCCGGAGCGCCACGCCGACTTCGCCGAGCGCTTCGCGCGCGAGGCGCGCACGCTCGCGCGGCTGAGCCACCCCAACCTGGTCGCGGTCTACGACCACGGCCAAGACGGGGCGCTCGCCTGGCTGGTGATGGAGTACGTCGACGGCTCGAACCTGCGCGACGTGTTGCGGGCGGGCGAGCTGGCGCCTGCCGAGGCCCTGGCGCTGGTGCCGAAGCTGTGCGACGCGCTGCAGTTCGCGCACGACCACGGCGTGGTGCACCGCGACGTCAAGCCCGAGAACATCCTGCTGGACGGCGCGGGCAACGTGAAGATCGCGGACTTCGGCCTCGCGAAGCTCGTCGGCTCGCCCGCGGCGGTCGTCGGACTGACCGGCAGCCAGCAGGTGCTCGGCACCTTCCGCTACATGGCGCCCGAGCAGCTGGACCGGCCACGCGAGGTCGACCATCGGGCGGACATCTACTCGCTGGGCGTGGTGCTGTACGAGATGCTGACGGGCGAGGTGCCGATGGGCCGCTTCGAGCCTCCGTCGCAGCGCTCGGCGGCGCCGCTCGCGCTGGACGGCGTCGTGCTGCGCGCGCTCGAGCGCGAGCCGGAGCGGCGCTACCAGAGCGCGTCGGAGGTGAAGTCCGACCTGGAGAGCGCGGGCGACGCGCCGGACGCGGTGTCGACGCCCGAACGGAGTGTCTCGTGGCTCGCGGTGGGCTCGGTCGCGATGCTCGCGCTGGCCTGCGTCCCCACCTTCCCGCTGCTGCTGCTCCTCCTGAACCAGGACGCCTCCGGGGCGATGCCGCGGGCCTCGCGCGCCGCGCTGGTCGTCGTGTTCGCCGCGGTGCTCATGTTCGGCCTCTACGGCCTCGCGAGCGCCCTCGGCTTCGCCGCGCTGCACGAGCTCGAGCGCCGCTGGCCCGAGCTCTTCGGCGTGCGCGCCGCCATCGTCGGAGCATGGATGCCCGCATTGCTGGCGGTCGACGCGGTGCTCGCCGCACTCACGGTCGCGACCGTGCGCCGCCTGGGCGGAGAGCCCGCGCTGCCCGCCTTCGTCGCGATCGCGCTGCTCGCGGGCGCCAACGTGGCGCTGCTGGGGCTGCTCTACCGGCGCTTCGTTACCCGCGCCGAGTCGAGCGCGGCGACGTAGCGCCCAGCCGGCGCGGCAGCAGCGGCCCGACGAGCTGCGCCGCGTAGCCGCGCGGCACGCGCTCCAGCGCACCGTAGCGCGACGGCATCTCGCCCGGGTCGTAGTACGTGCCGAAGGCGAGGTCCATCAGCGGCGACAGGTTGGCGAAGTTCACCGCGCCGCTCTTGGTCGGCTCGTGGTGCCAGTGGTGCAGCCGCGGCGCGCCGAACACGTAGCGCAGCGGCCCCGGCGACAGCGAGACGTTGGAGTGGATGTACACCGCCCACAGGCCGCGGAACACCGCGATCCCCGCCAGGCCGGCCAGCGGGAAGCCGAGCAGGATCGCCGGCAGGTTCTCGATCAGCCGCGTGTAGAGGTTGTCGAACGGGTGCTCGCGGTAGGCGGCCAGCCAGTCCAGCCGCTCGGCGGTGTGGTGCACGCGGTGGAAGCGCCACAGGAAGCGGTTGCGATGCGAGAGGCGATGGGCCCAGTACGTCCCGAGGTCGCACAGAAGGAGCACCGCCACCAGCTGCGCGGCGAAGGGCAGCGCCGCAAAGGGCTCCCGCACCCATCCGAGCGGGAGCCCGTCCGCGAAGCGCAGGAGCGCGACCAGGACCGCGACCACCGGCGCCGTGAAGAGCAGCGCCTGCCCGAAGAAGAAGCACAGGTCGGTCGCCCACTCGCGCCGCAGCAGCGGCCCGCGGTGCGCGGGGAAGAGCCGCTCCAGCGGCAGGAACACCGCCAGGAGCAGCCCAAAGGAGAGAAGTGCCTCGCCCATGGTCTCGGCGCTACGGCGACTGCGACGGCGGGCCGACGAAGCCGGGCGGCGGGTCGGCGCTCGGCATGACCGCCACCGGCGCGATGCTCTTGGAGGTCGAGAGGAGGAAGACCTCTTCCACTTCCTTTCCGGGAGCCTTCTCCCCCTCGTCGAAGAGCTGGATCTGGGCCGACTTCGAGGTGGAGAGGAACACCGGGTCGGCCGCCGCGGGCGCGACCTGGGTCGCGTTCGCGGTCGGCGCGGCGCCCGCGTCTGCCGGCGCGGGCGCGTGCTCGGCCGGCGCCCCCAGCGCCGGCGTCGAGGCGTGCCGCTGAGCGGAAACGACCAGGTGTGCGGTGACGGCCAGCGCGAAGCCCAGCGCCGAGACCTGGGCGAGGCGATGAAGGATCGGGCGTTCTCTCATGCCCGGGCTACGCAAACACGGTGCCGGTTGTTGGCACGCCTGCGCGGGCGGCGCGCGCGGGCGGGTGTACCCGATCGGATACGGTCGCGTATCCCCGCGCTTACGACCCCGCGAGGAGCGGACCGTCCGGCGGCTCCAGTCCGAGCGTCCGGGCCGCCCAGGGGAGCGCCGCCAGCAGGTGCTGCAGCTGCACGGGCCGCACGCCGGGTGCGGTCGGGATGGGCGGGAGCGAGGCCTGGTTGGCGAAGTAGCCCACGAGGAGCGCGGCGAAATCGCCCGGGGCGCCGAGCTCCTCGGGCGACGGCCCGCCGGTCGCGTGCACGTGGATCGCGAAGTAGTCCACGTCGATCGCCGCGGGCCCCCGGCAGGCCCAGTTCCAGTCCACAAACGCCACGCGCTCCGGCAGGAAGGCCATGTTGTCGCCGCGCGCGTCGAGGTGGAGCAGCGCCTCGCCCTCGAACGAGGTCGCCTCCTCGGCCGCGAGCAGCGCCGGGAGCGCGCGCTCGGCCCAGCGGCGGCTGGCGACGTCGAGCGTCAGGAAGCGCTCGCGCTCCGGCTCCAGGGCGCGCCAGCCGCGGAGCCCCTCCTCCATCGCCGTCAGGTGCCCGAGCCCGTCGGGCGGCGGGGTGGCGGCCACGCGCCGCAGCGCGTCGACCCCGCGCTCGGCGAGCGCCGCGCTCCAGGGCGGCGGCCAGAGGCCGGCGCCCAGGTCCTCGATCACCAACAGCGGCAGCGCTCCCCGGAACTCGTCCCAGGCGACGAGGCGCGGGACGAAGTCGGCCTCCAGGCGGCCGTAGATGCGCCGCTCGTCCCGGAGCCAACCCGCGCTGAGCTCGTCGACGGCCCACTTTGCGAAGACGGTCTCACCGCGCGCCAGCTCGACGCGCGCGCGGCCGGCCTGGGTGTAGCCGCCGGTGACGGCGTGGAAGGCGACGGGCGGACTGGCGAGGCACGCCTCCAGCCGCGCGGCGATCTCGGGCTCGTGCGTCATGCCACCATCGTACGAAGGCGGCGGACGCGGCGAGCGCGTCGACTAGAAGCGCGCCGCCAGGACGACCACCGACGCCGGCGCGCCCAGCGTGATGATCCCGGCCTGGTCCAGGAACGCCGCCTGGGCGAAGCCGACCTGGAAGTCGTCGCCCTCCGGCACCGCGCCCGCGGTGAACTCCGCCAGGCGCGACCCCGCGGGAGGCAGCACGCCGGTGCGCAGCACCGTCTCGGGGAAGACCGCCGCGGGGCCGTCTGCCTCGGACGGGAAGACCAGCCGGCAGGCCACCCCGACACCGAGCGGCACGCGCTCGCCCGGGACGCCGTGAAGCACGATCGCGCCGGTCTCACCCTCGCGCAGGAGCGAGGTCGCGTCGACCGAGCGCGCCTGGCCGGGGACCACCTCCACCGCGCCGAAGGGGTCGACGACGGCGCCCCCCAAGGCGATCGTCGTGCCGAGGAGCGCGGCCTCCGCCGCGGCGCCCTCGAGCGCGAGCGCCGCGCCGTTCTGCTCGGTGAGCACCGAGCCCGAGACGAAGGCGCGCCCCTCGGCGACGGTGACCGCCGCGGCGCTGCCGTCGAAGAACGCCAGGTAGCCGCCGTCCTGCACCACGGCCCCCGCGAGGTCGCAGCGCGTGAGCGTCACCGAGTGCGAGTCGCTCGCCCGCAGGGCCGCGCCGAACGATCCCGCGTCGAGGCGCGCGTCCTCCAGCCACACCGCTCCGCGGTTGTCGGTCAGCGCCACCGGCACTCCCGCGCCGGCCTGCACGTCGAGGCCGAGGATCAGCACGCGCCGGTGCGCGGCGAGCCCGGCGATCGACACCGCCGGCCCTTCGCCGTCCGCCGACGCGACCGCCGCGCCCGACTCGGCGACCACGACCAGGTCCTTGTCGAAGACCTCGAACGGACCGTAGGCGCCCGGGCGTACGAGCACCGCGTCGCCGTCGCAGGCGGCGTCCACGGCGAGTTGGATCGAGGGCAGGGCGGAGCGGGTCGGGTCGTCGTCGTCCACGACCCACACCTTGCCCTGGGCGGAGCCCAGCGAAGCCAGGGCCGGAAGGGCGACGGAAGCGAGGGCGAAGAGGGTACGGCTCATCGGGAAGGCGATCCTGGTGGAGGGTCGAGGGGTGGGGATCCGCTTCCTTCCTCGGCGCAAAGGCCCTCCGCGCTCGAGCCGGTCCGTCCGCGGCCCGCCGGAGGGCAGGCCGCGGGCCCGAAGTTGTGGGCTCAGTCCAGGACGACCCGCCGCCGGCGCACGATCTCGTTCTCGTCGTCCGAGGCGCCGTACAGGTCCCACGCCACGCGGCCGGGGTCCTCGGCCCCGCCGACGGTGACCAGCCCGAAGTTGTTCTCCACGAACAGGTCGAGGCGGCGGAAGAACGTCCGCGGCCCCTTGCGCTGCCCGCGCTTCGGCTTGAAGAGCTTCAGCTCGCCGTTCTTCTTGGCCGCGAGCGCGAGCGCCTTGCCGGGCGCCTTGCAGTAGGTGATGCCGCTCGACGTGAGCTGGTACACCTCGGCGCCCGGCGTCGACTCGCGCGTCAGCTTGAAGGCGGCGCTGATGTGCACGTCGCCCGAGAGGAACACGATGCGCTTGCCCTCCTGCTCGGACAGCTTGAACACCAGGTCGAGCAGCTGGTCGCGCTCCTTCAGGTTGCTCTCGTGCTCCCACTCGTCGCGCAGGTCGTCCGCCAGGCCGAGCAGCGTCAGGTCCAGGTGGTTGGTGACGAAGTCCTTGAGGTGGATCACCGGCACCGGCGACACCAGGAACAGCACCTTGGCCGCGCGCACCTTCGGGCTCTTCAGCCAGGCCGCCAGCCGCCGGAACTGCGTCTGGCCGAGGATCCGGTACTGCTTGCGGCGATAGCTCCGCTGGCCGCGCATGTCCATCACGAAGAAGGCGCACTGGTTCCAGCGGAACGAGTAGTCCCACTGCCCCGCCGGCGTCTTCGGGTTGTGCGAGTGCTGGTACTCGAAGTACGCCTGCTTGGCGGCCTCGAACATGTTGTAGGCCAGCGCGACGTTCTTCTTCTTGTTCTCCCACTCCCACAGCGAGTCGAGCGTGTTCGAGAGCTCCGTGCGCGTGTAGGAGCCCCAGCCATCCATGATCTCGTGGTCGTCCCAGATCATGTACGTCGGCCAGCCGCGGAAGACGCGCCGCAGCTCGAGGTCGCCCCAGTAGCCGCGGTAGATGTCGCGGTACCAGGAGAGCATCACATCGATCTGGTCCGCCTTGGAGAGCCGCGCGACCTCGGACTTCTTCTTGCGCAGCCAGCGCCAGATGTTCATGCCGTCGTCGCCGTCGGTGTAGACCTGGTCGCCGCCGGCGACGACGAAGTCCGCGTCGTAGATCTCCAGCACCTGCCGGAAGCTCTGCCACATGTGCATGTTCCGCACGTCGCGCCCCTTGAAGGGCATGTGGCAGCTGAAGAGCCCGAAGCGCACGCTCTCGGCGTCGGGCGCGGCCGTGCGGAAGGAGTGCGCGTGGTCACGGCCGATCTCCCAGCGCTCGGAGCGGTCCTCGTCCAGCGCGAAGACGGCGTAGTGGTAGCGCGTGCCCGGCTCCAGATCGCGGACGTCGAAGACGCCCGTGATGTCGGTGCCGTAGCCGACGTCGCGCAGGACCTCAACGCGCTCGCCGAGCCGGCGCTTGCGCCCGTTCGACGCGCGCGTGAACGCGGCCGAGAGGTCCTCCTCGACCGCCGGCTGGCGGTCGACCTCGATCGGCTCGCGCGACAGCACCAGGCAGTAGTCCCCCGGCGTCCAGGCGCGGAACCAGATGCGCGCCGCCTTCGCGCTGGTGTGGCCGACGATGGCCGAGCTGGTCAGGCGGTTGGAGGGCCAGGGGCGGTCCTCCTTGTCGTAGAACTTGAGCGCGTCGTGCATGGGTTCCTCTCCCTCCTGAGGGCGCGCGGCGTCCGCGGCGCTGCGATCTTGGTCGCCGCTGCGGACACGAGTCAAGCGTGGAGCCGACCTCGCGCCGCGCAACAGGGCGCCGCTTTGGCGAGGCGGGGCGACGAAATCCCCAAAGAAGGCCGGCGGAACCGTGTGAGGGGGACGCCGAGTATTCCTGGCGGGGGAGCGCGCTGTCAGGCGGCGTTGTTCCTCCGCAGTTCCTCGACCCAAACCGACCTAGCACAAGGAGGCGTGATGTTTCGTTCTCTCCTCACCGGGCTCGCCCTTGGAGCCTTGCTCGCCCCCCTTCTCCCGGCCTCTGCACAGGGCGCCGGCGACTCCGACCCCGAGAGCGAGTGCGCAGGCTGCCTCGGGGGAGGCGGCGGCAGCGCCGAGATCAGCGGCCCCGGCGCGTCCGACGAGGTGTTCCTTCGAATCGACATGGACAAGCCGGCCGATGGCATCTGCGCCGGGCCGTTCCCGGTGGACGGCGTCCCGGTCTGCATCGTGATTCCGTGCTCGTACCAAGCGGTGACCTCCTGGAACCTGCCGCCGGGAGTCGTTGGAACCCAGACCATCACCGGGGAACCGGTCCTGCACCTGACGGGCACGATGTCCCACCACCCCTCGGGGCTCATCGAGTGCGGAGAGATGGTCGCGATCGAGCTCGCCGTCGGCGGCAGCAGCATCAAAGTCGACGGCACCTGCTCTGAGTGTGACATCTACTAGCGCGGCCTGCGCGGCCGCGAGCCGCGCATGCCGCTCATCGCCAATCCACCAACACGAGGATGGACATGCGCTTTCGATCTCTGCTCGGCGCCGTCGCGCTGGGAACCCTAGCCCCGCTCGCCCTATCGACCTCACCTGAGTCGGACGGCGACTCCGACCACGGCCCCCACTGCGCCGGCTGCGTCGGCGCCGGCGGCGGCGACACCCACTACAGCGGTCCGGGCGAGTCGAACGAGATCTTCTTCCGCATCGACATGGAGAAGCCGCTCAACGGCTACTGCGTCGGGCCGTTCGCCATCGAGGACGAGCTGACCTGCGTGGAGTGGCCGTGTCAGTTCCAGGCCGTGACCTGTTGGGACCTTCCGGCGGGAGTGACCGGAACCCAGAGCGTCACGGGAGAGCCGGACCTACCGCTGTCGGGCACGATGTGCAACTACCCCAGCGGCGTGATCCTGTGCGACGAGAAGGTCACGATCCGGATCTCCGTGGGGAGCAACAGCATTCAGGTCGTCGGCACCTGCTCGGACTGCACCTTCTAGCTCGCGCGGCCGCGCCGCGACGGCCGACACCAACCAACAACGAACCTCAAGGATCAATATGCGCTATCGCTCTGTTCTCGGCGCCTTCGCGCTGGGAGTCCTCAGCCTGCTCGCGCTTCCGGCCCCGGCCCAAGGGGGCGGAGATGTCGAACCCCTCTGCCTCGGTTGCACCGGCGAGGGCGGCGGCGACTCCGAGTTCCGACTCGGCAATCCGACGAAGCCCGATCTCTATTTCCGCATCGACATGGAGAAGCCCGTCGACGGAGTCTGCGCGGGGCCGTTCTACGCAGACTTCGAGCTCACCTGCCTCGAGGCTCCATGCTTCTACAGCGCGATCACCTGCTGGGTCCTCCCCGAGGGAGTCGCGGGGACCCAGACGATCACCGGAGAGTCGATCAAGCATATCTTCGGCACCGAGTGCGACTATCCGCAGGGCCTGATCCCCTGCGGCGACGAGATGTCAATCGAGATCGCCGCTGGCGGGAACAGCATCCACGTCGGCGGCAGCTGCTCGGACTGCACCTACTAGATCGATCTCTCCGTAGTGGGTTAGCCGCACGAATCGGACAGCGGTTGCCGCAATCTCCGATCTTGCTGTCGCGTTGACGCGAGCACACGTGCCGCAGCTAGGAATTCGCTCGATCGTGCCCACGGAAGCCGGGTCGCATGACACACTCGGGACGTGGCGCATCCTCGGGCGCCTTTCTTGCCTTTGATCCGACCTAGCCCAAGGAAGATCATGCTTTGGAAACCCCTCCTCGGCGGACTCACGCTGGGGATCCTAGTCCCCCTGGGGCTCTCGGCGTCCGCTCCGGACTTCGAGCAGCCCATCGAGCCGAGCGAAGGCAGCTGCGAAGGCTGCGTTGGCGGCGGCGGTGGCAACTCCGAGTTCACCGGTCCCGGTGGCGACCTGTACCTGCGGGTCAACATGGACAAGCCGACCGACGGCTTTTGCTTCGGCCCCTTTGACATCTTCGGCGAGTTCTGCCTCGAGCTACCGTGCTCCTACAGCGCCACGGCGTGCTGGAAGATCCCGGACGGCAAGACCGGCAAGCGCACCATTACCGGCCAGCCCGATCTCGAGCTGACCGGCATTGACTGATCGTTCCCCTCTGGAGTCATCGCGTGCGATGGCAGTGTCACGATCGAGGTCGCGGCTTGCGACCAAAGCGCCAAGGCCACCGGAACTTGCTCGGACTGCGTTATCAAATAGAACCCACCAACCAACCCCCACCACCGATCTATTCGTGAGAGGTCTTTCGGCCCTCGTATTCCTGGCCGCCGCCGGCGCTGGGGCGCTCGTGACGACCGTCTGGCTCGGAGGACGCCAAGCGTCCGCCGAGTCGTCGTCGCCCGAACTCTCCCACCCGGCGGCTCAGCCCACCGCGGCGGACACCGTGCTCGCCGCCCCGACCGCACCAACCGACCACGAGGTGCGTCACCTCGGGCATGTGCCTCCTGAGGAGGTCGTCGACGGAGCCGCCGAGGCGCCGTGGGAACGGTCCGCCCAGGCGATCACCGAGGACATCGGACTGACCGATGAGGCGCTGGCCCACCTCGCCGCCGGGCACATCAAGTGGCCCGAGCCCCTGACCGCCGAGTGGATCCGCGACAACTTCCAGATCGGCTTGGAGCTCACCCAGGAGAACCTCGACACGCTCGCGGCGATCGCGGCTCCCTTCAACTCCGACCTGCAGATGCACGCCGACCAGTACGCCACCTGGATCGACGTCGGCCTGCGCGACGCGTGGGCCTCGGGCGCCTATGAGAAGGCCCCGATGGGCAGCGACGCGTCGGTGAGCCTCGGCGACCCCGACGAGGGCACGGTGTACTCCTCGTCGATCCTCTCGTACGGCTGGGCCGTCCGCATCGGCCTCTCCGAAGACGCCAATCCACACCTGATCGAGCTGCGCGGGACCCTTGCCGACCTGCGCGCCCAGCGCACACAAGCGCTGGCGGTCCACCTGAAGGAGCTGCTCGGCAAGTAGCGCCGAACGAGACGGGTTGAGACATCCCATCCGCGTGCTGACGCTCGCCGCCGCGCTTGTCGGCGGCACCTTCGGGGCCGACGTGGCGTACCGCTTCGCGGTGCCGCTCGGCCCCGGCGAGGACCTGCGGCTGGAGAACTTCCGCAGGATGGTGCGCGGCGAGGCGGCCGCCTATCGGCCGCTGCCGCACACCGCCTACGGCTTGAACCCGGAGCGCGAAGGCGTCAACAGCCTCGGCTTCCGCGGTCCGGAGTGGAAGCGCGAGCGCACGCCCGGCGTCCCGCGCATCCTGTGCCTCGGCGCTTCGACGACCGAGGGCGGCAACAGCGGCGGCTGGGAGGGATCGTACCCCGGACTGCTGGAGCGCGGCGTGAAGGAGGCGCTCGGCGGACCGGTCGAGATCTTCAACGCCGGCGTGTCGGGCTGGACGACGGCCGAAACGCTCGCCGCGTGGTTCCTGACGCTGCGCGACTTCCAGCCGGATGTGGTCGTGCTGCACCACGCGCTCAGCGACGTGATGCCGCGCAACGCGCACGACTTCGAGCCCGACTACCGCCACTGGCGCATCGCGCTCCGCCGGCCGCGGCTGGAGCGCTGGCAGGAGTTGCTCGTCCCCTGGAGCGACTACGTCGCGCGCCAGCTCATGGTCCAGGAGGAGGCCACCCTGCGCGTGCTCACCACCCGGGCCACCGTCGGCCCGACGCCGTTCAAGCTGGGCGGCGGCTCGCTGCCCGCGGAGACCGCGCATCCGTTCGAGCGCAACATCCTTTCGATCGGGCGCGACGCCGCGTCGATCGGCGCCACGGTGTGCCTGATGACCGTGCCCCTCCGCCCCGTCGGCGACGGGCCGGATCCGTTTCCGTCGTTCCGCTTCGGCACCGGGCAGCACAACGAGATCCTCCGGCGGCTCAGCGCCGAGCACAGGTGGCTGCTGGTCGACCTCGAGCGCGCCTTCCCCGCGCGGCTGGGCGACCTGCACGAGCAGGCCTTCCTCGACTACGTGCACGTGACGCCGAGCGCCAACGCGCTCAAAGCCGAGCTGCTCTTCCAGCGGCTCGCCCTGGCCTGGTTTCCGGACTGGAAGGCCTCGAACCGATAGCGCGAATCGTGGCAGCCGGCGCGTTTCGTCTGCGCCAAGGAAGGGCGAAGAGCGCCGCCTTCGGCAGGCGAAGGCGGGCTCGCGACTCCTCCTGAGTGGAGACGATTCGTTATGAAGCAACTCTCTTGGTCCGCCGTGGCCGCGTCCCTCTGCGCCGGGCTCGCCGGTGCGCAGAGCGTCCCCAACGCCACGAACGGACACCTTCCCCCCACCGGCGCGCTCGCACGCGCGGATGCGCTGGCCACCTCGGACGCCCTCGGCCTCACCAGCGCGGGCAGCGGCCCGAACATCCTGCTGTACGACCAGAGCTCCATCCATCGCTTTGCCCGCGAGGCCGCGCTCGGCCTCGGGCCGAGCCTCGGCGCGAGCGTGACGCTGAGCGACTCCGACACCTTCGACACGCTGCTCGCCTCCGGCAGTTGGGACCTGGTGCTCGTCGACTGTCCAGGTCCCGCTCCCGGCTGGGGCAACCTCATGGGCTACGTCAACGCCGGTGGCCGCGCCGTCGTGTCCTTCTGGGATTGGGACAACAGCACGCCCGCCGGCGATCCCAATCTCGCGCAGACCTTCGACGTGGCCGTGGCGGCCGACCTCGACCTGGACGTGTCGAACGTCTTCGACAGCAACGAGTCCGGTCTCTTCGTCGGCATCTCCGATTCCTTCACGAGCTTCGACGACACCTGGTTCGACGACGGCGACGAGTTCCACCCGCTGAACGACGCGGTCGGGCTCGCAAACGCGGGCAACCCCGCCACGCCGGTCATGGTGCGCGGCAACTCGGGCCACACGATCGCGGCCTTCGTCATCGACGAGCTGGGTCCGGTCTACGAGGAGAACGGCAGCGCCACCGGGCTCTGGGAGAACATGATCCTGGCCCTGCTCGGCCCCCAGACGCCGCGCATCCTCGTGTACGACAACAGCTCGGAGAACGAGCTCGCTCCGCGGGCGGCGAACGCCATCTCGCCCGGCGGGACGGTGGTCGGCGACGCCGGCAACTTCTCGGTGCACCTGGCGCAGGGCGAGTGGGACCTGGTCGCGATCAACGCCCCCGGCAACGCGCCGAGCTGGCCGCAGGTCATCGACTACGTCGAGGATGGCGGGCGCGTGGTGTGCTCCTACTGGAACTGGGACTCCCAGACCGACCTGGCCACCGCGTTCGACGTGGCGGTCGACGGCTCGATCTCGCTGGTCTTCCCGCCGCAGACGCTCTACGACAGCGGCACGTCGGCCGTCTTCGACGGCGTCACGATGCCCAACTCGGACTGGAGCGACGAGTTCGACGACGACGGCGACGAGTTCCTCCCGCTCGACAAGGCCCTGGGCCTGGCCCACATCGGCGATCCGACGACGCCGGTCCTGGTGCAGGGCAACGCCGGGCGCACCATCGCGTCCTTCCTGATCGACGAGGCGGGCGGCACCTGGCTCGCGGACGGCTCGGGGGTGGCGCTCTGGGGCAACCTGATGCGGCGGCTCTACGAGCCCGAGGCCGCGTGCTCGATCCGCACCGGCGTGCTCGACCTCAACCCGTACGACTTCACCTGCGAGTCCGCTCCGGTGATCGGCGAGGTCTGGGAGGCGCGCGTCTCGACCGAGCCGACCATCGGCACGCAGACGCTGACCACCTTCGTCACCACCGGCTTCGGCGGCCCGACCGACGGCGTGGCGCTGTTCGGGCACGAGCTCCTGATCCTCCCGCCGTACCTCGAGACGACCGGCTACGGCGAGCACCCCATCCCGATCTCGGCCAGCCCGGCGTTCCTCGGCATTACGCTCCACACCCAGGGCGCGCGGCTCGAGCTGAGCGGTGGCGGGATCGAGGTCGTGCTCCTCAACGCGCAGGACCTGCAGGTGGGCTTCTAGCCTCCCCGGACCGCCTGCGGGCTCGCGGGCCGCGTCCTCTTCCTGAGGGAGGGCGCGGCCCCTTGCGTGTTGAGACGCGTCTCGGCCGCCGGCTAGGCTCTTGGCCCCGCCTTCCAGAAGAGTCCCCTCCCTTGAGCCTCATCTCCGCCTTCGCGCTGCTGTTCCTCGTCATCGACCCGTTCGGGAACGTGCCGTTCTTCATCGCCGCGCTGCAGCAGGTACCCGCCGAGCGACACCGCCGCGTGGTGCTGCGCGAGCTGGCCTTCGCGCTCGCGATCATGCTGCTGTTCCTGTTCCTCGGGCGGACGCTGCTCGGCCTCCTGGGCATCTCCGAGCCGGCGCTGACCATCGCCGGCGGCGTGATCCTGTTCCTGATTGCGCTCCGCATGGTGTTCCCGCCCGCCGGACGCGGCGCCGAGGAGGAGATCGACGGCGAGCCCTTCCTCGTACCGCTCGCCGTCCCGTACGTGGCGGGTCCGTCGGTGCTGGCGGCAGAGGTGCTCCTGATGAGCCGCGAGCCCGAGCGCTGGGCTACCTGGCTCGGCGCGGTGCTGCTCGCGTGGCTCGCGACGGCGTCGATCGTACTCGCGGGCAGCTCGGTCGCCGCGCGCCTGGGGCGGCGCGGGCTGATCGCGGCCGAGCGGCTGATGGGCATGATCCTCGTCGCCGTCGCGGTGCAGATGCTGCTCACCGGACTCGACGTCTACTTCGAGCGCTAGTCCGCGGATTTCTGCCCGGTCGCGGGAACCCGCCGCGCGCGGGCGGGCTTTAGGCTCGCGAGATGGCCCCCTCCTGGTCCCTGCCCGCCGCCGGCTCCTGGCCGGAGCCCAAGCCCGGCTCGCTCTCCGAGCGCGAGCTGGTCGAGCGCGCGCGCCGCGACCCACGGGCCTTCGACGAGCTCTACCGCGCCACCTACCCCAGCGTCGCGGGCCACGTCTTCCGCCGCACCGGCGACGCCGCCGCGACCGAGGAGATCGTCTCCGACGTGTACCTGCTCGCCCTGACGCGCCTCTCCACCTTCCGCTGGAAGGGCATCTCGTTCCGCTTCTGGCTGCTGCGCATCGCGACGCGCGCGGCCGGCCGCTGGGTGCGGACCCGGCGCCGCCGCGAGGGGCTGGTCGAGCCCTCGGCCGACCCGGCCGCGGCCGCCGCGCCGGCCGCGCCCGCGGCCGCGGAGGATGAGACCGAGCGCGCGCTCCGCGCCCTGCAGACCCTGCCCGCGCCCTACCAGGACGCGCTCTCGCTGCACTACCTCGAGGGCCTCGCGGTCCGCGACGTGGCCGCCGTGCTCGGCTGCCGCGAGGGCACGGTCAAGTCGCGCCTCGCGCGCGGCCGTGAGGAGCTGCGCCGGAGGCTCGCGGAGGACGACCCGCGATGAGCGTATCGACCGAAGAACGCGCGCTGCGCTCGCTGGCCGCGCGCCGCTGGGATGAAGGCGAGCACCGCGCGCGGCTGGCGCGCACGCTGCGCGTCGCACACCAGGGCCGCCGGGCGAGGCGGGCGCGGCTGCTGCGCCTGCTGACCGGCGGCGCCGCGCCGCTGCTCCTGGCGGGCGGAGCCTTCGGCGCCGCGCGCCTCGGGCTGTGGGACCGCCTCCGCGTCGCCGCCTCGGTCGACGGCCACGCGGCCGGCAGCTACGAGGTGGTCGAGGACGACCAGCTCTCGGGCTCGTTCCGCCTGCCGCTGTCCGGCGACGGCCGCGGGCCGCACCGCTTCGAGTTCGAAGTCGAGGCCGAGGACGCCGCCTGGGTCGACTTCGACATCCGCGTCGAGGACGGCGTCGCGCGCGTCGTGACGCACCGCTTCCCCGAGCTGCCGATCGAGCCCGCGGCGGCCGCCTCCGCCTTCGCGCTGGCGCGTGCGGCGGCGGAGCGCGACGGCGGCGCGCTCTGGGGTACGAGCCTGGCGGGCCCGCTGCTGCTCGTCGACCCCGCCTCGCGCTTCGCCGCCGCCGACCGCGCCGACGCGGGCGGCCGGCTGCGCGCCCACGGCGACGTCTTCCTCGGGCGGCTGCCGGACGAGGTCCCGATCGCGAACTCCGACGTGCGCTGGAGCGGGACCCACTGGACGATGGTGATGTGGCCGCTGCCCGGCACGCCCGAGGAGCGCACGCGCCTCCTGCTGCACGAGTCCTTCCACCGCGTGCAGGCCGAGGTCCTGCCGGTCGCTGGCGCCGGCCCCTGCGAGCACCTGAGCGGGCTGGAGGCGCGCGTGTGGATGCGCCTCGAGGCGCGCGCGCTCGCCGCGGCGCTCCGCGACGGCGCCGCCGAGCGCGCCGCGGTACACGACGCGCTGCTCTTCCGGGCGGCGCGGCACCGGCTCGTGCCCGCGGCCGGCCCGGCCGAGGACGCGCTCGAGCTGCACGAGGGCCTGGCCGAGTACACCGGCCTGCGGCTCGCGGGCTACTCGGCGCAGGCGCGCAGGGAGCGCGCCGCCGACGGCCTGGAGCGCCTCGGAGCGCTGCCCTCGATGGAGCGCTCGTTCGCCTACGCGACCGGCCCGGCGCTCGGGGTGCTGCTCGACGCGCTGCGCCCCGAGTGGCGCGCGGAGCTGCTCGCGCCGGCGGGCGATCGCCCCACGCCTGCCGCGCTGCTCGCCGCGGCCGTGGGCTGGCGCGCGCCCGGCGACGCGGTCGCGGCGGCGCGCGCGCGCGGCGCGGACTACGGCGCGGCCGAGGTACGGCGGCAGGAGACCGAGCGCTGGGAACGCCGCGCGCGGCGCGTAGCGGAGCTGCGCCGGCGCTTCGTCGACGGTCCACTGCTCCGATGCCCGCCGAACGAGCTGCAGTACTCGTTCGACCCGCTGCGGGTCGAGGCGCTGGCGGAGGTCGGCACCGTGTACGACCGCCTGTGGGTGCGCGGCGCCTGGGGCACGGCCGAGGCCGCGCGCGGCGCGGTGCTCGAGTCGGGTCAGACCCTGCGGCTGCCCGCGCCGAGCGACCTGGAGGGTCCCGAGCTCGCGGGCGACGGCTGGACGCTCACGCTCGAGCCCGGCTGGACGGTCGAGCCGGACGGGCGCGAGGGCGACTTCCGGCTCGCGCGCGCGGGGCGCTAGTGCCCTGCGGCGGTAGTTCGTCCGCAAGGTCGGCTCGAATGGGCGTCTCTGGCAAGGCACGCCGACGACGCGTATCCGCTGTGAGACTCGAAGGAGGCGCAACGCGCCGGAGGCGCCCAGGCGGGTTGACATTGCGGACGAACCACCGCCGCAGGGGCACTCGCCCCAAACGCTCTCCAGGCGGGCTTCGTCAGCGCTCGTCCCACGGGCGGACCGGCGCAGCGACCGGCGACCACGCGCGAGCGATCCGCTCTCCGGCCTCGCGCTCGGGTGCGGTCAGCTCCTCCGCCAAGAGGTCCCTCCGCCCCGCCGCGCCGAGCTGACCGGCGTCGGCGGCGCGCAGGTGCCAGGCGTAGGCCTCGACGCGATCGATCCGCACGCCGCGCCCCTGCTCCAGCATCAGGCCGAGCCGGAACTGCGCCGCCGCGAGCCCCTGCTCCGCGGCGCGCCGGTACCAGCGCGCCGCCGCGTCGTCGTCGCGCGGGACGCCCTCGCCGCGGAGGTGGAGCAACGCCAGGTCCGCCTGGGCCGCGGCGATCCCGCTCTCGGCGGCGCGCCGGAGCCAGCCCGCACCCTCGCGCACGTCGGCCGGCCCGCCGCTGCCCTGCACCAGCATCCAACCGAGCGAATACTGCGCGAGGGGCGAGTCGTCCTCGGCCGCGCCGCGGAACCAGCGCCGTGCTTCCCGCGCGTCCCGCGGCGCGCCGTAGCCGCCGAGGTACATCGAGGCGAGGAGGAACTGCGCGCCGGCGTCGCCGCGGTTGGCGTGGTGGAGCGCCTCGTCGAAGGCTGACTCGCCCGCCTCGGCGACCGGCTCGGCGCTGCCCGCGAGGTACGGGTAGCCGCGGTAGACCTCGGCGAGCGCGCGCTCGCCGTCGATGGTCGGGTCGCCGGCCTCGCGCTTGCGCAGGCGACGGATGCCGGCCCCCTCCCACACGACCCGGCCCCTCTCGCCGTCGAGCAGCTGGACCACGACCACGCCTTCGTTGGCCCGCACCAGGTCGGTGCGGTAGCCCGCAACCCAGTCGAACTGCGACTCGGGACGCGTGACGAAGGTCGGCACGGTGGACGGCTCGCGGTAGAGCGCCTCGCGCGAGAAGGCCTGCACGCGCACCAAGAGGTCGGCCTCGTCGGGGCCCTCCGCCGACGCGTATCCGCGCTGCTCCATCTGCGTCCGGGCCGCGCGGGCGAAGAGCTGCGCGGCGCCCTCGATGCCCTGCACGCCGGGCGCCGCGGTCACGTCCGGCGGCTCGACCCAGAAGGTGTGGTAGCCGCCGAAGTCCGCCCCGTAGGCGGAGCTCGTCAAGAGCGCCGGGCGCGAGGCGCATGCGGCCAACAGGAGGGTGAGCGCGGCCACAACCGCCCGCGGGAGGCGCGTCGGTCTTCGGTGCATGCCTTCAATCTGGCACACGCGGGACATCTCGCAACCCAGCGCGCGGGAGAACGCGTCCGCACGGCGCGGGCACCAGAGGCTGCGCGCCTACAGCCGCCCGCGGCGTCGCGCCAGCTGCGACCGTTCGGTCGAACGCTCGGCCGGGTCCTGGCGGTAGAACGAGCGCAGCAGCTCGTAAAGATCCGCGTGACGGGCGCGCAGCGCGCGCGGCTGCTCGAAGAAGCACTCGGTCGCGACGGCGAAGAACTCGGCCGGGTTCGTGGCGCCGTAGGTGTCGAGCAGCGTGGCGCGGCCGGCCTCGGCGCGGCTCACCAGCTCGTCGTACTCGCGCTCGACGATGCGGCGCCAGGCCGCGTGCCCTTCGGCCGCAAGCGGCGGCGCGCCGTCGGCCTGGTCGTCGAGCAGGTCGAGCTTGTGCGCGAACTCATGCAGCACCACGTTGCGCCCGTCGTCGGCGCGCCGGCCGCCCGCCTCGGCCTGGTCCCACGCGAGCACGACCGGCCCCCGCAGCCAGGCCTCGCCGGCGCGCGCCGGTCCGTCTCCGTCCCCGCGGTAGGCCGCGGGGTAGACCAGGATCGACTCCACCCGGCGGTAGAGCCGCGGGTCGAGCTCCAGCACGAGCAGGCAGGCCTGCAGCGCGATCGAGGCGCGCATGTCGGCGGTGAGCTCGAGCCCCCCGCAGCCCTCCCAGGTCGCCTCACGCTCGAAGTCGCGCGCGAGGGTTCCCAGGCGCGCGCGCTCCTCGTCGTCGAGCGCGCCCACGAGCGGGAGCGCGCCCGCCGCCCGGTCCCAGACCGCCGGGTCGAGCGGGGCCTCCTCACGCGCTCCGAAGAGCCTGCGCAACAGCGTCCAGACCATCGCGCACGAGCATAGCGCCCGGACGCTACAGACAGGTGCGGAAGAGCACGCTTCGGTTGGTCGAACGCGCGATGCCGAGCATGGGGTCGACCGTGACGCCCTGCAGCACCAAGAGCTCGGTGCAGCCCACCCAGAGATCGGGGAAGAAGAGCGGCACCTCGCCCGAGCCGGGGATCCAGTTCCAGCTCTGCAGCAGCGGGTTGAAGTCGAGCATCAGGTAGCCGAGCGTGTCGCCGTACCAGAACAGCTCGGGCGTCGCTCCGCCGAGCACCAGCGAGAGGTGCCCGGGCTCGCCGAGCAGCGTGGCGGAGATGTCGTCGCCGCTCGGCGCGCCGATGGTGGTCAGGGTGGGCATCGGGCCGGTGAACTCGAGCAGCGAGGCGGCGGGGTCGTCGACCGGCAGGCCGTCCGCGCCCGGGGCGCAGGAGCCTGAGGACGCCCCGGCCCCGGCGCCCCCCGAGCCGCCCGAGAACACGCAGTTGTAGGCGAACTGCTGCTGGAACGGCGCGCTGGTCAGCACCAAGCCGTGGCCTCCCGGCTTACCGCCGACGCAGGAGAAGATCTCCGAGTAGCCCTTGCCGCCGTTCCCGCCCGAGAAGGTGCTGTCGACGGCGAAGAAGGCGCCGCCTTCGAGCGTGGCGCCGTGACGTCCGGAGCTCGGGTTGAAGATCCCGCCGTTCTCCCCATGGCCGCCGCGGACCGTAGTCGCGTGCAGCGTCAGCGCCGAGTTCAGCGCGCGGAGCCCTTGCCCGGCGCCGTGCCACGGGACGTCGGAGCTGAGCCCGATGAGCTCGCAGTCCACGAAGGAGGCACTGGAGTCCGCGACGTCGCCGGCGTACTGGACGCACTCGCGCACGGTCACGCCCTCGACGTGCAGCAGGAACGACTCGCGGACGACCAGCCCATTCGTGATCGCGATCGCGGGCGCCCGGACGTGGAAGTCGCGCAGCACGACCCGGTCGGCGCTCTCCACGCGCACCGTGCCTTCGAAGACCGGCAACCCCGCCCCGTCTGCCGGCGCGCCCAGCACGACGCGCCCGTCCTTCTTGACGGTGAAGCCGGCGTTGTAGGTGCCCGACTCGACCAGCACGACCGTCGAGCCGGGCGTGTCGTCCAGGGCCTGCTGGACGCTGGTGTAGGCGGCGGAGGGCCCCACGACGACGTAGTCGGAGGCCTGGGCGGGGGCAGCCGGGAGGCAGGAGGCGGCGACAAGGGCGGCAGGGGTGGTTTGCATGCGGGGGGGAACGGAGGACAGGGCGTCGCCTTTCACCGCGGTCGGGAATTTCGTCGGTTGGGTGTAAGGCACGCCGGCTCACTCGTTTCTTCCTGCGGTACGACCCGGGCGTCGCCGCGACGTCTTCTCCCGCCCCCTCCGATCATGCTCACCCTCACCCTGCGCCTCGCCGGATACGCCATCCCGTTCCTGACCCCGCTCGCGCTCGCCGCCCCGCTTGCGGCCCAGTGCCCCGCGGAGACGCTCTTCGACGCCAACGCGAATACCGACCTCTTCGGGGCCGACGTCGACCTGATCGCGGACCTCGCGGTGATCGGCGATCCGCTGGAGGAGGTGCTGCACGTCGCCACCAAGGGCGGCGGCACCTTCGGGCTGTCCGGCACGATCCTGCCGCCGGTGTCGGGCGTGCGCTTCGGCGCGCAGGTGGAGCTGAAGTACTACGACTGGGACGGAGCCATTCCCAGCCCGTTCTACGTGCCCTGCTCGGCGGAGGTCTACGCGAGCGCGCCGGACGAGCTCGGGACGGGCGTGCTGTACCGCGCCCGCGGTGGCAGCGGAGCCTGCGGCTGGACGCTGTCGTCGCGGGCGGGCTCGTCGCTCGGCAACCTCACCGACCCGGTCCTCGGCGCCGCCAAGGTCGGCGAGTCGCTCTCGAGCTGGGGCTACCGGCTGGCGGTCGGAGCGCCCGACAACCACGGCGGCCGCGGGAGCGCCTACCTGCTCGACGACTTCTTCGCCACGGCGGTGAGCTGCGCCGACCTCTACTCCGCCGCCGCCGGCCCGTGGTTCAGCTCGGGGACCGAGCACCTCGGGACCTCGGTCGCGATCAACGAGCGCTGGGCCCTGGTCGGCGCGCCGGGCGAGGGCGCGGGCACCGGCTTCGTGTGGGTCTTCGAGCGCGTGGGCGGCTCCTGGGCCTACCACTCGTCGATCCCGACGTCGCTGCCGGGCACGCGCTACGGGCTGCGCCTCGCGCTGAACGACGACAGCGCGCTGGTCTCCTACGTCTCGACGAGCGGCTATCGCACCGCGCTCTACTCGTACCAGAGCGGGTCCTCTTGGAGCCTCGTGACGACGCTCGGCGCCGGCCTCGCGGGAGCGCTTACGGACGATCGCGCGGTGCTCTTCGAGCCCCCCACCGGGACCGTGTTTATCTGCGCCACGGTCCCGGTCCGTCCGTACTACCGCAAGCCCGACGGCTCGTGGGTCTCCGGGCCGACGCTCACGACGGTGCCCTACTCCTCGGTCTCCGACCTCGTCTGCTCGGCGGAGATCTCCGGCGAGACCGTCCTGGTGGGCAGCAAGGGCGAGGGCTGCCTGTTCTTCCCCGGCGAGGGCGTCGTCAAGCAGCGCGACCTGGCCTGCTTCGCGGGCTCCGGGGCCGACTGCAACGGCAGCGGGCTGCCGGATGCGATCGACATCCACCTCGGCACGAGCGCGGACTGCAACGACGACGGCTTTCCGGACGAGTGCGTCGCGCCGCTCTCCGTGTCCACGCTGGTGACCCCGATCGAGGCGTCGATCTGCGCCGGCGAGAGCGCCGAGATCACGGCCGACGGCTCGGGGTCGCTGCCGATGACCTTCACCTGGTACGAAGGGCCGGTGGTGGATCCGGGCAAGCTGATCACCTCCGGCTCGACCGGCGGGGACGGCACGGGATACTCGATCACCCAGAGCGGCATCACGTCGTCCCTCGACATCAGCGACTTCCAGCAGTACGCCGCCACGGCGGTCACGAAGACCTACACCGTCGTGCTCGAGAGCGGCGGCTGCTCCGCGACCACGACGGTCTCGATCGAGGGGATCACGCCGCCGATCCCGCCGCTCCTCACGGTCGCGGGAGCGCCGACCTGCCCCGACGGGACGCTGACGCTGTCGGTGCCCGCGATCTACAACGACTACGACTGGATCCACGACGGGACCTGGGTCGCAAGCGGCAGCCCCACGCACACGCTCGACGCGTCGACCGCGCCCGGGATCTTCGGTGAGTACTACGTGGTGGTCTTCGGCGACGGCGGCTGCGAGTCGATCAGCAACACGGTGACGATCGACGCGGACGACGTGCTCTCCGCGCCGCTCCTGTCGCTGGCCGGATCGCCGAGCTGCCCGGGACAGACCGCGCTGGTGCTCTCCGTGGCCGAGGGGTACGACACCTACGCCTGGGAGAAGGACGACATGCCGATCCCGGGCGAGACGTCGCACGAGCTGACGCTCGACACCTCCGACCCGGCGGCGCTCTACGGGAGCTACACCGTGACGGTCGAGTCGGCGGGAGGCTCGTGCCAGCTCGAGAGCAACGCGATCACGGTCGACGGCAACGACTTCATCGAGGTGCCGGAGGTGACGGTCGACGCGCCGGCGTGCGAGGGGACCGACCTGATGCTGACGGCCGAGGCCGGCTACGACTCCTACCAGTGGGTCGACGAGTCCGGCGCCACGGTCGGCTCTCTCGCGACCCTCGGCGTGGCCAGCCCGCCCGCCGGCTCGGCCGACGTGGAGTACGTGGTGTGGGTCTCCAGGACCGGCGCGACCTGCCAGGTCCCAAGCGACCCCGTCGCGGTCGGGCCGGACGACTTCGTCGCCAGCCCGGAGATCGCCTTCGGCGGCAGCCCGGCGTGCCCGGGCCTCACCGAGCTCATCCTGTGGGTGCCCGACGCCTACACGAGCTACCTCTGGTACCGCGACGGCCAGCCGGTGTCCGGCTCGGCCTTCTCCGGCCTCGGCACCCACGAGCTGCGGCTCGCGACGGCGGCTCCCGAGGACGTGCTCGGCCGGTACACGGTCGTCGTGACCGACGCAAACTCGGGCTGCAGCCTCCTGACCGCCGAGGAGGACGCGATCGACGTCGGGCAGGCGGACTTCCTCGCGCAGCCCTGCGACGTCGTGATCTCGAACGGGACGGTCGACCTGACCGTGACGCCCGACCCCGAGTACGGGCTGGTCACCGACCACCTCGTTAACCTGAGCGTGACCGGCCCCGCCGGCCCCGGGGACGGCGTCTTCTTCGCTCCCACCGACCTGTGGAAGATCACCTTCCGCAACCGGGACTTCACGGACTACGAGCCGCCGCTCTGGGATCCCTGCGACGGCGGGTTGAGCTCGGACCCGTGCAATCCGCCCGCGGACGGGCTGATCCACGTCCGCGCGAGCGACGTTGCGGCGATGCCGACGCTGTCGGTCGGTCCGGACCCGCTCCACCCGACCGAGCTGCGCGCCCGCTGGCAGGTCCACGCCGGCGCGATCGAGTCGATCGCCGACGCCGACACGGGCACGTTCGACCTCGAGCCCTTTGAGGTGGAGGTGATCTACGAGACCAAGGGCAACAACGACTTCGTCGGGGTTCGACTCAACGCCAAGCTGACGAACACCAACACCAGGCTCTCGATCTACCGGATCGAGCTGCGCACCGCCGCCGAGCTGACCGGCACGCCGCAGAACCAGGTGCTCTCGATGCCGTGGTACTTCGGCGTGCTGGTGCCCGATCCGCTCAACGCTCCCGAGCTCGACCTCGCCAACTGCTACGCCGACGTGCGCCTCAGCGACCCCGAGCACGGAAAGGCCGTACCGACGCATCCCGGCGTCTACAGCATGCAGTGGATGTCGTACTACCAGACCGAGGACGCCGAGAACGACCTCTTGTTCTGGGGGACGCGCGACACCGGCAACCACATCAAGCCCTATGCGCTCTACCGCGAGACCGACGCGATCGGCTTCGGCGTGCAGTACCAGCCGCCGGACAACCTGACGGTGACGGGGCAGGAGTCCGAGGACGGCGTGACGATGCCCTTCGAGGTCGTCATGACCGCGCTCAAGGGCGACTGGTACGACGCCGCGCAGTACTACCGCCAGTGGGCCATCAACCCGGCCTGGACCTGGATCCCCAACGCGGCGCCCGGCGAGCCCGGCTCGTCCTTCTCCGACGCGATGTTCCGTGCCCAGGCGCTGGGGACGGTGGCGCTGGGGAACTGCGCGGGCGGCACCACGAAGGACTACAGCAACTTCCAGTACTGGAGCGAGGAGTGGGCCGGCTACCGGAGCTACTTCGGCCTCGACCCCGTCCACGGGCTGATCGGGCGCCCCTGGTTCTGGGACTACAACTCGTTCGACGCGGCCTTCGGGGACTGGTTCCCGACGCGGACCGACTTCCTGGGCGAGCTGCAGGAGGTGAGCTACCCGTGGGCGCCCTACTTCCACCCGCTGATCATCGACCCGGACTCGACCGAGGCCGCCGCGTCGACGATCCCGGAGGTCAGCGGCGAGGACCTCTCCAACTATGTCGTCCGGGACGAGTTCGGCCAACCGCACGAGGCGTGCATCCAGGCCGTTCCGAAGACGGTCGGCTGCTCCTCGACCGAGGTCCCGTTCCGCCAGCAGGTGCTCTGCGCCGCGGCCGTTCCGGCCGGACTGTCGCCGGAGAACACGCTCCCGCTGCTCTACTCGAAGAGCGTCCTCGGGAGGTTGGACAGCGACGTGAAGGCGTGGATGGGCGCGATGTCGGGGGTCTACCTCGACGAGTACCACCACATCGAGCGCGTGTGCTACGCCGACCACGGCAACCCGGACGCGCACCCGCCCGGCGGCGATGGCTCGTACTTCATCGACGGCAAGCAAGCGCTCACGGTGCTCCTCAAGCAGTGGATGACCACCGAGCTCGGCATCGCCGAGCCCTACCTCTGGATCGAGAGCGCCTCGGAGCCCTACGTCGCCTTCGTCGAGGCCTGCAACCTCAGCTACGGCGGCATCTTCGGCGTGGCCCTCGAAGCGGGAAGCGTCCGCCGAGCGCCGCTCTTCCAGACCGTCTACAACGAGTTCCAACGCTTCCCCAGCGTGCTGCCGGTCAACCTGCCGCTGCCCTTCAGCGCGCCGGACTACCCGAAGAACATGGCGATCAGCCGCCACCACCTCGCGCGCTTCTCCTACGAGTCGGGCGAGATCCCGCTCGGCACCGTGCTCGAGCCCTCGCTGCTGGCGGACAAGCTGTCGGACGGCCCGTACTCGATGGCCGTCAACATGGTGCGCGACATCTCCGAGGAGCTGAAGACCGACGAGGCCCGCGACCTGATGCGCTTCGGCCAGCGCTTCCGCGACCCGGCGGTCGCGTCGGTCTTCGTGCCGCCCTCGGGCGGCGGCGTGCCGGTCGCGCTGCAGGAGGAGGACGAGGACCTGACCTTCCCGCCGGTCTACGCGTCGGCCTGCGGGCGAGCCGGCGAGCGCATCGGCGTGCTGCTGGTCAACTGGACCGCGGTGACCGACCTCCTGGTGGCGCCGGGGCTGATCGAGTCGAGCCTCCCCGGCGACCAGCGCGTGACGGTGACGCTCGAGCCGGAGAGCTACGGCTTCGCGCCCGCGGCGACGCTCTCGCTGCGCGACGTGAAGACCGGCGTGACGACGACCGTCCCTTGGGGCGGAGGCGACCTGACGCTGACCCGCGACCTGCCGGAGCTCTCCGGAACACTGCTCGTGCTCGAGCCGTAGGCAGGCGACCGGACGGCGGACGCGGGCACTCGCGGAGGACCGCGTCAGCCTCGCCGGGCGCAAACTCCGACGGCGAGCTGTAACGCGGCGCCGCTCCGCCCGTTTCTAGCTCGGAACCAGCCGCTACCTGCCAACCCCGCTTGCCCAAACCGCCGCATGTTGACTCTCGCCTCGCGTCTGCTGCCGCTCCTCGCCCTGCTCGCGCTCTCCGCTCCGCTGTCCGGACAGTGTCCCGCCTGGGGTCTGTTCGACTCCGACACCGCCAGCGATGCGTTTGGTGCCGACGTCGACTTGATCGCCGACCTTGCGGTCATCGGCGATCCACTCCAAGGAGTACTCCACGTCGCTACCGAGAGCGGTGGGCTCTTCAACCTCGCCGATGTGATCTATCCCGAGTCGATGTACCCGCCGTTCTCCAGCGGTCGCTTCGGTGCCCAGGTCGAGCTGAAGTACTACGACTGGGGCGGGGCGGTCCCGGGCCCCTCCTACGTGCCGTGCTCGGCCGAGATCTACGCGAGCGCGCCCGACGACTTCGGCGCCGGCTTGCTGTATCGGGTCCGCGGCGGGACCGGGTTCTGTGGCTGGACGCACACGTCACGCGTCGGCTACTCGCTCGGGACGGTGACCGACCCGGTCATCGGCGCCGCCAAGGTCGGCGAGTCGCTCTCCAGTTGGGGCTACCGGCTCGCGGTCGGCGCACCCGACAATCACGGGGGCCGCGGCAGCGCGTACCTGCTGAACGACTTCGACGGCACGTCCGTCAGCTGCAACGATCTGTACTACGCCGCCGTGGGCCCGTGGATCACCTTCGGAAACGCGCACATCGGCACCTCGGTCGCGATCAATGAGCGCTGGGCCCTCGTCGGCGCGCCGGGCGAGACCGGCAGCACCGGCTTTGTGTGGGTCTTCGAGCGCGCCGGCGCCTCCTGGACCTATCACTCGTCGCTGCCCTCGGTGTTTCCCGACACGCGCCAGGGGCTCCGTATCGCGCTCCACGACGACCGCGCGCTGGTCTCCCACCTCTCGCCGTCGGGGTACCGGAGCAAGCTCTACACCTACCAGGGCGGCTCCTCGTGGAGCCTTGAAACCACGCTCGGTGCGGGGCTGGCCGGCGCGCTGACCGACGACCGCGCGGTGCTGTTCGAGGTGGCTCCCGGGACCACGTTCCAGTGCGCCGACGTCCCCGTGCGGCCGTACTACCGCAAGCCCGATGGCTCTTGGGTAGCCGGGCCCTCGATGTTCTCGGTGCCCTATGCCTCGGTCTCCGATCTCGTGTGTGCGGCGGAGATCTCGGGCGAGACGGTACTCGTCGGGAGCAAGGGCCAGGGCTGCGGGTCCTTCATCAGCGAGGGAGCCGTCATTCAGCGCAACCTGGCTTGTTTCTCGGGCTCGGGCGATGACTGCAACGGCAACGGGCTGCCGGACTCCATCGACATCTACCTCGGAGACAGCGAGGACTGCAACGGCGACGACTACCCGGACGAATGCGTGACGCCGCTCTCGGTGTCGACCGACGCCTTCCCGAGCATCCTGTGCACCGGCGATTCCGCCGAGGTCGTCGCCTACGGTTCGGGCTCGCTGCCGATGACCTTCACCTGGTACGACGGGCCGGTGGCGGACCCGGTGTACGAGATCTCCCCGGGCTATGTCGGGCCCGACGGCACCGAGTACGAGATCTCCCAGAGCGGCTCGACGTCGCACCTCCAGATCACCAACTTCCTGCAGTCCGCTCCGGCGGGCGGTCCGAAGCTCTACACGGTCGTGGTCGAGAGCGGCACCTGCACCGCCAGCACGACGACCAGCTACCTCGACGGCTTTCCAGCTCCCCCGCAGCCGATCGTCACTCTTGGATCCGTGGACTGCCTGGGAAGCACCTTGACGCTGGAGTCGCATCCGACGGGCTACAACCACTACGAGTGGATCCAGGACGGCGCGTGGCTCGGTCAGCACGCACCCTCGCTGCAGCTCGACCTCAGCGCCGGCCCGGCGATCTTCGGGGACTATCAGCTCCTGGTCTATGGCGACGGCGGCTGCGAGGCGATCAGCGCGCCGTTCACGCTCGACGCCGACGCGATCGCTCCCCTGCTGAGCGTCACGGCGAGCCCGTCCCATCCCGCCGTCTGCGCCGGGAAGAGCACCGAGGTCGCCGCGCAGGGGGTGGGCGCGCTCCCGATGACCTTCACCTGGTACGAGGGGCCGGTCGCGGATCCCGCCAAGGAGATCCTGTCGGGTTCGACCGGAGGTGACGGCACCGGCTACGCGATCGAGCAGGTCGGGACGGCCTCCTACCTCACGCTGAGCGACTTCCAGCAGTACGCGGCCACGGCGGTCACCACGACCTACACCGTCGTCGTCGAAAGCGGCGGCTGCTCGGCGACGGCGACGGCGTCGGTCGAGGGGCTTACGGCGCCAATCCCGCCACTCCTCACACTCTCGGGTGCGCCGGCGTGCCCCGACGGCATGCTCACGTTGTCGGTGCCCGCGATCTACGACGACTACGACTGGATCCGCGGCGGAACCTGGGTCGCAGGCGGGAGCCCTACGCTCAAGCTCGACGCCTCGGCGGCACCTGCGATCTTCGGTGACTACCACGTCCTGGTGTACGGCGAAGACGGCTGCGATTCGACAAGCAACACGCTGACGATCGACGTGGACGACGTGCTCTCCGTCCCGGCCATCTCGCTCACCGGATCGCCAAGCTGCCCCGGGCTGACGAGCCTTGAGCTCTCGGCGCCGGTCGGCTACGGCCAGTACGCCTGGCACAAGGACGGGAGTCCCTTGCCCGGCGAGACGTCGCACGTCCTGACGCTGGCGACCCTCGATCCCGCGGCCGTTCACGGGAGCTACACGGTCCAGGTCGGCTCCGCCACCCAACTGTGCGCGCAGGAGAGCAATCCGGTCGAGATCGACGCCTCCGACTTCGTCCCGCAGCCGGAGATCCAGCTGGGAGGCACGCCGACGTGCCCCGGCGAGACCGACATCACGATGTGGGTCTCCAAGATCTACGACAGCTACCAGTGGCTGCGCGACGGGCTGCCGGTCTCCGGCGCGGCGTTTGCGGGCGCAAACGGGCACCAGCTCACCATCGCGACCGACGTCCCGAGCGCGATCTACGGCGACTACACCGTGCAGGTCAGCCTCGCCGGTGCGCCGTGCACCGTGGAGGCGGTCCCCGTACCGCTGAGCTCGGCCGACATACTCTCGCAGCCCTGCGAGCTCTTCATCAGCAACGGCACGGTCGACCTCGCGATCAAGCCCGACCCCGACTACGGCCTGGTGCACGAGCACCTGCTCAACCTCACGGTCACCGGCCCCGCCGGCCCCGGTGACGGCGTGTTCTTCGCGCCGAGCGACGTCTGGAAGGTCACGCTGCGCAGCAAGGATTTCGCCGGCATGCCGGTCTCGACGGCCAGCCCTTGCGATCCGCAGCCGGCGGACGGGCTGCTCCACATCCGGGCGAGCGACGTGACGGTCCTGCCGGTGCTCTCGGTCGGGCCCACCAAGAGCGCACCGACCGAGATGCGCGCCCGCTGGAGCATCCATCCCGACGCGATCGAGACGCTCGGCGACGCGGACTTCGGCACGTTCCCGCTCGAGCCGTTCGTGGTCGAGCTGATCTACAAGACCTCCGGCGACAACGACTACGTCGGGATCAACCTCAACGTGCGGCTGACGGGTGCGGACCCGCGCCTCTCGGTCTACCGGCTCGAGCTGCGGACCGCCGCCGAGCTCACGAGCGCGCCCCAGAACCACATGCTGGCCGCGCCCTGGTACTTCGGGGTGCTGCTACCCGACCCGCTGAACTCCGGAGCGATCGAGTTCGCCGACTGCCTGGCCGACATCCGCCTCAGCGACCCGGTCCACGGCAAGAGCATCCCCACCCACCCGGGCGTGCTCACGATGCAGTGGATGTCGTTCTACGAGACCGACGACCCCGAGGGCGATCTGCTCTACTGGGGCACGCGCGATACGGGCAACCACATCAAGCCCTACTTCGTCTACCCCGAGCAGGACGGCCTGGGCTTCGGCGTGCAGTACCAGCCGATTGACAACCTCAACGTCACCGGGCAGGAGGACGCCGACGGCGACGGCGAGCCCGACGGCGTCTCCATGCCCTTCGACGTCGTGATGACCGCGCTCAAGGGCGACTGGTACGACGCGGCGCAGTACTACCGCGACTGGGCCATCGACCCGAGCTGGGTGTGGATCCCCGACGCGCTGCCGGGGGATCCGGGATCGGACTACTCCCAGCTGATCTACGACGCGCAGGCCCTCGGCACCGTGAACATCGCGCCGTGCGAGCCCGCCGTCGCGCCCGAGCTCGCGCCCGGAGAGGACATCATCAAGGACTACACCAACTTCCAGTTCTGGCAGCGCGAGTGGGACGACTTCGAGGCCTTCTTCGGGCTGACGAGCCTCGTGGGGCGCCCATGGTTCTGGGACCACAACGCCTTCGACGCCGCGTTCGGGGAGTGGATGCCGGTACGCGACGACTTCCTCGCAGCCTGCGGGACCGTAGCGCACCCCTGGGGCCCCTACTTCCACCCGCTGATCGTGGACCGGGACAGCCCGGGCTACGCCAGCTCCTACGTACCGGAGATCCTGGGCGAGGACCTGGAACGGTACGTCGTCAAGGACGAGTTCGGTCAGGCCCATCGCTCCTCGATCTTCGCGGTCCCGAAGGACCAGGGGTGCGGCCCGCACCCGATCGTCGAGTGGCACCAGCGCGTCCTGTGTCCCGCCAGCTCTCCGGATCCGGAGAAGCCGGCCGAGACCGTCCCCCTGCTGTACGCGCGGCACGTGCTGGGGCAGCTCGCCGCTGCTATGACGCCCTTCGGCGGGAGCTTCTCGGGCGCCTACCTCGACGAGTACCACCACCTCGAGCGCGTCTGCTACGACGCGAGCCACGGGCACCCCGTCGGCGGCGACGGATCGTACTTCGTCGACGGCAAGCAGGTGCTCTCACTGCTGCTCAAGCAGTGGATGCGCGACAACGGCAACCCCGAGCCCTTCCTGTGGACCGAGGGCGCGTCGGAGCCGTACGTCGGCTTCGTCGAGGTGTGCAACCTCAGCTACGGTCAGGTGTTCGGCTCCGACCTCGAGGAGTCCGCCTTCGACCGCGCGCCGATGTTCCAGACCGTCTACAACGAGTACCAGCGCTTCGCGAGCGTGCTGCCCGCCAACCTGCCGCTGTCGGACACGGTGAGCGCCGAGGCGATGGCCGCCAGCCGCCACTTCCTCGCGCGCTACTCCAGCGAGTCGGGCGAGGTCGCACTCGGCACGGTCCTGTCTCCCAAGTCCCTGGCCGACAACCTGGACCATCCGCTCTACGCGCAGGCGGCCTACATGGTGCAGGACTTCGCCCAGGTCCTGAACACGGACGAGGCGCGCGACCTGCTGCGCTTCGGGCAGCGCTTCCGCAACCCGCGCGTCGTGGCGAACTTCACCGGCCCCGAGGAGGCGCCGCTGTTCCTCCCGCCCGGCGGCGGTCCGCCGCCGCTCGGCGCCCTCGGCAGCGAGCAGCCCAAGGAGTCTCCGGGGCCCAGCTACCCGGCGGTGTACGGCTCGGTCTGCGGCCACCGCTCGGAGAAGCGCGTGGCGGTGCTGCTGCTCAACTGGACCGCGGCCGAGGACCTCCTGACGGCCCCGACGCTGGTCGCCGACACGCTCCCGGGCGACCAGATCGCGACCGTGACGCTCGACCCCGCCAGCTACGGCTTCGAGGTCGGCGACCCACTTCAGCTCCGCAACGTGCGCACCGGCGAGGTGAGCGCGCTGGTGTGGAGCGGCGGCACGGTCGACTTCGCGACGCCGGTCGCGCAGACCTCGGCGGCGCTCTTCGAGCTGTCTCTCCCCTAGCGCACGGCCCTCCTCAGGGCGAGCCGCGGTGATGCTCGACGCGGTGCCCGAAGTAGACCAGGCCCAACCCAACCGCGAGGAGGAGCGCGTGCGAGAGCCGCACCTCCTCACGCAGGATGCAGCCCACGAGGGTGCCCGCGAAGATCGGCGCGCCGATCTTCATCAGGAGCTCGAGCAGGAAGCTCTGGTGCTCTTTCGCCATGGATCCGTCCTTTCGCCGCGCCCGGCGCGGGCGCGGACGGACCCTAGCAAAGCTCCGCGGGCACTACTCGCACACCTCGAAGGCCAGGCCCGGGGTCAGCGCCAGCCCGCCCGGCAGCGCCCCGTCCAGCACGAAGCCCTGGGCGTGGAGGTCCGCGCCGACGAGCGAGCTGCCGGCCGGCACCGGGAGCGGCACCGTCGCGCTCCCCGCCCCGGCGGCGCCGACCGCTCCGCCGAGGGCGAAGCCCTGGACCAGGAGCGGCGCTCCCCCCACCCACAGCCCGCCGCCGGCGAAGGGCAGCCCGGGGGCGGGCAGGTTCGTCACGACGAGCAGGCCCGCCCCGCCGCCGACGCCCTGCTCGACGCGCAGCCCAAAGGCCGCGTTGCCGGCCGTCGGCAGCCCGCCGGTCGAGCCTAGCTGCGGCACGACGCCGCCGGTGCCCGCGAGCCCGGCGCCGTACGCGAGCGGCGCGACGCAGGTGCGCATCAAGAGCACGAGGTCGATCTTGCCCGGCGTCGTGACGTCGACCAGCACGCCGAAGCGCTCGCCGGCCGAGAGCCCGCCGGCCACCGCGGTTCCCGAGGCGGTGTAGGTCAGCCCGCCGGTGGCATCGGTCAGCAGCACGCCGGTCTGCGCGATCGGGAACGTGCTCGAGCCGGAGGGGCTCAGCTCGGCGCCGCTGCCGTTCAGCACCGCGGTGCCGGCGCCGTCGGCGCTCAGGTGAGAGCCGAAGCTGAACGTGAGCGGCAGCCCCGCAGCCGGCCCCTGCTCGGTACCGATCGCCGTGACCTCCCAGGCACCCTGGAGCCCCGCGATCGAGTGCGTGCCGCCCTGGCGCGTCGCGAAGGTCATGCCGGTCTCCAGCCCGGCATCCTCGTCCCAGAAGAGCAGCTCGCCGTCGGCGGTGATCGCGCCCTGGCGCGCGCCGGGCTGGACCACGAGGCCGCCGTCCGCGCCCACGGTGAGCGTCCCCGAGCGCGAGTACGTCGTGTTGGTCGTTCCGGTCGGGGAGAGCTCGTGGCGCTGCCCGGTCTCGCTCCACGCGCCGCCGGCGGTGACGACCAGCGTGCCGAGCTCGGCCGCCGCGACCAGCCCACCGGCGCCGTGCAGGTGCGAGAAGCGGCCGACGGTGTAGGTCCCCGCGACCGCCGGTGCGGTCGTCGCCTTGCGCACGGCCACCAGGAACGCGGGCTCGGCGTTGGAGCCCACGTTGCTGATCAGGACGCCGTGGTCGAAGCGGTAGCCGAGCTCGACCGGATCGGGCGGGTCGACCAGCAGCGACGCGACGCCGTCCGGCGCCAGGGTGTAGGTCCCCGCCCCCGGGTCGCCGGAGGACGAGCTGGTGCCGTCGGCGCAGACCTGCTTCGAGAAGCCCGCAACGAAGAGGGTTCCGTCGGCGCGCAGCTCGAGCTCGCCGCTGCTGAGCGAGGTGTCGAAGGGGCCGGGGCAGAAGCCGCCGGGCCCCCCGTTCGACATCAGGATGTAGTGGAACTCTTCGTCCTGGAGCAAGGTCCCCTGGGCCGCGGCGCCCGCACCGGGGGCGAGCAGCAGGAGCGGAGCGAGGAGGAGCGTGTTCGAGCGCTTGCGGAGCATCGTTGGAGCCTCGGGAGGGTTGGTATGAGCGTCACCTCATCCGGACGCAGAAGAGCGGCGACGACCGACAGCCGGGCACGGCTTTTTTGCCTTCCCTGCCCCGGCCGCGAAGCGGATCCTGTCGGGCTGTCCCCCGCAAAAGGAACCCCATGCAGTCCCCCCGCACGCTCGCTCTTCCGCTCCTCCTACCGCTCTTCGGCGCCGCGCCGCTCGCCCAGGTCGTCGTGGTCGACGACGACGGCGGGCCCGGCGTCGACTTCACGGCGATCCAGCCGGCGGTCAACGCCGCCCCGGCCGGCGCGACGCTCCTGGTGCACGAAGGCGCCTACGGCGGCTTCCAGATCCAGGGCAAGAGCCTCGAGGTCGTCGCCGACAAGGACGAGGTCGTGCTCGTCCAGGGCACGGTCTTCGTCCGCGACCTCGTCGCCGGCCAGGCGGTGCTGCTGCACGGGCTGACCGTCCAGGGGCCGACCGACGGTCCGGCCCTGGCGACGGTGTCCTGCGACGGGCCCGTGTGGGTCGAGGACGGCGTGTTCGTCGCGGCCCAGGGCCAGGCGCTGACGCCGCTCGCCGGCGCCTCGGTCGAGTCCTGCGACGCGGTGTCGATCCACCGCACGCGCCTGGTCGGGTCGCGCGGCGTCAACGCCGACGCCGGCGCGGGGCTGCGCGCCGTCGACTCGCACGTCTTCCTCTTCGAGGGATCGCTCCAGGGCGGCGAGGCCACCCAGGGCGGCTTCACGCCGGCCACCGCGCCCGGCGCGGGCGCCCACGCCAGCGGCGGGCTGCTGCTGGTCAACGGCGGCGACATGCGCGGCGGCTCCGGAGCCGACGGGCTCAGCAGCTTCCTGCCCTGCGTCGACGGAACCGATGGCGCGCCCGGCCTGCGGCTCGACGGCGCCGCACCGGCGGCGGAGCTCGTCGGGCTCGTGCCCCAGGGAGGCGCCGGCGGGCAGACCCTGTTCCCCTGCGTGCCGGGTGGAGCCGGGCCCTCCTACGACGTGCCGTCGGGCAGCGTCACGGCCAACCCGACGCAGGCGCGCGAGCTCTCGATCGCCGGCCCGCTGCGTCCCGGCGAGCCGCTTGTTCTGCTCGGCCAGGGCCTGCCGTTTGAAGAGGTGTTCTACCTCATCGGCTTCGAGCAGACGCCGGTGCTGTTCGGCTCGCCCGCGCTGCTCGGAGGCGTGCTGCTGCCGCCCTTCCTGCCGGAGGTCGACTTCCTCGGCTCGACCGACGCCAACGGCTCGATCGTCGTCCAGACCACCGCGCCGGCGCCCCCGACCGAGGCGCTGACGATCTACACCCAGGGCGCGTTCTTCGACCTGAGCTTCACCACGCCCGCGGTGCTCAGCCCGGCCCAGTCGCTGACGTTCCTCGCGCCCGGTTTCTAGCCCGAGGCCCTCTCCTGGGGCCCCGGTGAGGGGCCCCAGCGACGGGTTCTGCTTCCGTCGATCTCGTCACGGTTCCCCGCCCACAAAACCGGGGTAGGCTTTCGCCTATGCGCTGCTTGCCCTTGCTTTTTTTCCTGGTCACGCCCGCCGCCGCGCAGATCTACGTGCCGGGGGACTACTCCAACCTCCAGGCCGCGGTCAACGCGGCCGCGCCGGAGGAGGTGATCCTCGTCTCAGGGATCCACGAGTCGGTGGTCGTGAAGAAGCCGCTCACGATCCTGGGCAACCCGACCTTCACCATCACGTCGGGCTGCGCCTCGACGTGCTTCGACTGCCCACCGGACGACAACGCCTTCCGCCTGCAGGGCGGCGGCGGACGGCTCGTCCTAGGCGGCTTCACCAGCCAGAGCATGGACTGCAACTACCCCGCGCCGGTCCTCGGCGGCGGCGGCTACGACGAGGTGCACCTGCTCGACGCGACGATCCAGATCCAGGCCGGCCAGTCGGGGCTGGGGCACGGCGCCTCGGCGATCGACGTCGACGTCCCCTACCTGCTGGTGAGCGGCAGCACCATCGCCGCCTCGGGCAGCGACAGCGACCACTGCTCGGGCTTCCTCTACAACGACGAGGCGACCGGCATCAAGAACCCCGGCGGCATGGTGATGCTCGTCGGCTCGACCGTCCGCGGCGGCGACGGCGGGCAGCTGTGCTGCGTGCTCTGCGCGTGCCCGGACGTCGAGCCCTCGATGGGCGGCATCGGCGGCGACGGCGTGGTCGCCGACGCGGTCTACCTGGCGGGCTCGACGGTCGACGCCGGGGTCGGCGCGACCTTCCTCGCCTACCCCGCGGGCAAGCCGTACCTGCCGGCCGGCACGCCCACCGCCTGCGCGACGCAGCCGAGCGGCATCGACATCCTGGCGGCAACGGTCGAGGTGCTCGGCGGCCCCCTGAGCGGCCCGAGCCGCGCGCCGGTGGGCGGCGCGTACACGCTCGAATGGGAGCTGCCCGGCCCGGGCGCATTCCTCCTGTTCTCGCTGGGTCTGACCGAGCCGCGCACGAACGCCTACGGGGTCACGCTCTTGGACCGCACCAGCATGATCCAGCTCGGCATCCTGACGACCGGCACGCCGAGCGCCAAGACCTACCCCGTCCCGCCGCTCCCCGAGCTGATCGGCGCCGAGTTCGGGTTCCAGGCGTGGGACGCGTCGCTGGGCCTGACGTGGCCCGCGGTTGGGGTGTTCGCGCCCTAGCCGGATGGGGTGAGAAGGCCGGTTTCCTCGCTACGGTTCGTACACGCAGCGGAAGCCGATGTACCCGTTGGCGACATGCGGCGCGAACGCGCGTCGGTCTCCCGTCCGGCAGTTCCGCTGGCGGTCGTTCCAGGATCCGCCCCGCGCGACGTTTTGGAAGCCGCTTTCGGGTCCCTCGGGGTCGATGTCACCCCGCAGTTCGGCGTAGCGCTCGGCATAGCGCCACCTGCACCACTCGTAGACGTTGCCCGCCAGATCCTGGACGCCGCACCACGACTGACCCGCTTCGCCGCAGGAACCGACGGGAGCGGCCTGGCTCCACCGGTCCTTCGTGCCGACACCGATCGCGTTGCAGCGATCCGGACTCCATTCGTCGCCCCAGGGGAACTCCCGGTTCTCGGAGCCGGAAGCCGCGTACTCCCACTGTGCCTCGGTCGGCAACAGGAGGCCGCGCTCGCTGCACCACAAGGCGACATCCTCGTGGCGCACGTCCGTCACCGGTAGACGCGAACCGCTCGGGTCACCGCCCCACTCGCCTTCGGTCGTTTCGAACACCGCCATATAGAACCCGCTCATCGTGATGTTGCGGGTCGGGTGCTCGTCCGAGTCCAGCATGCCCTTGGCGAGCCTCCAGGACTCCGGAGGGGTCCCGAGCTCGAAACGTCCACCGGGCACGTACAGCAGCTCGATCCCTGTGGTGCGATGCCGGATTCTGGTCGGCAGGTCTCGTCCTCGGTCTGCGCCAAGCGGCCCGATGGAGACGAACGCGCTCCTCATTCGCTCGGGTGCGTCTCCCCACGGGTCCGGCGGGGTTGGATCCGGGGCCGCGGCTTCGATCTTCGGCTCTGGGGCGGACTGGAGGACCAGCTGCGGCTCAGGCTTGGAGCCGCGCTCCTCGTCGCTGCGCTCCCCTGCGGGGAGCTCGTCTTGCCGCCCCTCCGCTTCCGCGTGGGCCGCGCGCTCCTCCGGGAAGAAGAGCGGCACGATCCAAGCAACCACCGCGCAGAGCCCGAGCAGGGCAGCCGCGAAGAACCACGGCCCCCGCTTCCAGCCGCGGTTCTCACCACGCGCGTCTGCGCGTTCCGCCCGGACCTGCGCAGGCCTCGCCGGGGGCGCCGATCCCACTGGCCTCGTATCGAGCGCTGCGCGCGCGTCGGCGACCAGCCTGGCGAGCGCCACATCGCGCTTGCCGTCGAAGGCGTCCAGCCAGTGAGCACCCGACAGGTAATAGGCCTTGTCGCTCGATGGAGTGACCCGCTCGATCCTCAGGGGGAGAACCGCTCGGCCGTGGTCCGCCGCCTGGGCCAGTTCGCGGGTGACCTGGGCGGACTCGTTGGCGCTCTGCGAGAAGATCAGCACCATCACCCGACAACTCTGGATCGCCTCGACGATCGAGCCAGCCCAGGTCGCTCCGCCACGGATGTCCCGGGGCGCGATCCAACAACGCATACCGTCCTTCTCCAGCGCGGCGAGAGCGGCCTTGGCCCAGCTCTCATCCCGCGCCGAATAGCTGACGAACACGTCGCGCTGCGGTGCTTCCACGCGTGCTTCCACGCTTGGCCTCGCTCCGGATCTACTCGCCTGCCTGACTCACCTTAAGCGACCAGATGTTCCACTCCCGCCCGCGGTTGGAGCGGAACAACACGGTCTCCGAGTCGAGCCAGCGCGGGGTGTCATCCAAGGACTCGTTCGCAGTCAGCCGCCGCGGAGCGCCGCCCTGAACCTCCATCAGCCAGATGTCGTAGTTCGGCTGCCCGTCGGCCGTGCGCGCCCGGTCGGAGGCAAACACGATCATCGAGCCATCCGGCGACCACGACGGGTTCACGTCGTTGTGGTCGCCATGAGTGATCTGCATCTGCTGTCCTCCCGCGATCGGACGAATCCAAAGGTGGCTGTTGCCCGACGCGGAGTCCACGGAGCTATAGAGGAGGAGCTTGCCGTCAGGCGACCAACGGGCTCCGCTGCCCTCGCCGACTTGGGTGGGCGCGCCCCCCTCCATCGGCCGCACCCAGAGGATCCCATTCCCGGTCGAAGCGGACCTCACCTGCGTAAAGAGCAGCTGCCCGGTCGCCGGATCGACCTGGGGCCAGATATCCTGCGAGGACTGCCCGGTGATGAGCTGCACTCCGCCGCCTCCGGTCAGCTGCTGGCGGAAAATGGACAGCGTCTGGCCGACGCGATTGGAAGCGAACAGGATCGCTCCGCCCGAAGCGAAGGTCGGAGTCAGGTCGAGATGCTGGCCCTCGGTGATTCTCGTCTTGCGCCCGTCCGCGGAGTCCACGCTCGCCAGCCAGACGTTCGCAAAGGGCTTCTGGCTCCGCCCCTCAATTCCGTCGAGGACGCTCATCAGAATCTGAGAGCGCTGCGGGTCGACGTCGAAGCTCAAGAGGTGAGTCTTCGGCCCCAGCGAGGTCACCTGTTTGAGCTGAACGTCTCCCGCGAGAGGATCCGCGGTCTCCGCGCTGGCATAGGCCACTTCGTCGAGCAGCTCGCTTCCCCCATCGTCTCCCCAGTCCAAGCGCCAAACGGTCTCGCCCGTGGAGAGATCCGTCGAGCGGCGAAGGCCCGGCCCTCCTTGGCAGGCCGAGGTGATCAGTGTGGTCAGCATTACGCCGCCGACAAGCAAGGAACGTGCGTGCATTTGAGTTCTCTCCGGGGTTGCGCCTTGGCCTCATGCGGGGCTCTGCAAAGCGATCTTCGCATTCGAGTGCGAGTGGCGTCTTGTACTAGAGGCGCCTCGCAGGCCAAGGGCTAATCAAAAAAAAGCAGCCCCGAACATCGAGTCTGCGCAGCGCTACCAAGAGCGATCTCAGCAGCAGGTCTTTCTCCCCTAGGGTCGCGAGCAGTCCGCAATCCGCGGGATTCCCCTACACAAAACTGGGACTCGTCTTGCTGACCGCGATGCGATCAGCTGGCAGCGGACGGGACCTCGCGAGCGGCGCTGGCCGAGTCCCTCAACAGGCCTAGGGCGCGTCGGAAGAAGAGGCGCGCGTTGCGCGCTGCTCCTGCAGCAGGCTGCCCCCGAGCGCGCCGTCCTTGTTGCAAGCGTGAGATCCGCCGGCCGCGCGGCGCCCGCTAGCATCGCGTTCGTCGTCCCGCCGCCCGCACCCTCGCCCCGGCGGGCTCGTCGTTCCCCGTGGCCCAAACCGCCTCCTGCGCCATGCTCACCGCCCTGCGACCTCTCTTCGCCCTTGCGCTCCTCGCGTCGCCCGCGCTCTCCCAGGCCGAGCTGCTCGCCGGGATCGGCACCGGTTCTCCGCAGCATCCGGGGGGCCTGGCGCGGCTCGACGGCGCTACGTTCTCCGGGACGCTGCTGAGCGACTCGGTCGCGGTCGGCGGGCTCACCGGCCTGACGGCGACGCCGGACGGCCGGCTGTGGGGCACGGTGCAGATCTCGTTCTTGACGGGCGCCACGCTGGTCGAGCTCGACTCCGCCACCGGGAAGGTGCTGTCGGTCAAGCCGCTCCTTTGGGCGGGCAGCCCCGTCCGCATCGCCGATCTCGCGACGCAGCCCGCGACCGGCGAGGTCTACGCGATCGGGTTCCTGAGCCCGATGGGCCTGCTGTTCAAGCTCGACGTGGACACCGGCGATGTCGCCCTGGTCGGGGACACCGGCACCGGCTTCGGCGGCGGGCTCGCGTTCGCGGCGGACGGCACGCTGTACCTGACCTCGCAGTTCGCGAGCGCGCCGACCCTGGTCACCCTCGATCCGGCCACCGGCGCGGTGTTGAGCTCGATCGCGTACGGCCCCGAGACGCACCTCGACGGGCTCGCCGTGCGCCCCAGCGACGGCGCGCTTCTGGCGACGCGTGGCGGCTCGGGCTTCGGCTTCACCGCCGGCGACCAGGTCGTGGAGATCGACCCGGTGACCGGCGCGACCACGGCGCTCGGCGGCTCCGGCGTCGGCAGCCCCAGCGACCTCGCGTTCCTGCCCTGCGCGCCGGTCGTCGCGACCGAGACCGTGCGGCTGGGCTCTCCGCCGAACCCCAACGTGTTCCTGCCGGGGCTGACCGTCGGGCCGGTGGCCGGCGCGGTCTGGGACCCGATCGTCGACCACTCGACCTTCCTGCCCGGCGCCCTGCTCGACGTTGCCGTGCTCTCGCCGACGCCGGTGAACGCACAGCTTCCGATCGGCACCCTGCTGTGCGCGCCGCCCTTCTTCGGGACGCAGACCGCGCAGCCCGGAGCGGCCTTCGCGGTCGCCGTGCCCGGCGGCTGCCTGTCGGTCGGCGTGCCGCTGTGCGTGCAGGCGGGCTCGGTCACCGCGGCGGGCGAGCTGCAGCTCACCAACGCGCTCGACATCGTGATCGGGTTCTTCTAGCGGCCGCGGCGCGCGGGCAAAAAAAGAAGCCGGCCCCCGCCATGGCGAGGGCCGGCCGATCGGTCCGGTCGCAGGTGCGGACTAGAAGCCGCTGCCGCCGCGCTCCTTGTCGTCGCCGCGCTCGCGCTTGCCGGCGCCCTGGCCGCCGCCGCGCTTCTTCGCATCGTCGTCGCCGCGACGCTCGCCGCCCTGCCCGCGGGCTCCGCCGCGCTTCTTGGCGTCGTCGTCGCCGCCGCGCTTCTTCGCGTCCCCCTGGCGTCCTTCGCCGCCCTGACCGCGCGCATCGCCGCGCTTCTCGGTGCCTTGGCCGCGGGCTCCGCCGCGCTGCTTGCCCTCTTCACCGTCGCCGCGCTGGCCCTTCTTGGCCGGCTTGGGCGGGCCCGCTTCGCCGCGACGCTGGGCGCCCTCGCCGCGCGCGTTGCCGGTCTGGCCGGCGGGCCGGCCTTCGTTCGCGGCGCCGCCCGCCGGGCGCGCCTTCGGGTCGGCCTTGCCGCCCGCGCGCTGGGCCTGGCGCCAGGCGCGGAGCTCCTCGAAGCGCTTGTCGCCGACCTGCTTGCGCAGCGCGCCGAGCGCCTTCTGGTTGCGCGCCTGCTCCTCGGCCAGCTCCTTGCGGGCGAGCGCCTCGCCGCGCGCGTTGCCGGCCTTGTTCTCGGTGTCGATGCGGCGCTTGATCTCGGTCATCGTGCGCTCGCTCTTGGCCTCTTCCTCGGCCAGGCGCGCCAGCACGGCGCGCTCGGCCTCGTTCGGACCCGCGGCGTTGCCGCCCGTGGCGGTGCCGCCGGCGCCCTGGCCCGCGGAGGCCTGGCGCGCACGGGCCGCGGCGACCTTCTCCTTGAAGGTGGCCTCGATCTTCTTCTTCTCCTCCTCGTAGCGGTCGGCGAGGCGCTTGCGCTGCTTCTCGAAGCCCTCGGCGTCCTTCTTGCGCTCGGCCTCGGCGCGCGCCTCGGCCAGGCGGCGCTCGTACTCTTCCTTGGCCTTGCCGAGCTCGCGGTCGCGGATCTCCTCGAACTTCTTGAGGCCCGCGGCCTCCTTGTCGGCCGCGGAGCCGGCCTCGCCAGCCGCCTTCTGGTCGGCGGCGCGACCGCGCGCGGTGGGGCCGGACTTGCGCTCGGGCTGCTGCCGCTCGCCCTCTTGCCGCTGGCCGCCTTCCTGGCCGCCGGCGCCGCGCACCTGGGCCTCGGTCGCGGTGCCGAGGCCCGCGATCAGGCTGAGGAGGAGAATGCTTCGCTTCATGGTCGATGGACCTCTCGTTTGGGTTGGGGAGGACGGGGAGTCGCGAACCCTACGCACCGACCCCCTCGCCCCTCGTGACGATCCCTTCAAAACTCTCCCCAATGAAAGCGACTTCACCGCCGACGCTGCGCAGAGGCCACAAACGGCACCGCGAGGTGAAGAAGCTCTGAAAAGCTGGACGGGCACCGCCCTCCGGCGGTCCAACGGAGGTGGAGGAAGCGCCCAATGACCACCCCGATCTCCCTCGACGAGCTGCAATCCCAGGCGCCGTTCCTGCGTCGGCTGGCGCGCGCCCTCGTCGGCGACGGCGCGGACGCGGACGACCTGGTGCAGGAGACGTGGGTGGCCGCGCTCGAGCACCACCCGCGCCCCGCGGACACCGTCCGCGGCTGGCTCGAGCGACTTGCGCGCAACCGCGCCCGCAGCCAGCGGCGCGGGGCGGCGCGGCGGACACGCCGCGAGGGTATCGCCGCGGCGGCACGCTCCGCCGCCGCCCGCCCCCCGGGCTCGCCCGGCGCCGGCGCCGAGGTGGCCGAGCGCGTGCTGGCCGCGGTCCTCGCCCTCGACGAGCCCTACCGCTCGACCGTGCTGGAGCGCTACTACCAAGACCTCGCGCCGACCGAGATCGCAGCCCAGAACGGCGTGCCGGTGGACACGGTCCACACGCGGTTGCGCCGCGCGCGGCGCGAGCTGCGGCAGCGGCTCGACCGCGACTTCGGGACGCGCGAGGCCTGGGGCGGAGCGCTCCTCCTCGCCGCCGGGATCGAGCGGCCCGCGCGCTGGGGCGCCGTGCCGTCGGTGGCGCTCGCGGCGGGCCTGGCGGCGCTGCTCGGCGGCGGGAGCCTGCTCGCACGGCAATGCTAACTGCCTATCGCCCATCATTTAAGACGTCAAGGATACTCTCAACACGAACGCCATCCTCGTAGTACCCCGACCCAACCCATCCTTGCTCACGCAGAGGTAGCACGCTCTGTCGCAACTCTCTGC
>JBCCGI010000020.1:0-114918 GCA_039029355.1 Planctomycetota bacterium
CCGCGGTGAACTTACGTCTCGGTCTATTGGCCATCGTCTCCTCCATCATCAGTCTGGCCTCATCCGAGGTGTCCACCAAACCCGGGCAAGGTCACAGGAGAGCTTGGAGACGGTCTGACCGCCGCAGCTGAGCGTGGCGCAGGACTGACCGAAGCACGCCGTTCCACAGGCGGACGACGCGTCGAGCAGCCACGGCCCGCACCAGGTCTCGAAGACCTTGGCCTCACCGTTCTGCTCCATGACGATGTCGGTCCGCAGGTCCATCGGCGGGAGGCCGGTGTTGTAGGCCAGCTGGTACTCGACGACGATGTCGTAGGTGTTCGGCGGCCAGGCGAGCGGCTCCAGCTCGACCGAGCTGAAGGAGCGGTCGTAGAAGATCGGGCTACCGGACGTTGCGGCGACGAAGTCGTCCGTGGTGTCGAGCTCAGGCAGCGAGCCTGCGGCCGGGAGCAGAGTGACCTTGATCGGATCGCCCGGGGTGAACATCGACTCGGGGACGACCGGGAACTTCGTGGTGATCCACGGCAGCTGGCAGAAGCCGTTGCCGTTGCTGTCGGCCAGGCAGGTCAGCTCGACGTCTTGATCGTCCACGCTGCCGGTGCCGCACGGCATGCCGTAGTTCTGCTCGGAGCAGACGCCGGCGCCGGGATCCACGAGCACCCGCACGGTCTTGGTTTCGGAGTAGCCACCGACCTCGACGAGAATCTCGGTCGAGAGGTCGAGGCCGTTGGCCGTGGGCTCGCCGACGGACGCGGTCCAGACGACTTCGATGTCGAGGCCGATCCCGATTGAGCAGTCGTCCGTCAGCCCGAAGACGATTCGGTCCCAGGGCGGTCGCGGGGCACTGTCCTCAGCCGACGCAAGGCCGGGCAAGAGCGATCCGAGGAGGACGGACGAGAGAACGAGGCGGCGGACGGAAAGCACGGTGAGCTCCTTTGGTTCGACAGGCAGCTGGGCCAGTTGCGACTCTGGAGTCTTGGGCACGGATCCGGCGGGCGGGAATGAGGCAGAGTCCGACGGAAAAGCTCAGATCCCTCGGCCGCGGGCGCCCTCGAGGGGGGCTCGGAGCCCGTCGTCGGCCGTTTTCTGCCCCAGGGAGGCCTCGACACGCTTGGGCGACCGGAAAGGAGCGAGAGCCGCCCCCCCCATCGGGAGAGGCGGCTCGTCGTGATCCGCGGAGGGATCCGCAGCCCTTACCAGCCGAAGACGTGCGTCACGCCGTTGGTCATGGCGAGGTTGAGCGCCCCTCCGGCGCCCGGGTCGAGGAACATCACCTGGTAGCTGACGGCGACCCCGCACTGGCTCGGGTCGGGGCCCGCGAGCCACTCGAGCGTCAGCGTCCCATCGGGGGCGACCGACGTGGACAGCGGGAGCACCAACACCGGATCGACGAGGAGCGTGCCGCCGTCGAACGGGACGTCGAGCCGGTCGAAGCCCACCAGCAGGAAGGGATCCGCGCCCGGCAGGGCTTCCTTCATCTGGAGCCCGACCATCTGACCGGGGATCGGCGGCGCGATCGAGTCGAGCGTCGGCACGCCGGCGGTTCCCGCCTTGCCGTTGCCGTAGGGCAGCTCCAGGGCCTCGTTGCTGCAGAGGATCCACTCATCCTGATCCAGCCCCTCGGGATCGGGCATGGCGCCGGCAGGAGCTTCGAGGGACAGCAGGATGGGGCCGTCCGCGCTCAGCTGGACCGAGGGAATCCGGTACTGGATCGGCTCGCTCGCGCAGACGCACGGGAACTGGCCCCAGTCGTTCTCGACCGACTGGCAGGAGAGCTTGGCGACGGTCTGACCGCCGCAGATGATCGTGGCGCAGGACTGACCGAAGCACGCCGATCCGCAGGTGGACGAGGGGTCGAGCAGCCACGGCCCGCACCAGGTCTCGAAAACCTTGGCCTCGCCGTTCTGCTCCATCACGATGTCGGTCCGCAGGTCGATCGGCGGGAGGGGCGTGTTGTACGCCACCTGGTACTCCACCACGATGTCGTAGGTGTTCGGGGTCCCGGGGACCGGCTCCAGCTCGACCGAGCTGAAGAAGCGGTCGTAGAAGATCGGGTCACCGGAGGTCGCGGAGACGAAGTCGTCGGTCGTATCGAGCTCGGGCTGCGAACCCGTGGCCGGGATCAGCGTGACCTTGATCGGGTCCCCCGGCGTGAACATCGACTCGGGAACGACCGGGAACGTCGTGGTGATCCAGGGGAGCTGGCAGTAGCCGTCGCCCTGACCATCGGCCAGGCAGATCAGCTCGACGTCCTGGTCGTCCACGCTGCCGCTTCCGCAGGGCATGCCGTAGCCCTGATCGGAGCAGACGCCGGCGCCGGGATCCACGAGCACGCGGACGGTCTTGGTCTCGGAGTAGCCACCGACCTCGACGAGAACCTCGGTCGAGAGGTCGAGGATGTTCGACGTGGGATCGCCCACGAACGCGGTCCAGACGACCTCGAGCTCGAGGCCGCTCCCGAGCGTGGTCTTGTCCGTCAGCCCGGACACGAGCCGGCCCCAGGGGGGCGTCGGGATACCGTCCTCCGCCGACGCGACGCCGGGCAGAAGCGATCCGAGGAGGAGGGACGAGAGAACGAGGTGGCGAACGGAAAGCACGGTGAACTCCTTTTGGTTCGATGGTCAGTGGGACAGGTACGAATCTGAAGACCTGGGCACGGAGCCGAGGCACGCGAGTGAGCTGGGTCCTGCGGGATAAATCAGATTCCCTGGCCGCGGGCGGCGTCGGGCGGGTGTCGCAGCGCGCATCGCGCTCGCCGGTCTCGAACGCGGTGGCTGAGCAGCTGCGGGCGCGAGTGGGCGGCACCAACGGCGCCGCGGGTGCAACCTCCCTCCTGGATGCCGCGGCCGTCCTCGTGGAGCTCGTGCGGCCGGAGATCCCCCAACCTCGATTCGGAGGTCGGCGTGCGCACCTTCGACTACGACAGGAACAACCGCTACCGGGGGCTCCTGTGGGACCGGTGCGCCGGCGCCGCGATCCGGCTGGGCGAGCCCTAGGACTCGCCGGAGTCGAGGCCCCCCCTACCGCGTCGTCACCGGCCTGGCGTCGGGCAACGTCGTTCGCGGTCGCTACGAAAACACAAACGCCCCCCCCGGCCCGAGCCGGAGGAGGCGTCCTGCGTAGGGATCTCTAGCGGCCGGCTACGGGATGTAGATCTCGGCCGTCGTGTCGGGAGTGACTCCACCGGAGCCGTTGTCCCCCGCACCGCTGATCAGGACGCGGTCGCCGCCGTCGAACAGAGCCGCTGGGGCGAACGGGCGCGGGAAGCTGAGGCTGGCGGTCGTGCTCCAGGTCGAGCCCATGTTGGTCGACTCCTCGATCTCGACGACCGGCGGGCCCTGCAGGGTCGACAGGTCGAAGGACACGATGCCGCCGACGCAGACGACCGAGTCGCCGGTCGCGAGCAGGCGCGGCAGGACGCGGGCGATGTTGAGGTCGCCGACGTTCGACCAGGTGTTGGCCGAAGTGTCGTAGAGCCGCGTGCTGGTCAGCGTGTCGGTCGTCAGCGTGAGGAAGGAGCCGTTGATCCCCCCGACCAGGAGCGCGTCGCCGTTCGGCAGCGTGACCTGGGCGTGGCCGGCGCGCTCTTCGTTGAAGCTCGGCGTGCCGAGGAGCGAGCCCGAGGTCGGGTCGAAGCGCCGGACGTCGCTCGAGAAGAACGGGGTCTCGATGAACAGGATGCTGATGATCTCGATGCCGCCGGTGATCAGAACCTGCCCGTTTCCGAGCAGCGAAGCGGCGTGCAGCGCGCGCGGTTCCGGGAGGTTCGGGCCGGCCGACCAGGTGTCGGTGCTCGGGTCGTAGATCTCGGTCGTTTGATGGAAGAGGCCGAACGAGCCGAGCAGGTTCTCGAAGTCGACTCCGGACGTTCCGCCGGCGACGAAGACCCGGCCGTCGGGAAGCAGGGTCGCGGTGTGGCCGACGCGCGGAACGCTCATGTCGGCGATCGGCGAGGCGATGTCGGTCACCGGGTCGTAGATGTCGCCCGTGGCGGTGACCAGGATGTCCTCGTCGGAGCCGCCGAGCAGCAGCACGCGGCCGTCGGCGAGCTTGGTCTCGGTGTGCTGGGTGCGGTCGGCGCTCATCGTCGCGGTGGAGAGCGTAAAGCGACCGGTCTGGTTGTCGAAGATCCGGAGCTCGTCCCGGGCGATGCCGTCGCCGAGAGCGTCGGGACGCACGCCGCCGGAGAGCAGCACGCGGCCGTCATCGAGCGACGTCATGGCGTGGTTGAACAGCGCCTCGTCGAGCTCGGCCAGCGTGAACATCGTCGTGTCGGCCTCGCCGAGCACGAACCCGGTCTGCGCGGAGATCTCGTCGACCAGCGTGGTCGTGCCGGGGAGCGTGACCATCTGGGCGAAGAACGGCAGGCCCTGCAGGCTCGGCTGAGCGGGGATCGGGAGGACCACCGTCGCCTGACCGGCGCCGTCGAACGGGCCGAGCTGCCACAGGTTGAGGAACTCGAGCCCCACGTCCAGCAGGCGCGAGTCGTTGGGATCGAACAGCACGAGCGGGGTGGGCCCCTCGGTCACGCCGAACGCGAGGCCCCAGAGCTCGCCGGGGTCGCCCTGGAGCTCGTAGGTGACAGACTGGCCGATCACGCCGCCCGAGCGGGTGATCTCGGCGGTCATGGCGTCCGCCGTCGCGCCGAGTGCGAGGGCGGCCGAAAGGGCGAGGACTGGACGGGTACGCAACACGGGAACCTCCGGGGTTCGGGGGGGAGTCGGGGAAATCGAGGCGGAACAGGTTATCCGCCGCTCCCGGACGCCAGCAAGTACTAATTGAGATTGAGTCTCATCTGTCGAAGGCCCGCAACCGCCGATCGATGTCGCCGCAGGGTCGCCCGAAGGCGTGCATACCGGGCGTTGCTCCTAGCCGCGGTCGGGCTCGCGCGAGACCAGCACCGCGCCCCGCGGCCAGCGGACGGAGCCCCGGCCGAGCCAGCGCGGAAGCATGCGACGCAGGATCGAGCCGACGTCCTCGACCGCCGTGTACCAGACCGGCAGCGCGAGCAGCGTGAAGATGGTCGAGCTCGTTAGCCCGCCGATGACGACGACCGCAAGCGAGTCGATGTAGGCTCCGGCGACGGTCGCGCTCGAGAGCGCCAGCGGCACGAGCCCGAAGATCGTCGTGATGGCGGTCATCAGCACCGGACGCAGCCGGTGCCCGCAGCCGGTCAGCAACGCGTCGACCCGCCCGTGCCCCTCGGCGCGGAGCCGGTTGACGTGATCGACCATCACGATGCCGTTGTTGACGACCACGCCGATCAGGATCACGAGCCCGATGAACGCCGTCATCTCGAGCTCATAGCCCCCGAGCCAAAGCGCCCACAGCGCGCCGAAGAAGGCGAACGGCAGCGTGATCAGGATGGCCAGCGGTTGGGTAAGCGACTCGAACAGCGCCGCCATCAGCAGCAGCACGAAGAGCAGCGACACGATCACGCCGTTCAGCATCGTCGTGAGCCGCTCGTCGCGATCGCGCCCCCACTCGCCGAAGCTCCAGCGGTAGCCCTCGGGAAGGTCGACGGTTCGCATCCTCGCCGCGACCAGCTCGGTGGCCTCGGCCGTGGTCAGCGTCTCCTCGTCGAACTGCGCGCTGACCCAGGTCGTCGTCTCGCGGTCGGTGCGCTCGATCGACGGCGGGATCGGCGCCGCCTCGATCCAGGCGACGGACGAGAGCGGCACGGTCGCACCCTCGACCTCCCCCACGCCGACCGGCGCCGCCACGGGCACCGGCAGCTGGCGCAGCGCCTGCATCCCGCCCTGCTCGACGTCGTCGGGGAGGCTCACGAGCATCTCCAGCTCGCCCTCGTCGGACCGGAAGCGGCGCAGCCTGCGTCCGCGGAACGCGAAGCCGACCGCGTCGCCGACCGCCTGGGCCGACACGCCGAGCGCGCCGGCCTTGTCCGAGTCGACGCGGATGCGCAGCTCCTTCTGTGCCTGCAGGCTCGGGCCCCAGACCTCGACCGCCTCGGGGATCGTGCGCAGCTGGCGCTCGACGTCGGCGGCCACCGTCTGGAGGTACTCGGGATCGTCGCCGGTCAGCGACACACCGACCATCAGCCGACCGTCGTTGCCTCCGCGCCGGCGGCGGTACCACTGCGAGTCGCCCATGTGCAGGCGCACCCCCGCGATCGACGGCAGCTGGTCTGCCAGGCGGCGCCGCAGCGCGCCCAGCTGGGCCTTGGTCGCGCTGTCGCGCGGCAGGTAGAGCCGCGTCGAGCAGCCGCGGTTCTCGCTGTAGAACGAGTACATGCTGTCGAAGCCGAGCTCGTCCTTGCGCTCCTCCAACCACTCCTCGACCTGGTCGACGTAGCCCTCTAGTACCTCTTTCGACGCGGGGTCGTGCACCTGGTAGTTGATCCGGACGGCGTACTCCTGGGTGTTGACGTCGCCGGTGATGTCGATCCGGCCGAAGGGAATCACCGAGGTCGCCGCCAGCCCGAGCAGCAGCGGGAGCGCGGCGAAGCGGTGTCGCAGCGTCCAGCCCAAGACGGCGCGGTAGCCCGGCACGATGCGGGCCGCGAGGAAGCCCTCGCCGTCCGAGCCCGACGAGGGAAGCCGCGCGGCGACCAGCGGGATGAAGGTCAGCGAGACCAGGAGCGAGCACGCCACCGCCAGGCACACCGTCAGGGCGGTCTGGCGGATGAGTAGCGTCATCTCGTTCGTCTGGGCGGTGAAGAGCCACGACCACACGATGATCGTCGTCGCCGTCGACGCGGTGACCGCCAGCGCCACCTCACGCGTGCCCCGGCGCGCGGCCTCGCGGCGCTCGACGCCCGCCTCCTGCAGGCGGTGGATGTTCTCCATCACGACGACCGCGTTGTCGACCAGCATGCCGACGCCGAGCATCAGCCCGAGCAGCGTCAGCACGTTGAACTCCGAGCCCAGCGCGTACATGCCGCCGCAGGTCGCGACCAGCGAGAACGGGATCGCCACGGCGACGATCAGCGTGTTCCGCAGCTTGCGCAGGAAGAAGTAGAGCACGAAGACCGCGAGCAGCCCGCCGTAGATCCCCGCATCGCGCAGCCCGCCCAGCGAGTGCCGGATCTGCTCGCCCGCGTTCTGCCAGACCAGTACCGAGATGCCCTTCAGCGCGGGGTCGCGCTCGATCTCCTCGATTCGTGCCAGGACAGCGTCGACCGTCCCGACGGTGTTGGCGGAGGGTTCCTTGAAGACGTCGAAGCCGATGGCGAAGCCGCGGTCGAGGTGGCGCCCGTAGTTGACCTCGGGTTCCCTGGCGCTGACGGTCGCGACGTCGTCGACGCGCAGGCCGCCGCCGAGGGAGAGCCCGCGCACATCGTCCAGCTCCGCGAAACGCGCGGTGGTGCGGACGTCGTAGCGCACGATATCGCCGCGGATCGCGCCGAGGTCCATGTCGACGTTGGCGGCCTCGATCACCTCGACCACGTCGCGCGGCTGCAGCCCGTGCGCCTCGAGCGCGTCGAGGTCGAGCTCGATGTGCACCTGCAGCGGTTCGACGCCGTAGAGGCTGACGCTCGCGACGCCCTTGATGCGCTCGATCGGGCGCTTGATGCGCCGGTCGAGCAGCTGCCACGACTCCGAGAGATCGCGCTGGGCCGAGATGCGCCCCTGCAGCGTGGCGCCGTCGGCGGGCCCGCTGATCTCGCCCTCGACGCGGATGAAGCCGATGCCCTCGGGCAGCAGCGGGCGCGCGCGCTCGACGGCCTCGCGCACCTCGATGCGCTTCAGGTCGACGTTGGCGTCCCAGTCGAAGTTGACCTCGATCCGCGCCTGGCCCGCGTTCGCGTCGGTGGCGATGCGCTTGACGTCGGGGATGGTCGCGAGCTCCTCCTCGATCGGGAGTGCGACCTCACGCAGGGTCTCCAGCGGGTGGCTGCCGACGAAGGGGACCTCGATGTCGATCTCGGGCTCGGCCTGCAGCGGCAGGAAGTCGAGCGGCAGCCGGAACACCGCGAGGACGCCCAGGACCATCAGGCACAGGAGCAGCATGCAGGTCGCGACCGGGCGATCGATCGGGAGGTCGAAGAGCCGCTTCAACGTGGGTCAGAGCTCCAGCGGCAGCCGCTCGGGAACGGCCTGGGCGCGGGGCGCTTCCGCGGGCGGCGTCGCCTTCGCGCGGGTGCGGCTCATCACGCGGTAGGTGCACGGAATCACGAACAGCGTCAGCAGCGTCGCCGCCGTCAGGCCGCCGATCACCGTGACGGCCATCGGCCGCCGCAGCTCGTCGCCGGCGCCCAGGCCGAGCACCATCGGCAGCAGCGCGAGCACGGTCGTGGCGGTCGTCATCAGGATCGGACGCAGGCGCTCCAGACCCGCCGCGGTGATCGCCTCGTCGAGCTCGGCCCCCGCCCGCCGGCGGCGGTTGATCGCATCGACCAGCACGATGGCGTTGTTGACGACGATGCCGGCCAGCATCACCGAGCCGATTAGCGACAGGATGCTGACCCCCGCCCCTGCGATCCACAGCGCCGCGACCACGCCGATTGCGCCCAGCGGCACGGTCAGCAGGATGACGAAGGGGTGCACCAGCGACTCGAACTGCATCGCCATCACGACGAAGACGAGGAAGATCGCCAGGAGCAGTGCCATCCGCAGGCTGGTCAGCGAGCGCTCCAGCTCGTCGTTCTGCCCGCCGAGCTCGGCGTAGACGTCGTCGGGCAGGCCGCCGCTCGTGATCGTGGTCGCGACGTCGTCGATGACGCGCCCGAGCTCGCCGGCCGGGGCGGCGGCGGTGACCCGCGCGACGCGCGCGCCGTCGGAGCGGTAGATCGCCGCCGGCCCGCGCCCGATCGTCACGTCCGCGACCGCCGACAGCGGGACCGACGCGCCGCCGGGCAGGCGAACGTCGAGGCTCTCGACGGCCGAGGCCCGGTCGCGGTCGCTCTCGGTTGCCCGCAGGCGGATGTCGATGCGCTCGCCGTCCTCGCGGAACTCCCCCACCGTGCGGCCGCGGATCTGCGACTGCAGCGCGACGCTAAGCTGGTCGGTCGAGAGCCCCAGCGCGCTGGCGCGCTCGCGGTCGGGAACCACCCGGATCTCGGGGCTGCCGGGCTCCACGGTGGTCGCGACGTCGCGCACGCCCGGGACGACCTGGACCGCGGCGGCGACGGCGCGCGCGCCGCGCTCGAGCGCGCTCAGGTCCTCCGAGAAGACCTTCACCTCCACCGGCGGCCGCATCGACAGGACCGACGGCCGTACCAGCTCGGCCTCGGCCGTCGTGAACGCGCCGAGCACGCGCCGCACCTGCGCGACCGCCTGCTCCTCGGCCGCGGCGTCGGCGCCTGGGGGCAGCGTGAAGTTGATCTGCGCCAGGTTCTCGCCCAGCGTCTGCCGCCCCGACGCCGTCGACGGCAGGCTGCCGACGACCGAGAACACGCTGGCGAGCCGCGGGTCGCCCTCGAGCCGCGCCTCGATCGCGCCGACGACCTCGGACGCGACCTCGAGCGTCGTCTCCTCGGCGAAGCGGAGCTGGAAGGCGAACTCGCCCTGGGACAGATCGGGTACGAGGTTGGTCCCGAGCCGCGCGCCCGCGACGAGCGCGAACGCGAAGAGGCCGACCGTCGCGGGCAGCACCAGCCAGCGGGCGCGCAGCGCGCCGCGGAGGGCTCCCGGATAGCCCGCTCCCACCGCGTCGAACGCGCGCGCCAGCGGCCACGACACCACGTGGAAGAGCCACGACACCAGCCACCACGCGCCGGCGAGCACCAGCAGCGCCAGCGCAAGCGCGAGCCGCGCCGGCAGGAACAGCACCGTCAGCACGCGGCTGAACCAGTGCACCCCGTTGCCCACCGGCGGCAGCGTGAGCGCGCCCAACCGCAGCGTGAACGGCACGTCCTGGCGCCCGAGCGCGCCGCGGTCCCACGGGAACAGCGTCTCCGCTCCCGACGTCCAGATGCTCTTCGGGTCGAACGACGACAGCGTCGGAATCAGCGTCAGCGAGACGACCAGGGACGCCACGAGCGACAGGCACACGGTCAGCGCGAGGTCGCGAAAGAGCTGCCCCGCGACCCCGGTGACGAAGACGATCGGCAGGAACACCGACACCGTGGTCAGCGTTGCGGCCGTCACGGCTCCGGCCACCTCGCTGGCCCCCATCGCGGCCGCCGCACGCCGCGAGTGCCCCTCGCGGCGGCGCCGGTCGATCGCCTCGAGCACGACGATCGAGTTGTCGACCAGCATCCCCACGCCGAGCGCTAGGCCGCCGAGCGACATGATGTTGAGCGACACGCCGGCCTTGGCGAGCGGCAGGAACGTCCCCACGACCGACGCCGGGATCGACACCGCGACGATCGCGGTCGCCGGCACGTCGCGCAGGAAGAAGAACAGCACGAGCACCGCCAGCAGGCCGCCGAGCAGCGCCGCCGACGACACCTGCCCCACCGCCTCGTCGATGTAGCGCGACTGGTCGGTGAGCATCACCAGCTCGATGTCGGCCGGCAGCTCGGCGCGGATCTCGTCCAGCTCGGCCCGGATGCCCTCGGCCACGCGGATCGTGTTCGCCGAGCCTTCACGATGGAGCGCCAGCTCGACGCCCTCGACCCCGCCGTTGCGCGTGACGACATCGCGGTCGCGGTGTCCGCGCTCGACGCGCGCGACGTCCTCGACGCGGATCCTGCCCGCGTCGGTGTCGCGCAGGATCGTGCGCCGGATCTGCTCCAGTCCCTCGAACTCGTTCAGCGTGCGGACCAGATAGACCGCGCCCCAGTCCTTGAGCGTTCCGCCAGGCCGGTTGACGTTCTCGGCCTGCAGCGCGGTCGCGACGTCGTCCAGCGTCAGGCCCAGCGCGGCCATGCGGTCGATGTCGACATCGACGTGGATCTCGGGGTCGAGCCCTCCGCGCACGCGCGCCGCGGCGACGCCGCGCACGGCCTCGAAGCGGGGCTTGATCCAGCGCTCGGAGAGCTGGCGTAGCTCGTCCAGCGGACGCTCGCCGGTCAACGCGACGCGCACGATCGGGTCGAGCGACGGATCGAAGCGCAGCACGCGCGGCTGATCGGCCTCGAGCGGGAGCTCGACGAGCCCCAGCTTCTCGCGCACGTCGAGCGCTGCGAAGTCCATCTCCTCGCCCCAGTCGAACTCGAGCACGACCTCGGAGATCCCCGCGCGCGATGTGCTGCGCAGGTCGCGCACGCCGGGGATCACGCCGACCGACTCCTCGATCGGCTTGGTGACGAACTGCTCGACCGAGTCGGGCGCGGCGTCGCTGTAGGCGGTCTGAACGGTGAGCGTGGGATAGGAGACGTTCGGCAGCAGCTCAACGCGGAAGCTGGAGAGCGACAGGAAGCCGAAGACCGCGACCGCGATCGCTCCCATCAGGATCGTGACCGGCCTGCGGACGGCCAGATCGGGGAGGCTCACGGGGCTACTCTCCCTTTTCCGCAGCGGGCGCGAGGATGCGCACCGGCGCGCCGTCGCTCAGCGCGGAAGCACCGGTCGCCACCACCTCGTCGCCCACCTCGAGGCGGCCCTCGCCGGAGGCGGCGACCTCCACGCGATCGCCCTCCTCGAAGCCGAGCTCGACCTCGATCGCCTCGACCTTCGAGCCGCCGTCCACGGGCCGGAACACCAGCCAGCGGCGACCCTCGGCGACAAGCGCGCTGCGCGGAACCACGCGCACGCCGGTATGCACCTCGGTGACGATCTGCACCTCGACGAAGGCCCCCGGGCGCAGGCTCACGGCGCCCTCGACCGCCACGGTGACCTTGACCGTTCCCGTCGTCGGGTCCACGACCGGCGCGAGCCGTTCGATGCGCGCGTCGACCGGCGCCTCGACGCCGTCGGCTCTCAGCCGCACCTTCTGCCCGGGTGCCAGCTGCCCGACGTGGCGCTCGGGCACGCTGACGTCGGCGAAGAGCGGGTCGATGTCGGCCAGCTCGAACATCTCGGTCCCGTCGGCGACGGTGGCCCCGACGTCGAGCTGGCGCGTGACGAGGATGCCGTCGAACGGCGCCCGGATGGCGGTGCGGTCGAGGTTGAGCTCGGCCAGCTCGACGTCGAGCTCGGCCTCGGCGGCCTCGCGCCGGACGAGCTCGATCTCGGAGTCGCTGACGATCTTCTCCTCGTTCAGCTTGGTCAGGCGGTTGAACTCACGCTGCTTGATCTCGTGGACCGAGCGCGCGCGCTTCAGGGCGAGCTCCTGCTCGTCGTCCTCGAGCTGGGCGAGCATCTGGTCGGCCAGGACCCGGTCGCCCTCCTCGGCCAGGATCGCCTCGACCACGCCGCGCGTGCGCGAGGCCACCGTTGCGCGCGCCTCGGCGCGCAGCGTCGCGCTGGTGCCGTAGGTCGACACGAGGTCGCCGAGCTCGACCGTGGCGACGGCGACGTGGATCGCCTCGACCTCCTCACGCGCGGCGGGCTCGCCTTGATCGGCGGATGCGTCCGAGCAGGCGGGTAGTCCGGCGAGGGCGAGCAGCAGGCCGCCGCAGCGAACACGCGGCCCGACACTGCGGGCGCGAAGCAGGAGGTTCAGGTCCATCGAATCAGTCATGATAGGCCGTCGAAGTAGCCGCGCATCGGACGGAGACGGTATTTGCTGCCCCGCTCGGTACGCAACGAAGGTCGAACCGTTGCGGTTCATTCGGAGACTCCCTGCACGTGGAGTCGCTAGAGTGTTGCGCGTGCGCAAGCTGCTCCTCCTGCTCGTGATCGTCGGCGGTGCCGGCGCGTGGCTGTTTCTGCCCGCCGACGACGCCTCCGGGGCGAAGTCCTTCGCGCGGGAGAGCTCGGCCGACGCACCGCCCGCGCCGGCCGAGGCCGAGGACGACGCGCCCTATTGGGCCGAGGCCGAGAATGCGGTCGCGGGTGGCGAGCTGGAGCGAGGGCAGGCGCTCCTGGAGGGCTACCTCGAGCGCGAAGCGCCCGCGCCGGAGGTCTTCGAGCTGCTCTCCACCATCGCGCGGCGTTCCGGCGACGCGTCGACGGCTGTCGCCTATGCGGAGAGCGCGATCGAGCTCGCGCCGGAGCGGGGCGAGGCCTACGTCACGAAGACCCGCGCGCTGCAGCAGCGGATCGCCCGCGCCGGCAGGCTGCAGGCGATGATGAGCATCGGGGACCTGAAGCGGACGACGGCCCGCGCCGTCGAGCTCGCCCCGAACAGCGTGCAGGCGCTCGTCGACCGCGGGCACTTCTTCCTCTACACACCGGGCCTCGCCGGCGGCGACGCCGACGCCGTACCCGGGGTCGTCGAGCGGCTGGCTGCCCTGGATCCGGTGCAGTCCATCGCGCTGGACGTCGCCCGCCTGCACCGTGCCGATCGCTTCGACGACGCGCTGGCGCTCTGCCGCGCGGGCCTCGCCGAGCACCCCGAGGGTCAGGAGCTGCACCTGCTCCTCGGCCGCCTCCTGAACGAGACCGACGACGTCGCGGGCGCCGAGGCGGCCTTCCGCGCGGCCCTCTCGGGCCCGGCCGACGAGCCGCGCTTCAAGGCCAGCTACAAGCTGGCGAAGATCCTGATCCAGGCCGAGCGCGGATACGACGAAGCGGTCGGGCTCCTGAACGGCTTCCTCGACGGCCTGCGCCGCTGCGACGTGCTGAACACGGCAGCGGCGGCGCACTGGTGGATCGGCAGGGCGCACGAGGCCTGGGGACACCCCGAGAAGGCGCGTGCGTCCTACGAAGAGGCGCTGCGCAACGACGACGACTTCGATCAGGCGCGCGAGTCGCTGGAGCATCTGGACGCCTGAGCGTCAGCCGCGCAGGCGCCGCAGCGCGTCTTCGTCCGAGAGCGCGGCGAGCTCATCGAGCAGTGCCGCATCGTCCGCCGGGGCGGGCGCCTCGTCGAGCGCCGGGACCGCCTCGTCCTGGTCCTCGGGCACGGTCTCCGCGAACGAGGCGTCGAGGTACGCGACGAGCGCTTCGACCGTCGGGTGATCGAACAGCAGCGTCGCCTGCAGCTCCAGGCCCAGGCTGCGCTCCAGGCGCGCCTTGAGCTCGACCGCCATCAGCGAGTCCATCCCGAGGTCCATGAGCCGACCGCGCGGCTCGACCGCCTCGGGTGAGGCGAGTCCCAGCACGGTGGCGATCTCCGTCCGCACGTGCTCCTGCAGCGCGTCGCGTCGCGCGGGGCCGTCGAGTCCGGAGAGGTCGAGCGTCGGCTCGTTCCCTGCGCCTGGCGCGGTCGCGGCGGCGAGCCGGCGTGCGTAGAAGGGGCGCGCCGCGAACGGCTGCGCCGCAAAGCGCGCCCACTCGACCGGCGCAACGCCCAGATAGGTAACGCCGCTCCGGAGGGCCTCGCCGAACGCGGCGAGTCCGTCGGTGGGCTCGATCTCGCCGATGCCGGTCCCCGCCAGCCGGTCGCCCGCGCCCTTGCGCGCCGCCGCGCCGATGCGCGCCCACGCGCCCCAGGCGAGGCTCTGACCCGGCCGCCCGTCGCCGCGTAGACGCGCGGCGTGCGCGTCGAGCACCGCGTTTGCCGCGGCATGGTTCGCCTGCCCCGGCGAGCCGAAGAGCGCGGCGGCCGACGAGAACGACACGAAGAAGTCGAGCGCGTCGGACGCGGTCTCCGCGGCCAGGCTGTCGGCGCCGCGCACCTTCGGGTCGAGCACCCGGCGCACGCGCCCACCGTCGAGGTCGGCCAGCAGCCCGTCCGCGAGCACGCCCGCGCCGTGCACCACGCCCCGGATCGAGGCGCCGCCGTCGCGCAGCCCCGCGAGCGCCGCCCGCACCGCAGCGCGGTCTGCGACGTCGACCGCGAGCGCGTCGACGCGCACGCCGCGCCGCACAAGCGCGTCGATCTTGGCCTGCGCCTCCGCGGCCGGAGCGCGCCGGGCGAGGAGCGCGACGTGCCGCGCGCCGCGGTCCGCGAGCCATCCGGCGACCGCGAGGCCGAGCCCGCCGGTGCCGCCGCTCAGCACGTAGCAGCCGTCGCCGTCGATGCGCCGGACGCCGCGCTCCTCGGGAGCGTTGCGCTCGAGCACGAGCTTGCCGACGTGCCGCCCCGCCTGCAGTCGGCGGAAGGCGTCCTCGGCCCGGGCGAAGGGGAAGGTCTCGGTCGGCAGCGCCAGCCGCTCGGCCGCGCCGGGCTCGGCGAAGCGTCGTACCAGCGCGTCCACCCTTCCCTCGAGCGCAAGCTGGCCTAGGTCGAAGGCGTGGTAGCGAACGTCCGGCCGCTCGCGCGCGGCGGTCCCGGCGTCGACACCGGCGACGCGGCCGAGCTCCACGAAGCGACCGCCCTCGGATGTGACCGCGAGGCTGGCGAGCGCGAGCTCGTCCGCGAGGCAGTTGAGCACCACGTCCGCCCCCGCTCCGCCGGTCCACTCCCGCACGCGCTCGGCAAAGCCGGCGTCGCGCGAGCTCGCGACGCGTTCAACGCCGAGCGCGCGCAGGTGCTCCCACTTCGACGGGTGGGCCGTCGCGATCACGCGGGCGCCGAGCGTGAGGGCGTGCCGCACCGCGGCCGTGCCTACGCCGCCCGCGGCCGCGTGGATCAGGACCCACTCGCCCGCCGCGAGCCGCGCCAGGTCGTCGAGCGCATGCCACACGGTCAGCCAGGCCGTCGGCAGCGCCGCCGCGCGCGCCCAGTCGAGCGCGCTCGGTTTCGGCACGACGAAGCGCGCCGGCAGCGTCACGTGGCTCGCGAGGCTGCCGGGTGTGAAGCACGCCACCACCGCGTCGCCGGGGGTCACGTGCTCGACGCCGGCCCCGACGCGCGCGACCTCGCCGGCGCACTCGAAGCCGAAGGGGATGTGCTCCTGGCCGAGCTCGGCGGCGTAGCCGCGTCCGAGCATGCCCAGCGCCTGCAGCAGGTCGCGGAAGTTGAGCCCGGTGGCGCGCACCTCGACCTCGACCTCACCGGCGCCGGGAGCGAAGCGCTCGGCCGGGCGCTCGACCAGCTGGTCGAGGTGCCCGGGCACCGCGACTTCGAGCCGGACCGGCTGCGCCGCGTCGACGTACGGGGCGAGGCGCGGTACGAAGCGACCGCCGCTCCGCAGCGCGACCTCGTCCTCGGGGTCGTCGGCCACAAGCTCGCTGGCGAGGTCGACGGCCGACACGCCGTCTCCCAGGTCGACCACGCGCACGTCGAGGCCCGGGCGCTCGAGCCGAAGCGCGCGCGCAACTCCGACGAGCGCGGCCTCCGCGACCCCGCCGGGGCTGGGAGGCGCCCAGGCGCCGTCGTCGCCCACCGTGGCCGCGCCGTGCGTCACGAAGGTGAGTCGTTCGCCGCTCCCAGACCGTTCGCCAAGCCAGCTGCGCGCGCCCCCGAGCGCCTCCTCGACGAGCCGCGTGGCGCGGTCGGGAAGGCCGACCTGCGCCGTGTCGAACGCGCTGGCGATCACCACGCCGTCCCCGCGTTCCGGCGTCTCGGCTCGGGCGTCGGCGAGAGACGACTCGAGCTCCGGAAAGCGGCCCGCCCCCGCGACGACGCGGACGATCCGCCCCGCGGCACGCTCCGGCGCGCGCGCGACGACCACGTCCTGCTCGGGCGCGCCCGCGGCCGTCGCGAGCGACGCCACCGAGACGAAGCCTGCGTCCGCCAGCGCCCTCGCCCACCCCGCCGTGTCGACCAGCGGGTGATCGGCGCGGTGCTCGTCCGCCTCGAAGCACCACCACCCCTCGGTCAGGCCGAAGGTCAGGTCGAGCCAGCCCAACCGCCGCGTGCCCTCCAACAGCACCAGCCACCCGCCGGGCGCGAGCAGCGAGCGCACGTGCGCGAGCGTCTCGACCAGCCGCGGCGTGGCGTGCAGCACGTTCGCGGCGATCGCCACGTCGACGCTGCCGGGCGCGAAGCCCTGGGCCGCCGGGTCGCGCGACGCGTCGAGCACCCGGCCTTCCAGGCGCGGATGGCGCGGCCCCAGGCGTTCGGTCGCCGCCTGCACCAGCGGCGCTCCTACGTCGGTGAAGAGGTAGGACGTACGCTCGCCCGGCAGCCGGTCGAGCAATGCCTCGGTCGTCGCGCCCGTGCCGGCGCCCAGCTCGAGCACGGTGAGCCCTTCATCGCGGTCGAGCGCGTTGAGCGCGCCCTCGACGACCCCCGCGACCTGCGCGTTCATCAGCCTCGGCCCCGCGGCGTCGCGGTAGATCCGGCGCAGCGCGCTGGCGTCGCCGCCGGGGAAGAGGAGCTCGGCGATCGGGTCGCAGGTGCCCGCAAGCACGTCGAGCGCGCGCGCACCGCAGCGCTCGAGCAGGTCCGCCTCGGCGGCGACGGCGGGGTCGCGCGGCGCCTCCGCCGGGGAGAGCGGCGCCTCGGCGGCGAGCGCGCGGATGCGCGCAGCGAGGCGCGTGTTCTTGGTCGACGGCGGCAGGCTGGCGTCGTCGAGTCGCGCGGCGAGCTGGTGCGCGAGCGAGCGCGCGCGCCGCTCGAGCGCGTCGACGCCAGCGCGGTAGCGGCGCACCTCCTCGCCCGCGAGCCGCTCGGCGAAGGCGGCCCGCAGCCGCTCGACGACCCGCTCGGGCTCCGGCAGCCGTGCCCGCGACCCGCCGGCCCGTCCGCGGCGGATCCACTCGATCGTGTGGAGCGCGTCGAGGCTGCGCTCGGCGCCCGCGAGCCCCGGCGCCGGGGCGAGGGACACGCCTTCGAGCGCGACGATGCGCTGCCCGCCGGGCGCGCGCACGTCGAGGTTCGCCTCGGTCGGCCCGACAAGCCATGCCCGGACCTCGACGCGCTCGGGCCAGCCCGCGGGCGTCGGCCACGCCACCAGCCGGCGGACGCCGACCGGAAGCAGCGTCTCGCTCCCGCCGACCAGCGGCGCGATGCACTGCAGGCACGCGTCGAGACGCGTCGGCGGGAGGCCGTAGCGCTCCTCCGCCGCGCGCGGCGTGCGGCGTACGGTCCCGCGCGCGACCGGCCCTGCGCCGTGGGCCGTCGGGCACAGCGCGAGCCGCTCGAGTCCGCGGAAGGCCTCGCCGTAGCGGAGGCCCGCCGCGTCGAGCCGGCCGCGGAGCTCTTCGAGGTCGACGTCGTTCGGCTCCCCCACCTCGTCCGGGGGCGGCTGCGGTGCCTCGTGCCCGGCGTAGGCCGCCACCGACGCCTCCGCGTGGCCGACCCAGGCGCCACCGCCGGCCGAGAGCACGCGCAGGCGCACGACGCCCGTGGCGTCCGGCTTGACGACCGTGTGCAGGCGTGCCTCGCGGTCGTCGGGCACGGTCAGCGCCGTCGAGAGCGTCAGGTCGCGCAGCTCGAGCGCGCCGGCGCCCAGCGCGCGCCCGGCCGCCGCGATGGCGATCTCGGCGTACGCGGCCGCCGGCAGCACCGCGGAACGCCCTACCCGGTGGTCTCCAAGCCAGGCCGGCGTGTCGGTCGACAGGCGCGCTTCGAAGCGGAGCTCGTCGGACTCCGGCAGGTCGAGGGACGCGCCCAGGAGCGGATGACCGCTCCCCGCGCCGGCGCGCCGAGCGGGCGACCCCGGCACGAACCAGTGGCGCTCGCGCCGGAAGCGCACGCCCGGCAGCTGCGGGAAGCCCGCGCGCACCCCTTCGGTCGCGGCCCGTCCATCGAGCGGCGCGCCGCGCACGAACAGCTCGGCAAGCGTCCGCACGACGCCGAGGTCCTCGCGCACCCCGTCCCGCAGCGTGGGGAGCCAAGCGATGGCCTCCGAGCGCTTCTGGTCGACAGCGGCGCGCGCCAGCGCCAGCGAGGTCGCGCGCGGTCCGACCTCCACCAGGGCGTCGGGGTCACGCCGGAAGAGCGCCGCGAGGCCCTCGCGGAAGCGCACCTGCTCGCGCAGCTGGCGGGCCCAGTAGGCCGGCGTCCGGAGCTCGGTGCCCGCGACGTCGCCGGACACGTTGGAGACGAGCTCGATCCGCGGACTCCGCAGCGTCACCGCCGCAAGCGCGTCTTCGAAGGCCGGAACGATCGGATCGAGCAGCGGAGAGTGGAACGCGTGTGAGACGGTGAGCCAGCGCGCCTCGACGCCCTCGGCCGCGAGCGCGGCGGCGATCCGCTCGAGCGGCTCGCGCGCGCCCGAGAGAACCGAGCGCGTGGGCCCGTTGTCGACCGCGACGGACACGTCGTCGCGGCCCGCCACGCGCTCCTGCGCGCGCGCGGCCGGCAGGCCGACGGCCAGCATCGCGCCGCCCGCGGGCAGCCCCGCGACCAGCTCCGCGCGTCGCGCCACCAGCCGCAGCGCGTCCTCGCGGTCGAAGACGCCCGCCAGGCACGCCGCAGCGTACTCGCCGACGCTATGGCCGATCAGCAGCTCGGGCCGCGCGCCGCGCTCGACGAGCACCTCGGCCAGGCAGAGCTCGACGGCGAACAGGGCCGGCTGTGTGAAGCGCGTCTCGGCCAGTCGCCTCGCGGCGGCCTCGCCCGACGCCTGCAGCAGCTCGAGCAGCGAGAACCCGGCCGCTTCGCGCAGAACCCGCTCGCACCCGTCGAGCCGGCGGCGGAAGGCGCGGTCGCGGGTGTAGAGCTCGGCGCCCATCCCGACGCGCTGCGCGCCCTGTCCGGGGAAGGCGAAGGCGATACGCAGCTCGTCCGTCGGCGGTTGCGGCGCGGCGATCGCCTCGGGAGGGCGCTCGCCGGAGGCCCAGGCGCGGAGCGCCCGCGACGCATCATCGGCGTTGTCCGCGACCACCGCGACGCGCTCGACAAGGCGCGCCCGACCTGCGGCGGCCTCGCGCGCGAGCCCGTCGAGCGCCACGGCTCCTCCATCGAGCGCCGCGGCGGCGGCGCGCGCCAGCTCGGCGAGCGCCTCGGGGGCGCGCTCCGACAGCCACAGTCCGCGCGCCTGCTGCGGCTCGGGGTCGGCCGCGACCGGCGGCGCACCCTCGACGATCACGTGGGCGTTGGTGCCGCCGAAGCCGAACGAGCTGACGCCCGCGGCGCGGAGCTCAGCGCCGGTCCAGGGCAGCGCCTCGGTCAACACCGCCAGCCGTTCGCCGCCGGAGGAACCCGCTCCGGCGCGCTCTACCGGGGCGAGCGGGTTGGGCTCGGCGAAGTGCAGCTGGCCCGGGAGCCGCCCGTGCGCCAGCGCGAGCACTACCTTGATCAGCCCTGCGATGCCCGCGGCGGCCTCGAGGTGCCCGACGTTGGTCTTCACCGAACCGACGCGGAGCGGGTCCCGCTCCGCCGCGCGCCCGCCGAAGACGCGCAGCAGCGCCTCGGCCTCGATCGGATCGCCGAGGGACGTGCCGGTGCCGTGGGCCTCGACGTAGTCCACGTCGTCGGGCGTTCGGCCGGCGCGCGCGAGCGCGGCGCGGATCACCGCCTCCTGCGCCCGTCCGTTCGGTGCCGTGAGCCCGTTCGAGCGCCCGTCCTGGTTGATCGCGCTCCCGCGGATCACCGCCAGCACACGGTCGCCGTCGGCCTGTGCCCGGGCGAGGTCCTTCAGCACGACGAGGCCGCAGCCCTCGCCGCGCACGTACCCGTCCGCCGCGGCGTCGAAGGTGCGGCACCGTCCGCCAGGCGACAGCATGCCTGCCTCGGCGAAGATCTCGGAGAGGTCGGGCGCGAGCAGCAGGTTGACGCCGCCGGCTAGGGCAAGCTCGGCCTCGCCGCGCTCGAGGCTCGCGCAGGCCTGGTGCACCGCGACGAGCGACGACGAGCAGGCGGTATCCACCGCGACGCTGGGGCCGCGGAGGTCGAAGCGGTAGGAGATGCGGTTCGCCGCGACGCTCAGCGCGTTGCCCGTGCCGGCGTGTACCGCCGTCCGCGCACCGCCGGCGGCCATCAACCGCGCGTAGTCGGGCGAGCTTACTCCGACGAACACGCCGGCGGTGGTGCCGGCCAGTTGCTCGGGAGCCAACCCAGCGTCCTCGAACGCGCGCCAGGCGGTTTCGAGCAGGAGGCGTTGCTGCGGATCGACGCTCTCGGCCTCGCGCGGCGACAGTCCGAAGAGCGCGATCTCGGTCGCGTCGACGTCCGCGAGGAAGCCCGCGTTCGCGACGGCCGGCGTACGCTCGGCCGCTTCGCGCCACGCGTCGGCGCCGGGGCGGTCGGCGGGGATCGGGCCGGTCGCGTCGACGCCGCTGGTCAAGGCGTCGAACCAGCCGTGCGCGTCGTCACCTCCGGGGAAGCGCGCGGCGACGCCGATCACGGCGATGCCGGCGCGCGACCCGCTCGCGGCACGTCCTGGAGCCGGCGCTGGGCTCGCCTCGGTGAGGTGGTCCGCCAGGGACCCGATCGTCGGGTAGTCGAAGAGGACGGTCGGAGAGACCTCGCGCCCGAGCCGGTCCGAGAGGCGTCCGACGAGCTGCACCGCCGCCACCGAGTCGAGGCCGTAGGAGGCCCAGGGCTCGCCCGGATCGACCGCGGAACGCTCGAGGCCCGCGGCGCGCGCGACTTCATCCACCAGCCAGTCCCGCACGAACGGGCGCGCGGTCGCGTCGGCGGCGGCCATCTCGGTCTCGGCCGCCTCGGTGCGCGCCGGGGCCTGCCAGCGACCGACTTCCGAGAGCCCGTCCGCCAGGTAGCCCGCGCGCGTGGCGGCGCGGCGGAGCTTGCCGCTGGATGTGCGCTCCAGCGCGCCCGGCCGAAGGAAGACGACGGCCAGCGGGTCCGCGCCGTGCTCCTCGACGATCGCGCGGCGGACCGCCTCGCCCACCGCGTCTTCATCGAGCGTGCGCCGGGCCTCGCGCGTCACCTCGGCGACGAGGACGAGCTGCTCCCCGCCGTCGTTCGCCGCGGGCTCGACCGAGAAGGCGGCGACGGTTCCGAGCGCCGCGTGCGCGCCGGCCGCGGTCTCCTCGAGGTCGCTCGGGTCCAGGTTGCGCCCGCGCAGGACGATCAGGTCCTTCGCGCGTCCGGTGAGGAAGAGCTCGCCGGCGTCGAGGAAGCCGAGGTCGCCGGTGCGCAGGTAGCCGCCGACGCCGGCGAGCGTGGCTCCGAAGGCCGCGGCGGTCGCCGACGCGTCGTCCCAGTAGCCCTTGGCGACCTGGGCACCGCGGACCCAGACCTCGCCGACCGCGCGCTCCGGGAGCGCGCGTCCGGTCTCGCGGTCGACGATCGCGAGCGCGTCGACCGCCGGCGAGCCGCACGCGACGATCGCGCGCCCGCCCGAGGCCGGCGTCACCGCGCCGCGCTCGAGCGCGCCCGGGTCGACGTTGAGCCGGCGCGCTCCGCCGCCGCGCACGCCTCCGCTGACGAACAGCGTGGTCTCGGCCATCCCGTAGCACGGGTAGAACGCGCGCGCGTCGAAGCCGGCGTGCTCGAACGCGCGGGCGAAGCGCGCGAGCGTCGCCGCGCGCACGGGCTCGGCCCCGCAGAAGGCCAGCGTCCACGCCGACAGGTCGAGCTCCGCCAGGTCCGCACCGGCCGTCCCGGCCGCGTCGGCGCACAGGCCGTAGGCGAAGTTCGGCCCGCCGCACGTCGTGGCGCGGTAGCGCGAGATCGCTTCGAGCCAGCCCAGCGGTCGCCGGATAAACGACGCCGGCGACATCACGAGCGTGCGCGAGCCGAGGAACACCGGCTGCAGGAGGCCGCCGATCAGCCCCATGTCGTGGTACGGCGGCAGCCAGGTCACGCTGACCGTTTGCTCGTCGTCGCCGAAGCGTTCCTTCAGCAGGCGCGCGTTCGCGATCAGGTTGCCGTGTGACACCCGCACGCCCTTGGGGCGACCGGTCGAGCCCGAGGTGAACTGGAGGAAGGCGATCTCGTCGGGGCCTGGGAGGCGCGGCTCGAAGGCCTCCCCGCCGGGAGCGGTGGAGGCAAGCCACCGCAGCCCCTCGCCGTCGGTCGGCAGCTCGCCCGAGCTGCTGACGCGCTCGCGCGTGACGTCGTCGGCCAGGGCGAAGGCCGCGCCGGAGCGCTCACGGATCGCGCGCAGGCGCCCGTCGGCGCGGGCGCGCCTGGGCGGAGGGAGCGGCACCGCGATGGCGCCGGCGTAGAGGCACGCGAAGAACGCCACGACGTTGTCCGGCCCGGGCGGAGACAGCAGCAGCACCCGCTCGCCGGCGGCGCCCGCTTCGACCAGGCGCGCGGCGAGTGCACGCGCGCGCCGGTCGAGCTCGGCGAACCCCAGCTCGACGTCCTCGCCTCCGCCCTCCGCGAGGAAGCGGAAGGCGAGCCGCTCGGGCGCCGCCTCGGCACGCGCCTGCAGGACCTCGACGAAGCTGGCGCTCACACGGCCCTTTCCGCGAGCGCAACCGGCGCGTCCTCAACGATGCGCCCCTCGTCGAGCCGCACGATGCGGTCGGCGCAGTCGAAGTAGCGGTCGTCGTGGGTGATCGCGACGACGGTCTTGCCGCGCCGGGCGAGCTCGGGCAGGAGCTCTCGGTAGAAGACCTCCTTGAAGCGCGGGTCCTGCTCGGCCGCCCACTCGTCGAAGACGTAGATCGGGCGCGGCTCGAGGAAGGTCGCGAGGAGCCCCAGCCGCTTGCGCTGGCCGGTGGAGAGCGAGGTCGTCGAGAAGCGGCGCCCCTCGACGCGTACCTTGCGGGTCAGCTCGAGTTTCCCGAGTAGCTCCTGGACCTCGTCGTCGAGCGACTCACCCGGGCTCGGGCCGAGGAGCTCGTCGAACACGAAGCCGTCGGCGAAGACGCCGGAGAAGCGCGCGCGGTACTCCTCGAGCGCTTCGTCGTCCGCCGCGAGGGGCCGTCCATCGACCAGGAGACGCCCCTCCTCGAGCGGGTAGAGGCCGCTGAGGACCTTCGCCAGCGTGGTCTTTCCGCTGCCGTTGCCGCCGACCAGGAAGACCCGCTCGCCGGCGGCGAGGGTCAGGTCGAGCGGTCCGAGCTCGAACGGCTCGTCGTCGCCGACGGCCGGGAAGCGGAAGCGCACGCGCTCGAGGCGGATCGTGCCGAAGCCCGGGCCGGCAGCCGGCGCGGCGGCCTGCGCCTCGGGAGCGGCGAGGTCGAGCCCGAGCGACTCGACGCGCTCGAGCGCTACGTTCGCCTGTCCCACTTCGGGCACCGAGTTCATCAGCCCGCGCAGCGGCGTGATCATGAAGAGGATCGTCACCGCGTACTTGATCAGCACGGCGTCCGCGACCGACGTGAGCCCCGGCACGACGAAGACCAGCGCGCCGATCGCGAGGAAGAAGAGCGACACGCCCCAGGCCCCGGTGAGCGCGAAGATCGACGTGCCGCGCACGCGCGCGTCGCGGAAGCGCTCGGCGTCGCTCCGGAAGACGTCCCCGGCGAAGCGCTCGCGCCAGTGAGCGTGGAGCTTGAGCTCCTTCAGCCCCTCGGTCACCGCACGGAAGTGCCGGTACAGATCGTCGCGCGCACCGTGGGCGGCGCGGATCCACACCAAGCCGCGCATCATCATCAGGCGGTAGACGAAGCCACCGGCGACCAGCACCGCGAACAGGGTGGCGAGGAGCGGCGGCGAGAGCCACGCGAGGTAGCCGAGGCACCCCACCAGCACGACCGCGTTGACCCACAGACCCGCGACCCACGGCGCGGCGCGCGACACGGCGTCGACATCCGCCGTCAGCGCCGCGAGCAGCCGCGGCTTCCCGATGCGCTCGAGCGCCGGCAGCGGCGCAGCCAGGATCGCGCGCAGGATCCGGCGCTGCAGGTCGAGCACGATCCCCTGCGCGAGGCGCACGAGCACGATCTGCGAGCCGGCGGTCGCGGCCAGCACGAGGAGCACGACGAGGAAGAAGCGCGCTCCGCCGGCCGCCGTCCGCTGCGCGGGATCGGCGATGGCCCAGTTCGCGAGGGCGAGCATCGCCGCCGTGCCGAGGCCGCCGAGCACGCCGAGGATCCCGGCAGCGACGACGGCGCGCGGCGCGCTCGCGAGCAGGGTGCGGATGGTCTTCACGGCAGGAGGGAGCCGGAGCCGGTCAGGCGCCCGCGTCCATGCGCTCGCGCAGCGAGCGCGGGCGCATATCGGTCCACACCTCGTCGATCCACGCGAGGACCTCGGACTTCGGCCCCTCCTTGCCCGCGTCGCGCCACCCGGCCGGCAGCTCGCGGTCGAGCGGCCAGATCGAGTACTGCTCCTCGTCGTTGATCACCGCCTTCATCGGCGCGTCGGTGTCGTCGTCCCAGCTCATCGTTCGTCTCCAGGTTTCAGGACAGGCGCCCTCAGGCGCGGAAGCCCGCCGCGGCGAGGGTGCGCACGGTCTCCTGAACCGCGCGCTCCACGATCTCCAGATCGCGGTCGGTGTGCGCGGCCGAGAGCGACCCGCAGTCGCCCCGCAGGTACACGCCGCGCTCCAGCAGGTGCAGGCGCAGCAGCGGCCCGAGGTCGCTGCCGCTGAGGGAGGTAAAGCCGATGCGCGAGCCGAAGCGCGTCACCGCGATCGGCGCGCTCTCGGCGCGCAGCCAGCCGTTCAGCCGCTCGCACAGCGCGGCGGTGCGCTCGTTCAGCTCGCGCTGGAAGGCCGGGCCGCGGCGCTCGAGCTCGGTGAGCACCGCGCACACCGCGGCCATCGTCAGCGGGTGCCCGCCGTACGTGCTGCCGGCGGCGATGCGGTTCGGGTCCGGCTCGGCCTCCGCGGACGCGAGCCACGCCCCGCCGTCCACGCGGTCTAGCAGCGCCGCGCGGCCGCCGAGCGCGCCCACCGGGAGCCCGCCGGCGATCGGCTTGCCGTAGACCGCGAGATCGGCCTCGACCCCGAAGTGCCCCTGGCAGCCCGCGGGGTGCACGCGGAAGCCGAAGACCGTCTCGTCGAACACGAGCGGCACGCCGAGGCGTCGCGTCAGGTCGCGCAGCTCGGTGAGGAAGGCGGCGGGCTCGTCGTCGAGGCGCGCGGCGATCTGGCTCTGGATCGGCTCCACCAGAACCGCTGCCAGGGTGCCGGCCTTGGCTTCGATGGTGTCGAGCGAGCGCGGGTCGTCGTAGTCGAGCACCAGCACGTCGCCCGCGAGCGCCGCGGGGATGCCCGGCGGGCGCGCGTCGGGGCGCAGCGGGTTGGCCGCGGTCTGCAGCTCGTCGGCGTTGCCGTGGTAGCCGCCGCGGAACACCGCGACGGTCGAGCGGCCGGTCGTCGCGCGGCACGCCCGCACGCCGACGATCACGGCCTCGGTGCGCGTGCCGAGGAAGGCCACCCGCTCGACGCCGGTCAGGCGCCGGATGAGCTCCGCCGCCTCGGCCGCGCGGGGCGACGCGATGCCCAGCGGGAAGCCGCGGTCGATCTCGGCCACGAGCGCCTCGCGCAGGAAGTCCGGCCGGTGGCCGAACAGCGTGATGCCGAAGCTCATCGTCAGGTCGACGTACGCGTTCCCGTCGGCGTCGTGGATGTGGGCGCCCTCGGCGCGCTCGACGAACAGCGGGTGGGCCATGCCGCGCAGCGCCGCGCGGTAGCCCGACGCGAAGCGCTCGTCGGCCCAGCCGCGATGGCTCGCGCTCGCGAGGGCGTGCGAGCGCTCGGTCCGGCCGGCGTGACGCGCTTCGAGCGCGTCGAGGTAGCGCTGCTCGCCCTCGGACAGCGACGAGAGCGAGTCGTATCGCAGCGCCTCCTCGGGCGCGAGCGGAAGCGTCGACAGCGGCGCGTCCGGCGTGCGGACCGCGGCCTCCAGCAGGACCTGCGCGTGGCGCAGGCGCAGCGTCGTCCGGTCGGACTCGAAGAGGTCCGCGCTCGCCTCCAGGAAGCCGACGATGTCCTCGCCGTCGTCGAGCAGCGACAGCGTGAGGTCGGTGCGCGCCGTGCGCCAGTCGACGTGCAGCCCCTCGACCTCGAGCTCCCCGAGCCTTCCCTCGGGCCGCTCGAGGAAGCGCTTGTACGTGAACATCGCTTGGAACACCGGCGTACGCGAGGCATCGTCCTCGACCCCGAGTGCCTCGACGAGCCGCGCGAACGGCACTTCGCCGAGCGCGTGCGCGTCGAGCGCGACCCGGCGTACGCGTCCCATCAGCTCGCGGAAGCTCGGGTCGCCGCCGAGGTCGATCGGGAGCACGAGGAATTCGTTGAACGCCCCCACCATCCGCTCGGCCGCCTCGCCGCGGCGGCGGGCGGTCGACGAGCCGATGCGCACCTTGTCCGCCCCCGAGTGGGCGTGCAGCCACACCGAGTAGAGCGATAGCAGCGCCATGTAGAGCGTGACGCCCGAGCTGCGCGCGAGCTCACGCGCCTGGTGGGCGAGCCCGGCGGGAATCCGCACGGGCAGCACGATCCCCTCGAAGGACTTGACCGCCGGGCGCGGGCGGTCGGCGTCGACCGCGAGCGGCGGGCACGGCTCGGCGAGCCGCGCGCGGGCCGCCTCCAGCTGCTCGCGCGCCCGGTCGTCGTCGAGGCGCTCGCGCTCTAGAGCCGCCAGGTCGTCGTAGCGGATCTCGGGCTCGGCATCGACCTCGTCGCCGGCGCCGCCTTCGGTCGCGGCGCGGTAGTGCTGCTCTAGCTCCCGCAGCAGCACCTCGCGCGACCAGGCGTCGAAGGCCAGCTGGTGGCACACGATGACGAGCACGTGGTGGTCCGCCGCGAGCCTCAGCAGCGTCGTGCGCATCAGCACGCCGCTCGCGAGGTCGAAGGGCGCCTCGAAGTCCGCGTCGGCGCGCGCGCGGACCTCGCGCTCACGCTCGAGCGCGGGTGCGCCCGAGAGGTCGACGAGCTCGAACGGCGCGGGGCCCGCGGGCCTCACGCGCTTGACCACGTCGAGCGGCACGAGGCTGCGCACGTCGTACGCGGTCCGCAGCGGCTCGTGCCGCCGGACGACCAGGTCGAGCGCGCCGCGCAGCGCGTCCACGTCGAGCGGCCCACGCAGCCGCCGGGCGGTGACGGTGTGGTAGAAGCGGTGCGTCGGCGGCACCTGGGGATTGAGCACGAACAGGCGGCGCTGTGCCTCGGCGAGAGGCCGCTCGTCGGGCAGCTCGCGCCGCACCGGCGCGGGCTCGGGCTCGACGTCGCCGCGCTCGCCCGACTCGATCCACGCGGCGAGCCCGGCGGGCGTCGGGTGCTCGAAGAGCTGCACGACCGGCACCTCGCGTCCGAGCGCGGTGCCGAGCAGCGACGCGACGCGGACGGCGGACAGCGAGTGTCCGCCGAGGTCGAAGAAGTCGTCGTGGGCGCCGACGGCGTCGCGTTCGAGCACGCGGCCCCACACCTCCGCCACCAGCCGCTCGGTCTCGGTGCGCGGCTCGACGCCGGAGCCGCTCCGTTCCGCCCGCGGGGCGGGCAGCGCGCGGCGGTCGATCTTGCCGCTCGCGGTCAGCGGCATGGCCGGGACGCGTACGAGCGCGTCGGGCACCATGTAGGGCGGCAGCTCGTGCGCGAGGTACGCGCGGAGCTCCGCGTCGCTCGTGGCGGCGTCGCCGCGCTCGACGAGGTGCGCGACCAGGCGCCCGAGCCCCGCCCCGCTTCCGGCGAGCACGCTCGCCGCGGCGGCCTCGACCTCGGGGTGGCGCGCGAGCACCGCCTCGATCTCGCCGAGCTCCACGCGGTAGCCGCGCAGCTTCACCTGGTCGTCGGCGCGGCCGACGAACTCGAGCGTGCCGCCGGCGCGCCGGCGTACGAGGTCGCCGGTCCGGTAGGCCCGGCCCGCGCTGCCGAGCGGACTCGGCACGAAGCTCTCGGCGGTGCGCGCGGGCGCGCCGAGGTAGCCGTCCGCGAGTCCGCGCCCGGCGAGGAACAGCTCGCCGACCACGCCGTCCGGGAGCGGGCGCCCGAGCCGGTCGAGCACCAGGAGCCGCGTCCCGGGAACCGCGCCGCCGATCGGGGGCAGCTCGTCCCAATCCGCCGGATCACCGGCGAGCCGGTGCGCCGTGACGACGTGCGCCTCGGTCGGTCCGTACTGGTTGTCGAGCACCGCGCCGTCGAGCCGCGCGAAGAGCGCGCGGATCGGCGCGGTCACGCGCAGTGCCTCCCCCGCCGTGACGACCTCGCGCAGAGTCGCGGGCACCCGAGCCCGGCCCTCTGCGACCCGCGCGACCGCGTCGAGCAGGACGAAGGGCGCGAAGAGGCGCGTCACGCCGTGGGACTCGACCGCGTCGAGGATCGCGCCCGGATCGCGCCGCGTCGCGCGGTCGACGAGCACGAGTGTGCCGCCGGCGACCAGCGTCGAGACCAGCTCCTGGAACGCAACGTCGAAGCCGATCGGGGCGAGCGCGAGCGTCACGGCGCACGCCTCGGGCCCCGAGCGCTCGTTCTGCCAGACCGCCAGCCGCGACAGGGTGTCGAGCGGGAGCAGCACGCCCTTGGGCTCGCCAGTCGAGCCGGAGGTGTAGAGCACGTAGGCGCCGCGCTGCGGGTCGAACGTCGTCGCGGGCGGCGTCGGCGCGGACGGGGCCGGAGCCGCGAGGTCCAGGATCGGCGTCCCGTCGGCCTCTGCGGCGAGGGCGTCGCCGAGCTCGGACGTTGCGAGGATCGCGGCCGGCTCCGCGTTGCGGAGGATGCGCGAGCGACGCCCGGGAGGCTGGGCCGGGTCCAGCGGTACGCAGGTCGCCCCGGCGCGCCAGGCCGCGAGCAGCGCCTCGACCAGCTGCGCGCCGGGCTCGGCCGCGACCGCGACGCGGTCGCCGGCGCGCACGCCGGCCTGGTCGAGCTGCGCGGCGCGGGCGTCGACGGCGTGGCGGAGCTCCGCGTAGGTCACCTCTCGACCGCCCGCGACGAGCGCGACCGCCGCCGGCCGCTCGGTCGCATGGGCCGCGATGGCGGCCGCGAAGTCGAAGCCCGCGCCGGGCCCGGGCTCCTCCTCGCCCGCGGTCGGCGACGCGAGCCCGTCGGCGAGCGGCACGTGCGCCGGCGGCGCGTCGAGGCCTTCCGCCATGCGCCCGAGCACCGCCACCAGCAGCGTCACGGCGCGCTCCACCGCCGCCGGGTCGGCGCCGTTCCCGCCGAGCCCTTCGACCGCCAGGCCGTTGCGCGGCGAGACGAGCAGCGTCAGCGGATAGTTGGTCTTCTCGAAGTCACCGAGCTCGGTGATGCGCAGATCGGGCAACCGGTCGGCGGCCTGCTCCAAGGCGCCGAGCGGCGTGTTGCCCACCACGACGATCGAGTCGAACAGCGCGGCGTCGCGCGGCAGCTCGGAGAGCCCGCGCAGCTCCGCCAGCGGCGTGTGCTCAAAGCGACGGTCCTCGGCCTGACGGCGCTGCAGATCGCGCAGCCAATCGCGCAGCGGCGCGCGCGTAGCGACGTCCGCGCGGAACGGCAGCGTGGTGAGGCACATGCCGACCGTCGCGCCGGCGGTATCGGCGTCGCGCCCGCTCGAGGTCACGCCGAACAGCACGTCGGTCCGGCCGCTGAGCGCCGAGAGCGCGATCGACCAGGCGCCGAGCGCCACCGTCCCGAGCGTGACGCCCGCCTCCCGCGCGGCCGCCGTCAGGCGGTCGGCCGCCGCGGGGTCGAGCGACGCCGCGAACTTGGTGACGGCCGCGTCCTGCTCCGGCGCGCCGCGCTGCTCGAGTCCGGCGCGGCTCGGCTCGGTGAAGCCGGCGAGCCGCGCGCGCCAGTGCTGCGCGGCTGCGGCCAGGTCCTGGGACATCACGCGGCGCACGTGCTCGGCGAACGGCCGGGAGGGCGGCAGGTCGACGCCGCGCCCCTCGCGCTCGGCCACCATCTCCAACAGCAGCTCGCGCGACACGACGGGCACCGACCAGCCGTCGAGCAGGATGTGGTGGTAGGTGAACACGATCCGGTGGCGGTCCGCGCCGAGCAGATAACGGTGCAGCCGAACCGCCGGAGCGCGCGTCAGGTCGAAGCCGCGGCGCCGGTCCTCGTCGAGGATCGCGGCGAGCCGCTCGCGCTGCGCGTCGGGCGCGAGGCCGCTCAGGTCCTCGTCGACAAGCGGCGTGAGCGCGCTCCGGTGCACGACCTGGTACGGGCGCTCCAGTCCCTCCCAGTGGAAGCTCGTGCGCAGCACCGCGTGCCGCGCTGCCACGCGGTCCCACGCGCGGGCGAGCGCCTGGGCGTCGACGTCGCCCTCGAGTGTCCACCAGAGCTGCTGGACGTAGACGCCGCTCGCGGGGCTTCCGAGGGTGTGGAAGAGCATGCCCGCCTGCGCCGGCGTCAGCTCGTAGACGTCCTCGACGTCGGTGTTCTCGATCTTCAGCGTCATCGGGCTTGTTCTCCGGCGCCGGACTCGCCCGAGCGCTGCACTACGGCCAAGAGGCGCTCGAGGTCGGCGGGCCGGATCGAAGCGGCGCTGACCGCCTCGGGCGAGAGCGGCGCTTCGTCGGACGGAAGGGTGGGCGGGTCGTCCTGCTCCGCGGCGCGTGCGGGCTTCTCGGGCGTCAGTCGAGCAGCGACGTCGTCGGCCAGCCGCTCGATCGTCGCGGGGCGGTGGACGGCGAGCGAGTGCTCGACCACGAGCCGCGCGGGATGCTCGCCCGTCGCCGGGCGGAGCTCGATCTCGATCGCGTGCGGACGAAGCGCGTCGTCGCGCGTCCAGGGGGCCGCGCCTGCGGGGGCTTGGTCGTCGGCGGTCCGAACGCGCACCAGCACGTCCGGCAGGGCTCCGTCCCCCGGCGCGAATCCGTCGCGGACGGCGGCGATCGCCTCGTGTGCGGCGCCGGCGGGAAGGCGCCCGTCCGACGCGGTGAGCTCGACGGCGGCGCGCGCCGTGAAGCAGCCGACCGAGCGCGCCGCCTTGCCTTCGCGCTCGAGCTCCAGCGCGACCGCGACGCGCTCCAGGCCGCTCCAAACCGCCAGCGCGCCGGCGGCGGCGGCGGTCAGATCGGCAAGCTCCGCGGGAGCGCCGGGCACGTCGCGCTCGACGACCGTGCGGTCGTGGGCCCGCGCCTCTCCCAGCGGATGGTCCCGCGGCACGCGGCCGGAGGTCGACGGCGCCGCGGCCCTCCCGTCGAGCGCGGCGAGCAGCTCGGCCTCGGCGAAGTCGGCGAAGTCCAGGGCGTGGGGATCCGCGTCCTCGTCCGCGCCCAGGAGCTCGCGCACGAGGCGCGCGAGCGACGCCCGGTCGGCCACGAGCGGATGCGCCAGGACCGCGATTCGGTCCCCGTCTCCGCCCCGGAGGCGAACGGCCGCCGCGACGGGTCCTTCGAGCGGGTCGAGCTCGCGCGCCAGCTCCGCGATCGTCGGCTCGAGCTCGGCTCCGGCGACGTCGCGCGACGCGATGAGCCACTCCGCCTCTCCTGGATCCACGAGGCGTTGGATCCAAGCCCCGCCCGCGCGCGCCGCGCGCAGCCGCAGGGCGCCGTGCCGTTGCACAAGGGCGGACGCGGCCGAGGCGAGGCTCTCGTCGTCCGCAAGCGCGCCGTCGTCCGCGCAGCTCACGAGCGCGACGTGGGCGGGAGCGCCGCCCGCGTCGAGCCACAGGCGCTGCTCGGCGGTACACGGAACCACGCGGCGCGGCGTGGCCTGCGGGCCGTCGGGGAGGCTGGTTCGGGCAGCCGGCACTCCGCCGCTCGCCGGCCGCAGCACCTCGGCCAGCGCCGCGATCGTCTGGCGCTCGAAGAGGTCCGCCGGGTCAAGCTCGTAGCCGGCCTCGCGCGCCAAGGTCAGGATCTGAAGCCCCTGGACCGAGTCGCCGCCCAGCTCGAAGAAGTCGTCGTGGACGCCGATCTCGGGCACGCCGAGCACCTGCTCCCAGAGGCCGACGAGCAGCCGCTCGTGCTCGGTCTTCGGCGCCGCGTACGGCGTTGTGCGGGCGGGGCGTGCGACCGGCTCCGTCGCGTCGTCGGCCGCGGGTGCGTCCTCCGCGGGGCGCGCGGCGGCGACCGCGGCGGCACGGAGCGCGAGCGGTCCGCCCGGACGCGGGTCGATCCAGTGGCGCTCGCGCGCGAAGGGGTACGTCGGCAGCGGCACGTGCCGTCGGCGTCCGCCCGGGAGCGCGCGCTCCCAGTCCAGCGCCGCGCCGTGGAGCCAGAGCTCGGCCAGCGCGCTCGCCAGCGGATGATCGGCGCCGCCCGCCAGGCTCGGCACGACCGGCAGCGCGGCGTCGCGGCGCACGAGCGAGCCGAGCGCGCGCCCGGGGCCGACCTCGAGCGCGACGCAGTCGAAGCGCTCGACCAGCGCGGCGAGCGCCTCGGAGAAGCGCACCGGCTCGACGAGCTGCGCCGCCCAGTGCTCGGGGTCGGTCGCATCCTCGTCGCGGATCCACGTCCCGGTGCGAACCGAGACGAACGGCACCGCGGGCGCGTGCCGCTCGACCGCGCTTACGGCGTCGCGGAAGGGCTCCACCGCGCCGCTCATCTGCGGCACGTGGAAGGCGTGCGACGTCGCCAGGCCGCGGTGCGCCACGCCGGTGCGCTCGAGGCGCGCGGCGAAGGCCTCGATCGCGGGGGCAGCGCCGCCGACCGTGACGTCCGACGCGCCGTTGATCGCGGACAGGTGGACGCCCTCGCCCCCCGGCTCGGCGAGCCACGGCTCGAGATCGTCACGCCCGGCGCGCACGGCGAGCATCGCGCCCGGCGGTTGCGCGGCGAGCAGTTGTCCGCGCAGCGCGACGAGGCGCGCCGCATCTTCGAGCGCGAACACGCCCGCGCGCGTGGCGGCGACGAGCTCGCCGAGGCTGTGCCCCAGCATCGCAACCGGCTGCACGCCGCGGGCGGACCAGGCCTCGGCCAGGGCGAGCTCGACCGCGAAGAGCGCCGGCTGCGCCAGACGCGTATCGGCCAGGCGCTCGGGCCCGTTCGGTGCATCGGGATCGAGGAGCAGCTCGCGCAGCTCGCCCGGAGCGGCATGTCCGACGTGCGCCAGCCCGCTCTCGACCGCGGCCAGCGCCGCGTCGAACGCCGCGCGGAAGGCGGCGTCGGTCGCGCGCGGCCGGGCCGCCATGCCCGGCGTCTGCGCGCCCTGCCCCGGGAAGAGGAAGGCGACCTCCGCGTCGCGCGTGGCGGGGACGCGCGTGCGGACGCGCTCCGGCAGCTCGCCGGCGAGCGCGCGCGCCGCCTCGTCGCGGTCCGCGCACACGACCGCGCGTCGGTGCGGCCCGGGGCGGCGGCCGGTGGCCAGGGTCCAGGCGACGTCGTCGAGCGAGGCGTCTGGTCGCTCGGCGAGGTGCCGGCCGAGGTCGGCGGCGAGCCGGTCGAGGGCCTCCTCGCGGCGCGCCGAGAGCACGAGCACCGTCGGCGCGCCCTCCGCGGGTGCCTGTGACTCGCGCGGCGCCGGCGGGCCGCCCAGTACGACGTGGACGTTCGTGCCGCCGATGCCGAACGAGCTCACGCCCGCGCGCCGCTCCGCCGGCGGCTTGTCGATCGGGGCGAGCTCGGTTGCGATCCGGAACGGCGTGCGCTCGAGGTCGAGGCGCGGGTTGGGCTCCTCGAAGTGGAGCGTGGGCGGCACCTCGCCGTGGGAGAGCGCGAGCGTGGCCTTCAGCAGCCCGGCGATGCCGGCCGCCGCGTCGAGGTGCCCGATGCTCGACTTGACCGAGCCGAGGGCGCAGGTCCCGCGCGGGGCGTCCTCTCCGCCGAAGGCGCGCGTGAGTGCCGCGACTTCGATCGGGTCTCCGATCAGCGTCCCGGTGCCGTGGGCCTCCACGAAGTCCACGTCGGCCGGCGCGACGCCGGCGCGCGCCAGCGCCTCGGAGACCACCGCCGCCTGGCCGTCGACGCTCGGCGCGGTGTAGCCCGGCTTCCCGGCGCCGTCGTTGTTCATCGCCGACCCGAGCACGACGCCGTGCACGGTGTCGCCGTCGGCGAGCGCATCGCTCAGGCGCTTGAGCACGACCACGCCGACGCCGCTGCCGAATACCGTGCCCGCCGCGGAGGCGTCGAAGGCGCGGCAGCGTCCGTCGGGCGCGTTGATGCCGCCGGGCTGGTAGTTGTAGCCGCGGCCCTGCCCGGTGTTGACCGTCACGCCTCCGGCGAGCGCCACGTCGGCGTCTCCGGCACGCAGGCTCTGGGCCGCGAGGTGCACCGCGACCAGCGACGACGAGCAGCCCGACTGCACCGTCACCGCCGGACCGGCGAGGTCGAGGTGGTAGGCGACGCGCGTCGCCAGGTTGTCGATGCGGTTGGCGTGGCGCACCGCGGTAACGCCGACCGCGGCGAGCAGCTCCGGCGCCCCCGCCAGGTTGCGCAGGAAGTAGCTGCCGAAGCCCGCGCCCGCGAACACGCCGACCCGGCCGGCCGCGCGGCCCGGCGCGATGCCCGCGTGCTCGAGCGCGCCCCAGGCGCTCTCCATCAGCAGGCGGTGCTGCGGGTCCATGATCTGTGCCTGCCGCGGCGGGATGCCGAAGAAGGCGGCGTCGAAGCGGTCGATGTCGTCCAGCACCGGCCCCGCGGCGACGAAGCGCGGATCGTCGAGCACCGCCGCGTCGACCCCGGCGGCGAGCAGCGTCTCGCGGTCCAGTCGGCGTACGCCGTCCCTGCCGGCGCGCAGGTTCTCCCAGTAGGCGTCGACCGAGGGCGCCTCGGGGAAGCGCGCCGACATGCCGACGATCGCGATGGCGTCGTCGTCGTCCGCCGCGCGGCGCGGAGCCCGCGGCGCGACCGCCGTCTCGCCCCCTTCGCGCTCGTCCGCGAGCCAGCGCGCCATGGCGGCTACCGTCGGGTATTGAAAGAGCTCGGTGACCAGGATGTCGCGCTCGAAGCGCGCCTCCAGCTTGCTCATCAACTGCACGAGCAGCAGCGAGTGTCCGCCCAGGTCGAAGAAGTTGTCCTCGACGCCGACGCGCTCCAGCTCGAGCAGCTCGCACCACATCGCGGCGATGTCGCGCTCGGCGCGGCCGCGCGGCGGCACGAAGGTGGAGCCGAGCTCTGGCCGGCCTACGTCCGGGTCCGGCAGGGCAGCGCGGTCCACCTTGCCGTTCGCGGTCAGCGGCAGCGTGCGGAGCACGACCCAGGCCGAGGGCCACATGTACACCGCGAGCTTTGGCTTCACGAAGCCTCGCAGCTCGGCGGGCTCGAGTCGGGCTCCGGCCCGCGGAACGACCCACGCGGCGAGCCGCGCGGGCTCGCCGACGGGCTTCACCACGGCCTGCGCTACGTCGGAGTGCGCGGCGATCGCGGCCTCGACCTCGCCGAGCTCGACCCGGAAGCCGCGCACCTTGACCTGCAGGTCCAGGCGCCCGAGGAACTCCAGCGAGCCGTCCGCGAGCCGGCGCACGCGGTCGCCGGTGCGGTACATGCGCGCGCCTGTCTCGCCCGAGAACGGATCGGGCAGGAAGCGCTCGGCGGTCCGCGCCGCGCGGCCGCGGTAGCCGCGCGTGACCGTGGGGCCCGCGGCGAAGAGCTCGCCCGCAACACCGACCGGCACCGGAGCCAGGCTCGCGTCCAGCACGTAGAGCCGGGCGGATCCCAGCGGATGCCCGATCGGCACGGTGCCGTCCAGGTCCGCGGAGCGCGCGTCCCCCACCGCGACCCCGACCGTGGCCTCGGTCGGACCGTAGTGGTTGAGCAGCGTCGGCACCGCGTCGCCGATGCGGTCGACGAGGGCGCGCGGGAGCGGTTCGCCGCCGAGCAGCAGCGCGCGGCGCGGCAGGAGCGCGCGCTCGGCCTCGGGCGCGCCCGCTCCGTCCAGCAGCGCCGCGAGGTGCGACGGCACGATCTTGAGCACGTCGATCGGGCACGCCCGCAGGTGCTCGGCGAGCACGCGCGCGTTGCCCATCGACTCCTCGCCGAAGAGGCGCAGCGTCCCCGCCGAAGCGAGCGCCGGGAAGAGTGTCGTGTGGCCGAGGTCGGCGGCCAGCGTGGAGAGGTTGCCCCAGCACGCGCCGGCGCCGACGCCGATGCGCGGCTCGATCGCCGCGACGTAGGCGGCGAGCTGGCGATGCTCGACGACGACGGCCTTGGGCTTGCCGGTGGAACCCGAGGTGTACAGCAGGTACGCGGCGCCTTCGGGCGGCGGAAGCGCGAGCGCCGGGCCGGCGGGCGCCTCGGCGTCCTCCTCCGCATCGAGCATCCAGCGCGGCCGCCCCTCGGGCACGCGGTCGACGAGCAGCGCTTCGGTCAGCACGACCGCCGCGCCCGCGTCGTCGAGGCGGAGTCCGAGCGCTTCCTTAGGCAGCACCGGGTCCAGCGGGAGGTAGGGTGCGCCGGCGCGGATCGCGGCGAGCATCGCGACGATCGCGTGGTGGGTACGCGACATCACCACGGCGACCGGCTGCTCCGGACCGGCGCCGGCTGCACGCAGGCGGGCCGCGAGTGCGAGCGTGCGCCGGTCGAGCTCGGCGTAGGTGAGGGTGTGGGAGTCGGACACCACGGCGGGCCGCTCGGGCGCGGCGGCGACCGAGGCCGCGAAGCGCTCGAGGAACGGCGCTGCGGCCTCCGCGGGCGCGGCGTAGGGGCCGCCGAGCGCGCGCTCGCGCGCGGGCCCCGGCGCGAGCAGCGCGTGGTCGCGGAGCGCGGCCTCCGGCGCATGCGCGACCGCGGTGAGCCAGGCGGCGAGGCTCGCCGCGAGCGTCTCGGCGGCGTCCGGGTCGACGCGATCGTGGTCGACCTCCAGGGCAAAGCCGAGGCCCTTGCCGGCACCGGAGAGCTGCGCGATCACCGGCGCGTCGAGCTCGACCGCGCGCAGCAGCTCGACCTCACCCGCCCCCGCCAGGTCGGTGTCGAGGCGCGCGAAGGCAAAGGCCTCCCCGTCGCCGTCCGCTTCGCGGCAGCCGTGCTCGTGCTCGCGGGCGGCGTCGAGCTCGCGGGCGAGCGAGCCCGCGAGTGCCCGCGCCGAGGTTCCCGGGTCCACCGCGGAGGCCGCGGGCAGCCAGCGCGAGACCGGACCGAGCACGGCGTCGAGCTCCTCCATCGCGCGTCCGTCCGACGCGACACGCACGGCCGGTCGCGCGAGCGCGCTCGTCCGCGCCAGGAAGGCGTGCAGCGCTGCGAGCCAGAAGGCCTCGGCCGGAACATCGGCCCGCGCGGCCGCGTCATCGATCGCTTGCGCGACCCCGGGCGCCAGCGGGATCGGATGGCGCACGAAGCCGGCCGCTGAGCCCGCGTGCTCGTCGACACGCGGCCAGCGCGGCGCCTCGCCGCTCGGGGCGGCGTCGAAGTGCGCACGGTCGGCGCACGCCTCTTCATCCTCGTCGTCCTCGAGCCACTCGCGGAAGAACGCCGTGGCGCCGAGCCAGTCGAGGGCCTCCGGGTCGTCCGCGCTGGGGGCGCCGCACAGCTCCTTCGCGAGGGCGAGCGTCGAGCGCGCGTCGAGCGCCACCGCCGACGCGGTCAGGACCAGCCGCAGGTCGTCGCCTTCGCGGACGCATACGACGCGCAGCGGCGGGTCGAGCGAGAGGTCGAAGGAGCGCTCCCACTCCGTACGACACACCTCGGCCAGCGGCGCCGTCGCGATCTCGATGGACGCATCGCCCGTCGCAGGCTCGGCGAAGCGCTGCGCCGGGCGCCGCGCTCCGGGCCGCGGTGCGAGGCGCATCCGCAGCACCTCGTGCCGTTCCGCCGCCGCGCGCACGCGCGGGCCGAGCTCGTCCGGCGTCAGCGCACCTGCCGGCCGGACCACCAGCTGCACGCGGAACGCCGCTCCGCTGGACGCGCCGGCGCGCTCCAGCGGCTCGCCTTCGGCGCCGCGACGGAGGAGCCCGTCGATCACGCGCTCCTGCTGCGGCGCGAGGAGGTACACGGTGTCGCTCATCGCCCCTCCCCCGCGATCCCGGCGGGCGTCCGCATGCGCCCCATGCCGACGATGATGCGGCGTTCGCCGGTGAACGGGTTGCGGCCGTGGGCGACGCGCTCGTTGTCGAGCAGGAGCACGTCGCCGCGGCGCCAGGGGAACTGCACCCGCGCCTCTTCGTACGCCCGGTCGACGGCGGCGAGGTCGCGCTCGTCGATCGTGGAGCCGTCGCCGAACGTCACGTTGCGCGGCAGGCGCTCGAGGCCGTACTTGGCGAGCAGCGCCTCGCGCACGCCCGTGTCGAGGTAGCGCGGATGGTGCAGCGCGATCTGGTTGAACCAGACCGGCCAGCCGTGGTCGGGGTGCGGCGCGATCGCCGCGCGCCGGTCGGCGATGCGCAGCGTGCCGTCCGCGTCCCAGAGCAGCTCCGTCTCCGTCTCGGCACACCGCCGCTCGACCTCGTCGCGTGACTCGGTGCGGAAGAAGTCCTGCCAGCGCACGTCGAGTCCCTGGGTGAACGTGCGCGTGTAGCGCAGCCCGAGCGTCGCGAAGCGCTCGCGCACGTCGTCCGGGAGCCGCGCCAGCACGACGCGCCCGTCGGCCAGTGGCGTCTCGCCCTGGGTCTCGGCCGCGACGACGCAGCCGAACAGGATGCGCGTCGGCCAGCTCGTCAGGTGCGAGCTCTCGCTGTGGAAGCGGATCGAGCGGTCGGCCGGGTACGGCGTCGAGGCGTACACGCGTCCGCTGACGCCCGAGCGCGGCAGGTCGCCGTACTCGCCGTAGAGCTCGTCGACGAGCGCGCGGCCGAGGGCCTCGAACGCGGGACCGTCGTGGAACGGGCCGCCGCGGAAGAGCACGGCGCCGCGCTGCTTCAGCGCGTCGTCGACCGCCGCCCGCTCGGTGCGCGCCCAGGCGACGAGGTCCGCGTCCGTCCCGACCGCCTCCACGCACCAGGGACTCGACTCGGCGTCGCCCGAGCGGCCCTCGATCGGCGCTCCGGCGCGGACCGGCGCCGACGCAGCCGCGGCTACCGAGCGCGCGGAGGCACGGCGGAGGCGCGAGCGCCGGCTCGCGGCGCGGCGGCTGGAGCGCTCGCTCTCCCGGTGCCGCTCGGCCTCGGTGCGGAGGTCTAACGCGTCCAGCTCGGTCTCGGGCGCCGCGCCGACGGTCGCGAGCAGGCGCTCGAAGCGCCGCGCGAGGCGCTCGATGCGCTCGGGCGAGAAGCGCCCGGCGTCGTAGCGCCACGTACCGGCGAGCCCGGTCTCGGTGCGCCGGAAGAAGAAGGCCACGTCGAACTTGGTGGTGGGCTCGGCCAGCTCGAGCGCCTCGGCCGCGAGGTCGCCGAGCTGCAGCCGCACCGGCGGCAGGTTCTGGAAGACGAACAGCACCTGTACCAGCGGCGTGCGACCGTCGTCGCGCCGCTCGCCCAGCGCGCCCGCGACGCGCGCGAAGGGGACGTCCTGGTGCTCGAAGGCCTCCAGGCAGGTGGCGCGTACGCGGTCGACGAGCGCCGCGAAGGTCGCCGCGCCTCCGAGCCGCGTGCGCAGCGGCAGCACGTTGACGAAGAAGCCGATCAGCTTCTCGGTGGCGCCGTGCGTGCGGTGGGCGACGTCGGTGCCGACCACCACGTCGTCGGTCTCGCCCTCGCGACCGAGCAGGAGTTGGAACGCCGCGAGGCAGACCATGAAGAGGCTCGCCTCGCGCTGCAGCGCGAGGGTCTCGAGCCGGTCGAGCACCGCTCCATCGACCGCGAAGGCCGCCTCCGAGGCCCGTGGCTCGTCGCTCCGATCGGGCGCGAGCAAGCGCGGCGGCGTGCCGGCAAGCGTCTGTCGCCAGTGCTCCAGCTCCGACGCGACTGCGGCGTCGTCCAGGACGGCGCGCTCGTGCAGCGCCCAATCGGCGTACTGCAGCTCGAGCGGCGCGAGCGGGCTCGGAGCGCCGGCGACGTGCGCGGCGTAGAGCGCGGTCAGCTCGCGCGCGAGCACGCCGGCGGACCAGCCGTCGCCGACGATGTGGTGCAGGACGAGCGCGACCACGTGCTCGCGCGGGCCCAACCGCAGCAGCGTCGTCCGCAGCAGCGGCCCGGCCGCCAGGTCGAAGGGCTCGCGCGCGAAGGCCGCAACGCGCGTGCGCAGCGCGGCGTCGCGCTCGGCCTCTGCGAGCGCTGAAAGGTCAAGCTCGGCGAGGGACGAAGCGGCGCGCGCGACGCCGGAATCCGGCCCGTGGACGCGCTGCTGGGGCCGGCCATCCGCGCCGGGGAACGTGGTGCGCAGCACCTCGTGCCGCTCGACGATCTGGCGCAGGGCGGCGCCGACGGCGTCGAGATCGAGCGGGCCGTCGAGGCGGAGCGTCAGCGGGATCGCGTAGGACGCGTCGCCGGGATTGAGCTGGTCGAGGAACCACAGCCGCTCCTGAGCGTGGCTCAGCGGGAGCTCGTCGGGGCGCTCGTCCGCCGGCACCGCGCGGATCGGCACGGCCTGCGACGCGGCACCCTGGTCGATGCGCGCCGCGAGGGCCGCCACCGTCGGCGCCTCGAAGAGCGCGCGCAGCGGGAGCTCGACCCCGAGGCGCTCGCGGATGCGCACGGCGACGCCGGTGGCGAGCAGCGAGTGCCCGCCGAGCTCGAAGAAGCCCGCCTCGACGCCGACGCGCTCGCGGCCGAGCACCTCGCCGAAGATCGCGGCGAGGACGCGCTCGGTCTCGTTCCGCGGCGCGACGTGCGCGCGCGCACCGCCCGCTCGGGAGCGCGCTTCCGAGGCGAGCGCGCGGCGGTCGATCTTGCCGTTCGGGGTGAGCGGGAGGGCCTCGATGGCCTCGATCCGCTGCGGGACCATGTAGGCCGGGAGCGCCGCGCGCAGGCCAGCCCGCAGCGACTCGCCGTCGAAGGCGTCCCCGGCGACGGCAAAGGCGACCAGCGCCTCGTCCACGGCGACCACCGCGGCCGCCGTGACGCCCGGCGCTTCGGCGAGCTGCGCCTCGACCTCGCCGGTCTCGATGCGGTAGCCGCGCAGCTTGATCTGCCCGTCGCGCCGGCCGCCGTACTCCAGCCCGCCGCCCGCGCGCAGGCGGCACACGTCGCCGGTGCGGTACAGGCGGGCGCCCGGCTCGGCGTCGAAGGGGTCGGGCACGAAACGCAGCGCCGTCTCGGCGCCGCGCCGCTCGTAGCCGCGCGCCACGCCCGGGCCGCCGATCGCCAGCTCGCCCCACACTCCGACGGGCACGGCGCGGCCGCGGCCATCGAGGACCGCAAGGCGCGTGGCGCCGAGCGGCTCGCCCAGCTCGACCACGCCGCGGCCGTCGCGGCTCGCGGCCAGGTCGGCGCGCTCCAGTCGGCGCGCGGTCGACCAGACGGTCGTCTCCGTCGGGCCGTAGAGGTTCCACACCTCGCCCGTCCGCTCGGAGATCCAACGCGCGAGCTCGACCGGCAGCGCCTCGCCGCCGGTCAACGCCTGCAGCGAGGCCGCGCCCTCCCAGCCCGCCTCGCGCAGGAGGCGCCACGTCGCGGGCGTTCCCTGAAGAGCCGTCGGCGCGCTCGTGCCAACCCGCCGCGCGAGCGCGGCCCCGTCCGCCACCTCGTCCGCCGACGCGACCTGGGAGGACCCTCCGACGAGCAAGGGGCCCCAGCGCTCCAGGAGCGCGATGTCGAAGCTCAGCGTCGTCACGGCGAGCGCCGCGGTCTCCGCGCTCCAGCCGAGGCGCTTGGTCATCGCGTCGAGGAAGAAGAGCGCCGAGCGGTGCGAGACGCCGACGCCCTTGGGCCTGCCGGTCGAGCCCGAGGTGTAGAGCACGTACGCGAGCCGATCCGCGTCGCCGGCGGCCGGCGGCGGCTCGGCCGAGGACGCGAACGACGCCGGATCGTCCAGCGCGATCGTCGTCACGCTGGCCGGGAGCGCCTCGGCGGCGCGCGGCCCGACCGTCAGCGCCAGGCGCACGTCGCTCGTCGCAACCACCCACGCGAGCCGCTCCTCCGGGAAGCTCGGATCGAGCGGCACGTATGCGGCTCCCGCCTTCCACACGGCGAGCATCGCCACCCACTCGAGCGCCCCGCGCTCGGCGGCGAGGCCGACGCGCTCCTCGGGGCGCACGCCGTGCTCGACCAGCGCCTGCGCGAGCTGGTTGGCACGTCGATCGAGCTCGACGTAGCTGAGGAAGCCCCCTTCCGCGTCCGGCCCGACGGCGCGCGCCTCGGGTCGCGCCGAGGCGACGGCGGCGAGGCGGTCGACCAGCGTCGCGCCGGCGAGGCCGCCGCGTTCGGCAGCGGCGTCCGGCGCCGGCAAGATCGACGGTGGAAGCCCGAGCGGAAGGTCTTCGATGCCGGCGTCCGGGTTCGCCGCGATCGCGTCGAGCAGCGCCACGTACGCGTCGCGCCAGCCCTCGATCGTCGCGTGCTCGAAGAGGTCCGTCGCGTACTCGAAGCTCCCGACGAGTCCCTCTTCGGTCTCCTCGAAGAGCACCGTCAGATCGAGCTTGGCCGTCGGCGCCTCGGCGTCGACGGGCTCGAAGCGGAGACCGTCGAACGCGATGGCGCCGCGCGGCGTGTTGCGCAGGGTGAAGAGCACCTGGAACAGCGGGTTCGCGGAGAGGTCGCGCTCGACCGGCAGCGCCTCGACCAGCTCCTCGAACGGCAGATCCTGATGGGCGTAGGCGTCGAGCGCAGCCGTCCGCACCCGGCCGAGGAGCGCGCGGAAGGTCGGCTCGCCGGACAGGTCGGTGCGCAGCACGATGGTGTTGCTGAAGAAGCCGATCAGTCGCTCCAGTTCGGGACGCCGGCGGTTCGAGATCGGCGAGCCAACCACGATGTCGTCCTGGCCGGTCAGGCGCGCCAGCAGCACGTCGAACGCGCCGAGCAGCACCATGAAGAGCGTCGCGCCTTCGGCCTTCGCCAGCGCGTTAAGCGCCGCGCCGGTGGATGCGGGCACGCGGATGCGCAGGCGGTCGCCGCGGTGCGTCGGCCGCGACGGCCGCGGCCGGTCGGACGGCAGCTGCAGCAGGCCCGGCGCGCCCGCGAGCGTGCGTCGCCAGTGCTCCAGCTCGGCCTCGCGGCGCGCGCCGGCGAGCCATCCGCGCTGCCACGCGGCGAAGTCCGCGTACTGCATCTCGAGCGGCGCGAGCGGGCTCGGTGCGCCGCGCGCGAAGGCGCCGTACAGCGCCGTCAGCTCGGCGAGCAGCACGCCGCGCGACCAGGCGTCGAACACGACGTGATGGCAGACGGCGAACAGCACGTGCTCGTCGTACCCGAGCTCGACCAGCGTCATGCGAAGGAGCGGACCCTCGGCGAGGTCGAACGGCGCGAGCGCCCGCTCGCGGAGCGCCCGTACCACCGCCTGCTCACGCCCCTCCAGCGGCGCGTCGCTGAGGTCGACGCGCTCGAGCGCCACGCGGGCCGAGGAGGCCTCCGGCTGCACGATCTGCACCGGCTCGCCGCCCGCGCCGGCGTGGAACACGGTGCGCAGCGTCTCATGGCGCCGCACGAGCTCCTCGACGCTCGCGGTCAGCGCCGCGACGTCCAGGGGCCCTTGCACGCGCGCGGCCATCGGGATGGCGTAGGCGGCGCGGCCTTCGGGTTCGAGCCGATCCAGCAGCCACATGCGCCGCTGGGCGAACGAGACCGGCAGCGGGCCGTCGCGGGGCGCGCGCTCGAGCGGCGGCAGCTCCGCCCCCGGCGCCAGGGCCAGGCGCGCGACGAGCCCGCGGACGGTCGGCTCCTCGAACAGCGCGGTGAGGGGGAGCTCGACGGCGAACTCCTCGCGGATGCGCGACACCGCGCGGGTGGCGAGGAGCGAGTGTCCCCCGAGCTCGAAGAAGCTCGCCGTCGCGGAGACGCGCTCGTGCCCGAGGATCTCGCCGAAGACCGCCGCCAGCCGGCGCTCGTCGTCGCCCTCGGGCTCGACGTGGGGGCCGGCGCTGGAGTCGGGCTCGGGCGCGGGCAGCGCCGTGCGGTCGAGCTTGCCGTTGGTCGTCAGGGGCAAATGCTCGAGCGCCACGATGCGCTCGGGGACGAGCGCCGCGGGCAGCTGCTCGGCCAGCCAGCCGAGGAGCGCGTCCGGCGACGCCTCCCCCACCGCGTAGCCGACGAGCCGCGGACCGAACGCGCGCACGGCGGCGCCGCGGACGTCCGGATGCCGAAGGAGGGCGCCTTCGATCTCGCCCGGTTCGATCCGCAGTCCGCGGATCTTCAGCTGCTCGTCGACGCGACCGAGGAAGTGCACCCGGCCCTCCGCGTCCATCCTGGCGCGGTCGCCAGTGCGGTAGCGCCGCTGGGAGGCGTTGTCGCGCGCGGCTTGGATGAAGCGCTCCGCGGTCCGCTCGTCGCGGCCGACGTAGCCCCGCGCGAGCTGCGCGCCGCCGACCCAGAGCTCGCCCGGCACGCCGCGTGGGACGACTCGGCCGGCGCCGTCGACGACCTCGACGGTGACGCCGGGCAGCGGCGTCCCGAGCGGCGGCACCTCGCTCGCGTGGATCGCGTGCGTGAGCACGCCGACCGTGGACTCGGTCGGACCGTAGTGGTTGACGATCCGCAGCTCGGGAGCGAGCTCCCGCACGCGGTCGACGAGCGCGGGCTCGAGCCGCTCTCCGCCCAGCACGAGCACGCGGCGTGGCAGCACGGCCGCGGGATCGCGGCCGGAGAGCAGCGCGGCGAGGTGGGACGGCACGATCTTCAGGACGTCGACCGGCGCGGCACGGAAGCGCTCCGCGAGCGCGTCGGGATCCATCGCGCGCTCCGACCCGACGACGTGCAGCGCGCCTCCGCGCGCGAGCGCAGGGAAGATCGCGGTGTGCCCAAGGTCCGAGGCGAAGCTCGACACGGTCGCGTACGCCAAGCCGGGTTCGAGCTCGAGGCGCGACTCGGCGGCCGCCGCGTAGCTCGCGAGCGCGCCATGCTCGACGCCGACGAGCTTCGGGTGCCCGGTCGAGCCCGACGTGAAGATGCCGTAGGCGAGGTCGGTCGCGGCGGGCTGCTCGGTCGCGTCGTCCGGCGCGGCCTCGTCGCTGGGTTGCGCGAGGTCGACCACGACGCGCGGCGTCTCCGCGGGCAGCGCGGGCGGCGAGTCGCCGCCGACCAGCACCGCGGCCAGCGCGCCCTCCTCGACGCGCGACGCGAGCGCCGCGGCCGGCAGCGCGGGATCCAGCGGCACGAACGCGGCGCCTGCGCGCCAGGTCCCCAGGAACCCCGCGATCACCGCCCCCGAGCGGGGCAGCGCGATGCCGACGTTGTCGCCGCGACCGACCCCGGCGGCGCGCAGCGCGGCCGCAACGGCGCGTGCCGCACGGTCGAGCTCGTCGCGCGAGAAGCGCCGGGTCTCGTCCACGAGGGCCAGGGCCTGAGGGTCTTCCGCGACGCGCGCCTGGAAGCGCTGCGGCAGCAGCTCGATCGAGGCCGGGGGCGGCGAGCTCGCGGTGGAGAGCGACCTCCCATCCGGCTTGGCGAGGACCAGCGCGTCGAGCGGGGGGTCGTCGGTGACCGCGCTCACGAGCAGCGCCTCGAAGCCGTCGGCGAGCTCCGCGAGCTCGGCGGACTCCGCGGTCCACGCGAGGTCGATCCCGCCGGGCGCGATCTCGGCCTCCAGCACGATCCCGGCCGGAAGAGGCCCGCGCTCGAGGCCGCCGAAGGCGAAGCGAACGCCGGCCGCCGTGCGTGCGGCAGCGACGATTCCGCGCTTGGCCGGCAGCGCCGAAAAGGCGGCGGCGAACGGGCCGAGGGGGGCCGCTTCGCGTCCTGTGCCCTCGAAGCCGTCGATCCAGCGCCGCGCCTCGTCGGCCTCCGCGGCGAGCCGGCGCACGTGGGCGGAGAAGCGCTCGGCGTCGGGCTCCGCCGGCGCGCTGGACGGGATCGGCACCCAGCGGTCAAGCGGGCCCGCGACGCCGACGAGCTCGGGCGCGTCGCGCCCGTCGCTACGCAGCGCGACGGGCACCGGCGCGCCCGCGCGGCGCTGCAGCAGCGCCGACAGAGCGGCGCGCAGGCAGGCGTCCACGGTGAGCCCGCACCGCCGCGCCCAGGCCTCCAACGACTCCACGCAGGCGCGGTCTAGCGAGCGCGCCATGGTCTTGCCCGTGGACGGCGCCGCGGCGCGGGCGTCCGGCTCGGCGCCCGACCAGAAGCGCCGCGCCTCCGCCGCCTCCTCGCTCTCGAGCAGCTCCTCCTGCCAGGCCGCAACGTCGAGGAACTGCGCGACGTCCTCTTCGAACGCGCCGTGTGCCGTTTCGTAGGCGGTGACCAGCTCGTCGGCCAACCCCAGCAGGGTCGCGCGGTCGGCCAGCAGCCAGGGGAGCTCGAGCTCGACGTGCGCGCGTTGCGTTCCGGACGCGTCGGAGAGCGGTGCGACGCGCACGCGCGCGCAGCGCTCGGCCGTCGGGGCGTCGCTCCGAGGGTCGCCGTCCCAGCGCACGTCCGCGTGCGCTTCGCCGACGAGTTGGACGGGCTCCTCGACCTCGGGCAGCCGCAGCACCCGTATCGCCAACAGCTCGTGTCGCTCGCGCAGCGCTCGGAGCGCGCGCTCGAGTCGTTCGCGGTCGAGCGCTCCGGTGGCCTCGAGCCGGACGCGCGCCACGGCGTCGACCGCGTGCTCGCCGCACCACCGCGCCTGGGCGCGCTGGACGGGCGAGAGAGCGGAGGCTTCGACCGCCTGGTGCAGGCTCATCCCACGCGCTCCATGTTCGCGCCCGCCGCCCGTGCGGCGCCCGACATGCAGACCACGACGCGGCGCTCGCCCTCGAAGGGCTCGCGTCCGTGGCAGGCCAGCAGGTTGTCGAGCAGCAGCAGGTCGCCCGCGCGCCAGTCGAAGCGCACCGTCTCGGCGGCGATGGCCGCGCGCACGGCGGCGAGGTCGTCGGCGGGGATCTCGTCGCCGTTTCCGAATCGCGCCTGGCGCGGCAGGTGGTCCTCGCCGCAGCTGTCGATGAGCGCGACGAGGTCCTCGGCGCCGAGCGCCGACGCGTGGAACAGGTGCGCCTGGTTGAACCACACCGCCTCGCCGGTGACCGGATGCTCGACGACGCCGGGGCACACCTGGCGCGTGCGCAGCCGGTCGCCGGGCCCCCACTCGAGCTCGATGCCCTCGCCCTCGCAGAAGCGCTCCACCTCGACGCGGTCGTCGGTCTGGAACACCTCGCGCCAGCCGAGGTCGAGCGGGCCGCCGTAGTTGCGCACGTAGAGGACGCCGTGGCGCTCGAAGCGCGCGCGGACGTCGGCCGGAACGCGCGCGAGGATGCGGCGGTTGTCCGCGACGGGCGTGGCGCCGCCGCGCGCCGGCGGCGTGAGGCAAAGGAAGCCGAGCAGGCGCGGGAAGCTGCGGCTGTAGGCCTGCTCGCTGTGCTGCGGGATCGTGCGGTCCGGGGGGTACTCGGTCGACGTGAACACGCGCCCCTCGACCTGCGACCGCGGCGTCGAGCGATAGGCGTAGTCGAGCGGCTCGCCGTCGCCGAGCGACCGCATCGCCCCCTCGAGCGCGGCGGGGCTGTCGAGCGCAAAGCCGCGGAAGAGCAGCGCGCCGTGGCCGCGGAGCAGCTCGAACGCGCGGTCGCGGCGGCCCGCGAGCCACGCGTCGAGGCGCACGTCAGGCCGCGTCGCCGTCAGGGCGCCGGGGAGGTGCGTGCCCGCGGGCGGCGGCTCGACGCGCACCAGGTCCTCGCCATCGACGCGCACCGTGCGCCCCGGGACTCGCTCACGCGCGCGCGGAGTCGCCCCGGCGGCGCGCCGGCCGCGGAGTCCGGCAAGGCCGCGCCGGCGGCGGTCCGCGAGGTCGCCTGCGGAGCGCTCGGCCGCACCGCGCCGCGACGCGCCGAGGGTTGCTTCGGGCGTGCGGGTCATCGCGCCGAGCACCTCGACGAAGCGCGCCGCGAGGCGCTCGATGGTGGCCTCGTCGAAGCGATCGACGCGGTACTCGAAGCCGCCGGCGACGGCCCCTTCCTCCTCGAGCAGCTCGAGCTTCAGGTCGTAGCGCGCGGGCAGCGCGCCGTTCGCCATGCGCGCGATCTCCTCGGCGGGCACGGGCTCGACGAGCAGGTCGCCAAGTGCGAGCGTCGGACGCGGGACGTTCTGGAGCACGAACCAAAGCTGACCGAGCGATGCGGGCGTCTGGCCTCCGGTGGCGGCCGCCTCGGCGATGCGCGCGAACGGGACGCGTCGGTGCGCGAGACCGGAGAGCGTGACGCTGCGGGCCTCCTCGACCACCTCGGCGAGCGTCCGGTCTGCGCCGAGGCGCAGGCGCAGCGGGAGCGTGTTCACGAAGAACCCGATCGCCCCCTCCACCCGCGGGTCCTCGCGACCGGCCGACGGGCAGCCGACGACCAGGTCGTCGCCGCTTCCCTCGACGTAGAGCGCCGCGGCGTAGGCGCCGAGCAAGACCATGAAGAGCGTCGCGTCGTGAGCCCGCGCGAGCTCATGGGCGCCGGCCACCAGCTCGGGGCTGAGCGACACCACGCGGCGCGCCGCCAGGCGCGGGCCGTGCGCCTCGCCTGCCCGGTCGGCGGGGAGCGTCAGCTCCGCCGGCACGCCGGACAGCGCCCGCGTCCAGTGCTCGGTCGACGCGGCGAGCGCGCCGTCCGCCAGCGACGCGCGCTCGTGCAGCGACCAGTCCGCGTACTGGATCGCGAGCGGCAGCAGTGGGCTCGGCGCACCCGCGCGGCGCGCGTCGTACAGCGCCGCCAGCTCGCGCGCGAGCACCTCGATCGACCAGCCGTCGCTGACGATGTGGTGCATCACCAGCAGCGCCAGGTGCGAGCGCTCCCCTAGCCGCAGCAGCCGCGCGCGCAGGAGCGGCCCCTGCGCCAGGTCGAACGGCTCGCGCGCGGCGTCGAGCGCGTGGCTACGCACGGCGGCGTCGCGCTCCTCGCCCGCCTGCGACGAGAGATCCATGTGCCCGATCGCCGCGGCCCGCAGCGCGACGGGCGACCCCGGCGCGTGGATGCGCTGCTCAGGCTGACCGGCGACGGCGGGGAAGGTCGTGCGCAGAACCTCGTGGCGCCGCACGACGTCGGCGAGGGCCTGCTCGAGGGCTTGCACGTCGAGCGCGCCCTCGAGCCGCAGGACCAGCGGGATCGCGTAGGCGGGGTCCCCGGGGTTGAGCTGATCGAGGAACCAGAGGCGCTCCTGCGCGTGGCTCAGCGGGATGGACTCGGGGCGCTCGTCCGCCGGAACGGCGACCAGCGCGGGTCCGGACGCCGCGGCTTCCAGCGCATCGACGCGCGCGGCCAGCGCGGCGACCGTAGGAGCTTCGAAGAGCGCGCGCAGCGGGAGCTCGCGGCCGAGCCGGACCCGGATGCGCGCGGCGACGCGCGTCGCGAGCAGCGAGTGTCCGCCGAGCTCGAAGAAGCTCGCCTCGGTGCTGACGCGCTCCAGGTCGAGCACCTCGCCGAAGATCTCCGCCAGCGCCCTCTCGGTGGCGGTGCGCGGCTCGACGTGCTTCGCGCTGGCGCCGGGCATCTCCGCGGCTGCCGCGGCGAGGGCACGGCGGTCGACCTTGCCGTTCGGCGTGTGCGGCAGGACGTCGCGCACCTCGACGCGGCGCGGCACCATGTACGCGGGCAGTGCGCGGGACAGCTCGGCCGTGAGAGCGGCGACATCGAGCTCGCCTGACGCGGGCACGATGAACGCGACCAGCGTCTCGGCCGCGACGACGACCGCACCTGCGGCGACGCGCTCGCTCGCGGCGAGCCGCGCCTCGACCTCGCCGATCTCGACGCGGTAGCCGCGCAGCTTCACCTGGCCGTCGCGCCGCCCGCCGAAGGCGAGGCCGCCTCCGGGGAGCATCCGGCACACGTCGCCGGTGCGGTACAGGCGCGCGCCGGGCGCGGCGTCGAACGGGTCGGGCACGAAGCGATGGGCGGTCTCGCCGCCGCGCCCCTCGTAGCCGCGCGCGACGCCGGGGCCGCCGATGACGAGCTCGCCCCAGACGCCGAGCGGGACCGGGCGCAGCTCCGCATCCACCACCGCAAGGCGCGTCGCGCCCAGGCCGGCGCCGAGGTCGACGCTGCCCGTCGCGTGCGGACCGTGCGCATCGAAGCCGTGCGCGGACGACCAAACCGTCGTCTCGGTCGGTCCGTAGAGGTTCCAGAGCGCGTCGGCGTGAGCCGCGATCCAGTGCGCAAGGTCGGTGGAGAGCGCCTCGCCGCCGGCGAGCGCCGTCAACTTCTGGGCGCCCTCGGGCCAACCCGCGTCGCGCAGGAGGCGCCAGGTGGCGGGCGTCCCCTGCAGCGCGTTTGCGCCGCTCGCGACGAGCGCGCGTCCGAGCGCGGCGCCGTCCGCCGCGTCGTCGGCCGCGACCAGATGCGACGTGCCTCCGACGAGCAGCGGGCCCCAGCGTTCCAGCAGCGCGATGTCGAAGCCGAGCGTGGTCACGGCGAGCAGCCGGACGTCGTCGCTCCACCCGAGGCGTGCGGTCAGGGCGTCGAGGAAGAACAGCGCCGAGCGATGCGAGACGCCCACGCCCTTGGGCCTGCCGGTCGAGCCCGAGGTGTACAGGACGTACGCGAGCCGATCCGCGTCACCCTCCGGGAGCGAGACGTTCTCGTCGCCGCGCTCGCCCACCTCAATCGGCACGACCCGAACGCCCTCGGGCAGCGTCAGCTCTGCGCCCGCGCCGGAGGTCAGCAACCACCGCAGCTCGCTCGACTCGACCATCCAAGCCAGTCGCTCGGCCGGGAAGGCGGGGTCCAGCGGGACGTACGCCGCACCGGCCTTCCACGCCGCTAGCATGCCGACCCACTCCTCGACGCCGCGGCCCGCCGCGAGCCCGACGCGGGTCTCGGGGCCGACGCCGAGCGCGACGAGCCGGCGCGCGAGCCGGTCGGCGCGGCGCTCCAGCTCACCGTAGCTGCAGCGCTGGTTCTCGAAGCCGATGGCGGGAGCATCCGGGGTCCGCGCGGAGACCGCGGCGAAGCGCTCCGCGACGCCCTCGCCGCCGTGTGTGTCAGCGCGTGTGTGGTCAGACGCGCCGAGTCGGATCGAAGGCTGCAGCCCGAGCGGCAGCTCGCCGATGTGCGTTTCGGGGGCTGCGGCAGCGGCGGCAAGCAGCGTCGCGTAGGCGCGGCACCAGCCCTCGACCGTGGAGCGGTCGAAGAGATCGGTGGCGAACTCGACGGCTCCCGCGAGCCCCTCGTCGCGCTCGTACCAGGACACGGTCAGGTCGAAGCGCGCGCGCCGGTTGCTGCTCGCGCGCGGCTCGATCCCGAGGCCCAGCTCGGCCAGCGGCCCGCCGGCCTCGGCGACCGGATTGCCGCCGGCGGGGACGTTCTGCAGCAGGAACAGCACCTGGAAGAGCGGGTGGATCGATGGGGTGCGCGGCACCGGCAGAGCCTCGACCAGCTGCTCAAACGGAACGTCCGGGTGGGCGAAGGCTCCGACCGCGGTCTCGCGCGCGCGCTCGACCAGCTCGGCGAAGGTCGGCTGGCCGGAAGCGTCGATGCGCAGCGCGATCGTGTTGGCGAAGAGCCCGATCAGGTGCTCGGTCTCGCCGCGACCGCGTCCCGCGATGGCCGTCCCGACGCAGAGGTCCGTGTCGCCGGTCAGGCGCTGGAGCAGGGCCGAGAAGCCGGCCAGCAGCACCATGAAGAGCGTCGTGCCCTCGCGTTCGGAGGCCAGCCCGCGCAGCGCGTCCGTCGTCTTGCGGTCGAGCTCGAAGCGGACCGTGTCGCCGGCGTGGCTCGCCGCCGCGCCGCGCGGACGGTCAAGGGGGAGCGCGAGCGCGGCCGGGGTGCCCGCCAGCCGTTCGAGCCAGTAGGCGCGTTGGGACTCGAGCAGCGCGGTGCTGGCCTCGCCGCGCTGCCAACGCGCGAAGTCGCCGTACTGGATCGGAAGCTCGGGCAGCGCCGGCCTGCCGCCGGTCACCTCGGCGCGATAGCCCGCGACCAGCTCGACGAGGAAGCGCTGCGACGACCACGCGTCGGAGACGAGGTGGTGGAACGTGACCGCGAGCGTCCAGTGTCGCTCGTCGCGCAGCACGAGCAGCGCGCGTGCGGGTGGGCCCGCGGCGAGGTCGAAGGGATCCTCGGCGACGCGGACGAGCAGATCCCGTGCGCGCGCGTCGCGTTCGTCGGGGCCGAGCGCGCGGAGGTCTTCGACCGCCAGGGGCAGCGTGCCGCCCGGCGTGGCGCCGTACGGCACCACGACCTGGACCGCCTCGTCGGCGTCCCCGTCGGCCACGAAGCGCGTGCGCAGTGCCTCGTGCCGCCGCGCGATGGCCTCGAAGGCGCGCCCGAGAGCGTCGACGTCCAACGCCCCCGTGCCGTCGATCGCGCTGGGGTTGTTGTAGAGCGGGCTGCCCGGCGCGAGCTGCTCGAGGAACCACAGCCGGCGCTGGGCGAAGGTCAGCGGCGCGCGCGGCTCACCCGAGCGCTGGATCGATGCCGGCGCCGACGCGCGGCGCCGCTCGGCAAGGCGCTTCCGCAGCAGGCGCCGCTTCTCGGGCGAGAGCCCGGCCAGCCGGTCGTCGGGCGGCGTCACGGCGCGTCCTCCTGCAGCAGCTTGGCGGCGTCTTCGTCGGAGAGGTCACCCAGCTCGGCGAGGAGCTCGTCGAGCTCGTCGTCGGAGGCGCCGCGCTCGAGCTCCTCGGAGAGGATGACCGCGGCCTGCGCCACGGTCGGCGCCTCGAAGAAGCGCTCCACCGGGATGTCGAGCGCGAAGCGCTTCGTGACCTTCGAGAGCAGCATCGTCGCCAGCAACGAGTCGCCGCCCAGGTCGAAGAACGGGTCGTCGACTCCGACGGCCTCGAGTCCGAGGACCTCGCCCCAGATCTCCGCCAGGGCCGCCTCGATCTCGTTGCGCGGCGCGACGAAGGGCGTCGCCAGCGCGGGGCGCGGCGCGCGCTGGAGCGGCTCGCCGTCCGCCGGCGTCTCTTCCGGCGTCGCGCGGAGCCGTGCGGCGACCTCGGCGCGGCGCTGCTCCAGATCGCGCGCCGAGACCAGCACGTGGTGCAAGCCGGGACTGGCGAGGACGCGCTCCAATCGCCCCATCGCCTCGTCGACCGCGAGACCGTCCACCGGGCGTCCGTCGGCCCAGACGTCCCAGGCAACGCTGCGCCACGACCCGCGGCGCGAGGTCGCGAAGGCGTCGAGGAACGCGTTCGCCGCGGCGTAGCTCGCGGTACCCGGACCGCCCAGGAGCGCGGCCAGGGAAGACGACAGCACGACGTGCGCGGGCGCGTGGTTCGCCAGCGCGCGCTCGAGCGCGAGCGTTCCCGCGACCTTGGCCGTCAGCGGGGCGAGCAGCCCGTCGACGTCGGTGCGGTCGAGCGGCGTACGCGCGCCGGCGTTCGCCAGGTGGAAGACCGCGTCGATCGGGCCGAGGCGCGCCGCGACGTCGTCGAGGAGCTCCGCAAGCGCGCCCGCGTCGGTCGCGTCGACGCGATGCGCTTCGGCGCCGAGCTCGGCGAGCTCCGGGTCGTGCTCGGGCGCGCTTCGGCTCGCGAGCACGACGCGCGCGTCGCGCTCGCGGACCAGCCAACGAGCCATCGCGCGCCCCATGCGCCCGAACCCACCGAGCAGCACGACCGTAGAGCCTCGGCGCAGCCCGCTGCGTTCCGGCAGGTCGAGCGGCTCGACGTGCTCGACCCAGCGCTGGGCGCCGCGCAGGGCAACGACGTCGTCTTCGCCTCCCGAGAGCTCGCGGACGAGCGTGGCTGCTTCGGCTCCGGGGCCGGCGTCGATCAGCCGTACGCGAACCCCTGCGAGCTCCTGCGCGGCGACGCGCACGGTGCCGAGCAGCGTCGCGCGTCCGGGGTCGACCGGGTCGCCGTCCTGCACCTCGGCGAGGCCCTGTGCGACGACGAGGAGCTCGTGCGTGCGGTCAGGCGCAACGCGCGCGAGCGTCGCGGCCAGGCCGGCGGCCGTGGCGAACCCATCGCGCGCGGCGGCCAGGGCGTCGTGTCCCTCGCCCGGAGCGGAGGCCGCCGCGAGGTGTACCACGCGCGCCGGGCCGTCGCCGGAGTCGACGCGTGCGAGCCAGGCCTCGACGGCAGCGTCGTCGCCGGGATGTGCGGTTGCGACGCGCGCATCGCGTGCGGCGAGCGCCCGTTCGAGGGCCTCGGTCGGCTCTGCCGAGGCGGCGACGAGCAGCCAGTCTCCCCCGACCCGCTCGTCGTGCGCGAGCGCCGCGGGGCGGCGCCGCCACGACGGCGCCCACACCCGCCCCGCCGGAACGGGCTGGGCGTCGGCGCGAGCCGCGGTCGCGGCGCTCGGGCGCTCGATCCAGTGCGCCGCGCGCTCAAAGGGATAGGTTGGAAGCCCGCCGATCCGCCGCCCGCGCGACGCCGTAGCGAAGGGGTCGAGCCGGACGCCCACGCCGCCGGCCCAAAGCCGACCGGTCGCCCGCAGCCAGGCGTGTGCGTCGCCGCCCTCCTGCCCCGGCTCGGCGAGGCAGGCCAGCCGCGGCGAGGCCGGCGCTGCCGCCCGGACGAGCGGCGCGAGCGCGCGCGGGCCGAGCTCGAGGAACACGGTGCCTTCGTCCGGCGCGAGCGACGCGACCCCGTCTCCGAAGCGCACCGGGTCGCGCAGCTGCCGTCCCCAGTACGCCGGGTCGGTCGCCTCGGCGTCGGTGAGCAGAGCGCCGCTCAGGTTGGAGATAACGGTGCGCTCGGGCGCGCGGAGCTCAACCGCGGCCACGCGCTCGACAAAGGGCTCGATCGCCGCGTTGACCAGCGGCGAGTGGAAGGCATGCGAGGTGGCGAGCCGCACGACGCCGACGCCTTCGGCCGTGAGCGCCTCGGCGAGCTCTTCGATCGCGGCGGTCGGCCCCGACAGGCTCGTGGCGCCAGGCCCGTTGCGCGCGGCGACGACCACGCCCTCGGGCCCGTCGGCGAGGCGCGCCTCCAGTTCGTCGGCGTCGGCGCGCACCGCCAGCATCGATCCGCGCGGCTGGTCGCGGAGGATCGCACCGCGTGCGACGACCAGGTCGAGGCCGTCCTCCTCCGAGAACACGCCCGCCAGGCACGCCGCCGACAGCTCGCCCAGGCTGTGCCCGAGCAGCGCGTGCGGCTCGACGCCGAGCTCGATCCACCGCCGTCCGAGCGCCACCTCGAGCGCGAAGAGCAGCGGCTGGGCCACCCAGGTCTCGTGGATGCGTTCGTCCGACGCGCCGGGCGCGGAGTAGAGCGGCCACGGGTCGAAGCCGAGGCCGCGCTGCAGGCGCGCGCACATGTTGCGGAGGTGGTCGCGTAGGCGCGCGTCGGCCGCGAGGAGGCCGCTCGCCATCCCGACCCGCTGCGCGCCCTGGCCGGGCAGCAGGAACACCGCGCGGCGGATCGGCGCGACCGGCGCCAGCGCGCCGGGCGTGCGCAGGCGCGCGGCGGCGTCCGGTGCGCTTGACGCTACGACGGCCTGGCGGACCTCCATCGCACGGCGCCCCGCGCCGAGCGTGAGCGCGACATCTGCGAGCGGTCGTCGCTCGCCGTCGAGGGCCGCGGCCAGCGCATCGCCGCGCGCCGCGAGTGCCTTGTCGCTGCGGGCGGACAGCGCGAGGAGCTGCGGGACGTCCGCAGTCTCCGCCGGCGCCTGGCGCGCGGGCGCCTCCTGCAGCACCAGGTGGACGTTCGTGCCGCCGATGCCGAACGAGCTCACGCCCGCACGCCGCGGCGTCGGGCCGGCGGCCCAGGGCGTCGCGGTCTTCGGCACGGCGAAGCGGCCCTCGAAGTCGATGCGCGGGTTGACCGACTCGAACTCCGGCTGGGCCGGAATCGTCCGCTGCTCGAGCGCGAGCACCGCCTTGATGAAACCCGCGATCCCGGCCGCGGCGTCGAGGTGCCCGATGTTCGCTTTGATGCCGCCCAGAGCGCACGGCTCGCCCACTCCCTCGCCGAACGCGCTCTTGAGCGCGGCGATCTCGATCGGGTCGCCGAGCGTCGTCCCGGTGCCGTGCGTCTCGACCAAACCGATGGTGCTCGCCGGCACGCCGGCCACGCTGAGCGCCTCGGCGATGGCGTCCGCCTGCCCGTCCACGCTGGGCGCACCGAAGCCGACCTTGAGCGCGCCGTCGTTGTTCAACCCCGAGCCGAGCAGCACGGCGCGGATCGGATCGCCGTCGGCGAGCGCGTCCTCGAGCCGCCGCAGCACGACCACGCCGGCGCCGCTTCCGGGGACGGTGCCCGTGGCTCCCGCGTCCATCGGGCGGCAGTGGCCGTCCTCGGACAGCACGCCTCCGGCCTGCGCGAGGTAGCCCGCGACGTGCGGCACGAAGACCGACGCGCCGCCGGCAAGGGCGACGTCGCAGCCGTGCATCAGCAGCGACTGGGCCGCGAGGTGCACCGCGAGCGCGGAGGTCGAGCAGGCGCTCTGCACGTCGACGCTGGGGCCGCGCAGGTCGAGCCGGTAGGAGACGCGCGTCGTCAGGAAGTCCTTCTCGCTTCCGAGCGAGCCCAGGCGCAGCCGGTCGATGAGCTCGGCGCCGCCCGTGAGAGGGTCCGCACCGGCCAGCACCTGGTTGAGGAAGTAGCTGCTCGAGCTCACCCCGCCGAACACGCCGACCGACGCGTCGCCGCGGGTCGGGTCGATCGCGGCGTCCTCGAGCGCCTCGAAGGCGCACTCGAGGAACAGGCGGTGCTGCGGGTCGGTGAACGCGGCCTCGCGCGGGCTCATGCCGAAGAGCTCGGCGTCGAAGCCCGCGACCTCGTCCAGCGCGCCGCGTGCGCGGACGTAGCGCGGGTCCTTCAGCTGTTGCTCGGGCACGCCCGCGGCGCGTAGCTCGTCGTCGTTGAAGGTGCGGATCCCCACCCCGCCATCGCGGACGAGGCTCCAGAGGTCCGCCACCGTCGGCGCGCCGGGGAAGCGGCCCGCCATTCCGACGACCGCGATGGCGTCGGCGGGCAGATCGTTCGACGCGGCGCCGCTCACGAGACGCCCTCCGTAGCGCGGCCCCTGCGTCGCCGCTCGAGCGCCGCGCGGCGGGCGGCGGCGCGTTCGTCGCGCTGCTCCGCGGCGCGCTCGGCGCGGCTCGCGTCGCCGGCGAGGTGCGCGGCGAGCGTGTGGACGGTCGGGTGGCGGAACAGGTCGACCAGCTCGAGCGAGACGCCGAGGCGCTCGACGAGCGCGGGGTGCATCTGGACCAGACTGAGCGAGGTGCCTCCTAGCTCGAAGAAGTTGTCGTGTGCGCCGACGCGCTCGAGGCCGAGGACCTCGGCCCAGACCTCGGCCACGATGCGCTCGACTTCGCCGCGCGGGGCGACGTAGCTTGCGGCGGCCTCGGATTCGGTCGGAGCGAGCGCCAGCAGCGCCGCGCGGTCGATCTTCCCGCGGGCGTCCTGTGGGAGCTCGTGGTCGAGCACAACCCAGCGCGGGGGGACCATGTAGGCCGGAAGGCGCGTCTCGAGCGCCGCGCGCAGGTCGGCCGAGCCCAGCGACGACGACACCGCGAAGCCGACCAGCGCGCGCCCCACGCCGCCCGGAGCGGTCACGTCGACGACGGCCGCGTCGGCGACGCCGTCGAGCTCCTTCAGCGCGCGCTCGATCTCGGAGAGCTCGACGCGGTAGCCGCGGACCTTCACCTGGCGGTCGATCCGACCGACGTACTCCAGCGCTCCGTCGCCCCTGCGGCGCACGAGGTCGCCGGTGCGGTAGAGCCGCGCGCCCGCACGCCCCGAGAACGGGTCGGGCACAAAGCGCGCCGCGGTGGCGGCGGGCTGGCCCAGGTAGCCGCGCGACACGGTGGGCCCCCCCACCAGGAGCTCGCCGGCGACGCCGGCGGGCGTGGGCGCGCCGCACTCGTCGACGACGTACAGCTCGGCGTCGCCGAGCGGCCGTCCGATCGGTACCTCGCGCCGGCGCGGGTCCTCGGGCTCGGTCGAGACCGTGTGGTGGCTCACCACGACGGTGGTCTCGGTCGGGCCGTAGGTGTTCACGAGCGTCGGCGCGTGGCCCGCGGCGGCTTGCTCGCGCCACGGCGCGAGCGCCTCGGGGTCGAGCCGTTCGCCGCCCACCAGGATGACCCGCAGCGACGAAGGCGGCGTGATGTCCTGCGCCGCGAAGGTGCGCCACATCTGCTGCCAGAACGCGGTCGGGTGCGAGAGCACGGTGACGCCCGCCTCCTCGCAGCGTGCGGCGTAGCGCGTGGCATCGACGAGCATCGGGCCGTCGCGCAGCACGAGCGCCGCGCCGGACGTGAGCGCGCCGAAGATCTCCTCGATCGAGCCGTCGTATGCCAGCGCCGAGAGCTGCAGCATCCGGTCGGAAGCATCGAGCCCGTACGTCGCGACGGTGGCGCGCGCGAAGGCGGCGAGCGAGCGATGCTCCACGACGACGCCCTTGGGCTCGCCGGTTGACCCGGAGGTGAAGGCGACGTAGGCGGAGCTGCGCGGATGCGGCCGGGAGGTCGGGTGCGCCCCACGCTCCGGTTGGTCGCTCTCCGCGCCCGGGCCGCACACCTTCCAAGGGCCGTCCGGAAGCGCTTCGCGCCGGTTGGCGCCGGCGAGGATCACGCGGACGCCGGCGGCGGCGAGCATCCGCTCGGTGCGCTCGACCGGCACGGCGGGATCCAGCACCAGGAACGCGCCGCGGGCGCGTAGCACGCCCAGCACCGCGGCGATGGTCTCCGCGCTGCGGTCGATGTCGAGCGCGACGACCGCCTCCGTGCCGACGCCGAGCGTGGTGAGGCGCGCAGCGACGTCGCGTGATGCGCGGTCGAGCTCGGCATAGCTCACCTCGCGCTCGCCGTCGAGCACCGCGAGCGCCTCCGGGGCCTCCGCGGCCCTGGAGTCGAAGGCGTCGAGCACGGTCTGGTCGACCGTCGCGTCCGTATCGTCGATCGGCGCGGGAGCGGCGGCCGGCTCCAGCGCGAGCGTGCCGACCGGCCGATCCGGGGCGACGAGCGCTCCTGCAAGCAGCGCCTGCAGATGGCGCTGGACCAACTCCGCAAGCTCATCGTCGAACACGTCGGCGTGAAGGTCGAGCGCGAGCCACAGCCGGCCGGTCTCGCCGAAGTCCTCCACCTGCACGGTGAGGGTCTCGAAGCCGAACCCCGCGTGCAGCCAGGTCGGACGCATGGCCGCGCCGGCGAAGGAGCTGACCGCGGTTGGGTGTAGGTTCAGCGACACGTCGTAGAGCGGCGCGTCGATCGGGTTGCGCACGACCTGCTCGCCGTGTCGCAGCGCCTCCTTGATCGCGGGGCCGGTGCGCCGGAAGAGCTCCTCCAGCGTGTCGTTCCCGTCCACCGTCAGCTCGACCGGCATGGTGCGCATGAAGAGCCCCAGCGTGCCGCGCGCGGTGTCGCGTCCGCGGTTGCGCCACGGCATGCCGATCAAGATGCGGCGCCGGCCGCTGACCCGGTGCAGGTACGCGGCGAGTACCGCGAGGAACAGGCGGAAGCGCATCACCGGAGTGCGGCCCGCGCGGCCCGCGAGGTCGCCGAGCACCCGCTCGAGGCGCTCGACGGTCTCCGCCGGCACCTCGGCGCGGAGGCGACGGATCGAGAGCCCGCGCTTCACGCCGGTCGAGCCGTAGAAGCGCGGCGGCTCGGGGCGGTCGTCCAGCAGGCGCTGCCAGTGGGCCTGGGCCTCGTCGAAGCCGCCGCTCGCGCGCTGCGCGTCCTCCCACGCCAGGTGGTCGAGGTACGCCGGAAGCTCGATCGTCTCGGGCAGCGTGCCCGCGGCCGCGCGGGCGTAGAGGTCGGACATCGTCCGGGCCACGAGCTCGAGCGACGTGCCGTCGCTCACGATCTGGTGCTGCACGAACAGCCACGTCGTGCGGCCTGGCTCCGTCCGGATGAGGGCGCTGCGGAAGGTGCGCGCGGCCAGGTCGAAGGGCTCGGACGCGAAGGCGTGCATGCGCCGCTCGCGCTCGCCGGCGTCGAGCGCGGAGAAGTCGAGCCGCGTTGGCCGTGGGTCGATGTCGTCTCGCAGCTCGAGGCGCGGTACGCCGTCGCGCTCGACCACGACCGCCCGCATCGCGTCCGCGGAGCGCACCAGAACCGCGAGCGCGTTCTCAAGCGGAGCGGCGTCCAGCTCGGTTTCGATGTGGAAGGCCACCGCCAGCGTGTGCAGCGGCGCGTCGGGATCGAAGCGCTGCCCGGTCCAGACGAGGAGCTGGTTGTCGCTGAGGTTCGAGCGCTCGCGCTGGGCCTCGACGGCCGTCTCGGTGCCGAGCCCGAGCGACGCGGCGAGCGCGCCCACGGTCCGCGACGGGTCGGCGCACACGGCCTCGACGGCGTGCTCAAACGCGCTCGCGATCGACGCCGCGCTGGCGCGGTCGAAGAGGTCGGTCGCGAACTCGAGCGTTCCCGACAGCCCGCCGGCCTCGTCGCCGAAGGCCGAGTCCGGCTCGTCGAGCATCAGCGCGAGGTCGGTCTTCGCCGTGCCGGTCTCCAGCGGCTCGATCGAGAGCGTCAGCTCGTCGATCTCGGCCCGGCCCGTCGGCGCGTTCTGCAGCGCGAATGCGACCTGGGCGAAGGGTGCGCCCTCGAGGTCGCGGTCGAGGCGCACGGCTTCGAGGATGGCCTCGAACGGCAGGTCGCCGTGGTCGAAGGCGGCGAGGCAGGTGGCGCGCGTCGCGTCGACGAGCTCTCCGAAGGACGCCTCGGCGTCGAGCCGGGTGCGCAGCGGCACCGTGTTCACGAAGAAGCCGACCAGCCCGTGCGTCTCGGGGCGGCGCCGGCCTGCCACGGGTGAGACCAGCACCAGGTCGTCCTCGCCCGAGAGCGCGTGGACGACGAGCTGCCAGGCCGCCAGCGTCACCATGAAGCGCGTCGCGCCGCGGGCGCGCGCCAGCGCGTCGAGCGCCTCGGTGCGCTCGCGCGCGATCGTGACCGGCACGCGGTCGCCGCGGAAGCTCGGCACCGAGGGCCGCGGACGGTCGGTCGGCAGCGCGAGCCGCGCCGGCGCGCCGTCCAGCGCCGTGCGCCAGAAGCCCGCGTCGTCGTTCGTGCGCGCGTCGTCGCGCTGCCAGGCGGCGTAGTCGCGGTAGGAGATCGGCAGCTCCGGGAGCGGCGCGGCGTCGCCGGCGCGGTAGAGCGCCGCGAGCTCGCGCAGGATGATCCCCACCGACCAGCCGTCGGCGACCGCGTGATGCAGCGTGACGATCAGCTCGTGCCGGTCCGGCCCGAGGCGCAGCAGCAGCGCGCGCGCCAGCGGAGCAAGCGCCAGGTCGAAGGGGCGCGCGATCTCCTCGGCCGCGAGCGCGCCGGCGCGCACGTCGCGTTCGCCGGCGGGCTCTGAGGTGAGGTCGACGTGCTCGAGCGGCATCTCCGCCGTCGTGGAAACGATCTGCACCACGTCGAGCTGCGCGCCCTCGCGCTCGACCAGCGCCGTGCGGAGCGACTCGTGGCGTGCCACCAGCCCGTCGAGCGCCGCGGCGAGCCGCTCGGCATCGAGCGGCCCCTCGAAGCGGGCGCGCGCCGGCATGTGGTACGCGGGCGTGCCCGGCAGCAGGCGCTCGAGCAGCCACAGGCGGCGCTGCCCGTAGGAGGCGGGCGCGGGGCCGTCGTCGAACGAGCGCCGCTCGATCGGCGCGAGCGCCTCGTCGGCGCCTCCCCCGTCGAGCCGTTCAGCGACCGCCGCGGCGAGGTCCTCGACCGTCGTCGCGGAGAACAGCGTGCGCAGCTCGAGCGTGACGCCGAGCGCGTCCTCGAGCTCGGAAACGACGCGCGTCGCGAGCAGCGAGTGTCCGCCCAGCAGGAAGAAGTCGTCGCGCGCGCCGACGCGCTCGACGGACAGCACGCGGCCGAAGACCTCGGCGATGCGCTGCTCTAGCGCGTTGCGCGGCGCCACGTAGCGCGCCGCGTCGCTCTGGCGCCCGGGATCGAGGGCCGCGAGCCGGCGGCGGTCGACCTTGCCGCGGTTCGTGAGCGGCAGCTCGGCGAGCGCGACGAAGCGCTCGGGCACCATGTAGGCGGGCAGCCGCGCCTCGAGATAGGCGCGCAGCTCGGCCGCGCGCCCGTGGGCGTCCTGCTTCTTCGACGGCGCGCGGCCGTACTCCGCGAGCTCGCGGCCGGCGACGCGGGCGGGCGCCGTGCCGGTGCGACCCACGTGCAGCTCGAGCGACCCGTCGGGGCTCCCCAGGCCGAAGCGGACGTCGAGGTCCATGCCGAGCTCGTCGCCGAGGCGCCACAGCTCGTCGGGGTCGATCGCGTCCGCAGCGGCGTGTCGGGCGCGTTCGGAGAGGCGCGCCGCCGGCTCCGACTCGGACCCGCCGGGCAGGTCGCCGAACAGGTCGTTGGCGGTCGCGACCGCTGCGGCGACGCGCGCGTTCGGAACTCCCTCGACGACCAGAGCCCCCGGCCGCGTCCGCGCGAGGTGGTCGCGGAGCTTCTGCAGGCTGCCGAAGACCGCGTACGGGGTGCGCTCGACCGGCCCTGCGTGCGGCTCGCGGTCCAGCTCGAGCAGCACGTCGTACCGGAAGCGCGAGAGCTCGTTCTTCGCGGGCAGTCGCTTCGGCCGCACCCGGACGCCGCGGATGCGCGGATAGCGCGCGCAAAGTGCGTGGAAGAGGGTCGGAGAGAGCGACAGCTCGCTCTCGCGCGCGGCGGTCTCCTCGGCCCGGACCGCCACGGCGGGAAGCGGCTCGTCGTCCGCCGCGTGCGCGAGTGCGACCGACGCGTGGAAGGCCTGGTCGAGGTCGGCGTGGCGCAGGTCGCCGAGGAAGATGCGGGCGCCCTCGGCAGCGCGCTCCATGGCCGCCGCCAGTACCTCGTCGAGGTAGGCGACGCTCGGGAAGTACTGGACGACCGAGTTGAGCACGATCGTGTCGAAGGTCTCGTCGAGCAGACCGGCGGCGTCCTCCGCGCGCGCCACGTGGAGCTCGACACCGGCGAGCTCGTCACCCGCGCGCGCGACCTCGCGGCGGACGCGCTCGACCGCCTGGGCGGAGAAGTCCACGCCGACGTAGCGCTCGGTGCCCGGCGCGAGGCGGTACAGCAGCAGCCCCGTGCCGCTGCCGATCTCGAGCACGCGCCGCGGCTCCAGCGCCCGGATGCGCTCGACCGTCTCGTCGACCCACGCCGCCATCTCGGCACGCGGGATCGGCCGGCCGTCGTAGCTGCTCATCCAGCCGACCAGGTCGAGGCGTGCGTCCTGCGCGTCCTCGTCGGAGCGCTCGCCGCCGTAGGTCGAGTCGTACAGTCGCTGCCAGTCGGCGACGTGCTCCCCCTCGTCGACCTCGCCGGTGGCTCCGTCGCCCTCGGCGGCGACGAAGAAGGCCACGAGCGCGCGTGCGCCGTCGCCTCCGGTCGAGCCGACCGCGACCTCGCGTACGCCGGGGTGCTGCGCTAGGACGGCCTCGATCTCGCCCAGCTCGAGGCGCGCGCCGCGCACCTTGACCTGATGGTCGGTCCGTCCGAGGAAGGCCAGCCGCCCGTCGGGCAGGAAGCGGACGCGGTCGCCCGTGCGGTAGAGCCGGGCACCCGGCGCGTTGGAGAAGGGGTCCGGCACGAAGCGCGACGCGGTCAGCCCCGGGCGGCCGCGGTAGCCGCGCGCCAGGCCGCGTCCGCCGACGTAGAGCTCGCCCGGCGCGCCGACGGGGACCGGCAAGAGGTTCGCGTCGAGCGCGTGCACCGTCACGCCCGGCAGCGGCCGGCCGATCGAGGGCGGCGCGTCCGCCTCGGACGCCGGTTCGACGGGGCCCATGGTCGAGACGACCGCGTTCTCCGCCGGTCCGTAGGCGTTCTCGAAGGCGAAGGGCAGCTCCTCGGCGGGACGCGAGGAGAGCTTGTCCCCGCCCGCGAGCAGCGCACGCAGCGCGCTTGCCTCGCGCAGGCTCGGCTCGGCCAGCAGCCGCTCGGCGATGGGCGTGGGCGCGAAGGCGACGTGGATGCGCTCGCGCGCGAGCCACGCGGCCAGCGCCGGAGGATCGAGCCGCAGCTCGTCTGGCGGCAGCACCAGCGCCCCGCCGCAGCCCAGCGTCATCCACAGCTCCCAGACGATCGCGTCGAAGCCCAGCCCGGCCAGCGACGTGCCGCGGTCTCCGGGACCGATCGGCCAGGTGGCTGCCTGCCAGGCGACGAGGTGCGCGAGCGCGCCGTGCGACACGCCGACGCCCTTCGGGGCGCCGGTCGAGCCCGAGGTGTAGACGACGTAGGCGAGCTGGTCGGGGGCGCATGCCGCGCGCGGGGCGGCCGTCTGCGCGGCGGCGGGCTCGGTGAGGAAGGGCGCGACGTCGACCACGGCGGCGCCGAGGCCGGCGAAGTCGGCCGCGTGCTCCGCGTCGGTGACGACGGCGACCGCGCCCGCGTCGGCGACGGTCGCGCGGCGGCGCTGAACCGGGTCGGCCGGATCCAGCGGAAGGTAGGCGGCTCCCGCCTCGAGCGTCGCCAGCGGTGCGAGCGGCAGCCCGGGACCGCGCGGCACGCAGACGACGACGACGCGCTCGGGCCCGGCGCCATGTCGCGCCAGCTCGGCCGCGAGGCGCTGCGCGCGCGCGACCAGCTCGCCGTAGCCGAGCTCCGCGTTGCCAGCGATCACCGCGGGCGCATCGGGGCGCTCCTGCGCGAAGCGCGCGATGCGCTCGTGGACCAGCTCGTCGACGGGCGGCGCGCCCTTCAGCGACTGCCGGGCGAAGGCCTGCGTGCGCGCGCGGTCGGTCTCGCTGAGCCAGGCGAGCCGCGAGATCGGCGCGTCGGGTCGCGCCATGCCATCCTCGACCAGCGCCAGGAGCTGGCGCACGAGGGCCTCAACGCGCTCGCCGTCCCACAGCGCGGTGGAGTACTCGACCAGCACGCCGAGCCCCTCCTCGATCTCGCCGAGGTTCACGCTGAGGTCGAACAGCGCGGTGCCGGTGTCGATCGGCAGCCGCTCGATCTCGATCCCGGGGAAGTCGTGCTGCGGCGCCAGCGAGTTCTGGCGGCCGTAGCTCGCGTCCTGGTACTGGAAGGTGACCTGGAAGAGCGGGTTGCGGCCGAGCGTACGGTCCGGGCGCAGGCGCTCGACGATGCGCTCGAACGGGACGTTGCGGTGCTCGAAGGCGTCGACCGCGGTCCGGCGCACGCGCTCCAGCAGCTCGCGGAACGTCGGGTCGCCCCCGACGTCGGTGCGCATGACGAGCGAGTTGACGAAGAAGCCGACCAGCGGCTCGGTCGCCGGCCAGTTGCGGTTGGCGGTCGGCACGCCTACCACCACGTCGTCCTCGCCGGCGAGGCGCTGCAGCAGGATCTTGTAGGCGGCGAGCAGCGTCATGAACGGCGTGACGCGGGCCTCGCGCGAGAAGGCCTTCAGGCGCTCGAGCTGTGCGTGTGGCAGCACCCGCAGCAGCTTGGCGCCCTCGTGAACGGTGTCGGCGCAGCGCGGGCGGTCGGTCGGCAGGCGCAGCTCGCGGACGCCGGCCAGGCGCTCCTCCCAGTAGCGCATCTCGGTATCGAAGCGCGCTCCCGAGAGCCAGTCGCGTTGCCAGACCGCGAAGTCGCCGTACTGGATCTCTAGCGGCGCGAGCGGCGAGGCCTTGCCTGCGAGGAACGCGGCGTAGAGGCGCTCTAGCTCCCCCACGATGACCCCGCGCGACCAGCCGTCGGCGACCGTGTGGTGGATCGACAGCAGGAAGCCGTGGTCGTCGGGCGCGAAGCGCACGAGCGTGGCGCGGAGCAACGGACCGCGCTCGAGGTCGAAGGGGGAGCGCGCCTCGTCGCGCGCGGCGGCCGCGAGCTCGGCCGCGCGGTCCTCCTCCGGCACGTCGCCGCGCTCGACGACCGCGAAGCCCGGCGCGAGCTCGGCGTGGACCTCTTGGCGGGGTACGCCGCCGTCGGCGGCGAAGGTCGTGCGCAGCACCTCGTGCCGGCGGGCGACCTCGCGCAGCGCGCGCGCGAGCGCGTCGGCATCCAGCGGGCCGCGCATCCGCAGGCCCATCGGGATGTTGTAGAAGGCGCTGTCCCGCTCCAGGCGGTTGAGGAACCAGAGCCGCTCCTGGGCGTGCGAAAGCGGCAGCGGCGCGTCGGGATCGCGGCGCGGGATCCGCGCATCGGAGACCGGCGCCTCGGGCGCAGCCTCCTTCGCGGGCTCGGGGTCCAACGCGTCGCTGCGGCCGCGTTCGGCAAGCCGGCGGCGCAGCAGCTCGCGCTGCTCGGGTGACAGGGCGGCGAGGCGATCGGAGAGGGACATGGTCAGACCGTGGTCTGGGGAGCCAACCCGAAGCAGTCGGCCTTGAGGGCCGCCAGGTGCTCGAGGCTGCCGAGAACCTCTTCGTAGCCGGGATGGAAGTCGATCAGGCAGGCGATCTCGTCGATGCCCGCGCTCGCGAAGGACTCGACCAGCGGGCGCAGCTCGCGCACGCCGCCGATCAACGACCGCCCGTCGAGAAAGCCCTCGAAGCCGAAGCGCAGCAGCGTCTCGAGGTCGGCGGGCGTCAGGTCGTCCATGCCGACGCCGAGGCCGAGGCTCTGAGCGAGGCCGTCCAGCAGGTGGTAGTGCGACTTAAGGTAGTCGTGGAACGGCGCCTCGATCTGTTCGCGAACGGTCTCGAGGTCCGGGCCGACGAAGGTGTGCACCATCAGCGCGACCCGCCCGCTGGCGGGATCGTGACCGTGCTCGGCGAGCGCCTCGCGGTAGCGCGCCACCTTCGCGGCAACCTCCTCGAGCGTCGTGTTCAGCAGCGAGGTCAAGACCGGCGCGCCGATCGACGCCGCGCGCTCGAAGCCCGGCTCGGACGACGCGGTGACCCAAAGCGGAAGCCTCCGCTGCAGCGGGCGCGGCAGCGTGCGCACGCGGACCGGCTCGCCGCCGGGGACGGGGAACTCGACCTCCTCGCCCTCCCACGGGCGACGCACGGCGTCGATGCAGTCCCACAGGGCCTCGTAGCGAGCCGCGTGGCCCTTGGCCGAGAGCGCGAACTCCGGCACCGTCCAGCCGGGGGCGAAGGCCATCGCGACGCGGCCGCCGGAGAGGTTGTCGACGACGGCCCAGTCCTCCGCGAGGCGTACCGGGTGGTGCAGGGGCGCGACGACGCTGCCGCCGCGGATCTGGACGTTCTGCGTCACCGTCGCGAGCGCGGCGCTCGTGACGACGGGATTCGGGTAGAGCCCGCCGAACGCGTGGAAGTGGCGCTCGGGCGTCCACACGGCGGTAAAGCCATTCTCGTCGGCGAAGCGCGCCGAGTCGAGCAGCAGGCGGTACTGGTTCGGGCGGCGGACGGCGCCTTCGCCGTCGAAGTAGAAGAGTCCAAAGTCCACGGGCTGCGCTCCGGCCTCAGCGAGGCCTCTCCTCTCCGAGCGCACGCTCGGCCTCGTCGGGGGAAAGCTGCTCGACGAGCGCGAGCATCTCTTCGAGCTCGGCGTCTCCGTCGGGTAGGGCGGCGGCGCCGTTCGCGGGTTCCGACGGCGCGGTGAGCCGGCGGACGGCGTCGGCCACGGCCGCGATCGTCGGCTCCTTGCCGAGCAGGGCCTCGAGCGGAACCTCCACGGCGAAGCGCGCCTTCAGGCGTGAGAGGATCTGTACCGCGGCCAGCGACGTACCGCCCAGCGCGAAGTAGTCGTCGTGTACGCCGATCGGCCGGACCGGGAGGAACTCCTCCCAGATCTCGACCAGCGTGCTCTCGACGTCGTCGCGCGGCGCGTCGCCCCCGGTGGCGACGGACGCGGCGGACGCCGCGGCCTCGTCGCGAGCCGCGGGTGTATGGGCCCGCTCGACGCGCTGCGCGGCGTCCGAGGGAACCACGAGCAGCGGTCCCGGCGGCGGCGCGTCGGCCAGCCCGAGCCGATCGAGCGCGTGCTCAACGTCTTCGTCGGAGAGCGCGATCCGACGCAGCGCGTTGCCCTCGCCGAGCCGGTCGAGGCCGTGGCCCAGCTCCTCGCGGAGCGCCTCGAAGGCGACCGTCGACCACGGGACGTCCGCCGTCCGGGCGTGCCGCTGGACGAAGGCCTCGGCGAAGGCGTTCGCCGCCGCGTAGTCCGCGAACCCGACGCCGCCGACCTGAGCGGACAGCGAGGTTACGACGAGCACATAGCGCGGCCGGCGACTCCCGAGCGCCTGCGCGAGCGCGGGCAGGCCGTCGACTCGCTCGCGCGCGAGCTCCGTGGCCGAGGGACGCTCGTCCTGCACGAGCAGGCGCGCGATCTCGGGACGCCCGCTCGCGCCGGCGTGGACGACGGCGTCGATCGGGCCACAGTCGGCCTCGGCCGCAGCGAGCGCATCGGCGAGGGACACGGGGTCGCCGACGTCGGCGGCCCGCGCGACGATCCGCGCCGGGTGCCCGGCGACTTCGCGGAGGCGGGCGAGCGCCGCGGCCTGCTCGGCGCAGCCACCGTCCAGGCCCGACCCGAGCGCGATCACGCGGCGCGCGCCGCGGCGCAGCAGGTAGGTCGCGACCCGCTCGCCGAGACCGCCGGCCAGGCGGCCGATCAGCGCCACGGTGTCGCCGGCAGGTGCGCTCGACTCCGCCTCGGCGCACGCGGTCGGCGTGCGGAGCGGCGCCGGCAGATGGTCGAGCGCCCAGCGGTGCGGGCCCCGATAGGCGGCAACGCGCGGGGTCGCCGGGTCATCCGGGTCCGCGAGCAGCTCGTCGACGAGCGCCGGCGGAAGGAGCCGCGCGGCCGGATCGAGATCGACGCGCCGCACGCGCGCGGAGGCGAGCTCCTGACCGAGCACCTCCCCGACGGCAGCGACCGCGGCGGCGCTCGGGTCGAGCTCCTCGACACCGGTGACCTCGTGCGCGCCGGTCGTCACGAGCGTGAGCAACGTCGCGCGGTCGCCCGCGAGCGACTCCGCGAGCGTCCTGGCCCACGCGGTGGAGCCATGGGGCGGCAGGACGACGACGACGCGTGCCGCCTGGTCGGACGGCTCGAACGTGAGCGGCGACTCCAGCGACGCGCGCTGAACGGGGACGGCGCGGGCTTCGAGCGCGGCTGCGATCCCGTCTGCGCAGCCCTCGCCGAGCACGGCGACCGGAGCGCCCGGCGTCGCGGCGCGCGCGGGCGCAGCCAGACGGCGGAAGCTGGGGGTCCAGCCCCAGGCGTCGGCCGGAGCGCGCTCCGGGTCGACGTCGCCGGTTTGTACCGCGGTCTCGACCTGGCGCTCTGCCGGCCAGATGCGCGTGCGCTGGAACGGCGTCCGCGGCGCGGACGCGCTGCGCGGGCCGTCGCCGAGCCACGGGCCGAGGTCGCGGTCGTCGCGGCGCACGGCCAGCGCCCCCACCGCGTCGAAGAGCGTCAAGAGCTCGCCGCGCCTGCGGGTCGCGGTCGCGACCGCGAGCACGTTGGGATCCTCGGCGAGGATCCCGCGCGTCAGCCCGGTGAGCGCGGCTCCCGGACCGACCTCGACGAGCTCCTGCACGCCGGCGGTCCACAGCGCGTCGATCGCGTCGGCGAAGCGGACCGGCTCGCGCAGCTGGCGCACCCAGTGCTCGGGGCGTCCGATCTCCGAGCCAGCCAGCGTTCCGGTGAAGCTGGACACGAGCGGGATCCGCGGCGGCTGGAAGCGGATCGACGCAGCGGCGTCGCGCAGCTCGTCGAGCGCGGGCTCCATCCGCGCCGAGTGGAAGGCGTGCGAGACCGGCAGCGTCTGCGCTGCGGTCGCCTCGACGCCGAGCGACGCGATGAGCGCGTCGACCGCCGCGGCCGAGCCGGACACCACCACCTGGCGCGGTCCGTTGAAGGCCGCGATCGAGACGTCGTCTCCGGCCGCGCGCACCGCGCGCTCGACGCGCTCGGGCTCGAGCGGCAGGGCCACCATCTTGCCACCCGCCGGCAGCGCCGACATGCGCTCGGCGCGAACCCGCACGAGGCGTGCGGCGTCCTCGATGCCGAGCACGCCCGCGACGCACGCCGCGGCGAGCTCGCCGACGCTGTGGCCCAAGACGTAGTCCGGCTCGATCCCGCGCGAGCGCAGGAGGGCCGCCATCGCGACCTCGAACGCGAAGAGCGCGGGCTGCGCGTCGCCGGTGTCGATCACGCGCTCGCCGTCGACGCGCGCAGGATCCAGCAGCGCGCGCTCGCCGAGCACGCTGGCGCAACGGTCGAGGGTCTCACGGAACACGGGTTCGCGCTCGCGGAGGGCGAGCCCCATGCCGACCCAGGCCGAGCCCTGACCCGAAAACAGGAACGCGAGCTTCCCCGCGGCGGCGCCGGTGCGCACCCGCCCGCGCGCCGCGCCCTGCCGCGTCTGGCGCGCGACGGCCGCGCGGAGGTTCTCGGCCAGCTCCGGCCCGTCCGCGCCGGTCGCGGCGATGCGCTCCGGCCCGCGGTCGCGGCCGAGCCAGGCGGCGCGCGCGAAGCCCGACAGCCGGTCGTTGGGCGTGCGCTCGAGCGCGTTCGCCCAGGTCCCGGCGAGGGCTTCCACCCGCCCCGCGTCACGCGCGCCGAGCACGACCGCAAACGGCCCCTCCGCGCGCGCCTCGCCCGGGCTCAGGTTCGGTGCCTCTTCGAGGACCACGTGCGCGTTGGTGCCGCCGAAGCCGAAGGAGCTGACCGCGGCCAGGCGGCGGCCTTCGATCGGCTCGAATGCGCTGCGGCCGCGCACGACTTCGAGGCCGGAGCCGCTCCAGTCGACATGGGTGCTCGGGGCTTCGAAGTTGGCTTGTGCGAAGAGCTCGCGGTGGCGCAGGGCGAGCACCGCCTTCACCAGCCCGGCGACGCCCGCGGCGCTCTCCAGGTGTCCGATGTTGGCCTTCACCGAGCCCAGCGCCAGCGGCCGCTCGGCGGGTCGGCCGGCGCCGTACACGTCGGCCAGGGCGCCGAGCTCGATCGGGTCGCCGAGCGCGGTTCCCGTGCCGTGCCCTTCGATCAGCCCGACCTGGCGCGGCTCTACGCCGGAGCCCTCCAGGGCGGCGCGCAGCACCGCGCGCTGGGAGGTTCCGTTGGGAGCGGTCAGGCCGCTAGAAGCGCCGTCTTGGTTGACCGCCGACCCACGCAGCACGGCCCAGACGTCGTCGCCGTCCGCGATCGCGTCCGAGAGCCGCTTGAGAACGACCACGCCGCAGCCCTCGCCGCGCACGAACCCGTCCGCGCGGGCGTCGTAGGCCTTGATGCGCCCATCCGGCGCGAGCATGCGGGCCTTGGCGAAGTTGACCGTCGACTCGGGCTCGAGCAGCAGGTTGACGCCGCCCGCGAGCGCGACGTCACATTCCCGCAGCCGCAGGCTCTGCAGCGCGAGGTGGATCGAGACCAGCGACGACGAGCAGGCCGTGTCGACCGCGAAGCTCGGCCCGGTCAGCCCGAGGACGTAGGAGACGCGCCCCGCGGCGACGCTGAAGGAGTTGCCGGTCGCGACGTAGCCGTCGATCTCCTCGGGGAGCGTCGTGCGGCGCAGCACCGACGAGTAGTCGCCGCTGCTGATGCCGAAGAAAACGCCCGCCGAGCCGCCGTAGAGCGACTCCGGCGCGATGGCCGCGTGCTCGAGCGCGTGCCAGCTCACTTCGAGCAGGAGGCGCTGCTGCGGGTCCATCCGCAGCGCCTCCGCCGGCGCGATGCCGAAGCGGGCCGCGTCGAACGACGCGACGTCGTCGAGGTAGCCGCCGCGCGTCACGTAGGTCTTGCCGGGGGCGTCGGGGTCGGGGTCGTGGTAGCGCTCGCGATCCCAGCGGCCGTCGGGCAGCTCGCGCACCGCGTCGCGACCTTCGCGCAGGAGCTCGAGGAACTCCTCGGGCCCGTCTGCCCCGGGGAAGCGGCAGCCGATCCCGACGACGGCGACCGGCTCCGAGCGCACCCACGGGAGCGCGGGTCCGACACGCTCGCGCGATGCGATGGCCAGCTTGGTCGTGGAGAGGTCGGTCCGGCGGACGGAGTCCATGGTGCAGGGTGCTTACGCAACGCGGCGGCACGAGGGGCGAGCATCTCGTTCGGTCGGGGCAGACCAGGAGCCGAGACCGCCTGGGTACGGCGGTCACGCCCGGCCAAAGACCGGCGCAGCGTCTAGTGCGTAATAATCAGTAGAAGGTCTGGGGGGAGGGAAGGACCGTCTGTCCGGGCGGGGAGCCTCCGCAGAGAGCCGAATCGGGGCAGACGTCGGGGACGCGGGGGAAATAAGCTAGTCCCCCCCCGGCGGGCGCGCAAGGGGTTATTGAGAACGAGTCTCAATCGGTTTAGCCTCCGCGCCCACGCGGCGCCCCCGCTCACCCAGGCGCTCCCCCGATCGGCCAGCCTTGACCACAACGACTCACTCGAAGCGCGTGCGGCGCCTCGGCTTTCTCACCCAGCGGCAGTGGTTCGCGCTCCACAGCTGGCTCGGCCTCAAGTTCGCGCTCTTGCTCAGCGTGATCCTGATCTCGGGGACCGTCGCGACGCTCGGCCATGAGATCCACTGGCTGGTGAACCCGCACCTGCGCGTCACGCCGCAGGAGTCGCGCGTGTCCTGGCAGGAGATGGTGGCGAGCGTCGAGCGGGCCTATCCCGACCGGACTCTCGCCAAGATCGGGCCGCAGCCCGGGGGACGCTTCGCTGTCCAGGCGATGATGTACACGCCCGACCGCGCGATCCGCTACGTCTACGTCGACCCCTATACCGGCGAGGTGACCGGGGACACGCGCGGGTACAACGCGCACCTCTTCCTCCGCCACCTGCACCGCTTCCTGTTCCTCGGACCGACCGGCATCTACATCGTCGGCTTCTTCTCGTTCTTCCTGATCGCGTCGCTGGTCAGCGGGCTGCTGGTGTATCGGAAGTTTTGGCGCGGGTTCTTCCGGCTGCCGCCGCTCCGCCCGGCGCGCGCCTTTTGGGGCGGCATGCACAAGGTCGCGGGGCTGTGGTCGCTGTGGTTCGTACTCCTGATGGGCGTCACCGGCGGCTGGTACTTTGCAGAGCAGCTCCTGACCGACACCGGCAACCGCGTGAGCCTCCCCCGCCCGCTCCTCACCGACGCGATGCTGGACGAGCTCAAGGGCTCCCCCACGACGCGCATCGGCGTCGAAGAGGCCGTCCACGCCGCCCAGCGCGAGCTGCCGGGGCTACGCGTCGAGACGATCTCCTTCCCGGCCAACGCACACGATCCGATCCGCGTCAGCGGGCACACCGACGCGCTCCTCGTCCACGACCGCGCCAGCGCCGTCTACGTCCACCCGTTCGACGGGAGCGTGCTGGACAGCCACCGCGCGGAGGAGCTGAGCCTGGGCATGCGGCTCATCGAGAGCGCCAACCCGCTGCACTTCGGCGACTTCGGCGGGCTGGCCAGCAAGCTGGTGTGGCTCGCGTTCGGGATCCTGCTGTCGGGGCTGGCGATCAGCGGTGCGCTCGTTTGGGTCAAGCGCACGCACCACCGGCTCGCGGAGGACGGAGGACGTCCGCGGATGATGGGCCGGTGGAAGTACCTCAACCTGCTCTTCCTCGCGCCCCTGCCGGTCCTGGGCTACCTGTTCGTCGGCTTCACCGACCCCGTCCGCGCGGCGGGTCCGACGCTCCCCGCGCAGGAGCTCGGCGGCGGAGCGGCTTCGCTGACGCAGGTCAGGGAGGCGCGCCCGGGCGGCTCGGCGAGCTTCTTCGTCGACCTGTCGCCGGACCTGGCCCAGCGGGCGCGGGCCGTACACGTCAACGTGGGCGACGAGCCCGGCGAGGGCTCCGAGGTCGACGACTTCCTGCGCAAGCCGCGGGTCAAGGCGCCGGTTCCGAACGAGGCGGGCCCGGGCACCTCGGTGTGGCTGACGGTCGAGCTCCTCGACGGACGCCGCGAGAGCATCGGCTGGCCGCTCGAGCTGGCCGCGTCGCCGCAGGGATAGAAAAGGGGGACGCCCGGGCGTGTCCGGGCGTCCCGGCGGAACGGCTTCGCGCTAGAGCACGAGCGTCAGGGGCTCGGCGTTACTCGCGAAGTCGATCGAGCCCGTCACGACGTCGACCACGACGTAGGCGAAGTCGAGGTTGAGTCCGGCGAGGGCCGGGTCGAGGACGCCGGCGGCCACGTCGATTGCAGCGCTCGCGATGCCGTCTGCGTCGAGCGAACCGAGCGTGTCCACGAAGGGCGCCTGGTTCGCGGAGTTGACCGTGAGCGTGGTCACGGTGTCGATGTTCAGCGGGACGACGACCGACCCGAGCGGAGTCCCCGGCGACGTGCCGGCGGCCGAGCCCAGGACGATGTACAGGTCACCGGCTTGGACGCCGCCGGTCGAGAGGATCATCGACTGCGTCCCGCCGGCGCCGATCGAGATGCTCGACACGTCGGTGTTGAGCGGCTTCCAGTCCGCGACCAGCGCGCCGCCGAAGTCGAGCGTGGCGCTCGCACCGGCCGCTCCGTCGAAGAACCGGAAGTCGGCGTCGGTGTCGAGCGCGAAGCCATCGGCGGTCGGGACGATCGTGCCGGTGATGTCCGCGGGCTCCGACGTGTTTCCGGAGAAGTCGAAGAAGGCCGTTCCGACGACGGTGATGTTCACCATGCCGCTTACGACCTCGCCGACGACCGTCGTGCTGAAGTTGCCGAGGGCATCGACGCTGAAGTCCTCGGGAGACGTGCCCGCCGAGTTGACCGAGGTGACCTCGACCTCAAACCCGACGAACTCGATCGTCACGTCCGGGAAGCCCAGGAAGGCGGCCGGCGTGGTCGCCTCGAGGTCGGGGAACAGAAGCCGTCCCCCCGGAACGAACTGGCCGGTGGTCACGCCGCCGCCGGAGGTGGTGAGCTCGGCCCGCAGCGTTCCCGACGGGGTGAAGTTGGGATCCGGGACCGGGTCGACCGTGACCAGCGGGTTGGGCGGCAGCTCGTACGAGCCCGAGAAGGTGAAGGGCGAGCTCGGGGCATCGACCTGGAACACGTGGACCCCCTGCGCGGCGGAAGCGGAGGAGATCAGGGAAGCGGCGACGGCGAGGGGGATGAGACGTTGCGGACGCATGGGTTCGGTTGGGTAGCGAGAAAGGCCGCAGCCATAGGCACTCCGGCCGCGGAACCGGCCGGCTCAGAGTCGAACCGGCGGGCGCAAGCAGCCTAGGGCGCCGGCCCTGGAGGTCGAGCCCTTTTTTGCGATTGCGTCTCAATTGCGTCTGTGGCCGAGCCCGGGAGGCCCCCCGCATGGCGAGGGTCCTGAGCGGAGCCCCGGGCTCCTGACGCGCCGGGCCGCGGGCCCTACTGCACGACGAACGAGCCCACGCCGGTGGTCAGCAACGGCAGGGTCGGGCCGACCGGGTCGAGCTCGGCGCCCTGCAGGTAAACGAGCGCGCCGAGCGGCAGCAGCGGTACGGGAACGGGGAACTCGACCCAGCCCTTGGGCTCGATCGCCTTCGCTCCCAGCGACGTCAGGGTCGTCAGGCCGCTGCCGATGCCGAGGCTAATGAGGCCTGGAAGCACCGAAGGCACCAGGTCGAGCGATGCGACGAGCAGGGCTAGGTTCTGGGGCTTACCGCCGACGCGCACCGGGAGCGTCGCTCCGGGGGCGCCCCGCGGCAGTGCCTGGCCTTCATCCACCAACAGCACGGGCGACTTGGGCGCGGCGACGTCCAGCTGGGCGGAGGCCTGGCAGCCCGGGCAGGAGGCGTGCTTCACGGTCACCGTGGTCGCGCCCCGGGGCGCCCAGCAGCGGCAGCTCGAGGTGCAGCTCGGTAGCGCTGACCGAGGTCCAGGTGTCATGGGCCGGATCCAGCGGCGCTCCGTCGACCCAGACCTCCCCCACCTGGTCAAGCTGGGTACCGCGCAGCGTGACGTGCTCCAGCTTCGACGACACGAGCGCCGGCACCGGGTCGGGCTCGACCTCGGTGATCGCCAGCGTGGTCGCGCTCGCGGCCTGCCGGTCGGGCAGGAAGCCGAGGTTGCGGTGCAGGAACAGGCGCCCGGTGTCCGTGAAGGACGAGCCCTCCGAGCGCACCAGGTCACGATCGCCGTCGCCGTCGAAGTCCTCGGGCACGGCCAGGGTAAGCAGCCCCGACTGCGCGCTGACCAGCTGCTGGGCCCACTCCCCCGGCGTGCCGGGATGGCGATGCCAGGTCACTTGGGACGAGTTGCCGCGCCCCGACACGACCACCTCTAGCGTGCCGTCCCGATCGAAGTCCACCGGCTCGACGTGGGAGGCGTCCGGCGAGCACGTGCTGATGGCCTGCGGGGGGCCGAAGGTGCCGGTCCCGAGCTCGTTCTCGAACCAGTACACGCTGTCTTCCGGCTCGTAGGCCACCACCACGTCGGCGTCGCCGTCCCCCTCGAAGTCGAAGGCGGTGCCGTAGGTCGGGTCGCCGAGCTGATCGGCGATCAGGTGCTCGCCGCCGAACGTTCCGAGCCCGTCCAGGTTCTCCGACCACAGCACACGGTAGAAGGGGGCGTCGACCCCCAGCAGGTCCAGGCCTCCGTCGCCGTCCATGTCGCCGTGGTCGAGTGAGATCGGCTGCCCGGCGCCCGTCGGCAGAGGTTGCTTGAAGGAGAAGGTCCCCAACCCGCGCGAAGGCCCAAAAGGGGTTCAGCGCTCGCCGGACTTCTTCCGGCAGGGCGCTTGTGCAGCGCGCCTCCCATGTAACCCCCCCGCCTCGGCCTCTTCGCCTGGCACGTGCAGACCAGCCCGCATGCCGCCGGTGGACTCACATGGAGCGCGCTTCCGCCGGCACACCCGAAGGGCACGTCCCTTCTGCTGCAGGGCATCGCCTTGGACGACGCAGCGGCCAACGGAATTCTCGCAGCGACGGACGCCCACGACATCGGGAGTCACTGAGCGCGAGCGAGCGCTACGGCGAGGTGCAGCGCGGGCTCGCAAGCGAGCTCGTGCCTGGCAGGCATGCGGGCCCGCGGGTCGGACGGCACAATGGCCGCCCGCATGGGCGCAGCCCAGACCCTCCTGTGTCTCCCGGGCCTCGACGGCACCGGTGACCTCTTCGAGCCGTTCCTGAGGAAGCTGCCGCGAGGGTGGCGCGGCGAAGCCGTGGCCTATCCCACCGACCGCGCGCTCGACTACGACGGCCTGCTCGACTACGTGCGCGCTCGCGTTCCGGCGGCCGATTCGCTGGTCGTCGTCGCCGAGTCGTTCTCGGGCCCTCTGGGAGCGCGGCTGGCCGCCGAGCGACCGCCGGGGCTCTCGGGGCTTGTGCTCGTTGCGAGCTTTGTCTCACCTCCGCTGGAGGGCCTCTCCGCGCACGCAGCGCGGCTCGTGTCGAGGCTGGCCTTCCGGGTTGCGCCTCCGCGCTTCGCGCTCCGTTGGGCGCTGACCGGCGGAGATGACGCGATGGCGGCCAACGTCGGTCGAGCCGTGTCCCGGGTCCACCCGGCCGTGCTGGCGGCCCGCGTCCGCGCCATGCTTGCCCTGGATGCCCGCGATGCGCTCCGCGCGTGCTCGGTGCCGGTGCTCTATCTGGCCGGCGCGCGGGATCGGCTGGTACGGCGGGCCTCGGTCGACACGGTTCGCGCGGCGCGGCCGGACGTCGTCACGCGCGAGTTGGACGCACCTCACCTTGTGCTGCAGACGGCTCCGGCCGCCTCGGTCGCGGCCATTCGGGACTGGCTCACTCCCCGCTCCCCCGAGGCCTGACGCGCTGCGGCTCCGAGGAGGGCGACTTTTTTCGTGCGCTTCTCAGCGCTCTGTCTCTGACGGCGCGCCGGCGGGAATGGACCTCCGGCACGCGAAACACGGAGACAGCCATGTACACCAAGAAAATCGTCCGTCAGACCCTCCTCGCCCTCGCGGGCTCGTCGCTCGTAGGCCTCGCCCAGGCCCAGGACGAGCTCGTGGAGTTCGGCCTCGAGCACACCGCGCTCGACCTCGCTGAGCTGAGCCTGGAAGGCGGCAAGATCAAGGTCTCAAACCTCGGGAGCTCGGGCTGCGACGGCGTCCGGATCGCGACGCCGCCGGTCGACGGCTACGACGGGATCTATGCCCCGGCCGGCCTCTCCGACCCGGACGACCAGGTCACCTACGACTTCTACGGAGCCGTGCCCGGCGGGGTGCCCGTGAAGGTCGGCGGCTTCCAGGTCCAGAACGTCGGCGCCGAGATGCTCGAGCTTACGCTCGAGACCACCTCGGGCGCGCCGATCGGCATCCGGGCCCTCCACAACGGCGCCGTCGTCTACGAGGAGAGCAACGTCGCGAGCAGCGGCGACTGGAAGATCACCATCTCCATCGAGATCGAGCCGATCGACGCGCACGTGTCCTTCGGCGACTCCTGGGATGACTGGGGCGCCGGGGCTTCCTGGAACGGCGCGACCGACGGCGGCGGGACGACCGGCCTCATCAACGGGCAGGCGGTGTTCTTCGACCACCTGTACTTCTACCCCGAGGCGCCGGGGCAGCCCGACATGCAGTTGGCCTACGTCGAAATCATGGCGGCGGGCGTGCCGGAGCTGCTGCTCGAGCGCGCGGCGCTGCAGATGTTCGGCGCGTCGGTCAGCGCGCTCGGGGGAGCGGTTTTCTCCAGCGGCGGGGACGACCTGACCGTGACGGGCGCCGCCGGGGATCCGGCAGGCGCGCAGCTCGACCTCGGCCCGACCGCCGGTGCGACCGTCGATCTCTCCGGCCTGCCCAGTCCCGCCGCGCCGGGCGACAGGCTGACGATGCTGGCCGAAGGAGTCCTGGACGGCGTCGCCGGGCAGGCGCTCGCCACCGCGAGCTTCACCTCGGGTGCGGACGGGGTCGTCGTGCAGCCCGACTTCACGGCCGTCGGCGCGCAGGTCTCGACGGTCGAGGTCTACGACGGCGGTCAGCTCGTCGCCTCGGTGCCGGGGCTGTCCGGCGATGTCGCCGAGCTTCCTAGCCTGGCGTTCGACATCACGCTCTGCTTCACCTACGGCTCCTTCAAGCTCGAGATCAAGCTCGAGGACTTCGCCGCCCCGATCACCGTCGGGGGCACGACGTACGTCGGCGACGAGTTGCGCATCGTCGGCGAGAGCGGCTTCGATCACACCGGGTGGGTCGAGCTGCTCTCCCTGTCGCTCGAGGGCTCGTCCGGCTCGCTGACCATCGACGGCGTCGACGTGAAGCGCCCCGACTTCTACTCCGAGATCGTCGCCATGGAGGCCGCGACCGGCGGTCCGCAGGAGTTCGTCATCAACTCCGGCTCTGACCACGCGGGCCAGCTCTACGTCGCACTGGGTTCGCTCTCGGGGACGGCGCCCGGGACGCCGTTCGCCGGCGTGATCCTGCCGGTCAACTTCGATGCGTACACGAACGTGCTCCTCAACGGCGCGCCCTTCTTCACCGGCACGATCGGAGTGCTCGACGGCAACGGCTACGCGACCTGCTCGCTCAACCTGCCTCCCACTCCCGGCTATGCGGGGCTCGAGCTGGACCACGCCGTGATCTCGCTCGGTCCGTCGCTGCTGCCCGACTTCGTCAGCGAGCCGGTTCACCTGAGCCTGCAGTAGCACCGGTCTTTCGGTACCGCACGGGTTCGCCGGCACCCGCGGGTTTCGCGATCCGCCGTAGGATTGGGGAGGAGCGGCCGGCTGCGGCTCCTCCCCCTCTCTCGTTCGTCGCCATGCATCTCATCCACGCCGCCCTCGCCCTCGCCGCCCTCGCCGCCCTGTCCGCCCCCGCCGACGCGCAGCTCGAACTCTGCTGGTCGGACGGCATCCTCGGAAGCGGTGTCACCTACGACCTGAGCGGCGGTCCCGGTCTCGGCTACGCCTTGGTCCCGTCGCTCAACGGCGGTCCGACGCCGCTGGCCCTGATCGATCCCACCGACCCGCGCCTGCTCGACGTCGGGATCGACTTGATCGGCTTCCTGGACGTCGGCTTCCTCGACGCGACCGGCGCGGCGACGGCGAGCTACCCGCTGCCCGCCAACCCGGCGCTGGCGGGCTTCGTGCTGTACGCGCAGGCGGTCGACTTCCCCGGGGCGGGGTCGTTCTTCGGCGACCTGTCGAACCGCGTCGAGCTCACGCTCGCCAGCATCGGCGACACCCACCCGGCACACAACGAGGACGCGGACGCGCGCCGCTTTGCTCCCGCCGCACAGCTCGACGACGAATCGTGGCTGATCGTTGGCGGCGAGACGCCGGGCACACCTCCGACCCCTCTGGATTCGGCGGTGCGCTTCGACCGCAAGACGGTGAGCTACCTCCCGGTTGCCGCCGCGTTGCCGGAGCCCCGCAGCCGCGCCTCGGCGACGGCGCTCGACGACGGGCGCGTCCTGATCGCCGGCGGCTATGGGAACGCCGGCGTCCTCGCCAGCACGGTGCTCTACGACCCCGCTGCGGGCACGTTCTCCGCGGGCGCGTCGATGGGGTCGCCGCGCGTGCTCCACACGGCGACCAAGCTCGACGACGGGCGCGTGTTCGTCGCCGGTGGCTCGACCGAGTTCACCCCGGGGCATCCGATCGGCTATCCGTTGAGCGTGACGTCGGCGGTCAACGAGACGACCGAGATCTACGACCCGACAACGGACACGTGGACTCCCGGGCCGGGGCTTGCGGCACCGGTGACGACGGCCGAGGCCGAGCGGCTGAGCGACGGCCGCGTCCTGATCGCGGGCGGAATCGAGGCGGTCCCCGGCGTCTCCCCGGCGACGACGGCGCGCTGCTATCTCTACGACCCGGGCGGGGGCGGCTTGCCCGAGACCGATCCGCTCCCTGCCCCGCGCCAACACATCGGAATCGGCCCGCTTCTCGGCGGAGGCGTCCTCGTGGTCGGCGGAGCGGACATCGACTTCGGCACCTTGGGGACCACCGTTCACGACGACACCTGGATCTACGACGAGGGCATGGAGAGCTGGGGCGCGGGCCCGGACGCGATCCAGTCCGTCCGCTGCGGGCAGGTGATCTGCACGTACTCGCCCAAGGGCATCTACATCCTGGGCGGCGGGCTCGACAGCCTCGACCTCGCGACCGGAAGCGCGGTGTACTCGCGCGAGGTCTACGCCCTCGACGAGACGCTCTCGAGCTGGACGCACGTCGGGCAGCAGACGCAGGACCGCATGGGCGGCGTGATCCTGGACCTGGACGACGGGATCCACCTGGTCGGGATCGGCAGCGGCGGAGACGTCGGCGGCTCGGACGACAAGAGCGCCGACGTCCTCACCGTGATCGACCCGAACGGCTGCTAGCGCGAGCTCGCTAGCGGACCGGTCGGGCCGGCCGCAGGCCGAGGGCGGACATCGTGAAGTCGGCGTGGTCGCGCATGCGCATACCGACGTTCAAGAGGTCGAGCTGCAGGCCGAAGGACGCGCCGCGGAAGACGCGCCGCTCGTCGTCCTCGAAGACGTCGGCGCACCACTCGAGCGCGTTGCCCATCGTGTCGTAGAGACCGAAGGGGTTCGGGCTCCGGCTGCCGACCGTCGCGGGCGTGCCGCCGCGTAGGTGTTCCTGCTCGAGCACGTCCAGGCCGGCGTCCTCACCCCACCAGCGCCCGGCCGTCCCGGCGCGGGCGCCGTGCTCCCACTGCCGCTCCGACGGCAGCGCGAGATCGAGGCGCGCGAGGCCCTGCGCCGCCCGGTTCCACGAGACCCAGGTCACCGGTTCGAGCGCCGCACCCGCGGCAGCCGCGCCCTGCGTCCGCTCCCACTGTGCGACCGTCAGCTCGAACTTCGACAGGAAGAACGGCTGTCCCTCGCCGGGAAGGAGCACGAACACGATCGAAGACGCGGCGTCCGGCGCGAGGGCGCGGCCGTCGACGCGCTCGGGCGCGCGGCCGGAGCGGAGGTGGGCAAACTCCTCCAGCCCCGAGGCAGGGTCGGGTCCGAGGGGGATCAACCCGACCTGGGGCTCCAGCGCGAGGCCTTCGAAGCGGGCGTCCGCCGTCACGCGCTCCCGCGCCGCGGACCAGGCGTCGGCCGGCTCGACCACGGTCAGGCGCTCGACGCGTTCGGCCCACTCGATGCGCTCCTCGACCGACTCGATCGCGCGGTCGAGGGCATCGAGGTCGTCGAGCAGGTTGGGGCCGCGCTCCGCGTGCGCGGGGCGGCGGCGCGCGAGATCGCGCGCGGGACCCAGCCACGCGGTCATCGCCTCGACGCGCTGCGGGAGGGCGGGATAGAGCCCCTCGGCCTCCGCCAGGTAGGCCGCACAACGGTACACGTCGAGGGACAGGAACTCCTCCTCGGCACGGAGCCGCTCCTGACGGATCCAGACGGCGACGCCGGCTCCGATCGCCAGCACGACCCCGGCGATCGCCGCGGCGAACCCGCGGTTGCGCTGGACCCACTTCTTGAGCTCCGCCCATCCGCCGCTCTCGTAGGCGCTGACGACGCGCCCCTCGAGGTACGAGCGCAGGTCCGCGTTGAGCGCCTCCATCGACGCGTAGCGGGCGTCCGGATCGCGCGCCATGGCCCGCGCGCAGATCGCGACGAGCTCCGCCGGCGTACCCGGGCGGATGGGGAGCGCGCGCGGCGGCCCCGAGCGCACCAGCTCGAGCACCTCGAGCGAAGAGCGCTGCGAGCCGTCGTCGTACGGCCGCTCGCCCGCGAGAAGGTGGTAGAGAATCGCGCCGCACGCGTACACGTCCGCCGCGGCGCCGACCTCGACGGTCCGACCGGCGGCCTGCTCCGGGGCCATGTAGGCGGGCGTCCCGACGACGTCGCCGTCGAGCGTCAACCCCGGCCCGTCCGCGCTCGATCCGTCGTTCTCCGCGCCGGTGGCCTTGGCCAACCCCCAGTCGAGCACGTAGGTCTCGCCGAAGCGCCCGACCATCACGTTGGCCGGCTTGAGGTCGCGGTGCACGACGCCGCGCGAATGCGCGTACGCCACGGCCTCGACGGCGCGCAGCAGGACGCTGAGCGCGCGCGTCAGCGACCACCCACCGCGCCCCGCCCGCGCGAGCTCGATCACCTCCTCGAACGTGTGGCCCTCGACCAGCGGCATCGTGTAGAAGGCCCCGCCGTCTTCGTCCGTGCGCAGCTCGTGGATCGGCACGATGCCCGGGTGCACGAGGTTGCCGGTCACCCGCGCCTCCTCGAGGAAGCGCGCGAGGCGCCGGGCCGGCGGCGCTCCACCGGTCGCCGCGTCGGAGCGGATCACCTTCATCGCCAGGCGCCGGCGGAGGTTCGCGTCGAAGACCCGGAAGACGACCCCCATCCCACCGCGCCCAAGCTCGCCTTCGACCGCGTAGCGCGCGTCCTCCGGCAGCTCCGATCCCGGGCCATCGATCAGCGGCGAGAGCTTCGTCCAGAGGGCACGCATGCGGCGCAGCTCGTCGGCGAGCTGCGGCCGATCGGCGCAGAAGGCGTCGAAGTCGACCTCCCCCTCGTCGAGGAGGGCGAGGTACTCCGCGAAGGCCTCCTCGGCCTCCGGCGACATCGCCGGATCAGTCGCCGCCGGACCCTCCGCCGACGCGCTTCATCAGCTCGACCCGCGCGCGGGCGTGGAGCATCCTGGCGGCGCCGCTGCTCGGGAGGCCGAGCCGCTCGGCGATCTCCGGCCAGGGCAAGCCGCGGCTCCGAAGCGCAATCACCTCCTGCTGGTGCTCCTGGAGACCGGCGATCGCCGCGCGCACGCGATCCGCGAGCTCGTTCTCCGCGGCCCGCTCATCCGGGCGCAGAGTCGACCGCGCGGGGTCGATGCCGGGCGCCGAATCCCCCGGCGGGGGCGCGAGCGGAATGACCCGCGCCAGGTCGCGCTTCTCGCGCGCATGGAACTTGGCGAGGTCGCGAATGCGGTTCTCGACCAGGCTCGCGATCCACTTGATGAACGCGTCGTCGTCGCGGACCCGGAAGTCGTCCAGGCCGACGACGACCTCGCCCATGGCCTCCTGAACGACGTCGCCCGACTCCGCGACCCGCCGCAGCCCCGCGCCGAGGCGAGCTCGCACGATGCGCAGCACGTGGGGGTAGTAGCGCCTCAGAATGTCGTCGAGCGCGCCGGTGTCCCCCGCCTGCGCGCGCTTGACGAGCTCGATCGTCGCGTGCGGCTCCGGGGCGGGCATGGGGCTCCATGATACAGGAAGGCGTAGCGCCCACCGCACGGTGGTGCTGCGACGCGAGGACCGCCCGCGCGATCCGGGCGGCGCGCAGTTCTCCGGTGCCGCAGGCCGCGTATGGCGCGGGGCGCGAGGCCCGCGCCACCGGGTCACGAGGCGGAGCTTCAACCGCTCCGCGGACCCCCTCGCCTGCCCAGGCTCGCGGTTTGCACCGACCTCACGGGCGCTGCCGCGTCGGGCGCGGTCGAACGCGAGACCCGCCTCCAGAGGCCGGAACCGGGCGAGCCGCACTCCTTCCCGCGCTCGAGCCTGGGTTCGAAATGGAGCCTCTCGGGGAGCCTGCGCCGTTAAGGAGGGAACCTGCCCCGGGCTGGGGGCATTGTACCGGTGACGCATCGGAGGTCCGCCTCCTCCGACGTTCCCAGCTCCTCCCGACCGCCACACCATGCCGTTCTCCCACACCGCCACCCTCCTCGCCCTGGCCGCAGCAGGCACGCCATCCGTTCAGGACGGCCCCGCCCGCTCGGGCTTCGACGCGCTCGCGACCGACCCCTACGCGGCCGGCGTGTTTCAGGAGCTGGACGTCGCGTCCGGCCCCCCGGTCCGTGTTCTGGCGCAGACCGTGCGCGGCAACACGGACGGCGCTCCCTTCGTTAACGTCCTGCGCTGGGCGGACGCGCGTGCTCTCCGGGGCAAGCTGATCGCCCTGCGGGTGCCCGTGCAGCTCCACGCTCCGTCGCTGGACACCTCGGCGCGGCTGTGGGTGCGGGTACTCCGCGCGGACGGCACCATCGCCTTTGAGGACGACGGGCTCGATTCCGCCAGCAGCGCGAGCGAGTGGACGACCCTCTCGTCGGTCGGGGCGATCGCGGAGGACGCGACCGACCTGTGCTTTGGGCTCGTCGTCGAGGGCAGCATGCAGGCGCGCATGCGCGCCTTCCAGCTCGAGCTGCGCGGCGACGTTGCGCCCCTCGATCCGCGTCATGCGATTCCCGAGCGCTGGGCCCGCGACCCCGACGTGCGGAGCTCCCATGCAGCCGACCCGGGGCGCGGTCTCGACCTGCGCGTCACGTCGTTCCTTCCCCCGGGGCACACCGCCGGGGACCTCCCCCACCTCTGGCTGTTGCTCGAGGAGCACGACCTCCGCGAGACCTACCGGATGGGACGCGCGTTGCTCCACTCGATGCGCCTCGCGCAGGACCCGCCCGCGATCGTCAGCCTCGTCCAGCCCGGGCGGGGACGGCTACCGGAGCCCCTGACCAGCGGGGACGGGGCCGAGTCCACCCTGAGCCTTCTTCATCAGCTCGTGCCCGAGCGCGCGGCAGGTGCCAGCCAACTCGTCGCCACGTCGGAGGATGCTCCGCGGCTCGCGGCCTCGGTCGGCGAGCTCGCCGCCGGGACGGTCGCGGAGAAGCTGGGCGGCGACGACTACCTGTGTTCCGAACGGGTCCTCCTGCGCTGGCTGTGCGCTCAACAGGATTCGGGCGGCGACCAGCAGCTCGCCGAGCTCCTCTTCGAGGCCTCGCTGGAGACGCTCACGCCCTGGGCGGCCGCGCTGACCGTGCAGCAGGCGAGCCACTCGCTCGAGGGGCACGAGTGCGAGCACGATCACGATCACTCGGGGCACGATCACTCGGGGCACGACCACTCGGGTCACGATCACTCGGGTCACGACCAGTCGGGACACGACCTCAAGCACCTCTAGGCGACAGATCCACGACCGACCATGCTCCTCACGCTCGCCGCCACCCTGCCGCTTCTCAGCGCCCCCCAGAGCGACGGGGCCGAAACGCTCTTCGTCGTCACCTCCCTCCCCTACATCGCGGATGTCGTGCGCCAGGTCGGCGGCGAGGACGTGGAGGCCGTCTCGCTCGTCGCGCCGGGCGTGGACCCGCACCACGTGGAGCTCACGCCGGCCCAACTGTCCCAGCTGCGGCGTTCCGACCTCTTCCTGGAGAACGGGATGCAGCTCGAGTCCTGGGCGCCGCGCGTGCTCGAGGCCAGCGGGCGAGCGGAGCTGGCCCAGGGGGGGAGCGCGCATGCCTTCGTGACGAACGGCATCCGTCCGCTCGAGGTGCCCACGGCGGCCGAAGCCCAGGCCGGCGGGCACTCCCACGCCGCCGGGAACCCCCATGCGTGGCTCGACCCGCTCAACCTCAAGGTGGTCGCGAACAACGTGGCCGATGCGCTCTCGGCGGTCGCGCCCGAGCGCCGGAGCGCCTTCCAGGAGCGCTATGTGGAGTACGCCAAGCGCGTCGACGCGGCCTTCTTCGGCGAGGAGTTGGAAGCCCTGCTCGGCGGTCGCACGCTCGACCGCCTACACCGGAGCGGGCGGCTGATCGACTTCCTGGAAGGGCGTGAGGTGCGGGGCGAGAAGCTGAGCGGGAAGCTCGGCGGCTGGCTCGGGCGTGCGCGGGCTCTCCCGGAGAAGAAGGTCTTCACCTACCACCGGACTTGGAGCTACCTGGAGCAGGCCTTCGACCTGGAAGTCGTCGCGACGCTCGAGGAGAAGCCCGGCATCGCGCCCGGCCCGGCCTACCTGGAAGAGCTGAGCGGCCGCGCGCGCTCCGAGGGCGTGCGCCTCGTGCTCGCGCCGCCCTTCTACCCCAGCGTCCGCATCGAGGGCTTCGCGGAGCGTATCGGCGGCACGGCGTTGATCCTCCCCACCCAGCCCGGCGAGGCCGAGCAGACCGACGACCTGTTCCGGATGTTCGACCGGATCCTGGCCACCCTGGAGACCGCCTCGATCCAGCGCTGACGAAGGTGTCCGACAACGCCCCTCTGCTGCGGCTCAACCGCGTCTCGCTCGGTTACGGCGGCGCGCCCATCCTCGTTGACATCGACCTGGAGGTGCGCCGCGGAGAGCTGCTGGCTTTCGTCGGCCGCAACGGGTCGGGCAAGTCGACCCTGCTCGCGGCGCTGCTGGGCACGCTGCCGCCGCTTACCGGCACGCGCGAGGGTGCGCCGCGCTTCGGGTACGCACCCCAGCGCGGAGAGCTGGACCCCGTGTTCCCCTTCCTCAGCGAGGAGACGGTCGCCATGGGGCTCGTGGGCCGCGGCCGCACGGGACGCGGGGACCGGCGCGCGAAGGTCGCGACGGCCCTCGCGACGGCGGGGCTCGCGGAGCAGGCTCGCGTCCCCTTCCGCGATCTCTCGGGAGGCCAACGCCAGCGCGCGATGATCGCGCGGGCCCTCGTCGCCGAGCCCGAGGTGGTCGTCCTGGACGAGCCGACCAACGACCTGGACGTGCAAGGCCAGGCCGAGGTCGTCGCGCTCCTGCGCCGACTGCACGCGGGCGGCACGACGCTCGTGCTCGTCAGCCACGACCTCGAGCTGGTGTGCGCGGTCGCCGACCGCGTCGGCGTCCTGCGTGACGGCCACCTGACGATGGTGGAGCCCGAGGCCATCGCCGACCCCGAGGCCCGAACCGAGCTGCTCGGCCTGTCCGCCGCCCTCTGATGCGCGAGCTCTTCACGACCGTCGCGAGCTTCGCGTCAAGCTACTGGGCCACGCTCGCCCTGGGGGCTCTCTGCGCCTACCTCGGCGTGTTCACCGTCCTGCGCCGGATCGTGTTCACGGGTGCGGCCCTGGCCCAGGCCGCGGCGGCCGGAGTGGCCGCCTCCTTCTGGGTACTCACCCTTCCTCTTCCGGCCGCCCTGCACGCCTTCGTCACGAGCTGGGGCGCGACCCTCGGCAGCCTCGGGGCTTCGGTCGGCTCAGCCCTGGCCCTGGCCCGCGGAGAGCGGCGCGGGCGCCTGACCGCCGACGCGCTGGTCGGCGTGGTCTTCGCCGCCTCCTCCGCCCTGGCGGTCCTCCTGGTCTGGCGCTCGAGCAAGGGGCTGGTCGAGCTCAAGAACATCCTGGCCGGGGACGTCCTGCTCTCCAGCTCCGGCGACCTCGTGTCGCTGTGGTTCGGCGTCGCCGGCGTGGCGGTGCTGCACGCCTTCCTGCGCTCGCGCTTCCTGCTGGTGGCGTACGACCCGCCCTTCGCACGGGCGCAGGGGCTCGACGTGCGCAACCTCGAGCGCGCCTTCCTCGCCTCGCTGGCGGTGGCCGTCGCCGTCGCCCTGCGCGCAGCCGGGCTCATGCTGGTGTTCGGCACGCTGGTTCTGACCCCGCTGGTCGGCCTGAGGGTGGCGGGGACGCTGGGACGCGCCACCTGGGTCGCCGTCGGTGCCGCCTGGAGCTCGACGCTGGGCGGCTTCCTTCTGGCGACGCACCAGAACCTGCCCGTGGCTCCGACGATCGTCGCCTGCGAGGTGGCTCTGCTCGTCGCCGCGATGCTCCTGCCCCGCACGACCCAGGCCGTTTGTCTCGCGGGCGGTGTGTGCGCCCTTGCCGCAGGGGCGGTCCTCGCCGCCATGGCCCCGGAGCGGGTCCCGACGCAGCTCTCCGCAGCGGACTTCGAACCGACGGGAGCTCACTCCCACCGACACGGCGCGGGTCACAGCGCGGGCCACGGGCCGCGCCGGGCCGTTGAGGTCCATCTCGCTGCCCTGGCGGACCTCGCGCTGTCCGACGAGGTCCGCATCCGCGCCGTGGAGGCGTTGGGCACCCTGCGCGCGCCGGAGGCGGTACGCCCGCTCATCGAGGCCATGGGCGAGCCCTTCGAGGACCTGGCCCTGCGCGCTCGCACGTCGGCCGTCGCCCTCGGTCGGGAGCCCAGCGGAGAGGGCCTGAACCAGCTGCTCGTGCTCGCCGACGGCCCCGATGCCGAGCTGGCGACCCACGCGGCGCGGGTCCTGGTCGAGATGGAGCACGAGGGTGCCTGGTCGCTGCTCGTGCGAGGACTCGCCGATTCCTCGGTGCCCCTTCTCCTGCGGGAGGAGACCCACGCCTTCCTGACGGAGACCAACGACGGGGACCCGCTGGGGTACGACGCCTTCGCCGAGCCGGTCGACAACGCCGAGGCCCTGGACGCCTGGCGCGCCTGGGCCGCGAGTCGCTGAACTGCCGCGCAACCGCCGTCGGTCCTGCCGCCGCGGCCACGGGACGCGCGTTCCTGCTGTGCTCGCTCTTCGGTGGGAGCCGGATCGCGCCTACCGACGCGAGCGCAACCCGGTCCTCGTCCACGTGATGCACTCGCTCCGGGGCGGAGCGGTGCGGCGGGTTCGGGACGTCCCGTGATACCGGCCGTCGACGTCGCGCTCCGCAATCACAGCGGGACTCAAAGCCGGGCGAAGTCGACGCCCACGACGGGCTCGTCCGCCTCGATCAGCTCCCGCCTGCGCCGCAGCTGGTCGCGCTGCTCCGGCGTTGGCTCGCGCTCGTTGAGCTGGGCCGCGAGGACGTAGTTCATGACCCGCTGAAGGCGCAGGAAGCGAGGTAGTGCCTCGAGCCAGGAGCGCTCGAGCGTGCGTCGCGCTCCGTATCCCCGCAGGAGGTGTCCGGCGAACTCGGAGGTGCCCTCGTTGCGCTCGTCGTCGGGGAGGTCGAGCGCGACGTAGTAGATGGCGACCGCCAGGTCGCGAACGAACCACCCATACTCGCAGTTGTCGAAGTCGAAGGCGGTGATGCGCCCGTCGCCGTAGCAGAAGTTGCGCTGCGTGAGGTCCGCGTGGATCAGGCCGTACGCGTCGGCGTGCCTGGGCAGGGATTCGACCGCCCGGCGCGCCTGCTGGCACACCTCTCGAACGCGGACCTCGTTCGGGGGGAGCCAGCGCTCGCCGTCCAGGACGTCGTACTCGAACCACTGCTGGCGTCGGTAGGCCGGGGCCGAGGGAGTGAACCGCCTGGCGTGGAGATGGAGGCGGGCGAGGAGATCGCCCCACTGCTCGAAGAGGTCGGGTGCCCAGCAGGCGCGCCGGATCGCCGGCGCGTCGTCGAGGAGGACGCCGGGGGCCCGTTCGAACGCGGTGGCGACGAAGTAGCCCTCCTCGTCCGGCGCGACGATCTCGACGAGGTTGCCGTGGCGTGACCGCAGCACGCCCGCAACGGGGAGGCCGGCGGCCGCGAGGCTCGTGACCCACTGGACCTCGCCCATCGTGTAGTCGGCGGTGCGGCGCATGCTGTGGGAGATGCGGAGGATCCAGCCCGACGCGCCGCCGTCGGCCTCGAAGACGAAGTTCTCGAAGCCGGCGAGGCGCTCAAGGTCGGAGGGACGCACGCCGTACTTCGCCGCCGCGTGGGCGACGACCGACTCGTTCCACCTCGCGGCTAGGGCCGGGAGCATCGCACCCTCCAGCCGGGGCCGCGCTCGCGGGCCACCGGCGACCGCCGGGCGCGGCAGGCGGCGGCGAGGTCGGACGCGCTGAGGGTGACCGCGGGGTCGCTTCGGCCGAGGCAGCGGTTGATCTCGCTCTGAAGCGCGGAGAGCTGCGGCAGCGCCGCCGCCTCCAACCGCGCGATCCGCTCCGCCGGGTCCCGGCCGTCGAACGGGGCGTCGGGGAACCGGACCGGGCGCGCGGACAGCGCGCGCCGGCACTCGGCGAGCCTCCAGCGCCGCAGTGCAGCGCGCGATGCGCGCTCCTCGGCGCTGGCGACCCGGGGGCGTCGAAGGCGCAGCGCGGCGCGGCGCAGCTCCGTTGCGAGCCCGTGGGCGACCGGCCGGGACGCCGCTTGCTCGGACAGGCCCAGGTCGAGCTCGGACGTGACCCGGCTCAGGAGCGCCTCGAAGTTGCCCTGCAGGGCGAGCGCGAGCAGCCCGTAGCGGAGCCCCGTCCGGACATCCTCCGTCCGGACCACCGCCGGGCCACGGTCCCGCGAGCCGCGGCCGACCATCAGCACCTCGAGCAACGAGCGCAGCTTCGGCTCGGGCGGCGCCCAGATGCAGGTGGCGTCGGCGAAGAGCCCCCGGCGCTCGACGACGTCGAGCAGGGCGGCGGGCCCGGGCGAGTCGTCCGGCCGGACAGCCGAACGCGGGTCGGCGAGCAGCCGCTCGGCGGCGGAGCGAAGCCCGTCGACGACGCGATACAGGGAGGAGACCGGAACGGGGAGGCGGCCGTTCGCGAGCGGGTTCTCGCTCCGGACGAGCAGGTACCCCGGGAGCGCCGCGAGCGCGCTCGCAAACAGCTCGGTCTGCCCCACCGTCAGGCAGCCTCCGGGCGCGAGCCCAAAGAGATCCGCCCAGAGCGACCGCGCGCCCGCGACCGTGTCGAGCACCGCGTCCCAGTGGGTCGACAGCGCGGCGAGCGCGGACGCGTTGACGGGCTTGGGGTGGTGGAAGCGAGGCCCGGGCTCGGTGCAGATGCGCCACTCGGTTTCGACGTCCTGGCGCAGCTCGGGAGGGTCGACCGCGTGCTCCCCCACCTGCCTACCGGCCTCGTCGAACGCCGGTTGCGCCACGCGGGCTCCGGGCACCAAGAGCTCCAGGCGGCGGAGGTCGCAGGCCCGCCCGAAGAGCTCGCGCGTGAGCTTGGCGGGGTCGAGCAGGGCGCTCCAGGCGCGGCCGAGGTCGGGCGGAGCGAACGCCGTCGCCGAGCCGCCGGAGGGAGCCGGCCACGGTCCCGCGGCCAGCACGCCCTCCTCCAGCAGCACCGTCAGGTACCCGCGCACCTTCTCCCAGCCGTACCGGCCGCGGGCCGCCCACCGCATCGCGTCTTGGGCGCGGAAGGTCGCCTGTCGCAGCAGCCCCTCGCCGAACGGGATGTCGTCGGGGTCGTCGAAGCAGACCTCGGTCGCTCCGTGGTAGACGTAGAGCGCTCGGTGGCCCTCCGGAGTCGTGGCATAGACGTGCTGCAGCCGGTAGGGCCTACGCACGTGGAGCTCGTCGAGCGGCCGCAGCTCGCGCCTGTCCGGGTCAGCGGTCGCAGGCACGATGGGATCAGCCGCGGACATCCCGCGCCGCCACAGGTCTACCGCCTCGGCCCCGCGCCAGCACCTCCGACGCGAGCGGGCGCGCGGTCGCCGCCGCGAGGTCGGCCGGGCCGAAGGGCCGGGCCCGGGCGGGCGAGCGTCGCAGCACGAGGTTGATGCGCTCCTGCACCGCGGCGGCGGCGTCCAGGTGGAGCGTCTCCATCCGCGCGGCGGCGGCCTGCGCCTGGTCGGCCGCGCTGCCTCCGCCCGCCCCCGCGGAAGGCGCGCCCGCCAGCGGAGGCAGCTCCGGGGATCCGGGGACGCGGGCGCGGACCTGCGCGGCGAGCTCGGCGACCGCCGCGCGCCCGGCCGGCGCCGAGACGGTCTGAACGCCCCGCCGCACCTCGGCGAGCCACTCGTCGAGCTCCCGCCCTTGGGCCTCGGCCGCTCCCCCGCGCTCGGCGAGCTCGTCCCGCAGGGCCTGGACCGGCTCCCACGTGTGGAGCTCGAACCACCGCCGCTGAAGGTAGAGCAGGATCGCTTCGTCGAAGTACGCGAGCGCCCGCTCGAGATCGCCTACGCAGCGCTCCAGATCCGCCCTCGACCCGGCGACGTCGGGCAGGCTCCGGGCGGGGCTCTTGCCGGTCAGCATCACCTCGAGCAACTCGCGGATCAGGTTCGTCGGGCCGGCGCACACCCGCCCCTTGGTGTGGTAGAGCTCGGTCCGCTCCACGTAGCGCAGGAAGGCATCGGCATCGACCCGCTCGCCGGGCGTCGCCTCGGGGGTCCAGTCCGCGACGCCGACCATCCTCCCCTCGGTCGCGAAGCGGACTCCGTCGGCGATGCGGAACATCGCGGCCAGGCATGCGTCGACCTCGCCGCCTCGGAGCGGCGCGCGGGGGCGCATCAGCGTGTACGCCGGCAGCGCGAGCACCGCGCACGACAGGAGGTAGAGCCCTCCGACCGACATCCCGTCCGCCTCTTGCGGATAGCGGCGGACGAACCCGGAGCGCAGGGCCGCGATCCACGCCAGGGACGTCTCCCAGTGCGTCCTCATCGAGCTCAGCGCGGTCACGTTCATGAGCCCGGCCTCGAAGCGGCTTCCGGGGTACCTGCACACCCGCCACTCGGTGCGGATGGGCTGGAGCAGCTCGGCGCGCACGTTGGCCTCGCCGACCTGGCGGCCCTCGGTATCGATGGCGGGATGGGCGACGCGGAACACCGGGAGGAAGAACTCGAGCTGGTTCAGGTCGAACGGGACGCCGAAGACCCCGGCTCCGAGCTCGGCGCAGCGATCGTGCGCGCGGCTCCAGCAGCGCGTCGTGTCCGGCGCGTCCACGGGCTCCACGCCGGGCCCTCCGGTAGAGCTTCGCGGAGCCAACGTCGCGTCCTGCGCGGGCGGCGCGTCGTCCCCGGCGTGTCGGACGATGCCCTCTTCGACCAGCGTCTCGAGCAGCTCCCGGACCGTCGACCAGGCGTAGGGCTCACCGTCCGCCCAGGTGCGGGTCGACCCCGCGCGGAAGCGCTCGTGGGTCAGGAGTCCGCGCGCGAACGGGACGAGCCAAGGCTCGTCGAAGCAGAGCTCCTTGTTGGAGTAGTAGAGGTAGAGCGCCGTGCGGTTCCGGCCGCAGGGCCGCTCTTCGTGGAGCAGGCGTCGCCAGCTCGGGATGAAGAGGTCGTCGTCCGGTTGGAGCGGCACGTGGCGCGGGCCCCCGGCTTGCTCGATGGTGCGGCTTCGCCCAATGGCAGGGGTCTGGTGGCACCAGCCCCTGCTCCGGGCGTCTGTTTAGCCGCGCACGACGATAAACGGACCCAGCCCGGCCTTCGTTCTGGTCTTGACCTTCATGTGTATTGCTCCTTTCGGATATCGACTGTGAGAAGTGGCTACGCCGGGCCCGAAGGCTCGGCGACTTTGTTGTCTCCAAGCGTTCGAACGCGCCGCGACGGTGCAGAGGGAATCTCGCTGCGGCCGCAAATCGCGCATTCCTAGGGACTTGTGCGAGCAGCCGCAAGTCGCGTGCACCGTCGCGCGCCGGCCACGCATTCAGTACGCCCGGTTGGCCCCGCCCTGAGGCCGCGGTCCACCCGGACAAGACGACAACCCGTGGCCACGCCCTTCTCCCAGACGACCCGCGCGCTCTCCGCCGATGGCTTTCGACGCCCGCTCCTCGGCATGCTCGTCGCCGCGCTGCTCGCCGTCGTCTGGGGCGCCTGGTTCTTCGCGGGCGAGGTCCCGATCTACCGCAGCACCGACCGCGCGCGGCTGGAGTTGGAGGGCCGCATCTCGTCGGTCTCCGCGACCGTCCCCGGTCGCGTCGTGGCGGTGAACGCCCGGCTGGGGCAGGCGGTCGAGGAGGGCGCGGTGCTGGTCCAGCTCGATGACCGCGACCTGGCGGAGCAGCTCGCCGGGGTCGAGGCCCGGAGGCTCGCGCTCGCAGGGCACTCCGCGGCCCTCGCGCGGCAGATCGCGCTCAAGGAGCGCGCCCTGGCCCGGTTCGGCGAGTCCGCGCAGGCGCGGCTCGCGGAGGAGGTCGCGCGCCGCGACAGCGCGGTGGTCGCGGCGCGGGTCGACGCGGACGAGGTCGCGCGGCTCACCCGCCTGGAGGCCACCGGCGGGATCGCGGAGTTCGCGCTCGTGCAGGCGCGTGCGCGCGAGGACGAGGCACAGGCGAGGGCCGAGGCCCTCCGGCTTGGGGTCGTGAGAATCGAGGGCGAGCAGCGGGTGGAGACGGAGGACCGCCGCGCCGGGATCGAGGGGCTGCGGGTGGAGCAGCAGCAGCTCGAAGGCGAGGTCGAGGCGGCGGTCGCCGCCGCAACCGAGCTGGGGCGCCGGATCGAGGACCGCGCGCTCCGGGCGCCCACCGCCGGCGTCGTCGCCGAGCGCGTGTCCGTCGCCCAGGGCAGCGTCGTGGCCGCCGGCCAGGAGGTCGTGACGATCGCCCACGCGGGACCGATCCTGGTGACGGCCGAGTTCGACGCGGCCGAGGCGCTCGGCCACATCCGCGTCGGGCAGCCGTCGACCGTGAGCCTCCCAGGCTTTCCCTGGACCGAGTACGGGAGCCTCGCGGGCAGGGTGCTGCGCGTCGGCACCGAGGCCCGTGGAGGCGCGCTCCAGGTGGAGCTCGAGCTCGCCGACGCGGCCGCGTCCCGCATCCCGGTGCAGCACGGGCTCACGGCCACCGTGCGGGTCGAGGTCGAGCGCGGTCCGCCGGCCGAGATGGTGCTGCGCGCACTCGGCAAGCTCGTCGCCTCCGCGCCGCCGAGCGACGGACCGGCCTCGGACGCATGAGCCGGCCGACCCGCCCCCGGCTGCTGGCTCCGGAGGTCGTCCAGACCTCCGCGATGGACTGCGGACCCGCGGCCCTGAAGTCGCTGCTCGAGGGCTTTGGGATCGCGGTGAGCTACGGCCGGCTTCGGGAGGCGTGCCAGACCGAGGTCGACGGCACGTCCATCGATACGCTGGAGGAGATCGCGCGGAGCGTCGGCCTGCGCGCCGAGCAGGTCATGATCCCCGCCGACCATCTGCTCCTTCCGGGGCAGCGCCTGTTGCCCGCGATCGTGGTCGTCCGCTCGCCCACGGGCGCGCACTTCGTGATCCTCTGGCGCCGTCACGGTCCGTTCGTGCAGGTCATGGATCCGGCCCGGGGCCGCCACTGGATGACCGCGGAGCGCTTTCTCCGGGACGTCCACGTCGCGAAGCACCGCGTGCCCGCGTCCGCGTGGCGCGCGTGGGCGGCGACTCCCGAGCTGCTCGATCCGCTGCGGCTCAGGCTTCGGCGGCTGGGTGCCTCGCACCGGGAGGTCCGCTCGTTGATCGAAGGCGCGCTGGCGGACCCGGGCTGGACGCGCGTCGCGGCCCTCGACGCCGCGACGCGCATGACCGCCTCCCTGGTAGGCGGCGGGGGCCTGCCCCGCGGCCGCTCCGCCGTGCGGGTTGCGCGGCGCTTCCTCGAACAGGCCGTCTCCGCCGGAGACGATCGCCAGAGCGCGATCCCGGCCGTCTTCTGGTCCGTGGAGCCCTACCGCGGGCCCGCGCTGGAGGCCGAGCCGGCGCTGATCCTGCGCGGGGCGGTGCTCGTCCGCACGGGTGGCGGCGTCGAGGGCCAGCCCGAGGCAACCGGGGCGTCACGGGAGAGGAGCGACGCCGCGCCCGGGCCGGACGGGCAGCCGCCCACCCCGGAGCAACCTCCCGAAGTCGTCGCCGCGCTCGAGTCGCGCGACCCGGCTCCGGGGAGGACGCTCCTGCGCATGCTGCTCGAGGACGGCGCACTCGCGCCGGGAGCGCTCGGGCTGGCCGCCGGCCTCGCCGCTGCGGGCGTGCTGGTCGAGGCGCTGCTCTTTCGCGCGCTCTTCGACGTCGGGCGCAACCTCGCCACGCCGCCGCAGCGTCTGGGCGCGCTTCTGGCGCTGGTCGTGTTTCTCGTGTCCCTGCTGCTGCTGGAGCTTCCGATCCTCTCCGCGATCCTCCGGCTGGGGCGACACCTCGAGACGCGCATGCGGAGGGCCTTTCACGGGAAGCTCCCGCGGCTCGTCGACGACTACTTTCGCAGCCGCGCCGTCTCGGACATGACCGAGCGCAGCCACAGTCTGAACAGCCTGCGGCAACTCCCCGACCTCGGCGCGCAGATCCTGCGGACCGTGTTCGCGCTCGCCTTCACGGCCGCCGGAATCGCGTGGATCGACCCAGGGCTGGCGCCGGCCGCTGCGGCGCTCGCCGCGGCTCCGCTCCTGATCACGGCCCTCGTCCAGCCCGCCCTAGCCGAGCGCGAGCTCCGCGCGCGCAGCCACGCCGGTGCGCTGACGCGCTTCTCGAGCGACAGCCTGCTGGGCCTCATCCCGATCCGCGCGCACCGTGCCGAGCGCTCGGTCCGTCGCGAGCACGAGGCCCTGCTCGTCGACTGGGCGCGCGCGAGCCTCGGTCTTCAGCGCTTGGTCGTCACGGCCGGCGCGGTCCAGGGCGTCGCCGGCTTCGCGCTGGCGGCGTGGATCCTGCACCAGCACACGGGGACGCCGGCGGGGAGCCCGGCGGTGCTGCTGCTCCTCTTCTGGGCGCTCAGCCTGTCGACCCAAGGGCGAGCGCTGGCCCAGCTGGGCGCCCGGTACCCGCAGCTGCGCAACGTGGCGCTGCGGGTGCTCGAGCCCCTGGGCGCGCCCGAGGAGCCGGCGTCGGCGGACGGCGCCGCCCCCGGCGCGGCCGCCCCGCGGGAGGCCGGCGTTCACGTGCGGCTTGACGACGTCGTGGTGCACGCCGGCGGGCAGGCGATCCTCGACCGCGTGAGCCTCGAGGTCGAGCCCGGCGCGCACGTCGCGATCGTCGGCGCCTCGGGCGCTGGCAAGTCGAGCCTGGTGGGCCTGCTGTTGGGCTGGCAGCGAGCGTCGCGCGGCCGGATTGAGGTCGATGGCGCAGCGCTCGACGCGCGGCGTCTGGAACGGTTGCGGCGCCAGACGGCGTGGATCGACCCGGCGGTCCACCTCTGGAACCGCTCCTTGCTCGCGAACCTCCACTACGGCCTGTCGCCGCCGCGGCGGGCGCTCCAGGGCGTGCTCGCCGCGTCCGACCTCGGCGGCGTGTTGCGCAGGCTGCCGCACGGCCTGGGCACGGGGCTCGGGGAGGGCGGTGGGTTCCTGTCGGGCGGCGAGGGACAGCGCGTCCGGTTCGGCCGCGCGCTCGGGCGTGCCGACGCGCGGCTCGTCCTGCTCGACGAGCCGTTCCGCGCGCTCGACCGCACGCAGCGGCGCCGCCTGCTAGCCCGGGCGCGGGAGGCCTGGCCCGGGGCGACGCTCCTGCACGTGACCCACGACATCGAGGAGACGCGCACCTTCGACCGCGTGCTCGTCGTCGACGAGGGGCGAGTCGCCGAGCAAGGCGCGCCGGGCGAGCTCGCGGCGCGCGCGGACTCGCTCTACAACGAGCTTCTCCGGGCCGATTCCGCCGCGCGGGACAAGCTCTGGGGAGCGGCGCACTGGAAGCGCCTCTGGCTCGAGCGCGGAGGCCTCCACGAGCGAGGTCCGGCGCCCCGCGTCGCGGCGAGGTCACACCCATGACCGCGCTCTTCCGGGCGTCGTGGCCGCGCGAGCGGTTGCATGAGCTCCTCGCCGAGGTCGGGCACCGGTCCGGGCTTCTGCCGCGGACCGTCAGGCTCTCAGGCCTTCCCGCCTGCGACGCGGAAGAGGACCTATGGCGGTGGCTGGAGGAGGCGGTGCGGAGCTGCGGGGTCGAGGTCGAGCCGGTGGACGCGGCCTGGGGCGAGGTGGAATCGCTCCTCGCCGGCTGCGCTCCCGCGGTCCTGAGCATCGCCGACGAAGGCGGAACGCGCTTCATCGGCGTGCTCCGGGCCGGGCGCAGGAGGCTGCGCGTCGTCCACCCCGACGGCCGCGTGACGCGCGTGTCCACGGGCGCGCTGCGCGACGCCCTCCGTCGCCCGCAAGAGGTCCGCTACGCCGAGGAGATCGACCGGCTCGTACTCGCCGCGGACCTGCCACCGCGGCGCCGGCGGCGCGCGCGCGCCGCGTTGTTCGAGCAGCGGCTGGCGGGGCGGCGTGTTTCCGGGTGCCGGCTCCTGCGGCTCTCCCCCGGGGCCTCGTTCCGCGCCCAGCTGGTGCGGGAGCGCGTGCTTGGGAGGATGGCCCGCCTGACCCTGTGCGAGCTGGGCTTCGCGGCGCTGTTCCTCGGCTCTTGGTGGCTGATCGGCCGGGGCGCCCTCGCCGGCCGCGTCGAGCCGGGGTGGTTCGTCGCCTGGGCGGTGGCGCTGCTCACGCTCGTCCCGATCCGCGCGACGGCGGACTGGATCCAGGCGTCGCTCTCGGTGTCCTTCGGCGTGCTGCTTCGGCGCCGACTCCTGCACGGCGCCCTGAAGATGGCGCCGGACGAGGTGCGTCACCGCGGCGCTGGGTCGTACCTCGGCCAGGTGCTGGAGTCGCAGAACCTGGAGCGCCTCGCTCTGAGCGGAGGCTTCTTCGCGCACGTCGCCCTGGTCGAGCTCGTGCTCGCCGCTTTGGTCCTCGCCGCCGGCGCGGGAGGCGGGTGGCATGTCGCGCTGCTGGCGGGCTGGACGGCGGCGCTGCTCGCGCTCGGCTGGCGGCTCTTCGGCCGCCGCCGTCGGTGGACCGCGGCGCGCGTCGCGTTGACCCACGAGCTGGTGGAGAAGATGGTGGGCCATCGCACGCGCCTGGCCCAGGAGCCGCTGGAGCGGTGGCACGACGAGGAGGACGGAGCCCTCGCCGGGCTGCTTCGACGGGCCTGCGAGATGGACCGGACGGGAGCGGCGTTCCGCTCCCTCGCGTCGCGGGGATGGAACGTGCTCGGCCTCCTCGCCCTGGTGCCGGCGGTCGTCCGCGGCACGAGCGACCTCGTCTCCGTCGCCGTCGGCGCGGGTGGGATCCTGTTCGCCGCGCAGGCTTTCCAGCGGCTCTCGCTGGGCGTGGAACAGCTCGCCGCCGCCGCGATCAGCTGGCGCGAGGTGCGCGAGCTGTACCGGTCCGCGGCGCGGCACGCCGGCGGCGACCTCGAGGCGACCGGGCTGCTGCTCGAGGCCCCGGACGAGCCGCCCGGCGCGGGGGGCCTGCTCGAGGTGGACCGCGTGTCGTTTCGATATGAGCACCGCGCCGAGCCCGTGCTCAAGGACCTGAGCCTGGCCGCGGAGCGAGGCGCGCGCATCCTGGTCGAAGGGCCCTCCGGCGAAGGGAAGTCGACGTTGGTCGCGCTGCTGCTCGGGTTGCACCGACCGGCCTCGGGGGTGCTTGCGCTGCGCGGTTTCGACTCGCGCGCCGTCGCGCCCGACGAGTGGCGCCGGCGCGTGGTGGGCGCGCCGCAGTTCCACGACAACCACGTGTTGACCGCGTCCCTCGCGTTCAACCTGCTCATGGGAAGACGCTGGCCTCCGACGGCGAGCGACCTCGACGAGGCCGCCGCGGTCTGCCGCGAGCTCGGGCTCGGCGAGCTGCTCGACCGGATGCCCGGCGGGCTCTTTCAGATGGTGGGCGAGACCGGCTGGCAGCTCTCTCACGGCGAGCGTACGCGCATCTTCCTGGCGCGGGCCCTGCTCCAGGACCCAGAGCTCTTGGTGCTCGACGAGAGCTTCTCGGCGCTGGATCCGGTGAACCTCCAGAGGACCGTCGACGCGGTCCACCGAAGGCGCTCGGCGGTGGTCGCGATCGCCCACCCATGAGCGTCCGTGGGACAAGCGGGCAAGCCGCGCGCTTTGCCTCAACCGCTCCGAAACCGATTGCCCGGGGCGGCGTATACGTGCCTGTGCGGAGGGCAAACAAGGGAACGAGAAGCTCGCGATGACGAAGCCCGGTATCGACGCGCTGTTGGCGCATCAGACATTCCTGCGGAGAGTGGCACGCGACCTGGTCGCCGACGCGGCGCAGCAGGACGACCTCGTCCAGGAGACCTGGAAGTACATGCTCGCGCGTCCCCCCCGCCACGACCGCAACCTGCGCGCGTGGATCCGGACGATCGCGCGCCACATCGCGGTCCAGCTGGGTCGGCGCAAGCAGCTCGCGCGCGAACGGACCGCCGGGGACGACGCCGGCCGCTACGACGCGGCGGCGGGCGACGTCGCGGAGCGACGGGAGTTCCTGGAGTGGCTGGGTCACCGGGCGCGGTCGTTGCACGAGCCCTACCGCTCCGTCCTGCTCCTGCGGTACTACGAGGACCTGACGCCGACGGAGATCTCGCGTTCCCTCGGCCGGCCGCTGAACACCGTCAACTCGCAGCTCCAGCGGGGGCTCGCGCTCTTGCGCTCCCAGCTGGACGAGGGCTACGGCGAGGCGCGGGCGAACCGCCTGTGCCTGCTCGTCGCGGCGGGCGACCTCGCCGGAGGCGGAGACGGCGGCGCGCCGCCCGAGTGGAGCGCGGAGGCCGCCCGGTCGAGTCGCTTCGGAGGTTGGCTCGGCGTGGCGGCCGCGGCCGCGCTCGCCAGCGCCACGGGCTGGTTCGTCCTCTCGACCGGTTCACGCAGCCCCGAGGTCGCCCTCCGAGGCGAGCCGACGGCGGAGGCGGACGAGCTCGTAAACCCGTCGCTCGCGGCGGGCTCCGCGCGCAGGCCCGCGGAGGTCCGCGAGGTCGCGCCCGGCCCGGCGGCGGACTCCCCGGCTCCCGAGGAGACCGAGGAGCAGCCGCGGCTGCTCGTCACGGTGAGGAACGAGAGCGGACGGCCCGAGCCCGGCGCGCGCGTGTCGTCGTCCCAGGGCGCGGGCCAGAAGTGGGTGGAGCGCGGCGTGACCGACGACGCGGGAACGCTTGTCTTCGACGTCGCTCCCGAGGACCTGCAGATCGCCGCGGGCTACGACGGGCGGCCCCGCGTGATGCTCCTCGCCACGGTGCCGGGACGCGTGTCGTCCGACGTGCACCACGTCCTGCCCGGCGACGGGGCGGAGACCGCCGTCACGCTGACCGTCGGCGGGCCCGGGTGGCGGCTCGCGGGGCGCGTCGTGGACGGCCTCGGGGAGCCCGTCGCGCGCGCGCTCATCGCCGTCGGCCTGCAGGGCGGGGCGCGCACCGAGGCGGACGGCAGCTACGTCGAGCAGCGCCTCTTCTCCTGCTGGTCGAAAGCGGACGGGCGCTTCGCGCTCGCCGGGCTGCCCGAGGGTCGGCTGCCGCTGACGATTCTGGCCGACGGCTACGAGCGCCACGCCGCGTTCCTGGAGAGCGCGACGGACGCCCAGGCCGAGGTCGCCTTCGAGCTCACCGAGGGTGCGCGCGTGCACGGCATCGTGCGCACCGAGGACGGCGCCCCCTGCCCCGGGGCGCAGGTCCACCTGGAGCTGTCCCTCGGGCTCCCGCGCGCCGCGCCGGCTTCGACGCAAACGGCCGACGACGGCTCGTTCGAGCTCGTCGGGCTGCCCACGGGCGAGCAGCGGCTCTGGGCGACGCACCCCGAGGATCCCGACCGCCTGGTCAGCGCGACCTTCCTCCTGTCGCCGGGCCAGCCGCAGCGCTGGGAGGCGATCCTCGAGCAGCGGGTCGGCTTCCTGCTGGCGGTGCGCGGCAGCGACGGCAAGCCCCTCGGGGCCGCCTTCCTTCGGCTCGAATGCCCGGCGGTCGCGGGATGGGAGCGCCAGCTCACGACCGACGAAGAGGGGCGCGCCGACGTCTACGACGCCCCGGACGCGGACCTCGTCGCCCGCGTCTTCCGCTCGGAGGCCGAAGCGCACGCGCACCTCCCGCCCCTCGCCACCCTGGGGCCCCTGGCGCCGAGCGCCGAGGTGCAGGAGCTGGTCGTCGACGCGAACCGCGAGGCCATGGCGCGCGTGTTCGGCACGCTCGTTGACTCCGAAGGCCTTCCCCCGGCCTACGCCCGCATGTACGTGCGCGAGGTGGGACAGACGACCATGAACGCCAGACCGGTCTCGCCGGAGACCGGCGACTTCGAGGTCTTCCTCGCCCCCGACCGCACGACCGATCTCCTGGCTTGGGTCGACCGCGGGACGCGCGTGCTCGAAGCGCTGGAGCCGGCGCCCGGAGAGGAGATCAACCTCGGCGTCGTCCAACTCGACGAACCGGGCCGCGCCGTCACGACCTGGGACTGGCCCGGAGACGCGGACGACTACTCGTTCCGGGTCATCAAGCTCGACCTGCTGACGAAGTACAACTGGATGTGGCTCATGGACAGCGGCCCCGGCCCCCTCCCCGAAGAGATCGGCCTGCTGCCCGGCCTGTACTTCCTCGACGTGGAGCGCGGCGGCGAGCGCGTCGAGCGGCAGTGCTTCCTGATCGAGGCCGGCGAGGGCACGACGCTGGCGTCCGGCCCGACGGCGCGCGCGCTTGCGACGATCCGCGTGGTCGCCCAGGGAGGCGGCGAAGCGGGCGAGCCGGTGGAAGTGGAGATCTACCCGGCAGGCGGGGATGAGCCCGTGCTGACGCGGAGCCTTGCGGAGGGGGTCCAGGACACCTCCGCGGCGCTGCCGCTTGGGGAGTATGTGTTTGAAGCGACGACGTCTTCGGGGTTGCGGGGGGCGACGGAGGTGCGTTTGGACGGTGTGGCGTTGAAGGCGGACGTAACGATCACGCTGCGCTAGGCACCTAGGTTCGACGAACGCCTGAGGTCTGACCTTCGCAGTGCTGACACACAGGTGCGTGCGGATCGTCGTTCGATGACGCCGGCTCCGGCCGTCGGCACACCCACGAGGCTCCCCGTCCTCCGTCCGTCGCGGCCGAAGGGGCGTCACGGCCCCGCAAGCAGGTCTCCGCGGAATTCTCAGATTCGATTGCCGGCCGCTCCAAGGGTTCCCGTCCAGGAGGTCGAACGCTGACTTCGAGCCACTCCGATCCACCGCGAGAAGACCCATGAAGAACACTCCGCTCCTCAGTCTCCTGACCGCCGGCGCCCTGGTCGCGCCGGCTTCCGCTCAGTCCTTCGACCTGATCCTCCCGACGAAGGTTCAGATCGACAACTTCGCCACCGTTGTCGGATTCTCCGGCTCCCTCATCGTCAACACGGGGGTCGAGGAGATCGATCCCGCGGAGTGGGGCGCGGGCTACTTCTACAGCGAGTCGCCCGGACCGTTGACGGGGCAGATCTGCCGGCCGGCCCCGTCCTTCGGCACTCCGGTCGCGCCGGGGACCGCGGTCGGCATCGGCAACGCCGAGATGCTGGCCTTGCTCGATGGCTCTGAGACCCTCGCCAGCCAAGCGGAGGATCCCATGGCGCTCTCCTTTGGAGGCAGCGGCGTGTTCACTACGAGCGTGACGGGCTACGTCCAGTTCGGCGATCAGCGCGCGACCTTCTCGCTGGAGGTCCAGGTGCAGGACGACGTACCGGGGTTCGCCGCCATCCTCGGCGCGCAGCGGGTCTCGTCCGTGTTTCATCCCTCGCCCTACGGCTACGTCGAGGCGGGGTGTCCGTTGCAGGGCTTCGAGCTTGGCCTCCACCCGGAGGGCGGGCCGGGCTTCGAACCGATCCAAGCCGTGGGCCTGGGCGCGAACCTCCCGTTTATCGGCCACCAGGGCCTGACCCTGCGCCCCGGCCCCACGCTCCCGCCCGCCGCGGGCAGCCCGTTCGTCGTCGTCGCCGGGCTGGACCCGAGCCCGAGCTTCGCCTACCTCGGCTGTGACCTCATCGACCTCCAGACCGTCCTGGCCACCGGCACCCTGACGGCGGGCCCGGGGGATGGCGCCTCCGCCGGGGAAGTGCCGGCGGTTCCCGTTCCGCTCCCGGACGATCCGGCCCTGGTCGGCACCGAGCTCGCGTTTCAGTGGGCCGTGGTGACGCCCCTCGCCGAGAACGGTGTGTTCTCGGCCTCGGATGTGCTGCGGATGACGATCGAGGCGCCGTAGCGGCCGGTCTAAGGGAGGCCGGCTCGGTGCAGTCGCCGTCCCGAGACGGTGGCTGCACCGAGCTCATTGACCGAGCACCGCTCCAAACTGGCGGCAAGGACAGAACCCCTCACCCGCAACACGCCGGGTTCGCCGCGCGCCCTACTTCCACTCCACCTGATAGCGCCCGCTGAACTCATCGGCGCCGATATCCACGTGCGCCCCAAGCCGGCGCGGCTCCCCGTCGACGTCGAGCTCGCCGGAGCCGCTCCAGGTGGGATCGCCGGCGCCGATGGCGGGTGAGAACGGCAGCAGGTGGTAGCCGTCGGACTTGAGCTCGGGGTCGACGTTCAGGTTGCCGATGCCCGGGTGGCCGCCCTCGATGATGCTGTAGGAGGCCTGCGGGCCGACCACGTTGTCGCTGTTGCCCCAGATGATCGAGTGCTTGATGACCGAGTGCACGCCGAAGTCGTGCACGCCCCCGCCGAACAGCGCCGTGTTGTTGGTCACCGTCGAGTGCAGCAGCGTCAGGGCGCCTCCGCCGAAGCCGGAGATGGCGCCGCCGCTCGTGCCGGCGGCGTTGCCGGTGAAGACCGAGCTCACGACCGTCGGGCGCGCGCCGTTCCACAGGAACAGGCCACCGCCGTCGTCGTCGGCGAAGTTGTCGGTGAAGAGGCAGCGCTCGATGCGCGGAGTGGACTTTCCGGTGACGTAGAGGGCCGCACCCCAGCAGCCGGCCTGGTTGCCGGTGAAGTGGCAGTTGCGGATGGTCGGGCTGCTGGCCGCGATGAAGACGCCGCCGCCGTTGAACGTGTCCGCGACCGCCCCGGGCAGCGTGGCGCCGCCGGTGATGGTGAAGCCCTCGAGGAGTGCGGCGGACGTCTCGCGACCGCGGAAGAGGAAGCCGCGGTAGGGAGCCTCGGGGGTGCCCTCGCAATTGATGACGCAGCCCTCCGGGCCGGTCTCGCTGACCAGCTTCACGTCCTTGCCCCGGAAGTCGATATCGCGGTTCCCGGCGCCGCGGTAGGTCCCGCCCGCGACCAGGACCGTGTCGCCGGTCTGGGCGGCGTCGAGCGCGAGCTGGATCGTCTCGTACTCGGACGGGACGTGGAGCGTGTCCGCCGCGGAGCCGCCGGCGAAGGCGGCGAGGGCGAGGCCGAGGAACAGGGGCTGCTGAGGACGCATAGCTTTCCTTCTGAGGCTGTGGGGCCCGGCGCGGGCCCCTTCGTCAGGAGAAGCGTCGGCGCGCGCGACGCCTTGCGGCGTCGCGCGGGAATCTCGCGCCATCAGGGCAGGTGCGGCGGGTCCGGTGGGTCGCCTTCGAGCCGAAGCCGGAGCCTCTCGAACGCCGCGACGGGGGCTATGCGAAGCCCCGCGAGCTAGGCCTCCCCTCCTCTACGTTCGCGCGAAGTGCGTTGCTCTACCCCGGCGGCGCGTAGCGCTTCGGAGACGTCGACGTTGTCTCTTCCGGTGCGTCGCTCCCGCACCGGAAGAGACAGCGCGGCTACGGAACCAACTGCACCGCAACCCGGTTGCTCGCCTGGACGTGCCAGCCGTTGTCCGCGTCGATCAGGCTCGCGCCGAAGTAGAACGTGAGGCCGACGAAGGGCGCCAGGATCCCCGGCAGGACCCGGCCGCGCCCGACGAAGTGGCCGTTGGCGTCGACCGCGCCGGTGTTGTTGTGCACGAAGAGCTTGAGCCCGGACACGGACGAGTTCAGGCTCCAAAGCGGGTCGAACGCCAGCGGGTAGACCGAAGCGTCGTCCATGATCCCGGGCCAGTCCGTCGGGGTCTGGTTCGCCAGGATGACGCAGGCGTCCCCCGCCGCGGCCGTGCCGGCGTCGACGAAGAACGTCAGGAGCGTGCTCTCGCTGTTCACCATGACCGGGGCGGAGTCGTCGGTCTGCAGGACGCGGTTGGCGAGGACCGAGAGGCGCGATAGGCGCGTCGGGTCCGGGGGATCCGTACGACCCAGCCCGATCGTGACCACCTTGCCGGCGCTCGCGCCGTCGGTGGGGATCCCGGCGACGATCTCGTTCCAGCCGTCGTTGTCGAGGTCTCCGAAGGCGAGCGAGGAGATCTGCCCCTCGGCAGTGTCCCAGAGCATGTGCGCCAGCGAGGCGGGGTTCGGCAGGCATGGAGGCGTGTCGAGGTCCGGGATGCAGCCGCCGGTGGTGATCCGGATAGCCCCGTCCACGCCGGTCGTGACGAACTCGTGCAGCCCGTCGCCGTCTAGGTCTCCCACCGAGGAGACCGCAACCCCCAACCCGCTGGCCGTGCCGCCCGTGAGCTGTCCGTTCGTCAGCTGGTCACAGACCGAGCCGGACGTCCAGCGGGCGACGCCGGCCTCGCGCTGCAGCGCGGCCGGGGGATCGTCCCAGGTCCAGGCCAGGCCGTCGGGCCCGCCGGGCGCCCCCACCGGGCCCGCGTTCGCGAACTCGTCCGCACGGAAGCCGGAGCACACGCTCGAGGTGGGCCCGAAGAACGGCCCGCCCCAAACGGTCACCTGGTTCTGGGCCGCCGCGTTCTTGTAGTAGCCGATCGCCAGGTCGTTCACGACCCCGCCGCCGTTGAAGCTCCCCGCCACGAGGCGGCGCCCCCAGCGCCAGATGTTGGCCGCGCCGACCGGCGGCACCTGGCTCTGGATCACCCCGGGACCAAAGGGCGCGGCGGTCTGGCCGGAGAAGAGGAGCACCATGCCCAGCGACCCCGTGACCGGCTGGGGCGTCCACTCCGGAGCCCCCACCGCGTAGTCCCGCCAGCCGTCGCCGTCGAGGTCGTCGAGGATCGCGATGGCGCTGCCCACCGCAGGCGTGCCGCCGTCGAACAGGAAGCCCTGGCGGAAGACCTGGGCCTCGACCTCGTCGAAGTTCGGGCCGAGGAACTGGAATACCGCGCCGCGTCCGAAGCTCATCGCCGGGGCGCCGACGACGACGTCCTGGTGCCCGTCGCCGTTCAGATCGCCGACGTCGAAGGCCGCGCCGAACCCGTTCGATCCGTCGAGGGCCGGAGTCGAGCCGTCCGCGAGGAACGGAAGGAGGTCGTGCAGGCCCTCGAGCACGACCTGGTCGCGACCGCCGATCGTGTAGAGGCGATCGTCGTTCCCGTCGCCGTCCATGTCCGCGACGCCGACGACCTGGCCCAGGCTGTCGCCCGGCGAGCTCCCGAACACGGGGTCCGCGAAGAACTGGGCCTCCTCGAGGCCCGACTGCGCGGCGGTGGCCGCCGCCAGGGTGATCCAGGTGCCGATCGAGAGCGCTTTCGGTGTGTGTGCTTGCATGTGAGTCTCCGGACCGGGGAGGTCGCCTAGGTGGAGGCGCGGGGCGGGCTCCTTGCCGCCCCACGCGCGTCGCCGGCTCTAGGCGAAACAGAGCGGCGTGGGGATTCAGCGAACTCGGGATCCGCGCGACGCGGGGACGCCCGCGGGCGCGCTTCGCGGCCGTCCGCCGGTTTTCCACGGAAAGCTGAACTCCCCGGCTCCGCGGGCTTCGCCTAGCCTGGAGGCTGATGCCGCGACCCCCTCTCGCGGCGCCGACACCGCGACGAGCTGCATGACGATCTCCGACATCGAGACCTGGCTGGATCACCACCCCCACTACCTGCGCTCCGTGGCGGCCCGCTGCACGCGGGACCGAAGTCTGGCCGACGATCTCGTGCAGGAAACGCTCCTCTACGCTCTCAGGAAGCCGCCGCGCGACACGAAGAGCCCGCGCCGCTGGCTGAGCCGCGTGCTGCGCAGCTTCGCCATCACCTGGGCCAACGCCGACCGTTCGCGGCGCGACCGGGAGCTCTACGCCTGGGAGCCCCAGGAGTCCCCGAAGGTCCGCGACGGGCGCCAGCGCGAGGAGCAGCTGCGGCTGGTGCGCCGGGCGGTCGGCGAGATGCGCGAGCCCTATCGCTCGACCATCGAGCAGCGCTACTTCGAAGGGCTCGGGCCCCAGGACATCGCCCGCCGCCAGGGCGAATCCGTGCACACCATCAAGACCCGCCTGCGCCGCGCGCGGGCGCTCCTGCGCACGAGCCTCGAGCGGACGCATGGTGGCGAGGGACGGAGCCGGACGCTGCCGGCCTGCCTGGTCGCTTTGCTGCGGCGGGCAGGCGAGGGACGAGCAGGCGTACGGCGCTACGGCGCCCTGTGGGCCTCCGCCGCCCTCGGTGTGATGGCTCTCCCGCTGCTCCTCCTCGGAGCGAGCGGGGGCCGCACGGGCGAGCCTGCTCCCCCGACTTCGGCGCCCGCGACGGGGTTGGACGTGGCCGCGCTCGCGACTCCCGCGCCGTCGGCCGAAGGGCATCGCGCGGTGGACCGCCTCCCCCTCGACGTCGCGTTGTCGGAGGCGAGCGCCGCGCCCGTCCCCGCGATCCCGTGCCTGGCCCTCGACGCCGACGGACGCCCGGTCCCCGGCGTGTCGCTCGCGTTCCGGCCCGACGGGGACGTTGCTCGTTCGCCGGAGGCCGTCACCGACGCGGAGGGACGAGCCTGGTTCGGAGGGGCCCTGGAACCCGGCACGATCGAGGCCACCGGTTCCTGGGCCACGCTCTACGAGGCGCGCCTGCACGGCTTCGCGCCGCAGCGGGCGGTCACGGTCGTCGTCGCGCCCGCGCGCGACGTGGCGGGCTCGGTCACCGACCTCGCGGGGAATCCGCTCAAGGGAGTGCAGATCGGGCTGCCCACGCGCAAGACGGACCGCGACGTGCGCTCCCAGCTGCACAGCGCCATCCGCTCCGGGACGCTGTGGGAGCGCACCAACGCGGCCGGCCGGTTCGCGCTCGGGCATGTCCCCGAGATCCCCGACATGGAGTTCCTCGCCCTGGCGCCCGGCTTCCGCGAGCAGCGCTTCGAGCTCGGCGCGGGGAGTCACGAGGACCTGGTGATCCGGCTCGCCCCGTCCGGGGGGCGCTCCAACGCGAGCGGAGAAGAAGCCCTCCTCCGGATCCAGGGCCGCGTGGTCGATGCGTCCTGGACTCCTCTGCGCGAGGCCCAGGTGTCGGCGGGCAAGCGCCTGGTCTCCACCGACGCCGAAGGGCGGTTCGAGCTCAGCCTCGATCTGCGCCGCGGTCGACTGGCGAACCTGCTCCACGACCTGGGGGACGACTTCCCGGCCGTGGTGGCGATCGCCGCTGGGCACCAGCCAGCGCTGGCCTACGGCGTCCGTCCCGGGGGCGAGGTCGTGCTGCGCCTTGGTCCCCCACCCCGCGCGCTCCAGGGGCGCGTCGTCGACCGCGCAGGTTCGCCACTGGCCGGTGTGCGCGTGGCGCCGCACGAGGTCTTTCAGGTCGCCAACACGGACCTGGAGCGCTCCCTGGGCGGCGACCCGAAGCGGGGCAGGTCGCCCCAGAATCCCTACGAGGTCGTCACCGACGAGCGTGGCGAGTTCCTCCTCCCCGGCCTCTTCGATCGCCCCTATCGCCTGCTCCTGCGGGACCCGGCCTCGGGTGCGCGCAGGCTGACGGACGAGGTGGTCGTGGACGGCGTGCCGCTCGAGCTAAGCCTGGGGCCGCCGGAGGTCTGGCGTACCGTCGCCGGGCGGGTGACCGATCCGAGCGGGGTGCCGCTCGCCGCCGGCCTCGTGACGGTCGTGGCGGACATCCAGCACCTGAGGCACGGTCGCGCGCGTTTCGGCACCCGCACCGAGGTGCTGACCTCGACCGTGCTCAAGGCGGACGGGACCTTCCTGCTCGAGGACGTGCCGAAGGAGGGCGCCTACCTGAGCGTGCTCGCCCACCGCGCGGCCTTCTTCGGGCGCGAGGGCGGCCTCGGCGAGCCGCTGGCTACGAGCCTCACCGGTCTCGAGCTCACGGTCCCGCGCAACGCGCGCCTCGAGCTGGAGCTGCCCGCCGGCGCGGCGGATCGGTTCCAGGTGTTCGACGCGGACGGGCGCTTGGTGTTCGTCCTGGAGGACGCGCACGAGCCGACGCCGCCCCTGCGGCGGGTAAAGAGCCACCCGATCCCCACGGCGGCGGCGGGCGCGGCCGAGCCCTTGGAGCTGGTCCTGCCCGAGGACGCCGCGCTGCTCGTGCTGTACGAGCGCTGCCGGACGGTGGCGCGGCTCGAGCTCGACCTGCGTCCCGGAGAGGTGCAGCGACTTGCGGTGGACCGCTCGCTCCTCGTGCCCGACGAGCCTCCCCCGCCCGCGACGTCCACGCATTGACGGTGCGTGCGATCCGGTCGGCCCCGCGGTATAGACCGAGGGCGCCGACCGGACCTTGGCGGTTGCGGTCCCCGACTGTGCGCCGACCGGCGTGCAGTCCCGCGCCATGCGGGCTCCTACCAGCGGGCGCGCCTGGACCGACGGGGCCCCGCGAGCGCTGCGGCTCTCACCCTCACTGGATGATCACCCGCGCGGGGTTGCTTGGGTGCCGGAACCCGAGCAGCACGTCGCTGGCGTCGTAGTCCGCAACAAAGAAGGCGTGCCAGAGCGTGACCGGCAGCGGGAGGCTCGTCGTCGCCGGGACGCAGAAGTCGATCGTGGCCGCGCCGCCGATCGCGGGGAGGCTTCCCTGGGGCGGCGGCGCCCCCATCGAGGGCGCGGTGATGCAGGACGTGCCGGTCTCGAAGAAGAAGCCGGTGCCGATCACCAGCGCCTGGGAATAGCCGTCGAAGACGAGTGGCAGCAGGATCGTCCCGAAGGGGGTGCTCGGGTGCGTACCGGTGACCGAGCCGCCGAGGTACCACCTGCTCGTGACGGCGCCGGGGAGCGGGCTGGCCGATGAGGTCAGCGTGTAGGTGACCGAGCCGCCCAGCATCACCGTCGCCTCCACCGGCTCGAGCAGCGAGAGGACCGGCGGCAGCGGCGTGCCGCCGTAGTGGAAGCCCATGTCCGCCAGATCGCCTACAGCGCCGTCCGCGATCGGCGTCGCGGCCGGGTCGGTGGTCGCGGTGACGTACGGGGGCTGGCTCGGGAAGTCGAGCAGCGCGGGGTTGCCGGCATCCAGGCAGGCCAGCGCGGCCGGGTTGGCGGCGTCGCGGTCCAGGTAGTAGCTCTGGTTGGCTTGGATCGGCGAGACCGTGCCGGCCCCCACCACGAAGGGGTTGCCGACGGCCGGCGTCACCACGACGCTGCTCGTGCCGAGGGCGGCGTCGAGCGCCGAGTAGCGGACCGTGATCGTGGCGCCCATCTCCGTGCCGATCTCGGCCGAGCCGAGCGCGGTGTCCAGGGCGCCGACGTCGTCGTAGAGGATGCAGGTGTCCACCACGGCGGTGCTGGTTCCGTCGGCGAACAGCGCTCCCCCCACGAGCAAGGTCCCCGCGCTGTCGCGGGCGACGTTCTTGCTCCAGGTGCAGGTCCGGAAGCGCACGGTAGAGTTGGCCAGCGCGACGCCGCCTCCCTTGGCGGTTCCGCGGTTCTCGACGAACAGGACGTTGATGAAGTCGTCGGCGCCCAGGCCCGACAGGACGTCCGCGCCGGTGATGTTGACGGCTCCTCCCCCTTCCCCGGGGCCGGTGCCCGCGCGGTTCAGGTCGAAGACCGAGTTCGTGACGCGGGTCGATTCGGGGCTGTCCGAGGCCAACCCGCCGCCGCGCTCGCGCGCGGTGTTGTCCTGGACCAGGCCGTAGTCCATCGCCAGGTTGACGCGCTCTCCAAGGAAGAGCCCCCCGCCCGACCCGTCTTGGGCCTGGTTGCGAAGGAAGCGGCAGTTGTCGATGTTCAGATTCATCTCCGCCCCGATCACGGTCACGCCGTCGGAGTAGAGGCCGCCTCCGCCCTCGCCGGACCGCGAGATGTTGTCCTCGAGGTCCGTGTCCGAGAGCACGAGGAACGGGAAGTTGACCTCGTCCATCAGCTGGAAGTAGTCCCAGCAGATCCCACCGCCGGCGGCGCCCTCGTTCTCGTAGATGCGGCTGTCGAGGACGTCGCACGTCAGGGCTCGGACGTAGATCCCCCCGCCGCATTGGTACCCGTTGTCGGCGTCCTGAGCCACGTTCCCCGAGACGTCCAACGAGGTCAGCAGGGTGTGGTTCGAGTCGATCGCGATCCCTCCGCCCTCCAGCGAGGAGCGGTTGTTGACGACCTCCGTGCTGGTGATCGCCGGCGTCGCGTCGGGGCCGACGTAGATACCGCCGCCCTGGCCGGTCGAGGTGCAGCCCTCCACGCGGCAGAACTGCAGCTCGGGGCTGCCCGCGACGATCTGCACGCCGCCGCCGTTGTCGGTCGCCGCTCCGCCGACGAAGACCAGACCGCGGATGAGGCTGCTCCCCGCGAGGACCGCGCAGCGTCCCGACAGGACCAGGGGGTCGCCGCCACGCACCTCCGGGCGGTTCAAGGGGCCGACCTCGGCGGCGCGGATCGTCACGCCGCTCAGGCCGAGGAGGAAGGGGTCGTAGCCCGTGCCGCCTTGCGGATACACCACGATTTCGTCGCCCGGAACGGCCATCGAAATGGCCGCTTGGATCTGCATCTCCGCCGGCCCGCCGGTCATGGGGTCGGTACCCGAGGGGTGGACGACGATCGTCGACTGGGCGCCCGCCCATCCCGAGGCTGCGGTCAGCACCGCCACCGGGAGGATCGTCCGCACTCTCGTATGCCATCCGCGCACACTAAAATAAACATTCATTCGGATATACCTGCCTTATCAAGCGTTCGGTTCTTACGGCGCGAAGGGCCTCGCAGAGCGATACGCCGTTCGCTGCCTGAGCGCGCCGTGCTGCGAGCAATCGCAATCCAGCTCACCGCTCGCCCCGTAACGTGCTCGGCCGGCCCGGAGCGGTTCAGGGATCGAGGCCCTTCGCCCCAAGAAAGAAACCGGCGCTTCGACGGACCGCTTTCCGGTCCTCGCGCTCCCAGGGCGGGGATCCGGAGCGGGGACACGATGGGCCGGGCACGATGGGCCGGGCGCCGCGAGCGTCGTTGATGCGCGCGGGCGGAGCGCCCGGCCTCCTCTGGACGTCGTCCGCGGGACCGAAGCGTGACCCGGGCGGCGCCGTCGGCCGAGCGAAGGCGCCAGCCGCGGCAACGAGACGGCTTGGGCGGAATTGTCGCCCGCAGGGCGAAACCGTTGAGGGCTCCCGTGACGTCTCGGGGCGTCAAGGGCGCTTCGTTCTCGGGCGGAGCGCACGCGTCCCACTACCTACGTCAAGGACAGCTCTCTGATGGACCCGTACCGCTCCTCACGCTCGTTGCTCCTTCCCGCTCTGCTCGCCGCCTCCGCCGTCACCGCGGCGCAGCAGGCTCCGCTCCTGAAGACCACCGGCGGTGCCCTGGGAGACTCTCACGGCTTCTCCCTCTCCGGCGGCTCGGACTACGACGGGGATCAGGTTCCCGACTTCCTGGTCGGGGAGCCCTTCGCCCTCGGCAGCCTCGGGCGCGTCCGCGCGGTGAGCGGCGCCACCGGCGCGGCTCTGTTCACGCTCCCCGGCGCGGGCCCGGGCATGGACTTCTACGGCACGTCGGTGCTCGACCTCGGCGACGTCGATGGCGACGGGCTGCCCGAGTTCGCCGTGGGCGGCACCGTCGGCGGCGGGACGACCAACGGCTACGTGGACTTCTTCACCGCCAACGCCTTCGGAGCGGGTGCGACGCTGCGCAACAAGGTGCCGTCCTTCTTCGGCACCAGCGCGCAGTTCGGCTTCCACATGGAGCGCATCGGGGACTTGAACGGCGACGGGATCGACGAGGTCCTGATCGGCGCCCCGCTCTCCGACGAGCCGCCGCTCGGCAGCCCGACGGTCCGCGTCGGACGCATCGAGGTCCACGATCCCGTGGCCGTGGTCGGCGGTTCGATCACCCCCGTGCGGGAGGTCTACGGCAGCGTAGGGTTCGGTCGCTTCGGCCACTCGAGCACGGGCATCGCCGATCTGAACGACGACGACGCCAACGCGGACATCCCGGACTTCGCCGTCGGGGCTCCCGAGGAGCCCAACGGAGGCGGCGGGGTCGGCGTGGTGCGCGTGTACTCCGGGGACCTGCCGACGATGCTGATGGCGACGATCTCCGAGGCCACCGTGCCCGGGCTCGGGACCGGAGCGGGACGCTCTCTCGCCTCGGTGGCGGATATCAACAACGACACCTACGACGACCTCGCCGTGGGCGTGCCCGGGAACGACCTCACGCCCGGCGGAGCCGTCGAGGGCGTCGTGCACATCATTTCGGGGGACTGGATCGAGAACGGCAACGCGCCCGCGATCCTCGCGACGCACACCGCGGCGAGCGCGCACTCCTCCCAGATCACCATCGGTACCGAGGAGTTCGGGCACTCGCTGGTGAACGTGGGCGACCTCGACGGCGACGGCTACGACGAGCTCCTGGTCGGCGCCAACGTGGGGCCGAGCTGGGATCCGGACACCGATCCCCTGTGGCCGTCGGCGACGACCACGGCGGACAGCGGCTACGTGCGACTGATCTCCAGCCTGGACGGCCGCGTGTACAAGATCTACACCCCCACCGGCGGCTCGACGTCCGGCGCGCTCTTCGGCGGCGCCGTCGCGCGGCTGGGCGACATGAACGGCGACGGGCTTCCGGAGCTGGGCATCGGCGCCTCGGCCGAGTCCGGCCGCGGAGCCGCCTACGTCTTCCCGAGCGACTACCGCTTCGGGATCAACTTCGGCACGCCGTCCCCGAACTCGACCGGCGTCGCGGGCCTGATGGGCGTCACCGGCTCGATGAACCACTCGGCCAACGACGTCACGCTGACCGCGTCGGGCTTGCCGGCGGGCAACGTCGGCATCTTCTTCATCGCGGACACCGCGACCGCCGGCTCGCCGTTGGCCGACGGCACGGTGTACGTCGCGGGCAACCCCAACCTCTTCCGCTTTCCGCCGGTCACGATCGGTAGCGGTGGAACCGTCAGCCAGGACATCGACCTGAACATGCCTCCCTTCGCCGCGCTGATCGGCAGCGGCTTGCCGAAGTGGCACTACCAGTTCTGGTACCGCGATCCGCAGGCCATGGGGATGGGGTCGAACCTGACCGACGCCGTCACCGTGGGATTGGTGGACTGACTCCTCGGAGCCGTCCGAGTGCGGGCGGTCGAGGAACGGCGGGCTGTAGCGCGGCGCGTTGTGGGCGGCGCGGCAGCCCCGCGGCCGTCTGGGGGGTTTGGTGGTGGGGGGGGGTGGGTTTTTTTCCCGGTGGTGCTACGGTGCTCCCCCCCCCAAACACCACGTCGGTCTGGGGGGGTGGCGCCCCGCCAAAACCGCCCCGCGCCACCCCCCGCCGTTCCTCGACCGCCC
>JBCCGI010000021.1:0-110503 GCA_039029355.1 Planctomycetota bacterium
CGCGCACGCTCGGCCTCGCCGCGGCGGCGGGCGCCTACGGCGGCCCGGCCGCGGCCGGCGCGGTCCTCGCGGGCTCGCGCAGGCCTGGCGACAACGGCGGCTCCGGCTACGACAGCAACTGGTACTGGGGCTACGGCTCCTACCCGTGGTGGAACTTCGGCTACGGCAGTGGCTGGGGCGGCCTGGGCTTCGGCTGGTACGGCTGCGGCTACTTCAGCCCGTCGTGGTACTGGAGCTCGTACTGGGCCTGCGGCTGGTACCCCTGGTACTGCTACGGCTCGCAGTTCTTCTTCCCGAACTTCTGCACGCCGTTCACCTACTTCCCGGCGTACTACTCGACGGTCGTCCACCACGTCTACGAAGAGGACGACGACAACGTCATCATCATCAATCAGGCCGCCAACGAACCCGTGGGCGAGGTGGTCGCTTCGGGCACGCCGATCGACTCGGAGCTCCGCACGTCGCTCAACGCGGCCGCCGAGCGCTACCTGACCCTCGGCGATCGCGCCTTCCGCGAGGGTCGCTTCGCGGACGCGGCCCAGTTCTACGCCAAGGCCGTCGAGTTCGCCCCGGATGAGGGCGTGCTGCACCTGGTGCTGTCGGACGCGCTCTTCGCGACCGGCGACTACCACTACGCAGCCTACTCGGTCCGGCGCGCGCTCGAGCTGGACCCGGCCCTGGCCGACGGCATCGTCGACAAGCACGAGTTCTACGCCGACCCGGCGGACTTCGACCGTCACCTGTCGCGCGCCGAGCTCTTCCTGGCCGAGAACCCCTCGGACAGCGACGCGCGCCTGGTGCTCGCGCTGAACTACCTCTTCGGCAACCGGCCGGCGGCGGCGGTGGACCTGCTCGAAGGGTCCTTCTCGCTCTCGGTCCGCGCGGACACCGCGTCGAGCCTCATCCTCGAATCGGCGCGTCGCGTGCAGTACGGCGCGAGCGCCGCACCGACGCCCGAGGCTCGCTAGGCCTGCGGCGGGGATCCGTCGGGCAGCTCGCGCGGCCCGCCGTCCCCGCCGAAGATCGAGACCGCGGGCTCGCGGCCGAAGCGCGCGCGGAAGGCCTCGGTCAGATGCTCGGCCAGCCCGCCGGCGGCCTCCGTGCGCAGCAGCAGCACGGTGCAGCCGCCGAAGCCGGCGCCGGTGAGCCGCGTCCCGAGCACGCCTTCGTGCTCGAGCGACGCCTCGACCAGGCAGTCGAGCTCGGGCACCGAGACCTCGAACAGGTCTCGCAGCGAGAAGTGCGCCTCGGTGATCGCGCGGCCGAAGGACGCCACGTCGCCGCGCAGCAGCGCATCGCGGGCGGCGAAGGTGCGCGCGACCTCGCCGGCGACGTGCCGGGCGCGCCGCGCCACCGCCGGGGCCAGCTCGGACGCGTGTTGCTCGACCACCTCCTGCGGCACGTCGCGCAGGCAGACCGCGCCGGGCGCGTAGCCGCGCAGGTGCGCGAAGGCCTGGGCGCACTCCTCGACGCGCTGGTTGAAGGCGCCCTGGGCGAGCTCGCGGCGGATGCCGGTGTCGGCGACGGCGATCGAGACCTCGTTCGTGTCGAGCGGCAGCAGGCTGGTCGAAGCGTCCTTGCAGTCGAGCCAGAGCAGATGCCCCGGCCGCGCGAAGCCGACCGCGTAGGGATCCATGATCCCGCAGCGCACTCCGACGAACTCGCGCTCGGCCCACAGGGCGGCCTCGACGCAGCGCTCCATCGAGAGCCCCAGGCCCCAGACGCGGTTGAGCACGTGCGCCATGCCGACGCAGATCGACGCGGAGGAGGACAGCCCGGCCCCGATCGGCAGGTCGCCGCCCACCAGGACGTCGAGCCCGCTGGGCTCAGCGGCCAGCGGCAGGAGGTCCCGCAGCACGCCGGCGGGGTAGTCGTGCCAGCTGCCCGAGGCCGCCTGGGGCAGGCGTTCGAGGCTGAGGTTGAGCTCGGAGCTCTCGAGCGTGGAGGCCAGACGCACCTCGCGATCCGCCCGGGGACGCACCGCGAAGAACGTGCCCCGGTCGATCGCCATCGGCATGACGGGGCCCCCGTTGTAGTCGAGGTGCGCCCCCATCAGGTTGACGCGGCCGGGCGAGAAGAAGAGCCGGTCGCCCGTGGCGTTACCGAAGCGTTCCTGGAAACGGCGGCGGTGCTCGCGCAGGCTCTCGACCCGGAAGCTGGCCTCTTGTACGGCGTTTCCCTCGCGCATCCGCCTCAGCTTATCGGACCGGGAGGCGGCCGGCGAGCGCTCCGGCGCTAGCGCGAGCCCACTTTCGCAGCTATGTTCCAGGTTATGACGCGCTTGCGCATGCTCTCGCTTCCCCTCGTCGCCGTGGCGCTCTCCGCCTGCGCCGCCGTCGAGTTCGACCGCGACTCGGAGACTTCGGGAAGCTTCGTCTCGACCGGCTGGTCGGTCACCGTCTTCTCGCACGACCTGCCCAAGTCGGCGCTGAACATCGCGCGGGAGAACGCGTCGGACGCCCGTCAGCCGAACATGGTGGTCGAGGACACCGTCGTCATCCCCCACTTCGGGCCGCTCGACTTCCTGCTCGACATCATCAGCGTCCGCTACGCGCGCGTCACCGGGACGTGGGGCTTCCCGCCCGAGCGCTGAGCCGCACCCGCCACACCAGGATCCAGCCCAGGATCTTCCAGCCGGCGCGGACGGTGCCGCTGATGGTGCCGGTGATCTTGCTCTGACCGATGCGGCGGCGGTAGCGCACCGGCACCTCGACGACGCGCAGTCCGCGCGTGTGCGCCTTCAGCTGCATCTCGATCGTCCAGCCGAAGTCGCGGTCGTTCATCTCGAGCGCGTCGAGCGTTCCCGAGCGCAGCGCCCGAAACGGCCCGAGGTCGGTGTAGCGCGCGCCAAAGAGCAGTCGCATCAGCCCGCACGCCAGCCGGTTGCCGAACCAGGCCTGGGGCAAGAGGGCCTCCATGTCGGCGCCGCCGAGGATGCGCGAGCCGATGACGAGCTCCGCCTCGCCGGCGAGCAGCGGGGCGACGACGTCGGGCAGCTCCTCGGGGTAGTCGGAATGGTCGGCGTCGAGGAAGACCACCACGTCGTCCGCGCCGAGCGGCGCCGCACCCGCGGGCCCCGCCTCCTTCAGGCGCGCGATGCCGGCCAGGCAGGCCTGGCCGTAGCCGCGGATGGGCTCGGTCACGACCTCCGCCCCGCCCGCGCGCGCAACCTCGACCGTGCGGTCGGTCGAGCCGTTGTTCACGACCACGACGCGCGCGAGCCGCTCCCAGGGCAGCTCCTCCAGGACCCTGGGGAGCGCCTCCTCTTCGTTGAAGGCCGGGGTGACCACGCCGATGCGCGGCTCGTACCCGGGCTGCGGGGGGGGCTCCGGCGAGCCCGTGCTCAAAGCTCGCGCCGGAGGATCACCCAGCCCAGGTTGGTCAGGATCGGATCGAGGAGCTCGCCCGGCTCGGCCTGGAAGCAGCGGTCGAGGAAGCTCGAGCTGCGCGGGTTGTGGCGGTGTACCCAGCCGATGTCGCCGCCGCGCTCGAGGCCGCCGAGGTCGTCGTTGATCTGGCGCGCGAGCTGCTCCATGTCCTCGCCCGCCACGATGCGTGCGTGGAGGTCGTCCGCCAGCTGGCGCGCCTCGACCTGGTTGCGCTTGGCGGTGATCCCGCCGAGCGCGGTGTTGTCGTGCGAGATGAGGATGGCGCGGATCCGCACCTGCGAGTCCTCGAAGAGCGCGGGGTCGTGGCCCTCGATCGGAACGCGCTTGATCAGGTGGAACCCGACCGGCGACGCGATCGGGCCGACCACCTCGCCGACCCGTGCCGAGAAGGCGGCCTCCTTGAGCAGCCGGTCCTTCGGGCCGCGCTCGAAGATCGTGAACTGACCGCCGCGGTCGGCGCTGTACTTGTCCTGGGAGTGCTGGTGCGCGAGCTCGGCGAAGTCCTCGCCGGCGCGCGCGCGCTCGAGCAGCGTCTCGATCTTCTGCTTCGACTCGTCGCTCTTGCCGCGGATGTGGATGTGGAGCGTCGCCGCAAAGGACTCGATGCGCTGCAGCACGTGGACCCCGTTCGCGGTCGCGATCGGCTCCGACACCTCGCCGATCTCGGCCGCGTATAGGAACTCGTCCATCCGCGGCGCCAGGAGCCCGGGGGGGAAGGTCCCGAGGACCGCGCCCAGGCCGGCGTTCTTGGCCGCGGAGTACTCGATCGCCAGCTTGCCGAAGTCCTCGCCCGAGCGGAGCAGCGCCACGATGTGCGCGGCCAGCTGCTCGGCCTCCTCGGGCGTGCGCGTGACCTCGCGGGACACGTTCGGCACGCCGGTGTGCACCAGCTGGATGTTGCGGACCGACCGGACCGGCGGCGGCAGCGGGTCGAGGTAGAGCGGCGCGGCAAAGGCCGAGACGGCGGCCGCGGCCGGCGAGAGCTCCTGGGCCTCGTCCTCCGCAGGGGGGGCGCCGTCCTGAAGGGGCGCGGCCGAGGCCAGGAGCAGGGTCACGAGAGCCAGCGGGGAGAGCGGGGAGAGCTGCATGAGCTAGAGTTCGAACGGGACGGCCCCTTTGTTAGGGCCGGCTTGGGGTCGGCGTTCGGCAGAACCGGGACCCTAGTCCAACTCGACGTCCAGCTCGAGGGGGATCCCCGCGCTGAGGGTCACCCCTTCGAGCGTGGCGCGCTGGGTGCCCCGCCCCACCTCCAGCCGGTAGGTGCCCGGGGCGTGCTTGCCCAGACGCAGCACGCCGTCGGGCCCGGAGACGCCCTCTCCGCTGAAGAGCCCCTCCAGCGTGCGGTCGAGGCTCGCCACGGCCGCCTTGCCGCTTCCCGCCTCCGAGACCAGCCGCCCGGTCGCGCCCTGCAGCGGCTGCCCCGCAGGGTCGCGGACGAGCACAACGACGTCGACGCCTTCGGTCAGCGTGAGCACCACGTCGGGCGCGGCCTCAGCGGTGACCTCCACGACCTGCACGGGCGCATCGGCGAAGCCGTCGGCCGACGCCGTCAGGTCGTAGGTGCCCACCGCGAGCGAGCGCAGCGTAAAGGATCCGTCGTCGGCGGTGCGCGCGCGGGCCGGCCGCACGTCGCGGTCGGCGTGGGAGAGGGCATAGACCCGCGCCCGGTGCACCGGCGCGCCGCCCGCCGTCAGCACCGCGCCGCGGATCTGGAGCGAGGGCGTGAGCGTGAGCTCGACGTCCTTCTTCACGACGCCCTCGAGCACCTCGATCTCGACCGGGTCCGAGGGGGCATAACGTCCCCGCAGCTCGCCCCAGCGCGGCGGGCCGACCTTGAGCTGGTAGATCCCCGCCTGCAGACGCGGCAGCGAAAAGGTGCCCTCGATGTTGGTCCAGTTGCGCGCCGCGTTGCCCTCGCGCTGGATCATCGCGCCGATCAGTCCGCCAGCGATCGCCGAGTCCTCGCGGGTGAGGACCACCTCCGCCCCGCGGATGGGCTCACCCGTGACCGAGTCGCGCACGTAGCCCGCGAGGCCACCGGTCGGAAGCGTCAGGTCGAGCCGGTACTCAGGCACGTCGGGGATCTCGACCTCCATCCGCACCTCGGGCCCGTCGCTCTGGTAGCCGAAGCTGTACGAGCCGGGGGCCAGCCCCGCGAACTCATAGGAGCCGTCGGACCGCACCTGGGCGATCTTCATGTCGAGGCCCAGCACGTTCTCGCTCTCGAAGCCGAGCGCGAAGAGGCCTCCGGAGCGCACCAGGTCGCCGTCGGCGCGCACCGTTCCGAACACGCGCACCGCCGCCGCGGACGAGTCGGTGATGTCGTAGCGCACCATCTCGTCGGCCGGCACCGACACGAGGTCGAAGTTGAGCGTGCCGAGGAAGCTGGTCAGGTTGAGGCCCTCGTCCCCGCGCGTGCACGCCAGGAAGTAGCCACCGGGCTCCATGTGCTCGATGCGGTACTGCCCCGCCTCGTCGGTGCCGGCCTGGCGCACCCAGCGGGCGGAGGGGTACGTGTTCGCCATGCGCTCGGTCGAGACGACCAGCACGATGGCGTCGGGCACGGCCTGCCCGAAGCGGTCGCGCACCGAGCCGAACAGCCCGCCGCCTTCGGTGAGCACGAGGTCGACGTCGTCCAGCGGCTCGCCTGCGACGATCGCCAGCGCGTCGGTCTTGCCGTCGGCGTAGTCGCGGTGCGTCGCGTGCACCCAGAGCGTGCCCTCGGGCAGGCTCGTCAGCTCGTACGAGCCGTCGGCTTCGGACACCGTGAAGCCCGAGCCCAGCACGCCCAGCGAGGAGAGCACCTCCATGCTGCCCATCGCGACCTCCTGCCCGATGCCGGCCTTCATCGACCGCGAGCGCGCGCGCGGCGCGCGCAGGTGCCCGGCCACGAACCCGCCGCGCTCGTCGAGCCCCGCCACCTGTGCGCCCGCGATCGGCTCGCCGTCGGCATCGAGCACGCGCCCCCGCACCGTCCCGCCGGGGCGCATCTTGACGATGACGCCGCGCGTGACCTCGCCGGGCTTGACCTGAACGTCGACCTCCTCCGGCAGGTATCCGGGCGCGACGAAGGTCACCGGCGCGCCCCAGTCCGCGATGCCGTCGAGGCGGAAGCGCCCGTTCTCGTCCTCGATCCACAGCCCGCCGGAGAAGGGGTTGATGACGCTCGGCTCCTCGTCGGTCCAGTCCAGCCGGCGGCCCGAGCGGACGAGGAAGCGCTGGATAGGCTCCGCCTTCTCGACGTCCATCACGATCCCCTCGACCGAGCCGCCGCGGCTGAGCCGCACCTCTCGCTCGTCGCCGTCCGAGGGGCGCCACTCGAAGATCTCGAACTCGTACCCGGCCCGCATGCAGAAGACGCTGTAGGGCGGGCGCCCGGGGAACGGCCCGGCGCGCACGACGCCGTCGGAGTCGCTGACCGGGAACTCGAAGCCCTCGATCGCCTGCAGCATCAGCGGCGTGAAGGTGGGCTCGAACTCCAGCGCGTCGAAGTCGGTCACGAACCAGCTGGTCGCGACGCCGGGGATCGGGAGCCCCTGGTCGTCGATGAAGCGCAGCGTCACCTCCGGCCCGCCGCCGAGGACGATCGGTTCGGCCTCGACCGTCGCGCCCGACGCCGCGCGCACCGCGGCGCCCTTGGACGGAACGTAGCCCTGCTTGTAGCCGACGACGTCCACGTCGCCGGGAGGCACGCGGCGCAGGAGGTAGCGCCCCTCGGCGTCGGTGACCGTGTGGGTCGCGTCGAGCACCTCCTTGGAGAAGGCCAGGTCGCGGAGCCCTCGCGGCAGCACGCCGACGTGGGCGCCGGCGACCGGCACGAGCTGCTCCTCGCCCTCCACGGTCGCGAGCACCTGCCCGCGCACCGCGCCTTCCGCACGCGCCTTCACCAGCACCTCGGTGTCCTCGCCGGCCACGACCGTGAAGCCCTGGGCGTGGGAGATCACCATCGAGTCGTGCGACGCGGTGACGTCGTAGCCGCGCCCCTCGGGGACGCCGGGGAAGAGGAAACGGCCCTCGCGGTCCGTCGTGGATGCGTACAGGCGGAACTCGCCCGAGCGCGCCGCGGCGAGGAACGAGGTGTGGCCGTGGTAGAGCTGGACCCGCGCCCCGGCAACCGCCGATCCGTCGGCGCGCTCGACGCGGCCGAGCACGCGGCCGCCGCGCCGCGCGAAGACGTCGACCGGCCCGCCGGCTCCATCGCTGTCGACGCGCACAAGCACCGTCTGGTCGGGCGCGTGCCAGCCGCCGCGCGCCTCGAGGAAGTACGAGCCGTTGCGCACGCCGCGCAGCTCGAAGGCGCCGCCTGGCCCCGACGCGACGGTCGCGATCGGCTCGAGGCGCGTCCCCCAGCTCGACGGCAGCTTGGCCGCCGAGTAGACGCGGTGCAGGAAGTCCTTGCCCGTGGGTGGCATCGAGTAGAGCTCGACGCGCGCGCCCTCGACCCCTGCCCCGCTCGCACGGTCGAGCACGCGGCCCGTGAGGCGCCCCGGCCCCGCCAGACGCACGCCGGGACGGATCTCGATTCCCCCGGCGAAGAGCGCTTCGGCCTCGTCCGCAGCCGCGCGGCGGACGGGATCGCCGTCCTCCACCGCACGCAGCTCCGGGCCGCTGCCCACGGGTGCGCGGGCGGCGCGTGCGACCTCCGCGATGCTTCCCTCGGCGGCATCTCCCGGCCGCAGGATGAGCAGGAGCAGCACGGCGCCGACGGCGAGGAGCCCCAGCAGCAGCCAGGCTCCGCGCGCCGCGCCGCGGCGGCGGGAGGGTCGTAGGGTGCGCATCGGGTTTCTCCGGAGGCTACGGTTCCGCCATCAAGACGTGCGGCGGCGCCCGTGGGACTACAAGCATACGGGCTTTTGCGCGCGGCTCCGCCCTACTCGGGGGTAACGCGGCGGGAGCCCGAATCTAGGGAGCGACCGCGCCGCGCTCGCGCAGCCAGCGCACCGTGTCCGCGAGCACCTCGGCGAACGGCCGCGGCGTCCAGCCGAGCTCGCGCTGCGCGCGGCGCGCGTCGAAGCGGAAGTGGGCTCCGAGCAGCCGCAGCGCCTGGGGCGTCGCCTCCTCCTGCGGCTTGAGCCGGTCCCACGCGACCGCGCCCGCTGCGACCAGGCGCCACAGCGCCCGTGGCGCGGTCGCGCGCGGAGCGCGTACGCCGAGCTCGGCCGCCGCCAGGGTCAGGAGCTCGCGGTGGGTCAGGTTCGACTCGGTCAGGAGATAGCGCGCCCCCCGCCGTCCGCGCCCGAGCGCGAGAAAGATGCCCGCGGCGACGTCGTCGACGCCGACGACGGCGAGCGAGCCCGGCGGAGCCACCGGCCCGACGCGCTCCTCGGCCACGCGCCGCAGGAAGATCGACGTGTTTGAGAGCACCGGCGCCGGCCCGAAGATCGCGCCGGGGTTGACCACGACGACGTCGAGCTGGCGCGAGACCGACAGCGCGAAGTCCTCGGCCGCGCGCTTGGTCGTGACGTAGTCGACCAGCAGCTCGGCGCCGTTGAAGTCGGCCTCCTCGTCGAGCGCGACGTGCGCGTCGGGCGCGTGGCCGACGGTGACCACCGAGCTGACGTGGACGACGCGCCGCACGCCGTGGGTCTGGCAGGCGTCCAGCAGGTGGCGCGTTCCCTCGACGTTCACGCGCCGTGCCTGCTCGCCGTCGCCCGTCCGGTAGGAGATCAACGCGCCCGAGTGCACGGCGAACGGCTGGCGGCCGGACGCGGCGCACGCCTGCGCGAAGGCCTCGCACGCGCGCTGCACCGACTCGCCGTCCGCGAGGTCGCCCTCGTACCACCGCACGGGCAGCTCGGCGAGCCCCGAGCGGTCGGACGTCGGGCGCGCAAAGGCGTGCACCTCATCGCCTTCGGCCGCCAACCGGCGCGCCAGCGCGGTGCCGACGAAGCCGGTCGCTCCGGTGACGAACACCGCGCGCCCGCTCACGCCGTCGCCTCCCCGGCGTGCAGCGGCAGGATCACCTCGGCCACGGTGCCGGCCTCGTCCTGGACGCCGCCGGCTCCGGGCGAGCGCAGCTCGATGCTCCCGCCCATTTCCTCGATCACGCGCCGCGCGATCGCCAGGCCGAGTCCGGTGCCCTCGCTGCGCGTCGTGAAGTAGGGCTCGAAGAGGTGCGCCCGCGCCTCCTCGGGGATGCCGACGCCGGTGTCCTGCACCAGCACGCGCACGCGCTCGCCCGAGATCGGCGAGACCTCGACGCGCAGCGCGCCGCCCTCGGGCATGGCCTGCAGCGCGTTCGAGACCAGGTTCCCGAGCACGCGCCGCAGCTTGCCCGGGTCGGCGTGAACGCGGCCGCCGATGCCCTCGCGGCGCACGTCGACGGACTGCTCGACGGCCCAGGCGTCGTGCAGCCGCAGCACCTCGTCGATCAGCTCGCCCAGCTCGATGACCTGTGGCTCGGGCCGGCGGCCGCCGGTGAACTCGTAGAACGTGCTGGCGATCTCGCGCAGGTTCTTCACCTGCCGGCCGACGATGTCGAGCGTGCGCTCGAGGATGTCGTCGTAGCCGGGGTTGCCCTCGCGGCGGGCGCGGTCGACGAGATCGAGCGACAGCTGGATCGGCGTCAGCGGGTTCTTGATGTCGTGGGCGATCTGCTTCGCCATCTCGCGCCAGGCGGCGTCCTTCTCGGCGCGCACGAGCATGTCGCGCTGGTCCTTGAGCTCGCGCGTCATCTGGTTGAAGTCGCGCGCGAGCTCGCCGAGCTCATCGCCCGTGCGGATCTCGATCGTCTCGTCGAGGTGTCCCTCGGCCACCCGGCGGGTGTGGCTCTGGAGCTTCTGGATCGGGTCGGTCGTCCGCCGCGCGATGACCATCGTCAGCAGTACAGCCAGCAGCAGCACGATCGCGGTGCCGCTCAGGAGCAGACTCCGCATCTCGGCCGAGGTCGCGTAGATGTCGTCGTTGTCGATACCGAGGCCGACCACCCAGTAGAAGCCTCCTCTTCGAGGCGGGGCGGTGCGGCGGAAGGCCGCGTTCTTCCACTCGTCGCGGAACTCGTACTCGGGATAGAGGCCCCAGCCGTCCTCGTCGGCGCGCACCGCCTCGACGAGGTGCCCGAGGCCCACATCGCGGGTGACGCTCTTGAGGTACAGGCCCGGGTCGGGGTGCCCGATGATCGTGTCGGCGTCGCCGGACCAGATCCACGCGTAGGGCGAGGGGTCGGTCTCCTCGTCGACGAGCCCGCGGAAGTACTCCTTCACGACCGGGGTCGAGACCAGCTCCTGGATGTGGCTCCAGTTGACCAGCGTGAAGAACACGCCGATCACCTCGCCCGAGTCGTCATCGTTCAGCACGGGCACGCTGAACCCGATGTGGAAGTTGCGCTGGGGGCGCTCGTCGTCGACGAACGGGCGGAAGTCGGAGACGTGAAAGTCCAGCTGCGTCGGGTCGCCACCGACGGCGCGTTGGAACCACTCCTCTTCGGCGTAGTCATGCTCGAAGAGCGAGCGCAGGTACGCGGCGGGGAGCAGCGCTCCGTCGGAGAGCCGGCTGTTGCACGTCGCCAGCCGTCCGTCGCGCGACACCAGCAGCAGCACGTCGTAGGCACCGGCCAGCTCGACGATGCTGTCGAGCCGCCGCGTCGAGTGCATCAGGAAGTTCCAGTCCTGGGCGGCCGTCGGCGACGGCACCTCGCGCGTGGCCGCCCAACGCGCCAGCGCGTCGCCGTCCCACGGCGGGTGGCGCTCGGGCGCGGTGCGCTGGAAGCCCTTGATCGCGTCGTAGTTGTCGAGCGCGAAGTTGTGCAGCGGGTCCTCAGCCCACTGGGTCGCGTCGCGCAGGCGCTCCTCGACGAAGCGATCGATCTGGCCGGCGAGGTCCTGGGCCAGGCCTGAGAGCGACTGCCGCACCACGTCGCGGGTCAGCCGGTCCCCCATCTGGTAGTTGATGAAGAACGCGAAGGCGACGAACGGTAGGACCACGGCCGCGAGCACGGCCAGGATCAGCTTGGTCGAAATGCGGCGCAACATGCTCCCGCGGCGGGGCGGCGCGAAGATAACCTTCGCGCCGGGATCGCTGCTCCCCTCCGGCTTGAAAGATCCGCGTCGCATTCTGTTGGTGCGCATGTCCCACCTAGGGGACATCGTGTGCGCCCTCCCGCTCTTCCACGCGCTGCGCGAGGCGTACCCCGCGGCCGAGATCGGCTGGGCGCTCCAAGGGGAGTTCGCCGGGCTCATCGAGCCCCTGCCGGGGCTGCAACGCGTGTTCCGCTTCGACCGCCGCGGAGGCCTTGGCGCGTGGCGCAGGCTGCGGCGCGAGCTGCGCGCCTTCGGCGCCGACTGGGCCGTCGACGCCCAGGGCAACCTGAAGAGCGCCGCCGCGACCTGGTGCTCGGGCGCGGCGCGGCGCGTGGGGCTGGCGCCGGAGGAGTGGCGCGAGCGCCTCGGCGCGCGCGTGCTGACCGACGCGGCTCCGCCCTCGGGCGAGGCGCACGCGGTGGCGCGCACGCGGGCCCTGGCGCGCTACGTGGCGCCGGCGGAGGACGCGCCGCGCTTCGATCCCGGGTTGAGCGAGGCCGAGCGCGCCCTCGGACGCGAGGAGCTCGGCCGGCTCCTGGCCGGGCCGGCGGACGGGGTCCGCGTGCTCTACCTCGGCCGCGAGCGCGACGTGCGGGCCTGGGCCCCCGGCAGCTTCGAGCAGATCGCGCGCCGGCTGAGCGCAGCCGGCACCCCGGTGCTGGTGATCTCAGGCCCGCACGAGGAGGGCGACGGCCTGCTCCTCGCCCGCCGCCTGGCGGGCTCGGGCGCGGGGCACTGGGTCGGCCAGCGCGACCTGCGGCGGCTCGCGGCGGTGCTGGCCGCGGCGGCCGAGGCGGGGGGAGCGCTCCTCGCCTGCGACTCCGGCCCGATGCACCTGGCCTGCTCGGTGGGCCTCCGGACGGTCTGCCTGCACGGCCCCACCGACCCGGCGCGCACCGGGCCTTGGACCCCGGGCGGCGTGAGCCCCGCCACAGCGCTCCGCGCGCGCTCCGCCCCCGACTGCGCGCCGTGCCTGGCGCGGCGCTGCACCCACCCGCAGGGGCCGGTCTGCATGTCCGGCATCGCGGTCGAGGACGCTCTGGTCGCCCTGACGGCGGATTGAGCCCGACGCGCGCTTGTCCTATCGTCTTCGCCCCTCCGATGCGGATGATCCACTACTTCCTCGGCATGGCGGTCCTCGCCACGCCCGCGCTCCTCGCGACCGCGGGGACGGGGATCTTCCACGACGGCACAAACCTGCACCTGTCGCTCGGGCTCTTCGGCGCGATCCTGACGGTGGCGACGCACACGCTCCTGATCCTCTTCATGATCGTGACCGGCAAGGTCATGAAGGAGGCCAGCGCCAGCCGCCAGCTGCCGGCGAGCTTCCTCGAGGAGCTCAACGAGTTCTTCGCGAGGAAGCGCGCCTACCCGATCTCCGGCCTCGCCGCGGTCACGATCGTCGCGGTCGCGGTGCTGGGCTACGGGCAGCACGCCTTCGGACTGCCGGCCGAGGTTCACATGCTGCTCGGCATCCTGGCGGTGCTGTTCAACCTGTGGGCGATCCAGGTCGAGTACCAGGCCCTGCGCGAGAACCAGGGCCTGCTCGACCGCACCGCCGCGGCGCTCGACGCGATCGACCGCGAGCGCGCGGAGCGCGGCGAGCCGCTCGAGGCGGAAGAGGACGAGGAGCCGGGCAACCCGTTCCGCGCGTGGGTCATCGTCGCCTTCAGCGCTTGGCTTCCGTACCTCTACTGGGGCTTCGTCGAGTGGGGCGGCGACTTCGCGCGCGTCGGGAGCACGTTCACGGTCCTGACCGCCGCCGTCTCGGCCGGCTCGCTGGTCGCCGCGTGGATGACGCGGAGCAGCGGCGACGGCGCCGCGCTGTCGTAGACCGCTATTCGCCGCCGGCCAGCTCCGCGATCCGGAACTGGATGTCGCGGTACTCCGGCCAGAGGATCTCGATCTCGCGCAGGATGCCCAGCTGCTCGTCCGGCGCGGCGGCGTCGAGGCTCGCGTAGAGCTTCGACGCCTGGTCGATGTAGTCCAGCAGCGTGTCGCGGCGGTTCATCGCGTCGCTCGAGTCGGACGCCTCGGCCAGCTGGTTGTAGACCTCGACCGCCTCCTCGTAGCGGTAGTCCTGCTCGAGCGCGAGCGCCTCCTCGAAGAGCGCCGCCCACTGCGTGCTCTCGACCTGGTTCACGAGCCAGGTGAAATCGTCCGCCTGCAGCTCCGTCAGCTCGCGGCCTTCCTGCAGCTTGAGCATCGCCTCCTCGAGGCGGCCCTGGCGGATCAGGAGGTCGGCGGCGGTGAGCGCGCGGCTGGCCTCCTCCTCGGCGCGCATGCGTTCGAAGCCGGCCTTGGCCTGCTCGTTCTCGGGCTCGAGCGTCAGCACGAGCTTGTACTCGCCCATCGCCGCGCCGTAGAGCCCCTCCTGCTCGAAGCCCTGCGCGACGAACATGCGCTCCTCGGCCAGCGCGGACTCGACCTTCTCCTTGCGGAGCGCGGCGCGCTCGTCGCCGGGGATGTACTTCTCGGTGTAGCCGAAGCGCGAGCGGGCGGTGACGTAGAGGTGCTTGTAGACCGCCCGCACGCCCTCGCTGTAGTAGCTCTCGCCCAGCCCGCGGCGGTAGTTCATCAGCAGCTGCACGCGGCCGATGCCGAGGACGGCCTCGGGGTGGCCGGGGCTGTAGTACAGCGCGAGCTCGTAGGCCTCCTCGGCCTTGGGCAGCTCGTCGCGCACGATGAACTCGAGGCCGGCGCGCAGCCAGGTCTCGGTCAGCTGGTCGAGCGTCTTGCGGATCCAGACGTGGGTCGTCTCGTTGTCCGGGTCGATCTCCAGGGCCTGGTTGAAGTGCGTCAGCGCGTCCTCGAACTCGCGGTCGAAGACGGCCCGGCGCCCCTGGTTGAGGATGAAGGCGATCGACGCCTCGCGGTGGAGGCGCGCCGCGCGCTCGTCCTCCGGGTCGTCCGCAGCCCGCTCGGCCGCCACGGAGACGGCCTCGGCGTAGCGCTCGTCCTGGATGAGCTGGACCACCTCGTCGACCTTCTGCGAGGAGGCGCAGGCGCCGAGGCCAAGGGCAACAGCCAGCGGGAGGACGAGGCGGAGACGTTGGGCGTGACGGTGCATCCTGGGTCGCTTGGGAGCCGGTTTTCGCGGACGGGCCGGGGCTTCGTGAGGGAGACGCTCGGGGGCGGCGGATCTTCCCGGACGCCCCCCGGGAATCACGGGCGGGCCGGACACCTAACCCCAATCGCCGCCGGGAGGCAAGCGGGACGGCCCGCCGCGGGGCGCTAGGAGCGCATGGAGCCGAACAGGACCACCCCCAGGCTCCCGAACAGCACCAGCGGGAACCAGGCCGCGTAGACCGGCCCGATCTGCCCCTGGAGGCCCAGGGTGCGGGTCACGAAGTCGACCGCGAAGTAGGCCATGCAGAGCAGGATGCCGACCGCCACCCGCTCGACGCCGCGGCCGCGCTCCTGACCCACGAGGAAGGGCAGGCCGACCAGGAGCAGCACCAGGCCGGCGAGCGGAAAGGTCAGGTGGTACTGGCGCACCGTGCGGTACTGGAGGTTGTCCGGGTCGCGGCTCAGCAGGTCGCCCGCCTGGGCGAAGGAGAGGTCGAGCGGGCGCTCGCGGCCGCGCCAGGCGAGCTGCATGTCGCCCGGGCCGACGTCGACCTGGTCGAACACGGCGAGCGCCTCGCGCTCACGTCCCTCCGCCTCGACCGCGGTGCGGAAACCGTCCTGGAGCCGCCACCGCCAGCGACCGTCCACGCGCTCGGGGGCGTAGGCCCGCACGGCGTCGATCGCCACCGACGCCTCGCCCCCCGTAAGCCGCGCGAGCAGGCCGCCGCACTCGGGGCCGCCCGAGGGGCCCTCGGGGCGGTAGCTCTCCACGCGGACCCGGCGCCCGTCCGTGTCGCGCACCCACAGGTTGCGGTAGACGAGCTCGTCCTGCTGCTCCAGCAGGTACTCGCGCAGCTCGTCGCGCTCGGTGCTGATCGCGCCGGTCGCCCACTCGCGCAGCACGAACATCCCGCCGGCGAGCACGAGCGCGCCGACGTAGACCGGCGCGAACAGCCGCCGCGAGCTGACCCCCGCCCCCAGCGCCGCCGCCACCTCGTTGTTGCGCACCATCCGCGTCGCCGCGAACAGGCCCGCGACCAGCGTGACGAAGGGCGACATCTCGAGGTAGAGGAACGGCAGATGCAGGCCGTAGTAGCGCATCACCTGCAGCAGGCCGGGGGTCGTTCCGTCCGCGTGCTCTTCGAGATACTCGTCGAGGTTGACCGACAGGTCGATGATGACGTACAGCCCCACCACCAGGAAGAAGGCGGTGACGTACGACATCGTGAAGAGCCGCGCGACGTAGCGGTCGAGGTGCCCTCCGGGACGCAGCCACCTCATCGCCAGAGCACCTTCCGCACCATCACCAGCGCGACGGCGAGGTACAGGCCGTTGGTCGCCCATGCGGCGACCTCGGGCGGCACGAGCCCCGCCTCGACGAGGCCCTTGCCGAAGCGCATCGAGAACACGTAGTAGAGGAACGCGTAGCCGATCGAGACCGCCATCGCGCTCAGCTGGGTCCCGGCCCGCAGCATCAGCCCGGTCGCCGTGCCCAGCAGCAGGAACAGGAAGTAGGTGCACGAGAGCGCGCGCCGGCGCTGGATCTCGTAGCGGTAGAGCTGGCGCTTCTCCCCCACCGGCGTCTCCTCGCCGGGCATCACGTCACCGGCGAGCCGGCGCGTCATCGTCTCGTTGGTCAGGTACTTGGGGACGTCCTTGTTCTTGCGCTTCTTCGAAACCAGGTCGTCGAGCGAGAGGCGCAGGAACGGGCTCTCCATCGAGAGCACCTGGTCGTCGCGCAGCGTCCGCGCGTTCTGGAAGAAGATCTCCATCACGCGCTTGTCCGCGGGGAAGTCGATCTTGATCGCGTCGGCCACGACGATCAGCGTCTCGGGCTCGGCCTCGTCGTCCTCGCCTTCGAGCGGGACGCCCAGGACCACTTCGTAGAACTCCGAGCCGTTCCGGCGCGAGGCGTCGACGAAGAACTTGCCGACCGAGAACTGCGTACGCCCCTGGCCGAGGGTCTTGAAGGCCTCCATCTCGGAGTCGCGTAGGAAGGTGCGCTGAGCGTACTTCCACTCCGGGGCGACGGTCGCGAGCAGGTAGTGCGTCCCCGCCGCGCCCAGCGCCGCCAGGACGAGCCCGGGGAGCAGCGAGCGCAACGGGTGCACGCCCGCCATGCGGATCGCGGTCCACTCGTTGTCGGCCGCGAGCCGGCCGAAGGTCGCCACGACGCCGAGCAGGAACGCGATCGGGCCGAGATAGGGCACGAGCTCGGCCAGCACGAGCGGGACATAGCTGCCCACAGCCTCCAGCCCCGCGCCCTCGAGCTTGTGCACCGCCTGCACCGTGATCGCGGGCAGCACGAGGAAGCCCAGCCCCGCCAGCGCGAAGCTGACGGAGATCAGGAGCTGCCGCAGGAGATAGAGCTGGAGCGTCACGGGCCCACGGTAGGATGCCGAGGTGGGAAAGCGGTTCCAAGGTCTGGTCCTCAAGGAGAATCGCGCGCGCACGGTGTACGTCGACGAGCGCGGTGCGGTCGTCAAGCGCTTCCACAACCCGAGCGCGGTGCAAGCGCTGCGCGACCGGCGGCGCGCGCAGGCCGAGCGGCGCGTACTAGAGGCCCTGCTCGCCCGCGACCTGCCCGTGCCGCGCCCGCTCGAGGTGCGCCGGAGCGGCGGCTCGTGGGAGGTCGTGATGGAGCGCATCCAGGACGCCGTCTCGCTCGCCGCCGTGCTGGCCGGCGAGGTGCGGCCGCCGGTTCCGGTACCCGCCCTCGCGCGGGCCGTGGGCGAGCTGCTGGCGCGCGCACACGCCGCCGGGCTCGACCATCCCGACCTGCATCCCGGCAACGTGCTGATCGACCCGGCCGGGCGCCCGTGGCTGATCGACTTCCATAAGGCGCGCGTGCGCGCGAGCCTGTCGCGCACGGTGCTCGAGCGCGACCTCGTCGGGCTGACGGCGGCGCTGCGCGAGGGCCTGGCCGCGGACGCGCGGACGGCGCTGCTCGCGGCCTGGGCGCGCTCCAGCCCCACGCAGGTGCCCGAGCCCGAGCTCAAGGGCTTCCTCCACCGCATCGACGAGCGCGCGCGCCTGCACCGGCGGGCCTACGTCGCGCACGCCCAGGGGCGCTGGACGCGCGAGTCGTCGATGTGCCGCGTGCTGGAGCGCGACGACGGTCCGGTGTACCTGCGGCGCGACGTCGGGGGCGAGGTGCTGCCCGAGGTCGAGCGCCAGGCCGCCGGCGGCGAGGGCGCGGTCGTCCGGCTCGGCGACGAGCGCGCGTTCCTCCTGACCGGGCTGCCGACCGCCGAGCTCACCGAGCGCTGGTACGCCGCGGTGCGGCTCTGGGAGCACGGGCTGCCGGCGCTGCGGCCGCTGCTCAAGACCGGGCGCGTGGCGGCGTTCGGGCTGCCGCCGGGGGCGCGCGAGGGTACGCTCGACGAGGCGAGCCCGGCCGCGCTGGGCGCGCTCGTGGGAGGCCTGCACGACCGCGGGCTCGACCTGGCGGCGCTCCCCGCGCGGCTCTGGGCGGACGGCGAGGCGCTGCTCCTGCCGCCACCGACGCGCCTGCTGCACGTCGACCCGCGACCCGGGAGCATGTCGATCCGGCGGCGCTTCGCCGCCGCCGCGGGCCTCGGCATCGCGGGCGAAGACGCGGTGGCGTTCCTCGCGGCCTACGCGGACGCGTTCCGCTGCGGCGACACCGAGCGTGCCGCGCTGCGGGCCGAGCTCGGGCTCGGCTAGCACGAGCCCCGCCCACCGCGCCAGCCTCCTTCCGTCACGGGACGGCGCTGCGGTTCGGTCCGACTCCGCGTCCGGTACCGCGTCGGCGCGTGACGAGGGCGGGCTAGATGATGCCCTTGTCGCGCATGTACTCGGCCATGATCGGGTGCTCGGTGAGCTCCTCGAAGATCTCCGGCCGGCTGCTGCGCCAGCCGCGCAGGTGCGGCTCGATGTCGGGCATGTTGATCAGGTAGTTGGCCGCCTCGTCGGCCATCTCCTCGTCGCCCATCATCGTGATGCCGTACACCAGCCAGCGCACCGCCTGGCCGATCTCCTCGTTCTGGTACTCGTACCGCGCCTGTTGCATGCGGTCGAGGTGGTACTCCGCGCGGTCGGCCACCATCTGCGTGCGCAGCGCCTGCGCGTCGGTCAGCTCGCGGCCCGTGGCGTCGGCGACGAAGTCGTCAACGATCTCGAACGACTCCTTGTAGTACTTCGGGTTGGTCTTCGTCAGACACTCGATCTCCCACGCGATGTCGTCGTAGGTCGGCGGGTCACCCAGGCTGACGAAGCCCTGGAAGCGCTTCTCCTGCCGCTTCACCCAGTCGAGGTCGGGGTGCTGCGGCCAGCGCTCCTGGAAGTACTTGCAGCGCTTCAGGAAGACGCGCACGCGCGACCTGTCCGGGCTGCCCTGCAGGTAGAACTGCTCGTACTTCTCGATCTTCACGTTGCGGTAGTTCGTACCGTCCATGTTGTGAAGGTCGAGGTCCTTCTGCGCCAGGCGGTCGGCGATGTCGTCGCGCAGCGACTCCAGCTTGCGCTTCTGCGCGTCGGTCATGTCGCCGGTGAGCGCGTCGAGCTTCTGGCTCGCGAGGTCGAACACGCCGTCCTCGATATGCTGCTCGACGGCGACCAGCGTCGCCTGCACCGGCGTCGTGCCGTCGCCGGTGGTCGACTTCTCGAACAGCTTCCAGAAGACGAAGCCGGCGACGATCGCGCCGCCGAGGATCAGGAGCGCGATGACGCCGCCCGGGAGCCCGCGCTCGACCCGCGGCCGGGTGCGCTGGACCTTGGAGCGGTTGCCGCCCTGCTGGGCCTGGGCGATCGCCTGCTGGCGGCGCAGGGCCTTATCCTGCTGGTTGCCGGCCGCGACCGACTTGGCCTGGGTCGGCGCCGCCTGGGGCGCCGCGGTGGGCGCGTTCTCGTCCTCGACCCAGACGCGCACCGAGCCGACCATCACCTCCTGGCCGAAGGGCAGCGGGCACTCCTCCGCCACGGGCTCGCCCATCAGGGTCGGCGGCATTACGCCGGGCCGCGGGCGCAGGTAGGCCTGGCCGTTCTTGATCTGGACCTCGACGTGGATCTCGGCCACGTCCGACGCCGTCACCTTCAGGCGCGCCTCCGCGCCGGTGCCCAGCGTGAGGATCCCGTTTCCGACCTTGAACGCCCTGCGGCGTCCGCCCTCCTCCACGATCAGTCGCGCCATCGATCCAGCTCCGCTTCGAACTTCCACCCGGCCCCGAAATTCTGCGTCCAGTAGCGGCCGGAGAGGGCGCTCGCCATCTCGCGGTGGCCCTCTACGAGGATGTTGCGATGGTGGCCGCTCGAGTGCAACCAGCCCACGTGGGCTCCCATCGGATCTCCGCCGCCGGCGTGGCAGTTCTCGCTCGCGCCCATGGTGTAGCCCCGCCGCCGCATGCGGTCGCCGGGGGTCTTCGTCTCCGGGTCGGGCTCGAAGTGCCCGAAGTCTCCGGTCCGCGACATGTAGTCCGAGTGGTCCGCCGCGGCGGCCTGGATCTTCGGGTTCCAGGCCAGCGCGCGCCGGCCGAACATGAGGCGGTACTCGTTGGTGATGTCGACCTGCTTGCGCTCGCTGCCCACCGGCGTGGCGTCCGGCTCGGCTTCGAGCACGCCGTCGGCGTGGGTCTCTTCCTCGCCCCAGCGGCGCGCGTTGTAGGCCAGCACGGCGCGCGAATAGCGCAGGTCCTCGGCCTCCTTGGCGTCCCAGGCGAAGTCGGCGAGCGCCACCTCGTCCAGCCCGCGGTCGACGCCGGCGAGCCACGACGGCAGCAGCGACTCGTCCAGCTCGCTCGCGAGCTCTTCGCGCAGCGCCAGGCTCCACTCGACCTCGTCGACCAGGCGCCGGAAGGGCTTGGCGAGCGCGACCGACTCCTGGTCGCGCCATGCGTCGCGCACCGCACCGACCAGCACGTCCACGCGGCGCTGCGCGGCCGGGTACTCCTTGGCCTTCTCCGGCGGGCACTCCGGCGGGTTGTAGGGGTAGAAGTAGGTCTCCTCGTCGAAGATCAGCGCGAGCGCCTCCTCGCGGCGCCGATCGAGCTCGCGGCGCGCCTCCGCCAGCTTCTCGATCCGCCGGGCGGTGCGGTCCTTGGCGAGCTCCTCGGTCAGCTGCGTCCAGCGCAGCGCGAGCGCAGCGGCCAGCTCGCCGGCCGCGTCGTCGGTGCGGTACTCGGCGACCAGCCCATCGAGCTCGCTCGCGTCGGCCTTGAGGAAGCGCTGCTCCAGCTTCGCCAGGCGCTCGCCGCGCTCGCGCTCGTCGAGCTCCGCGCCCGCGATCCAGCCGCCCTTCTCGAAGACGTAGCCGCCGGGCGGCACCGGCTCGCCGCGGAAGCGGCTCACCACGCCGCCGACGAGCTCGGCGTCGACCAGGCCGTCCTTCTGCAGGCGCGACAGGTCGCGCCAGGCGCCCTCGGTGCCGCCGCGCACCAGCTGCTCCTGGATGCGGCCGAGGCGCGAGCGCAGCGACAACGGCTCGCCGTCGGTCAGCGCCAGCAGCTGGTCGAGGTCCAGCTCGCTCCACGCGATGCGCTCCCCGCCGGTCGCAACCCCCTGGGCGTCGACGGCGTCGAAGCCCCGCGCCCGAAAGGCGGTGCGGTCGGCGGCGTAGGATTCGACCAGCTGCACGCGGAGCAGCCGGCGGTCCTCGAGGTCGCGCGCCTTCCCGACGAACCCGTCGCGCTCGGGTCCGAAGCGCGCGCGCGAGGCGACTTCGAGCAGCGTGTCGCGCGCCGCGGCGAGGTCCTCGACGAGCGCGTGCTCGTGCGCGTCGCGCAGCAGGCGGTCGACGGTCGCGGGAAAGGAGGTGGGCTCGAAGTCGGCGACCTCGGCGGCTTCTTCGGGCGGCGCGGGCTCCGGCTCGCGCTCCGGCTCCGGCTCCGGCTCCGGCTGAGCGACGACGATCGGCTCGGGCGGAGCGGCCGGCGTGGGCTCCCGCTCGGGCGCCGCGTCGAGCGACGCCGGCGTGGCGTCGGGATACGGGTTCCAGGCCGTGGTCCCGCGCAGCGACCGCTCGGCGGGCGCGGCCGGCTCCTCGGCCGCGGCTACCTTCGGCGCCCGCTCCGCGGCGGGCTCGGGCCGCGCGGCCTCCGATTCGGCGCGCTTAAGGCGGCGGTAGCGCTCGACGAGCCCCGACAGCTCGGTGTCGATCCGCGTGCGCACGACCGGGTCGCGCGAGCCCTGGCGCAGCTCCTCCAGCTGCCGCTGGACGACGATGCGCGTGCGGTCGCGCACACCCTCCAGGACGCCGTCGACGCGGGCGAGTGCCTTGGCGCGCTCACCGCGGCTGGCCTCGATACGGCGCCGGAAGAGATCGGCGGTCGAGGCGTCGAGGCCGGTCAGGAGCGCCTCGGCCGCCTCGAGGTCGCCGCGGCTGAGGGCGCGGTCGAGCTCGACGGTGGCGTCGGGCGACTCGGAGCAGGAGGCGAGGCCGAGGGTGAGAAGGAGGGCGAGGGAGATGGGGCGCATGGGGCGACGCTCTATACCCGGGAGCGCAGCCCCGGTGACAGGCAGTCGGCGTCGATCCTACCGCCCGAGAGCGTCAGCGCGCGGCGGATCTCGTTCTCCAGCTCCCGGACGTTGCCGGGCCAGGGGGCGGCCTCCAGCAGCTCCAGGGCGTCCGGGGTGAGCTCAGGCCCGGAGACGCCGAGCTCGTCGGCGACCCGCACCAGGAAGTGGCGGACGAGCAGCGCGACGTCCCCCTCGCGCTCGCGCAGGGGCGGGAGGTCGATCTTCACGACGTTCAGGCGGTAGTAGAGGTCCTGGCGGAAGCGCTGCTCGGCCACCATTCCCGCCAGGTCGCGGTGGGTCGCGGCCACGACACGCACGTCGACCGGCACGGTCTTGGAGCCGCCCACCGGACGCACCTCGCGCACCTCCAGCACGCGCAGGAGCTTGGACTGCATCTCGAGCGGCATGTCGCCGATCTCGTCCAGAAACAGGGTGCCGCCGCTCGCCGCGACGAAGTGGCCCGGCCGGTCCTGTACGGCATCGGTGAAGGCGCCCTTTTTGTGCCCGAAGAGCACGCTCTCGAGCAGCGTGGCCGGCACGGCCGCGCAGTTCTCGGCCAGGAACGGCCCCTTCGGACGCGCGCCGAAATCGTGCAGGGCGCGGGCGACGTGCTCCTTGCCCGTGCCGGTCTCGCCGTGCACGAGCACGGGCACGTTGGCGGGCGCGACGCGCTCGATGAGGGAGTACACGGCCTCCATGGCGGCGCTCGCGCCGATCATGCCGAAGCGGCCGGGGAACGCTTCACTCGCCGCGTCGTCCGCAGGCGCCGCGCGCTCCAACTCCGCGAGCGCCGCGCGCAGCGTAGGCGCCAGGTCGCCGAGCGCGCCGGCGCGCCGCGCCTCGTCGAGCAGCGCGGCCAGCCGCTCGGGCAGCGCGCCCGCCTCGGGGGCGCCGCTCACCCCTTCAGCACCTTGAGGTTGGCGTATTGCAGCAGCAGCACCTTGGAGCCGACGTCCTCGAAGGCGACCGTCGCGCGCGCGTTGATGCCGGCGCCCTGGAGCCGCGCGACCTGCCCGCGGCCGAAGTGCTCGTGGACGACCCAGTCGCCCTCGCTCAGCTCGGGGCCGCCGGAGGGCTCCTGGTAGTCGCCGAGCACCGAGTCGCCGTCGTCGTCGTCCGGCGTCAGGCCGTCGAGCAGCTCGTTCGGCAGCTCGTCGAGGAAGCGCGACGGCGTACGCCAGCTGGTCTCGCCGAAGTGCAGGCGCGTGCGCGCATGGGTGAGGAAGAGCCGCTCCTGGGCGCGGGTGAGCCCCACGTACAGCAGGCGGCGCTCCTCTTCGAGGCCGGCGACCTCGTCCTCGACGTCGGTGATGGCGAGCGGGTGTGGGAGCAGCTGCTCCTCGAGGCCCGCGATGAAGACGTAGGGAAACTCCAGTCCCTTCGCCGCGTGCAGCGTCATCAGCGTGACGCACTCCTGCGACGCGTCGAAGGCGTCGACGTCGCTCACCAGCGCCACATCCTGCAGGAAGCCGCGCAGCTTGCCCTCGGGGCTCGCCTGGTCGTACGTGCGCGCCGACGACACGAGCTCCTCGACGTTCTCCTCGCGGTTCGCGAGGTCGGGCTCGTCGAGCCCGGCCAGCCAGCCCATGTAGTCGACCTCGTCGATCACGCGCAACAGCACCTCCTCGGCGGGCTGCTCGCGCAGGCCGTCGAGCGTGTCCATCAGCTGCGCGAAGGCCAGGAGGCCGGCCTTGCCACGGCCGCGGATACCCGCGCGCGCCTCGTCCTCGGCGGCGGCTTCGCGCAGGCTCATCCCGCGCTCGCCGGCCCAGGCGGACAGCACGGCGATGCTCTTGTCGCCCACGCCGCGCGCGGGGATGTTGACCACGCGCCGGAACGCGACGTCGTCGCGCGGGTTGGCGACCAGCTGCAGGTACGCCAACAGGTCGCGGATCTCGCGGCGCTGGTAGAACTCGACGCCGCCGACGATCTGGTACGGCACGCCGGCCAGCCGGAAGGCGCGTTCGAGCGGCCGCTGCATGAAGTTGACGCGGTAGAACACCGCCATCTCGTTCAACGAGGAGCCCCGCGAGCGCAGCGACTGCACCTGGAGGCAGATCTCGCTCGCCTCGTCGTTCTCGTCGCCGCACTCCAGGAGCGAGAGCAGCTCGCCGTCCTCGCGCTCGGTCCAGAGGTCCTTTTCCTTGCGCCCGTCGTTGTTGGCGATCAGCGCCTGGGCCGCCTTGAGCACGTTGCCCACCGAGCGGTAGTTCTGCTCCAGCTTGACGACCATAGCGCGACCGAAGTCCTCCTCGAAGTCGAGGATGTTGCGCACGTCCGCGCCGCGCCAGGCGTAGATCGACTGGTCGGGATCGCCACAGACGGCGAGGTTCTTGTGCCAGCTGGCGAGGTGCCGCGCGAGCAGGTACTGCACGCGGTTGGTGTCCTGGTACTCGTCCACCAGCACGTAGCGGAAGCGGCTGGCGTAGGCGTCGCGCACCCCCGTGTGCTCGTCGAAGATCCGCAGCGTGATCAGCAGCAGGTCGTCGAAGTCGAGGGCGTTGGCCTCCTCCATCGCCTTCGCGTAGCGGTCGCGCACGACCCGCAGGACCTCCTCGTCGACGCCCTCGCCGGCCGGGGCGTGGTCGCCCTCGCCGGTGCGCGCGCGGTTCTTGCCGTCCGAGATCCAGCCGCCGACGGCGCCGGGCCGGAAGCGCTGGGCGTCGTAGCCGGCGTCCTTGATGATGCGCTTCAGCAGCTGGTTGCGGTCGTAGGTGTCGTAGATCGAGAAGTCGCGCGTCCACGACCCGAGCACGTCGATCTCGCTGCGCAGGATGCGGGCGCACATCGAGTGGAAGGTGCTGATCCAATAGCCGCGGTCGGGGAGCAGCGACTGCACGCGCTCGCGCATCTCGCCGGCGGCCTTGTTGGTGAAGGTGATTGCGAGCAGCTCGTGGGGGGCCGCGCGGCCGGTCGCCACCAGCCAGGCCACGCGCCGGGTGATCACGCGCGTCTTGCCCGAGCCCGCGCCTGCGAGGATCAAGAGCGGCCCCTCGCCGTGGACCACCGCCTGGCGCTGGGCGTCGTTGAGCCCGTCGAGCAGCTCGGCGCCGACGTCCGGGTCGTCCGGGCCCTGTTCGTCCTGAAATCCGCCGCCTCCGGCGACGGCCTTCGCGTCCATCCAGTCGAGGGGAGCCATGTGGCGCGCGATTCTATCGCGCAGCCGGCCGTTGCCCCACCGCGAGCCGTCCTCGACAATCGGCGGCCGTGGGATCCTCGGAGAACAAGCGCGCGGGGCTGCGGGGCTGGGCGGTGCGCCTGGGCCTCGTGCTCTGCGTTCTGCCGCTCGCCGAGGTCGCGTTCCGCGGCCTGCTTTGGGCGACCGGCAGCGCCTACTCGGCGGCGGAGACCCGCGGCGACTTCGCGCGCCTGGTCAGCGAGATGCGCGACGCGGTTCCCACCGGCGGCGAGGCTCCCGTCGACGGGAACGAGGCCAGCCCCAGGAAGCCCGATCGCTTCCTGCACCCCTACCTGGGTTGGGAGACGTGGCGCGGGCTCCAGATCGTCGAAGCGCAGCGGAAACGTAAAAAGAAGCCTCGGACCTACGAGATCTGGGTCGTCGGCGGCTCGGTCGCGGCCACCTTCGGCGAGCCCGACCGCGGCGGCGCGCCGGCGCTGGTCGCCGCGCTCTCGGAGGACCCGCGCTTCGCGGACCGCAACATCCGCGTGGTGAACCACGGCCGCGGCGCGTACAAGCAGCCGCAGCAGCTGCAGCTGGTCGGCTATCTGCTCACGCTGGTCGCCCCGCCCGACGCGGTCGTCAACCTCGACGGCTTCAACGAGGTCGCCGTCGCGAACGCGAACGCGTCGATGGACGTGCACCCGGCGTACCCCTCGACGGCGCAGTGGAGCACGCTCGCGCGCTCGGTCTCAAGCAACCCGACGCTGCTGGGCGGGCTGCTCGAGATCCAGCGCGAGGAGGAGCGCGGCGTTCGCATCGCCGCTCAGGCCGAGCGCTATGCGCTGCACCGGAGCGCGATCACCGGCTGGGTCACCCTGCGCCGACTCAAGCGGGTGCGTGCCGCGTGGGGCGCGGCCGGGGCGCGCTACGCCGCGCTCCTGCGCGACGAGGGCACCGAACTGATGGACGGGCCTGAGCTCCCCGCGCCCGCGGAGGTCGCCGCACGCTCGGCGCGCATCTGGGCGGAGTCGTCGCGCTCGCTCCACGCGATCTGCGCCGACCGCGGGATCCACTACCTCCACGCGCTGCAGCCGACCCTGCACGACGAGGGCTCGAAGCCGCTCACGCCGGACGAGATCGCCACCGGCGCCGCGACGCCGGCGTGGGTCGAGGGGGTGCAGCTCGGCTACCCGCTGCTTCGCAAGGCCGGCGCGCGGCTGCGCGAGCAGGGCGTCGCGTTCTACGACACCTCGGTGGTCTTCGCCGCGACCGAGGAGACGATCTACCACGACGCCTGCCACTTCGAGAGCGCGGGCAACCGGCTCCTGGCACGCGCCATCGCCGAGGCCTTCCTGGAGAGCGTCGACCTCTGACGACGCCGAGACGCGGCCCAGGCTCTCCGGCATGTTCCTCCCCCTCAAGGACGACAATCCGCTCGCGGTCATCCGCTTCCAGTGGGTCACCGTGCCGCTCGCGTTGGTGCTCGCCGGGCTGTTCGCCTGGTCGGCGACGCTGCCTCCGGGCGAGGATGTCGGGCTCTACCACAGCTTCGGGCTGATCCCCGCCGCGCTCTTCGAGGGCTACCGCAGCGAGCTCGGTTCCGGCGACGTGCCGCCGCTGGCGACGCTCCTCACCTATCTGTTCGTCCACGGCGGCTGGGTGCACCTCGGCAGCAACCTGCTGTTCCTGTGGATCTTCGGCGACAACGTCGAGGACGCGACCGGGCACGTCCGCTTCGCGCTCTTCTTCCTGCTCTGCGGCGCGGCCGGGGGGGTCCTGCAGGCCGTGGTCGACCCCGCCTCGCGGGTGCCGATCGTCGGCGCAAGCGGTGCGATCTCCGGGGTTCTCGGCGGCTACCTGATGCTGCACCCGCGCGTGCGCGTGCTGGTGCTGATGTTCAAGCTGGTGCCGATCCGGCTGCCGGTGTTCCTCCTCTTGCCGGGCTGGGTGCTGCTGCAGCTCGCCGGGATGCACGTCGCGGACGGCGTCGCGACCTGGGCGCACGTAGGGGGATTCCTGAGCGGGCTCGTGCTTATCGTGCCGCTCCGGCGGCGCGGGATCCCCCTCTTCGACCGCGGACGCACGCCGGGCGGCTTGGCAACCTGAGCCTGGCTCCCTACGATCCGCCGGCGAAGGGAGCTCCGATGCGAATGATCCCCTGGACACCGCCGTTCCAGGCCGATGAAGACCCGTGCGAGGATCTCGAGGTCCCCGAGTTCCAGGTCGCCGGCGACGCCGCCGACTTCGCGGAGGACTACCCCGAGTGCGTCTCGGACATCTACCTGATCTTCAACGACCCCGGCGGCGGTGAGCGGCGCGAGAAGTACTCGGACAACTACCGCCAGCTTCCGGTGCACGCCCAGGAGCCGCCGTGGGGAACGCGCGTCATCGACGAGGTCGACGTCGAGATCGTGATCATCACCCCCATCGAGGAAGGCACCATGGATGGCCCTGAGGGCGGCGGCGCATCGTGGCCCTCGCTCGTCGTCGTCGGCCTGCTGATGTTCGCCGCGGGGTGGTGGGTCGGCTCGCGCCGCTCGCGCGCGTCGAGCTGACCGAACGCTAGACGTCGAGCGCGCGCGCGACCCGCAGGCCGTGCGCGTAGTTGCTCGAGGTCGGCTCGCCGACGTGGCGGAAGGCCGAGTGGGCGCTGGCGTTGTCGCCGTGCCAGCTCCCGCCGCGCTTGACGCGCTGGTCGCCGACGCTGGGCGAAAGGCCATCGCCGGGGTCGAGCCGGTCGGGGCCGTAGTCGCCCGCGCCCCAGTCGGCGCACCACTCCGACACGTTGCCGTGCATGTCGAAGAGGCCGTGGGGATTGGGCGCAAAGCTCCCCACCGGCGCGTGGAAGGGGAAGCCGTCGTCCCACGGCTCCAGGCGCAGCCCGGACTCGCGCGCGTTGCTCTCGTCGCGCAGGTTCTCGCGCCCCTCGGCGTCGGCGGGATCGCCGCCGAACCAAAAGCGTGTGCGCCGGCCGCCGCGGCACGCGTACTCCCACTGCGCTTCGGTCGGTAGCTGCAGGCCGAAGCGCGCGCACAGGCGTTCGCTCTCATGCCAGGTGACGCGCTCGACGGGGTGCGAGCCGTCGAAGTCGAAGCCCTGGTACCTGTCGCCCGTGAGCCCCGACGGGTTGCTGCCGAAGACCCGCTCCCACTGCCCCTGGGTCACCTCGAACTTGCCGGCGAAGAAGGGCACGAGGTTCACGCGACAGGTGCGCTGCTTCGGGTCCTGCGTGCGGTCCTCGGACCCCAGGAGGAAGTCCGGGTCGCCGGGGAGCAACACCAGCACGATGGCCGACTCGGCGGTGAGGACGTACCTGCCATCCTCCCCCACCTCGGGCGGCGTGCCGGTACCGTGCACCCAGAACTCCCACAGCAGCGACTCGGGGTCCTGGCGCAACGGCACCAGCCCCAGCTGCGGCTCGATGCGGAGCCCGCCGTAGCGCGGGCTGCTGCCGGAGTTGGCGATCGAAGCCCGCGCCGCGTCCCAGGCCGCGGCCACGTCGGGGCCGGCGACGGTCGCGTGCTCCAACGCCGTCGCCAGCTCGCGCCGCAGGCGCACCGAGGCCAGCGTTCCGGTCTCCTCGTCGGCCAGGCGCTCGAGCGCTTCGACCAGCTCGGCGAGGCGCTCGTGGTGCCAGGCGTCCTCGGTCGTCTGGAAGCGCCGCTCGCCGTCGCGTTCGGCCTCGGCGCCGATGGCGGCGAGCGTCTCGCGGTGCTGGTCGAGCCGCAGCGCGAGCATCTGCGCCTCGTCGAGCCAGGCGTCGATCTCGACCAGCCGGGTCGGCGAAGCGGGCCACAGCGTTTCGGCGCGGAGCTCCAGCTCCTGGAGCCGCTTCGCGTCCGACAGCCGCAGGATCTGGTCCGCGCTGCGCTGCGCGTCGCGCCGGGCGCGGATGTTGAGGACGAGCAGGATCGAGATGACCACCAGCGCCGCGCTGCCCAGGCCGAGCAGCGCGCTGCGCGTGGGATGCCGCAGGCACCACTTCTGCGCGCGGCGCAGCGGGCTCGGCGGCCGTGCGAGGATCGGCCGGTCCTCGAGGTGGTTCCGCAGGTCGTCCGCCAGCTCGCCCATCGACAGGTAGCGGTCCTCGGGGCGCTTCTCCATCGCCTTGCCGCAGATGACCGCCAAGTCCGAGGGCACGCGCGAGCGCAGCGAGCGCGGCGCCGGAGGTTCGCTCAGCAGGATCTGCGCCAGGACCTGCTGCACCGTGTCGCCGACGAACGGGCGCTGCAGGGTCAGCGCCTCGTAGAGCGTGACCCCGACGCTGAACACGTCGGTGCGGTGATCGATGCCCAGGCGCTTGCTCGCGGCCTGCTCGGGGCTCATGTAGAAGGGCGTGCCCGTGAGCTCGCCGGTGCGCGACTGCCCGAGGTCGTCCGACAGCTTCGCGAGGCCGAAGTCGGCGATCTTGGGCCTCCCGCCGGGCGCGATCAGGATGTTCGACGGCTTGATGTCGCGGTGGACGACCCCGCGCTCGTGCGCGTGGGCGACCGCCTCGGCCACGTCGAGGAAGAGGCGCGCGGTCTCCTCGTAGTAGCCGTCGGGCACGCGCGGCTCGTCGCGCGCGTCGGCGATGCGGTCGGCCAGCGTGAAGCCGTCGCCGACGAGCTCCTGGGCGATGAAGTGCACGCCGCCGGCCTGCCCGACCGAGTAGACCTGCACGATCCCGCCGTGCGCCACGCGGCCGCCGGCCTCGGCCTCGCGCCGAAAGCGTCGCAGCGCGTCGTCCGAAGGCACGACCACCTGCACCAGGAGCTTGAGGGCCACACGGCGCTTGATGGAGAGCTGCTCGGCTTCCCACACCACGGCCATGCCGCCGCGTCCGAGCTCGCCGATGAGGCGGAAGTCGCCCAGCACGCGGCCAGCCTCTAGCACCCCGGGCTCCTCGATCAAGCCGCCCTGCAGCTCGTGGTAGTCCTCGATCATCTGCCGTGAGCTGGCCTGGATCTCGGCCGGCAGCTCGGCGACGAACTCGTCCACGCGCGGCTCGTGCCCGCTGCGGACGAGGTCGAGATAGCGATGAAACGCGGCTTCCGAGGCGGCGAGGGTATCCACGAAAGGAGGGCCCGGGGTGCGGGGCGTGAGGACAGGTTAGCGCGCCGGCGGAGGCGGCGGGCGGGAAGCCTGCTAGCCGTGCTCGGAGAGCGCCCGCGCGCGGCGGATGGCGCGCTTGAGCGCGATCCGCGCGGTGTCGTAGGCCAGCCCGAGGGCGCTGGCGATCTCGGCGATCGAAGCGTCCTGGAGGTAGAGCTTGAGCAGCGCCTGGTCGCGTTCCGGCAGGCGCAGCAGCGCGAGGGCGAGCCACTCGCGGTCGTCCGAGTGCTCGGCCAGCGCGTCGGGCGTGGGGTCCTCGCTGTGGACGTCGAGCCGCTCGGGCTCGACGTCGGCCCGGCGGTCCTCCTGCCGCCGCGCCGAGCGCAGCGCCCGCGCGCGGTCCGCGGCCTTCCAGGTGATCCGCTGCGAGAGGTAGGAGAGGAAGCGCGCGCGCGTCTCGAAGCGCACCGACAGGAGGTCGGGCCAGAAGTCCCCCAGCACCGACTGCACCAGGTCGCCGGTGTCGAGGAAGCGCTGCATCGCCTGGGAGCGCACGCGGCGCCCGACCCGCAGCAGGTCGGTGAGGAAGTACGCCACGAACTCGTCCGCCAGCCGGCGGTTGCCTTCGCAGGCGCGGTGCACCTCGGCCAGGACGGCGTCCTCGAGCTCGATCCCCGCGCGCACCCGCGCCAGGACGAGCACCTGGACCTCGGGCCGCGACAGATACGCCTCGGCGTGGGGTCCAAGCCTCTCGCGCGCCAGCCCGAGGGCCTCGTTCGCGACCCGGGTCGGATCGAAGTCCTTCGCTTGCATAGGGCGAGCCCCGCCCCAGCCGGGGAGCGGCGTCGCGATCTTAGCGCGAGCGGAGGCCCGACTCCGCCCACGACGCGGGCTCTTGCGCGCGAGCCGTCCCCCCGGACCGCGGAGCGTCACTCGGCGAGCCTCGCCGTCGGGCGCACAGGTAGCCATGGAGCGCGGAGGGTCATGAAGTAGGGAAAGGACTCGGCCGGCGCGGGCGACAAGGGGCCGGCAGGAGAGGGCGAGAGGCGAGCGAGCGCCGGCGGGCGAGGCCGACGGGAGGCTGACGTGGGGCAGGCACGAGGCCGGCGCGAGGCCGGCAGCACGCCAACGCGAGGCGAACGGGACGCCAGGAACCGGCCGCAGGAGGAGCCGGAAGGGCGCCCAGCGCCTCGCCAAGGACAAAACGCGAGCCCGGGCCCCGAGCGAACAGCCAAGGGCCGAATCTCCTAAAAAAGGTGCCGCAGGGGCGGAACAGAGGCCGGATCTCGGGTGGGACTCGTTCCCTCATCGAGTCCCTCGGGAGAGAGGCCGGGGAGAGTATCTGCTCCGCCCCCGCAGCGAGTCGCGCGGAGTCGCGCCGGAGACCCCGCCCCGGCACCCAGAGCATCGACCGCGCGGCGGCTGGCCGCGAGCGGTTCGCGCTCCTCGCACCGCGAATGCGCAGCGCCCGCGCAATCGGGGAACGGGCCGCGCCACGCCGCGCTCCCAAGTCCTTCCGCCGCCTTGGCTTTGGTCGACGCCCGGGCGACCGCGCGCGAACTTCGGTGATTCGGAGCGCGGCGATCGACAGGGCCGCGCGCGGCCGCTTCACTGGTCCCGTGAGCGCAACCCACGGCAGCCCGCGGCGCTGGAACGAGCGCTGGAAGGACGCAGGTGCGGGCCGGCACTACGCCGGCGCGCGCTGGTCGAGCCAGCGCCGGGCGCAGCGCGATCCGCGCCTGGTCGAGCGCCTCCTCGCCCGGACCGAGCTCGCGGGGGCCCGCATCCTCGACGCGCCCTGCGGCACCGGGCGCCTGGCCGCCGGCCTGCGCCCGCGTGCGAGCGCGCTGGTCGGCCTCGATGTATCGCGCCCCATGCTCGCGGAGGCCCGCGCAGCCGGGGTTGACGCGGTGCAGGGCGACGTGCGGCAGCTGCCCTTCCCCGACGGGAGCTTCGACCTGGTGGTGTGCTGCCGGCTGCTCCACCACCTGGCCGAGCGCTCCGAGCTCGATGCGGTGGTCCGCGAGCTGGTGCGCGTCAGCCGCGGCCTGGTCGCGGCGTCGTTTTGGGACCAGAGCTCGCTCCCCGGGCTTCGCCGCCGCCTCGGCACCAAGAAGGGCCGCGGGCGCGTCGCGCGGACGCGGCGCGAGCTGAGCGAGGCCTTCGACGCCGCCGGCGCCGAGGTGCAGAGCTTCGCGCACTCCTTCCGGTGGGTCTCGCAGCAGACCTTCGCGCTGGCCGCGGTGACGCGCCAGCAGGCCGCCGCGCGGTGAAGTGGCAGACGGTGGGCGACCGGGAGCTCTTCTCCCGGGTGCGCGCGGAGCTCGCCCGCGCGTCTGAGGCCGGGACCAGCGGCGGGGGCCCGTGCGAGGTGGACGGGGTCGCGCTCTACGGCAAATGGGGCGCCGTCCGCGGGCGGGCGCGCGCGCGGCTGACCGCGCGCGAGCTCGCGGGCCGGCCGCTGCCGCGGCTGGCGGAGCTCGAGAACCTGCGCTGGCTGCGGGAACAGGGCTTCGGCGCGCCGCGCCCCGTGCTCGCCGGCGCGGGGCGCACGGGGCGCGTCGCGCGCTTTCAATTCCTCTATACGGAGGAGATCCCCGGCGCCGAGCGGTTGGACGTCCTCCTGGAGCGCGGCGGCGGCGACGCGGAGCGAGCGCTCGATGCGCTGGCGCGCGACGTGGCCCGGCTGCACGCGCTGGGCTTCGTGCACCGCGACCTCTTCCCGCGCAACCTGCTGTGGGCGGCGCCCGCGGGGGAGCCGCGGATCCACCTGCTGGACGCCTGGCGCGGCGGGACGCGGCCGGGGCTGCGCGGGCCGGCCTACGACCTTGGGTGCTTCCTGCACGAGGCGTCCGCGCACCTGACGCGCCCCGAGGCGGACGCCTTTCTCGAACTTTACCTGGCGGAACGCGCGCGCCACGGCGCGCCGGCAAGCGGCCCGAAATTCGCGCGCGGAATCGCTCGCGCCCGGGCAGGGCGCGCGCGGCGCGACGAGCGCGCCCGCCGCAAGCGGGCTGCGCGACTCGGGCGTCCTTGACGGATCCGGGGGTGACGCGAAGGATGAGGCTTCCCTCAGGCGGCCCGGTACGCCGGGTCGCGACATAACACGACCCCCGATAACACCTGCCTGGAGAAGGCAATGCTTGCTTCCTTCGTTCCGGCGCGCTTCGGCGCGGCGGTGTCCGTGGTGGTGATAGGCAGCGCGCCCTGGATCGGCGCCCAGTCGTTCGCGAACAACACGAGCGACATCCCCTCCGGCTCGTCCAACAGCCAGGACTCCGAGAACATCGACTTCGCCGACGTCGATCTCGACGGCGACTGGGACGCCGCGATCGCCAACGGCGGCGACATCGGCGCGGATCAGAACCGGCTCTGGATCAACTTCGGCGGCCTCCAGGGCGGCGTCGTCGGCACCTTCGTCGACGATACCGCCGCACGCTTCCCGGTGCTGAACGACCCCTGCCGCGACATCGAGTTCGCGGACATCGACGGCGACTCCGACCCCGACCTCTACATCCCCGGCTCGTCGCAGATCCTCAACGTGCCCTCCCGCTGGTGGGTCAACCTGGGCGGCGACCAGGGCGGCTCGGCGGGCTTCTTCGCCGACGAGACCTCGTCGCGCTGGGTGGGCCTCGGCGGCACCGGCTCGTCGCTCGCCCCCTTCCTCGTGCTTCCCGGCGGCGGCTTCGTCGACTGGTCGGGCGACGCGGACTTCGCGGACCTCGACAACGACGGCGACCTCGACCTGGTCCACTCGAGCTACGGCGGAGCCTTCGGAGGCCAGGTGCCCACCCGGCTCTTCCTCAACGACGGCGACGGCTTCTTCTCGGAGTTCAACCCGTCGGGCTTCCAGCTGACCTCGGCGAACATCTCCAACGGCGACCCGGGCCTGTGGTGCGACGGCGTGCAGTTCGCAAACACGACCGACGTCACCGGCGCCCAGTGCGACATCGCCGAAGAGGTGGTGGACTTCGAGCTGGGCGACACCGACGGCGACTTCGACGTCGACATCGTGCTGGCCGGTCGCAGCGCTCAGCGCCCGCGCTTCTATCGCAACAAGCTGTCGGAGAGCGGCACCCTTGGCTTCCGCGACCAGTCGGGGCTCGCGTTCCCCGGCATCACGCTCGGAGGCGCGACGTTTGACACCGAGCTGGGCGACCTGGACAACGACGACGACCTCGACCTGTACGGCCTGAACTGGTCGGGCGGCGGGTTCAGCTTCTCCGACGCGACCTTGGAGAACGTCGGCGGCGTCTTCATCAACCTGACGACGATCCCCGGCTCGTCGGCCGACGAGGAAGAGGGCGACTTTGTCGACTACGACAACGACGGCGACCTGGACCTGTTCGTCGCCAACTTCTCGGGCGCGGACAAGCTGTACGAGAACGCGGGTGGCAACCCGATCACCTACAGCGATGTCTCGGCCAGCGAGCTGCCCGGCACGAGCGGGATCGGCCGCGACATCGAGATCGCGGACGTCGACAACGACGGCGACTACGACGCGTTCGTCGCCAACTCGAACTTCGGCGCCAACATCTACTACGAGAACGTGACCGACGTGCCGGACTCCACCGCTCCGCGCATCCCGGCGCTCGAGGACATCCCGGCCCCCGTGGTCGGCCCGGGAGTGGCTCCTGTGCGCTGCCGGATCTTCGACAACGTGGGGTACTACACGCTCTGGTACTACCCGACCGAGCTCGTGGTCCTGGTCGACACGTTTGAGCTGCCGGCGCTCCCGATGACGTCGTCGCGCGGCTCGATCTTCCGCGGCGAGCTCCCGGCGAACCTGGTCGGCGACGTGGTCTACCGCGTGCGCACGACCGACTTCTCGGACAACTCGACGCTGTCGAGCCCCCAGTCCTATTCGACGAGCGGCGACACCGGCACCCTCTTCGGCGCCGAGTCCGCCGCCACCGGCGCCACGCCGCCGACGATCCGCGCGCTGTCCGAGGCGCACGAGGAGACGACGCTCTACCTCGCCGGCGAGGGCATCGCCGGCGCGTTCGGCTACTTCGGCATCGCGACGGCCGCGCTGGCGCCGCCGGTGTCGGTCCCCGGGCTGCCGAACCTGGTGCTCAACATCGACCCGAGCGCGACGATCGCGGCCGTCCCGGTCTCGATCGACGGCTCCGGGCGGGCGGTCCTCGCGCTCGACGTGCCTCCGTCGAGCGCCGGCATCACCGTGCACGCCCAGTTCCTCGACGTCGCCGGCGACGGCACGTTCGGGAGCTCCCAGGGGCTGTCGCTGACGATTCAGTAGCGACGACCCTCGGCGGTTGCTCCGCCCCGGGCCGCTTGCCCGGAGCGGAGCAACCGCAACGCATCGGGCGGGCGTAGGCTAGGGCGCATGGCTCTCCCGCCCGTCCTTTGCTCCGCCCTGCTCGCCCCGCTCGCATCTCCCTCCTGCCCGGGGGGCTCCGGTGAGAGCGCCGTCCTCGTCGTCGACCCCGCCAACGCGGAGTCGATGTACGTCGCGAACACCTACATGGAGCGGCGCGACGTGCCGGCCGCGAACGCCGTCTATCTCCGCCCCATCGCGGCCAACTACGCGACGTTCGTGGCCGAGAACCTGGCCGGCTTCCAGGGCGCGCTCAACAACCGGCGCATCCGCGACCACGTCGACTACGTCGTGCTGCCGCCCGGCGACGACTTCTTCGTGCCGGCGTCGGGCTTCGTGTCGGACACGTGCGCGCCGGTGAACCGCTTCGCCAGCGCGTCGGTCTACACGCTGGCAGGCGTGACGAACCTGGTGCTCGGCGGCACCAGCTCGGGCTTCCCGAACCAGTACCAGGCCGAGAGCTGGGACGCGCGCTTCTTCGACGCCAGCTACCCCTGGCTCGGCGGCCAGCCGAGCGCGGGCGGCACGCAGTACTTCATCGGCGCGATGCTCGGGTACACCGGGCCGAACGGCAACTCGCTGCAGGAGGTCCTCGACCTGATCGACCGCAGCGCCGCCGCCGACGCGACGATGCCCGCCGGGACCTTCTACTACGTCGAGACGACCGACGCCGCGCGCAGCGCTCCGCGCGACTTCGCCTACCCCGAGGCGGTCGCGCAGATGGCGGCCGTGGGCGGCGTGGCCGAGCACATCTTCGCCGTGCTCCCGATCGGCGAGCACGACTGCCTCGGCGTGATGACCGGGTGGGCCACGCCCGACGTCGAGGGCGGCGACTTCACGCTGCTGCCCGGCTCCTTCGGCGATCACCTGACCAGCTTCGCGGGCAAGTTCGACACCACCTCGCAGACCAAGATGTCGGAGTGGATCCGCAAGGGCGCGAGCGGCACCAGCGGCGCGGTCGAGGAGCCGTGCAACTACTCCGGCAAGTTCCCGCACGCGCGGATGCACGTGCTGTACCGCCAGGGGATGACGCTCGGCGAGTCGTGGCTGCGCAGCATGGGCTTTCTGCCCTTCCAAAACCTGCTCTACGGCGATCCGCTGACCGCGCCCTGGGCGCAGCCGCCCGCGGTCGACGTCCCCGATCTGCCGGCGAGCGCGGTGGCGGGCACCATCGCGATCGCGGCGGTCGCGGCGGCGACGGCGCCGGGCGCTGGCATCCATGCCACCGAGCTCCTGATCGACGGCGTGATGATCGAGCGGCTCGACGGCGTCGGCGCGTTCGCGCTCGACACGACGCAGCTCGCCGACGGATGGCACGACCTGCGTGTGCTCGCGTACGACACGTCGGCGGCGCGCCACACCGGGCGCTTTCGGTCGTCGCTGCTGGTCGACAACGCGGGGCTCAGCGTCGCGCTGACGCCCGGCGCGACGGCCGGCGACCTCGGCACGCGCTTCGAGCTGGGCGTCGCGGCCGCGGGCGGCGCGGTCGAGGAGCTGCGCCTGCTGCAGAACGGCCGCGTTGTCGCGGCGGGCGGAGCCGGCACGACAGCGCTGGCCGCGCACGGCCACAACCTCGGCGCAGGGCCGGTGCGGCTGCAGGCCGAGGCGCTCTTCGCCGGCGGCGGCCGGGCGCGCAGCGCGCCGGTCGAGCTCGACATCGCCTACGCGGGCGGCGGCGCGGGAGCGGCTCCGCAGGCGAGCTCCTACTCCAAGCGCGCCCAGCAGGACGTCGCGTGCGTAGTCGAGCTGCCGGCCGCCTACCCGGACGACCCGGCCGACGCGGTGTACGCGCTCGTCCAGGCGCCGGCTCAGGCGACGCTCACCTCGTTCGCCGGCGGGCCCTATGCGGTCCTGACGCCGAACGCCGGAGCGGTGGGGCTCGACTCGCTCGTCTTCGAGGTCACGACGCCCTCGGGGACGTCCGCCCAGGCGACGGTCGTGATCGAGTACGTCCCCGGCGTCGACTTCCCGCCGGCCGACTTCTTCGGGCTCGCGGGCGCGGTCCCGGCACAGGTGCCCGCGCTCGCGCCGGGCTCGGCCCAGTCGGTCGAGCTCGTCGGCACCGGCTTCGGCCCGGGCACGGTGGTCGAGCTCGACGGCCAGCCGCTCGACGGGCTGCTGCCGAAGCCCTACACCTTCGCCTCGCCCACCAGCCTGACGATCGACCTGCCGCAGGTGGACCAGCTCGGCGCCGTCGACGTGACCGTGCGCGACGGTGTACACGCGGCCTCGACCTCGCTCGAGATCGTCGCCAACCAGGCGCCGGCGCTGCAGCTCGCGTCGGGCGATCCGGGCGACCTGGTCTTCCAGTTCCAGGGCGTCGACGTCGTACTCGCGGGGACTCCCGGCTCGACGCACGTGCTGGTCGGCTCGGTGTTCGACGCGCCGAGCGAGCTGCCGGGCGTGGTCCAGCTCGAACTCGGGGCGGGCTTCAGCTTCGTGCCGGTCCTCGGCGTCCACACGATCGACGCGGTCCAGGGCTGGACCGAGGTCCACCTCCCGCTCGCGAACATCCCGCCCGCGACGACCGTGTACGCGCAGTCGGTCGAGCTGACGCCGCTGCCGCCGTATCCGGCGAGCAACCTGCAGGAGATCTTCGTCGCCTTCTAGGTCGCTTTCTCACGAGACGGCCTGGCGGTGCGGTCCAACTCGGTGTCTGGTGGTGCCTTGCGGCGGCGGCCCCGCAGGCGACCCTGGGCGGGTCGTCGAGGACGCCGGTGTCCGCAAGGTGCCGCCAGACGCCGAGAGGCCCGCGAAGCGGGCTGCTTGGGCCGCAGCGGCACGTCGGCTCGTGAAGATAGCGGGCTAGGTCGCCGAAGCCTCGATGCGGTCGAGCACGTCGCCGACGTCCTCGACCCGCGTCGCCGGGTTGATGAACGTCATACGCAGCACGCGACGCCCGTTCCAGCTCGTGCCGGTCAGGTAGGCGAAGCGGTCGCGGTGCAGCGCCTCGCGCACGGCGTCGTTGTGGCGGTCGAGCGCCGCGTCGTCGCCCGCGAGCCGCCGCGGCACGTGGCGGAAGCACAGGATGTTGGTCTGCGGCTCGTGCAGCACCTCGAACTCCGGGCGCTCGGCGATGAGCGCCGCGGAGGCGCAGGCGGTGTCGACGGTGCGCTCCTGGAGCTCCGCCACGCCGTCGGCGCCGTACAGCTGCAGCGTGAGCCACGCGCGCAGCGCGTCGGCGCGCCGCGAGCACTGCAGCGACAGCCCGCCCGAGTCGAGCGCGCCGCGCTCGCCGCCGTGGAAGAGGTAGGGCGCCGACTGCGCGAAGGCCGTGAGCAGGCTCGCCCGCCGGCGGCACAGCACCATCGCGGTCGAGATGGGCTGAAACATCATCTTGTGGAGGTCGATCGCCACGCTGTCGGCGCGCCCGATGCCCGCGAGGCGCGGCGCGAGGCGCTTCGACAGGAGGAACGCGCCGGCGTGGGCAGCGTCGACGTGGAACCACACGCCGTGCTCGGCCGCGACGTCGGCCAGCGCCTCGAGGTCGTCGACCGCGCCGTCCGGCGTCGCGCCGGCAGTGCCGACGAGCGCGAGGACGTCGCGGCCCTCGTCGCGCGCCGCGCGCAGCGCGCGGTCGGCCTCGGCCGGCACGGCGCGCCCGTCCTCGGTCGGGACCGGCACGACCGCGCGGCTCCCCAGGCCCAGCAGCCCGGCGGCGCGCTCGATGCAGTAGTGCGCCGAGCCGGAGGTCACGATCGCTCCGCGCCGCGCGCCGACGCCGTCGACCCAGGCGTCCGGCCACACGCGGGCGCGCGCCGCCGCGAGCGCGGTCAGGTTGCCGACCGCGCCGCCGCTGACGAACGTGCCGCCCCAGTCGCGGGCGTCGTCCCGGTCGGGCCAGCCCAGCTCGCCTGCGAACCAGCTCAGGACGCGGCTCTCGACGACGGTGGCGGTCGGCGACATGCTCCAGATCGCCATCCCGTTGTTCATGGTCGAGGCGAGCACGTCCGCCGCGGCCGCGGCCGGGATCGGCGGCGCGACCTGGTGGCCGATGTAGCGCGGGTGGTTCAGGCGCTGGGCCTCTGCGACGTAGTCGCGCTCCACGCGCTCTAGCACCTCCGCAGCATCGCGTCCTGTACGCGGGAGCGGTTCGTCGAAGCGCGCGACGACGTCGGCCGGGCGCAGGCCGGTGCTCTGCGGGTCATCGCGGTCGACGTCCAGCCAACGGGTGGCCAGCTGCACGAGCCGCTCCGCGATGCCCGCGAACTCCTTCGGGTCGTACGGGTCCATCGAACCATCCATCGAACCGGTGTCCTAGCGGAAGGGGCTCTCGCGGTCGGGGATCGCGTCGCGCAGGCGGGTCTCGAAGGACGCCTGCTCGGCCGCGGCGAGCGGGACCGCCTCCCACTGCCCGCGCACCCGGAAGCGCAGGTGATCGCCGGTGATCCGCCATTCGTCGAGCTCCTCGAGCGCACGCACGTACCAGCCGCGGCGCACTCCGTCGCGGCCGCACACGCGGTCGGCGGTGCCGGGGCGTAGAGCCACGAACATGAGCGCGAGGCCCAGCGGGGGGAGGCTGTACCCCAGCCCGATCTCCCCGCGCGCGGCGATCGCGGCGCCGAGGCCCGCGAGGATCACCAGCGCACCGAGCACGCGCGGCCCGGGGCCGGCGAGCTCCTGCGCGACGACCACGCCGAGGATGCGCCGCTCGCGCAGGCGCACGGCGATCGAGGCCCCGACGGCGAGAGCGAGGACGACTTGGGCGACGAGAAACAGGACGAGGAGCGCGGCGGCCATGGGGCGGACAGGATAGCGCCTCGGGGTTGCACGCGTGAGGCGCGCGGCAGTCCTCCTACAATGGCCGGCATGAGCATCCCCCTGCACGGCGTCACCCTGGGCGAGCTGCTCGACCGCCTCGCGGCCGAGGAGGGCGAGCGCGAAGCCCTGGTCTACCCCGACCGCGACCTGCGCCTTACCTTCGCCGCGCTGTCGGAGCGGGCCGACGAGCTGGCGCTCGCGCTCCTCGCCCTCGGGATCGCCCCCGGCGAGCGCGTCACCGTCTGGGCCGACAACCGCCCCGAATGGGTCCCCCTGATGTTCGCGCTGGCGCGCATCGGCGCGGTGCTGGTCACCGCCAACGTCGCGCTCCAGAAGGACGAGATCGGCTACCTGCTGCGTCAGAGCCGCTCGTCGGCGGTGCTCGCCCCGCCGGGGCTGCGCGAGGCCGAGTACTTCGGGGCGCTCGCCGCGCTGCGCGACGAGGGAGCCTGCCCGGAACTGCGCCACTACGTCGCGCTGGAGGGCGACCCGCCCGAGGGCTTCGCGCGGCTCGACGAGCTGGTCGGGCGCGGGGCACAGATTCCGCTGAGCGAGGTGCGCGCGCGGACGGCCGCGACCGGCGCCTCGGAGCCCGCGAACATCCAGTACACCTCCGGTACAACCGGCTTCCCGAAGGGCGTCGTGCTCACCCACCGCAACGTGGTCGAGAACGGCTACGCGGTCGGCAAGCGCTTCCGCACGCGGCCCGACGACCGGCTGCTGCTGCAGGTGCCGCTGTTCCACTGCTTCGGCTGCGTGATCTCGGTGCTGGGCTGCTACACGCACGGCGCGTCGCTGGTCGCGCTCCAGCGCTTCGACCCGCTGCGGGCGTTGGAGGCCATCGCCGCCGAGCGCACGACGCTGATCCACGGCGTGCCGACGATGTTCCTGGCGCTGCTAGAGCACGAGGAGCGCGCGCGCTTCGACACGAGTTCGCTGCGCGCCGGCGCGATGGGCGGCTCGATGTGCCCCGAGGCGCTGATGCACCGCGTGATCGACGAGCTGCACTGCCCCGGCATCGTCGACGCCTACGGGCTGACCGAGGCCTCACCCGCCGTCACGCTGTCCGCACCGGACGATCCGGTCGAGCAGCGCACGACGACCGGCGGGCGCCCGATCGAGGGCGTCGAGCTCCGCATCGTCGACCCCGCGACGGGCGAGGATGCGGCGACGGGCGAGCGCGGCGAGGTGTGGGCGCGCGGGCCGAACATCATGCTCGGCTACTTCGAGAAGCCCCAGGAGACCGCCGAGGCGCTGACGCCCGACGGCTGGCTGCGCACCGGTGACCTCGGCACGCTGGAGGCCGACGGGCTGCTGCGCATCGTCGGACGCATCAAGGAGCTGATCATCCGCGGCGGCGAGAACGTCTACCCAGCCGAGGTCGAGGACGCGCTGCGCGCTCATACCGCGGTCCGCGACGCGGCGGTCTTCGGCGTACCGTCGGAGCGGCTGGGCGAGGAGGTCGAGGCCGCGCTCGTGCTGCAGCCGGACGCCGCGCTCGACGAGGACGAGCTGCACGCGTTCCTCGACGGCCGGCTGGCCACGTTCAAGCGACCGCGGGCCGTACACGTGCTCGACGCGCTGCCGCTGACGCCGTCGGGCAAGGTGAAGAAGTTCGTGCTGCGCGAGCGCTTCGCCGACTCCTAGGAGTCGGCGGGCCGCGCCGTCAGCCGCATCGTCAGCTCGCCGTCGAAGACGAGCACCAGGTCGCGGTCGGCGGCGTCGCCGCCGGCCTCCGACGCGGAGCTCTCGCTGCGCGTCACGTCCACCTTGCCGCCGAGCTCGAACGACGCTAGGTGGCGTCCGGCGGGATCCCACAGGAGCTCGCCCTCGAGCTCGAGCTCGACCGTCAGCGAGCGCCGGCTGACCAGGCCGGCCGCGTCGCTGTCGTCCTCCGCGAAGCCGGTCGCCGCGAGCGCCAGGGTCACCGCCGCCAGCTCGCGCCCGTCGACCTCGCGCAGCCCCGCGAAGGTGCACGTCATCTCGCCGGCGAGGTTGTCGCCCATCGCCTGCTCGAAGAGTAGGTCCTCCTGCTCGGTATCCTCCGTCTCGGATTCGAAGTGCAGCTCGCCTCCCAGCGACACGAGGTCGTCGACCTCGTCGACGCGCAGGGTCCACGAGTCGCCCTTGGAGACCTCGCCCTTCGGCAGCAGGTGGTCGTAGTCGAGCTTGCCGTCGAGGTCCTCTAGAAGCTCGGCGTCGCGCTCCTCGTCCGCGTCGGCGAAGGCCGCGTCGTAGCGCTCCTCGGCGGCGTTCCACGCAAAGGCCACGCGCGCGCCCTCGAGCGGCGAGGTCAGCTTCGTGACGTCGTGGAGGTTCGGCGAGCCCTCGACGGTGCGCGTCTCGGCCAGCCGCTCGTAGGAGCGCTCAAAGGCGGCCAGCCGGCCCCCCTCGCGCTTGCCGTAGGTGTCGCTCAGCTCGACTCCGCGCGACGTCGAGAAGGTCGTGTCGGGCGCGTCCAGGTCCATCACCTCGCCGCCGACCGTCATCGAGAGCGACCGCATCGAGAGGGTCAGGAAGCCGGTGCCCTTCTTCTCCAGCGTCGTTCCGGGGACCGGCCCGAAGGCCAGCTCCGTCCCTCTGCCGGCGAAGGAGAGCAGGAGAGCCAGGGCGGGGAACAGCAGCAGGTAGGTCGTGCGAGGCATCGGGGTCTTCGGGGTTGGAGCTCGAGATTAGCCCATAGACGACCGGCACCGGAGTTCCCCGCACGAAACCCCGGGACACTTCTCACGGCAGGAGCAGGTAGCGCAGCAGGAAGAGCCCCGCGAGGACGTACACCCCGAGGGACGCCTCGCGCGCGCGACCGCCCAGGAGCGACAGGCCGGCGTAGGCGAGGAACCCGGCGGCGATGCCATCCGAGATCGAGAGCGTCAGCATCATCGTCGCCAGGGTCAGGAAGGCGGCGATGCCGTCCCGGCGGTCGTCCCAGTCGATCTCGCGCACCGAGCGCATCATCAGCGCTCCCACGAGCACCAGCGCCGGGGCGAGCACGGGCTGGCGGATCGCCTCGCCGCCGCCGGGCAGCGCGACCGGCACCCCGCCGGCCAGCGAGGAGAAGAGCGGCGCGAAGAACAGCGCCGCGAGCAGCAACACGCCGGTCGTCGCCGCGGTCAGGCCGGTGCGGCCGCCGCTCGCGACGCCGGCCGAGCTCTCGACGTAGCAGGTGATCGTGCTGGTGCCGAGCAGCGCGCCGAGCGACGTGCCGGCCGCGTCCGCGGCGAAGGCGCCGCGCGCGCGCGGCAGCTTGCCGCCGCGCAGCAGCCCCGCTTGTCCGGCCACGCCCACCAGCGTCCCGACGCTGTCGAAGAGGTCGAGCGCGAAGAAGATCAGCAGCACGGTCAGCCAGTCGCTCCACGGACGCGCGAAGAGCGCCGCGAAGTCGAGCCCGAAGGCGGCGCTCGGCGCTGGCGGCGCCCCGACCACGCCGCGCAGCTCGACCAGGCCGAACACCAACGCTCCGCACGCCGCGGTCGCGAGCGCGCCGATGAGCAGCGCGCCGGGCACGCCGCGCACGAGCAGCGCGCCCGAGACCAAGAGGCCGAGCAGCGCGAGCTGCACCGACGGCTCGCCCAGGTCGCCCAGCTGCACCAGCGCGGCGGGGTGGCCGACGATGATCCCGCTCCACTGCAGCCCCACGAAGGCGATCAGGAGCCCGATCCCCGCCCCGATCGCGTGCAGGATCGCCGGAGGGATGGCGGCCAGCACGCGCTCGCGCAGCCGCAGCCCGGCGAGCGCCAGGAACGCGAGCCCCGCCAACAGGTTGGCCGCGAGCGCCTCGCGCCACGAGAAGCCCATCCCGCCGCACACCGCGAAGACGAAGAAGAAGTTGTGCCCCATCGCGGGGGCGAGCGCGATCGGGTAGTTGGCCCACAGCGCCATCAGGAAGCACGCCACCGCCGAGGCCACGCAGGTCGCGAAGAGCACCCCGCCGGGATCCATGCCGCAGACGGGGTCGGACAGGACCGCGGGCTGAACGAACAGGATGTAGCTGAGGGTGACGAACGTCGTCGCGCCGGCCGCGACCTCGGTCCGCACCGTCGTCCCGGCCTCGCGCAGGCCGAAGCGGCGCTCTAGAAAACCCATGTGAGGATTCTTACACGCTGCCCCAGGGGTCGAAAACGGCCGATCTCGAGCGGGGATCCGGGGGCCGGGGTAGATTGAAAGCGTGCTCCCAGCGGATCCCCTTGTCCGCTCGCCAGCTTCGAACACCAGGGAGCACGCAGCGGCCGGGCTGATTCTTATCAGGGCCGGCAAACCCTCCCAGCTCGACCGCTCTTGCTAGAACGGCCCACGCCCCTTTCCGGGGCCTGGGCCGTTTGCTTTGGAGCCGTCGGCGGTAGCGTGGGCGCCATGGCTACGCGACGCACTCCGGTCTTCTTGGTCCTGACCCTCCTCGCCGCATGCGCGGCGTCGCCCGCGGGCGACGCGCCGCCGCAAGAGCTCCCCGCCGAGCTCGCGGACGTCGACTACCGCGTCCTCGATACGCGCTCGGGGCGGGCGGTGTCGGTCGCCGAGGCGGCCGACGCGCTCGCCGCCGCCGACGTCGTGTTTCTGGGCGAGCTGCACGACAACGACGTCGGGCATCGGCTACAGCAGGAGCTGACCGAGGCGCTGCTGGCGCGACGCGGCTCGCTCGTGCTCTCGCTGGAGATGTTCGAGCGCGACGTCCAGCCGGTGCTCGACGCCTACCTCGCGGGCGACATCGACGAGGAGGGCTTCCTCGCCGATTCGCGCCCGTGGCCGAACTACGCCGAGCACTACCGCCCGGCGGTCGAGTTCGCGCGCAGCCGCGACCTGCCGGTGCTCGCGTCGAACGTGCCACGCCCGCTGGCGGCGCGGGTCGTGCGCGAGGGGCTTCGCCGCGTGATGACCGCCGACCACACGCCGCGCCTCGCGGTCACGCCTCCCGGCGAGTACCGCGACCGCTTCGACGCGGTGATGGGCACGCACGGCGGGCTCGACGGGATCGCTCCGGACAACGTCTTCGCCGCGCAGTGCATCAAGGACGACGCGATGGCGGAGTCCATCGTCGACACGCTGGCCGCCGCCGGGAGCGACGCGCCGCTCGTCGTGCACTGGTGCGGCCGCTTCCACTCGGACTTCGAGCTCGGCACCGTCGAGCGCGTGCGGCTGCGGCTGCCAGACGCACGACTCGCCGTCGTTTCGATGGAGCCCGGCGAGGACCTCGACCGCGAGCTCGGCGACGAGGAGCGCACCCGCGGGGACTACGTCCTGCGCGTGCCCTAGGCGGATGCTACGCCTTGCCTGGATCGCCGTCGTCGCCGGGACGCTCGCGCCGGCCTGCGCGGAACCGCGGGGCCGCCCGAGCGTGCTGCTCGTCACGGTCGACACCCTGCGCGCCGACTTCCTCGGCTGCTACGGGATGCCCGCCGACCTCACGCCCAATCTGGACCGCCTGGCCGAGAGCGGACTGCGCTTTGAGCGGCACTACTCCCCCGCCGTGTACACCGGCCCGGCCCATGCGAGCCTGCTGAGCGGCCTCTACCCGCCCGTGCACGGCGTGCTGCGCAACGGCGTCGAGCTCGGGAGCGAACCGCCGCTGCTGCCGGAGGTCTTCGCCGCCGCGGGCTACCGCACCGGCGCGGTCGTCGCCGCCGCGGTGCTGGGCTCGGACTACGGCTTCGCGCGCGGCTTCGAGACTTTCGACGAGCCGGCGAAGCGCGACGCGCCGCGCGACACCTACGAGCGCACGGCCGGTGACGTCGTCGACCGCGCGCTCGCGCTCCTCGCCGCCGACGACGACCGGCCGGTGTTCCTCTGGGTGCACCTGTACGACCCCCACTACCCCTATGCGGCGCCGGTCGAGGTGCCGTATTCCGGCGGCGAGGCGCTGGCCGGGCGCATATCGATCCCCGACTGGGTCGAGCGCAGCGAGGCCGACGGCTTCGCCGCGGCCTACGCCGCCGAGATCGCATATGTCGATGCCGAGCTCGGCCGGCTCCTAGCGCGCTGGGACGAGCTCGCGGACGGCGTCGTCGCGGTGACCGCGGACCACGGCGAGGGCCTGCGGCAGCGGGGCTACCGGCCGCACGGCATGCTGCTCTATGACGAGCACGTGCGGGCGCCGCTCCTCCTGCGTGCACCGTCGATCGCGGGCGCCACGCGGATCGACGCGGTGACCTCCGCGGTCGGGCTCCCCGCGACCCTGCTGTCGCTGGCGGGGCTGCCGGCCCCCGACGGCGCGGCCGCAAGGCTGCAGCTCGAGGCGGGCGAAGGTGCCGGCGGCGAGGCCTTCTTCTGTCGCCCTTCGGCTTCGCCGAACAAGGGGGCGTCGCGGAGCAAGGGCTTTCCGCGCATCGGTTGCGGCCTGGCCCGTCAGGTCGGGCTGGTGGAAGGACGCTGGAAGGCCATCTTCTCCGAGGAGGTCGGCTTGGAGCTGTACGACCTCCAGCGCGATCCCGGCGAGCTGACGAATGTGGCGGAGGCCAACGCCGACGAGGCGCGCGCGCTCTCCGAACGCCTGCGCAGCTGGGCCGCGCAGGGCACGGGAGACGACGAGGCCTTCGACGACGACACGCGCCGGATGCTCGACGCGCTCGGGTACTAGCCCGAGTCTTCGGCGGTCATCCGCCGGTGGATCGCATCGGCGCGCACGCCGGTGCGGAAGCCGTGCAGCGGGTGCAGCACCGGCATCAGGAAGTAGATCAGGCCGGCGATCGAGGGGTGCGTCACGACGGCGAGCAGCAACGACAGCACGCCGACGAAGACCGAGATGCCGTGCGCCCGCAACGCCGCGCGCGTGAGGAACAGCTCGAGCTCGTCGAGCTCGAGCTGCTCGCGGAGGCGCAGCGCGCGGAGGTGCATCAGCGCGAACAGCCCGAAGATGCCGACCACGCCCGAGCTGTAGAAGATCATCATCCCGCGCTCCGGGCTGGCCATCAGCCCCGACAGCGCGCCGGATCCGGCGTACATCGGCTCGACGTCGACGCCGATCATCCCGTGGTAGAGAAACAGGAACAGGAAGCGCAGCGGGTACACGTAGAAGAGCACCAGGAAGAGCAGCGCGGCGTTCAGCACGATGGTGAGGAAGTCCTCGAGCCCATAGCGCCGGAAGAACATGTAGTGGTAGTGCCACGCCATCACGAGCAGCAGGAAGCTGACCAGGAAGGCGGGCATGTCGCGCAGCACGTCCTGCAGCTCGGCGAACGACGACGGCGCCCCCTGGGACACCATCAGGAGCGCCAGCGCGAGCGCGAAGACGCCGTCGGCCAACGCCTCCAACCGCGACGGGTCGCCGCCGCGCCAGCGGAAGAGCGGGTCGGCCGGAGCGCGCTTGTCGAAGAGGTGCGCGCGGATCATGAGTGCTGCGGCATGACGAACGTCGAGGGCTTTCCCGAGCCGTGCCGGCTCGCGCTCCCACAAACGGGACGGTGCGTGGGCGCGGAAAGCTCGACCCGGGGATGGGGTGTGGGGGGGACCTATCCTCCAAAAGCATGACACTCACGCGAGCACTCGAGGGCAAGTGCGCCGTCGTCACCGGCTCGAGCCGGGGCTTCGGGGCAGAGATCGCGCGCACGCTTGCGCGCGCGGGCGCGCGGATCGTGATCTCCTACTACGAGCCACCGGACGGCGAAGGCCGCGAGGGCGAGCTGGCCCGGGCGGTCGCACGCGAGGTGGGCGCCGAGCTGGCGCTCCCCTTCGACGTCCGCAGCCGCACCAGCGTCCGCGGGCTGATGCGGCGGGCGGCCGACGCCTACGGCTCGATCGACGTGCTGGTCAACAACGCCGGCATCAACCGCGTCGGCGACTTCGACCAGATCACCGACGAGATGTGGGACGACGTGCTGGCGACCAACCTGAAGGGCGTCTTTCTGTGCTGCCAGGAGGCGCTCCCCCACCTGCGCGGCGGCGCGCGGGTCATCAACATCGGCTCGGTCTCGGGCCAGTACGGCGGCCCCCGCACGCCGTCCTACGCGGCCTCGAAGGCGGGGGTGATGGCGCTCACGCACTGCTTCGCGCGCTTCGTGGGCGAGCGCGGGATCACCGTCAACTGCGTGTCGCCGGGCACCATCGGCTCGGAGACGCTCGATCGGACCATGCCGCCCGAGCTGCGCGAGAAGACGCTCGGCAACGTGCTGCTCGGTCGGCTGGGACGGATCGAGGAGGTGGCGGAGACCGTGCTCTTCCTCGCCTCGCCCGGCGCCGGCTACATCACCGGGCAGACGATCGGCGTGAACGGAGGCCTCTGGGTTTGACGCCCCGCCCCTCGCGGGCGACGCGGCGCGGGAAGGCGGTGCCGCGTGGCGCCCGGCGCGTGTACGCTCTCGCTAGCCGCCCATGACCCGCATCCTTCCCCTCCTCCTTCTCTCCGTGGCGTGCGCCGGCGCCGCCGCCGCTCCGCAGCCGATCCAGGACCGATCCGGGGCGTCGATGCCGGAGCTCGTCGAGCGCTACTCCGTCGACCGCAACGCGCTGGAGCGCTTCTACAGCATCGGCGTCTCCGAAGCACGGCGCGGGCGGTTGACCGCCTTCCACGACGCCTGGCTGACCCGCCTCGCCGAGGTCGACTTCGGGCCCCTCGACACATCGGAGCGCATCGACCACGTCCTGCTGCGCACCGAGCTCGAGTACCAGCGCGGACGCGAGGCGTCCGAGCACGAGCGCCTCGCGCGCCTGGCCGAGCTGCTGCCCTTCGCGGCGGACATCGTGGCGCTCGAAGAAGCCCGCTGGAGCGTCGAGCCGATCGACTTCGAGGCCGTCGCGGGCGCGCTCCATCGGCTGGGCGAGGCCGTCGCCGCCGTGCGCGAGCGCGTCGAGCTCGAGGACGCCGAGCCGGAGGAGGCCGCCGAGCCCGCGGAGGACGACGAGCCGGACGCCGCACCGCTCGCGGTCCGCGCGGTCGATGCCTTCTGGCTCGCCCCCCGCGTCGACGACCTCCGCCGCGCGCTGGGCGAGTGGTACCGCCACTACCACCTCTACGCCCCGGGCTTCGCGTGGTGGTGCGAAGAGCCCTACGAACGCCTGGTCGACGAGCTCGAGGGCTACGCCGAGCACCTGCGCGAGACGGTGGCGGGGCAGACGGGCGAGGACGACGACCCGCTGCTAGGCGACCCGATCGGCGCCGACGGGCTCGCGGCTGACCTCGCGCTCGAGATAATCCCCTACTCGCCGGCCGAGCTGATCGCCATCGGCGAGCGGCAGTTCGCATGGTGCGAGGCCGAGATGAAGCGCGCCGCCGCCGAGATGGGCCTGGGCGACGACTGGAAGGCCGCGCTCGAGCGCGTCAAGTCCGACCACGCTCCGCCCGGCGGGCAGGACGCGCTCGTGTTGGCGCTCGCCGAGGAGTCGATCGCCTTCCTCGACGAGCGCGAGCTGGTCACGATACCCGCGCTGTGCCGCGAGACCTGGCGCGTGCGGATGATCTCGAAGGGCGGACAGCGTTTCCTCCCCTTCGCCGCCTACGGCGGGCAGCGCATGGACGTCGCCTTCCCGACGGCGGACATGGAGCACGACTCCAAGCGCATGGCGATGCGCGGCAACAACGTGCACTTCACGCGCGCGATCACCCACCACGAGCTGATCCCGGGACACCACCTGCAGGGGTTCATGGAGCAGCGCCACGCCACCCACCGGCGCGAGTTCGACACGCCGTTCCTCGGCGAGGGTTGGGCGCTCTATTGGGAGATGCTGCTGTGGGACCTCGGGTGGCACCGCTCGCCGGAGAACCGCATCGGCATGCTGTTCTGGCGCATGCACCGGGCCGCGCGGATCGTCGTGTCGCTCGGCTTTCACCTCGAGCGCATGAGCCCGGAGGAGATGATCGACTTCCTGGTCGAGCGCGTGGGCCACGAGCGCGACAACGCGACCGCCGAGGTGCGGCGCTTCATCGGCGGCGCCTACAGCCCGCTCTACCAGTGCGCGTACATGATCGGCGGCCTGCAGCTGATGGCGCTGCGCGCCGAGCTGGTCGACTCGGGCCGCATGACCAACCGCGAGTACCACGACGCGATCCTGCATCAGGGGCCGGTGCCGATCGAGATGATCCGCGCCGCGCTCCTCGATCAGCCCCCGGCGCGCGACCACCGCGCGGCGTGGAGGTTCGCCGGCGAGGTGCAGGGGCGTTGAGCAAGCCTCCAGCGCTCCCGGTCGCAGGAAGGGCCACCGGAGAGCGACCCCGCCGGCTCGGCGCCGCTCGTGACCTCCTCGCTCGTGCCGAGCTGACCGCTCGCTGAGCTTCGGCGAGGACCGGAGCTTCCTCGGCCTCTAGCCGCTTGGGTTCTTGCCGTAGCGCGGCTGGTACAGCTCGACCTCGACGCCGCCCGGCATGCGGAAGTGGATCGCGAGCCCGTAGCCCTGGTCGGTCACCTCGTCGGTGAACTCGACGCCGCGGCCGCGCAGCTCGGCCACCGTGCGCTCGATGTCGTCGCAGTAGAACGACACGTTGTGCGTGCCCGACGGCGGGCTGCCGGGATGGTCGGTCGGGTGGACGCCGACGTCGCCGCTCGGCACGTCGAAGATCAGCCAGCCCTCGCCGACGTCGGTGTACGGCAGCTGCAGCTTGTCGCGCAGGAAGGCGCGCAGCTCGGCGGCCTCCGAGGAATAGAACATGGCGTGGACGCCCTGGATCATCGCGGGACTCCTCTGTTCGGGGGAGAGCCGCGATCCTAACCGCCCGCGGTGCGCGCGCTACAGGTCGAACGTCTGACGCACCTCGTCGACCAGCGGCGCGAGCGACTCGATCTCGCGCCCGGCCGTTGCATCGGCCGCGAGCGCGAGCGCGCGCTCGGCCCACTCCTCGGCCTCGCTCAGCTCGTCCAGCTCGTCCAGCACCAGCGCCTGCAGCAGCGCCGCGCGCGCCGTCGCCTCGCCCGCGAGCTCGGTGGACCGTTCGAGCGCGGTGATGCTCTCGTCGGGGTCGCCGGCGCGGAAGAGGGCCTCGCCCAGGACGAGCCAGGCGCCCGCGTCGTCGGGCGCGAGCTCGACCGACCGGCTGGCGAAGCGCGCGGCCTCGACCGGGTCGTACACCGCCTCCTCCGGCGACTGCGCGAGCACGCGCGCGAGCCCGGTCAAGGCGTAGGGAAAGTCCGGCGCCAGCTCGAGCGCGCGGCCGAGGCTCGCCACGGCCTCGTCGAGACGGCCCTCGGCCTCGAGCGCGGTGCCGAGGTTCGCGTGGCCGGTGGCGTAGCTCGGCATGAGCTCGAGCGCCGTCCGGTACGCGTCGATCGCGCCGGGGAAGTCCTCGAGGATGTGGCGCACGCGTCCCAGGCTCAGCCAGGCCTCGAAGAGGCCGGGCCGGAGCTCGGTCGCGCGCACGTAGTACCCGCGCGCCTCCTCCAGTCTGCCCTGGTCCTCGAACAGCATGCCCAGGTTGTTGTGCGCCGCGGGCGATTCGGGGTCCATCTCGAGCGCGTCGCGGTAGGCCGCTTCGGCCGCCTCTGGATCGCCGAGCTCCTGCTGGCAGGCGCCCAGCCCGACCAGGTCGCTGACCACCGGGTCACCGCCGTCGATCGCCGCCCGGAACGCCTCGGAGGCCTCGCGGAGCTCGCCGAGCTCGAAGAGCTGCATCCCGAAGTCGGACTGCATCCGCGAGTTGGTCGGGGCGCGTCGCGCCGCCTCGCGGTAGCTGGCGAGCGCGCCCTCGAGGTCTCCCGAGCCCTTCAGGACCCGCGCGAGGTTGTTGTGCAGGAAGCCGTGGCCCGGGTCGAGCTCGACCGCCCGGCGGTACCACTCGACCGCCTCCTCGACGCGGTCGGCGCGCCAGAAGGCGTGGGCCAGGTTGTTTGCGGCCACCACGTTGCGCGGCTGGAGCGCCGCCGCGACGGTCAGGTAGCGCACCGACTCGGCCGACATGCCGTCGTCGTCGAGCAGGTCCATCCCAAGCTCAAAGTTCGAGGTGAACTCACCCGGGTGGCGCTCGACGAGCCGCTCCAGCACCCCGCGCTGCAGGCCGTCGAGCCCGAGGTAGTCCAGCGCGCTGGCGAGCGCCGTAGCGGTCTCGGCGCCCAGGTTCTCGTCGGCCGAGGCCATGCGCGCGAGCTCGTCGCGGTCCTCGCGCAGGAGCGCGCGCCGAAGCGCACGGCGATCGGGGTCCTCGTCGATCCGCATCGCGAGCTCGACCAGCCACCGCCAGCGCGGCGTGGGCTCGTTGTCGATCGCGATGCGCGTGCTCGCCCACCCGTCGAGGCCCGCCGCCAGCTCGGCGGAGATGCCGCGCGCGATGAGGTGCTCCTCGGCGTCGCCGACCGTCCCGTCGGGATCCACCCCGAGGGAGTCGAAGAAGCCGCGGTATGCGGCCGCGCGGGCGTTCTTGACCGTCAGGCGGAACGGCCCGTCCGAGGCCTCGAGGCGCGTCCTTTGGCCGTCGCGCAGCCGCGCCAGCCTGCGGACCAGCTCGGCGTTCTCGGCCTCGAAGGCCTGCTCGCGCTCGTGCGCGAGGTAGCCGCTCACCACCTCGGCCGCGATCGCGTCGGTGCGGGCCTCCAGCTCCTCGGTCGGCGCGCCGGCCGCCAGGATCGCCTGGGCGCGCTCGCAGGCGGCGCGCGCCTCGGTCCAGCTGCCCGAGCGTCGGTGCAGCGTCGCCTCGGCGAGCGCGGTGTTCACTTCGGCGGTCGTCTGCCGCTCGCGCTCCGCGCGTTCGGTGATGCGCGCCGCCCACGCGAAGCCGCCGCCGATGAGCGCCAGCAGCACCACGGCCGACGCGACGAGCATCAGCCGCCGCGCGCGGCGCTCCTCGTCCGCCTTCACGCGCGCCTTCGCCGCCTCGATCTCGGCCGACCGTGCGCGCTCCTGCACCGACTGCAGGTGCTTGCGCACGCGCTCGGCGAGCACCTGGGCCGAGCGCGGGCGCTCCGACGGCGCCTCGGACAGGCACTCCTTGGCCAGGCCGACCAGCTCGGGCGCGGCGTCGCTCCGCTCCAGCCGCACCAGGGTCTCGCCGAGCTCCGCCGAGGCCGCCTGGCGCACCGCGTTGACGACCGCGCCGCGGTACGGCGCGTGGCCGGTCAGGATCTCGGTCAGGATCGCGCCGAGCGCGAACACGTCGGTGCGCTCGTCGAGCAGATCGACCTCGCCGCGCGCCTGCTCGGGCGCCATGTAGGCCGGCGTCCCCATCACCGAGCCGGCCAGCGACGAGCCCGAGCCCGAGCCATCGCTGCGCACGGTCTCGACGGCCTCCACGGGCCCGCGCGACTCGCGCACGCGGCGCGAGCGGCGCTCGTCCGCGGTCCCTCCGCGCGGCAGCACCTTGGCGAGCCCCCAATCGACCACCTGCACCTCGCCGAAGGCACCGACCAGCACGTTGGCCGGCTTGAGGTCGCGGTGGATCACGCCGCGCGAGTGGGCGTAGGCGATGGTCTGGCAGACCGACTCGAAGACGTCGAGCATCGCGGCGCGGCCCGCCAGCGGGTTGGAGCGCTCGCTCAGGTAGGACGCCATCGTGCGCCCCTTGACCAGCTTCATCGTGAAGTACGGGCGGCCGTCCTCCATCATCCCGAGGTCGTAGACCGGCACGATGCCCGGGTGCTGCAGCTGCCCGCCCACCTGGGCCTCCTCCACGAAGCGGTGGAGCGCCTCGGGCTTCTTGTCCATGCCCTCGTGCAACACCTTCATCGCCACGTCGCGCCCGAGGTCGGGGTCGTGGCCCTTCAGGATCACCCCCATCCCGCCGCGGGCGATCTCGCCCTGCACCTGGTAGTTGGCGCGCCCCTGGGGCACGAGGTCGCGCGCCGCCGGCGTCGGCTTGACGACCGGCGAGCCCGCGTGGTCGGACGGCACGTCGCGCAGGCTGACGCGCGGTGCGACGGAGCCGGTGAGGCGCGACACCGTCGCGAGGACGCTCTGGGAGGCGTCGCCCGCGGGCTGGGGCAGCGGCTCGGGGCTCGGAGGTTCTTGTCGGGAATCGTCCATGGCTTTTCGGCGCGGTGCGGAGCTCCGCTAAGCCCGCGTTCCCTCCGTGGCGCGACGCGGGCGGACAGGCTGCCATCGAAACCGGCTTTTTGTGCGGGGCCGGTCCGCGATGCCGCGATCTTGGCTCCGCGCGGCGATCGCCGCCCCCTCCGTCGGCCGAAAAAGGGCCCGCGGACGGCGCCTCAGCGGGTCCGCGGCGCCCCGTCGAGCTCCAGGGCGATCACCGTCGCGTGCTCGAACGGGCGCTGTCCGGCGAGGTCGATCGCCACGCCGCCTGCGGGCAGGGGCTCAACCGGCAGCGGCCTCCGGCGCGCGTCGGAGAGGATCCGCGCGCCGCGCACCCGGTTGGCGAGCTCGGGGAGCTCCAGCCGCCCCTCCGCCGGCCAGTCGAAGATGTGGAGGAAGAGCCGCGCGCCCTGGGTCGTCGCCGCGCCCCAGGGCGTGCTCGCGAGCGGACTCCCCGCGGTGCCGTAGATCGCCTCTCCGTTGACTTCCAACCAACGCCCCAGGGCGCGCAGGCGATCCTGCGCCAGGAGCGGGATGCGCCCGTCGGCACGCGCGCCGACGCCCAGCAGCAGGTTCCCGCCGCGGGAGGCGACGTCGATCAGGAGCCGCACGCACTCGGTGCGACTCAGGTACGAGCCGTAGCCCTCGGCCCGGTTGAGCGCGAGCGAGCCGCCGAGGCTGCGGCGCAGCTCCCAGGGGCGCGACTCCGCGGGAGCGACCTCCGCCGGCTCTCCTTCGACCGAGGAGAAGTCGCCGACGCTCCCCCGGAGCCCCGCTCCAAAGCGATCGCTGACGACCAGCTCGGCCGGCCGCGCGGCGTGGTTGTAGATCGAGGCCAACAGCTCGGGCGTTCGCCGGACCGCTTCCGGCTCGTCCCAGTCGCCGTCGATCCAGAGCACGTCCGGGGAGTAGCTGCGCACGAGGTCGCGTACCTGCGGGAACAGCACGCTCTCGACGTACTCGCCGGGCGAGCGATCCAGCACCGGGTTGTTCCACTCCTCGGTCGAGTAGGCCAGCCCCATGCGCAGCCCGGCGGCGCGCACGGCGTCGGTCAGCTCGCCGACCAGGTCGCGCCGCGGCCCGGCGTCCATGGCGCTCCAGGCGTGGCCGCGCGCGTGGCTCGCGTGCTCGCTCGGCCACAGGGCGAAGCCGTCGCGGTGCTTGGCCGTCAGCACGACGTAGCGCGCGCCGGAGCGCGAGAGGATCCCCGACCACTCGACCGGGTCGAAGAGCTCGGCGCGGAAGCGGGTGGCGAGCTCTTCGTAGCGCACCTCGGCGCCGAAGCTGCGCTCGTGGAAGCGCCGCTCGCGTCCGCCGTGAGCCCCGGTTTCGACCCAGCGCCAGTACCACGCGGCCTCGGCGCCGGGCTCGCTCCAGGCAGGTACCGAGTAGACGCCCCACTGCACGAACACGCCCAGCTTGGCCTGGGCGAACCAGGGCGCGGCGCGGTGCGCGCCGAGGGACTCCCAGGTGGGCTGGTAGTCGGCGGCGGCCTGGGCGGAGCCGACGGCCGCCGCTTGCGACAGCGCGAACGACCCCAGGAGCGCGGCGAGGCGGAGCGTCATGGCGCCATGCTATGTCGCGGGCGCGGCGCGGCCTGGCAGGGTTTCTAGCGCAACCGCTCGACCTCCAGCCGCGCGATCCAGTGCTCCAGCAAGTCCCAGTCGCCCACCGCGATGCAGGCCTCTAAGTGGCCGCGGGCCGCGGCCGCGTCACCGGCGAGCTGGGCGCAGGTGCCGAGCCAGAAGCTGACCTGGCCGCGGGCGCGGCGCTCCTTCCAGGCCAGCTCGTTCGCGGTCGCGGCGACCGCATCGTCAGGGCCGCGGCGGCCCAGGGCGTGCTCGGCGACCGCGGGGAACCAGGCCGTGTCGCCCTCGTCCCAGCGGGCGAGCTCGCGCTCGAGCGCTTTTTGCCCCTTGTCCGGCTCGCCGGCGCGCTCGTAGGCGAGCCAGTGGAAGAGCGCGGCCGAAGAGCGGCGCATCCCCGTCGCGCGCGAGGCCTGCTTGAAGCGGTCGGCGGCGTCCTCCCACTCGCCGCGGGCGTAGTGCAGGCCGCCGACGCCGAGCAGGGCCGGGCCGCTGCGCTTTTCGCGCTGCAGCAGGGCGTCGAAGCGCGACCGTGCCGCGTCGAGCTCGCCCTCGGCGCGCTCGACCCAGGCGAGCAGGAGGAGCGCCTGGAACGACGGCTCCTCGATACCGTCGACGGCGGCGCGCAGGTCGACGAGAGCTTCGTCGGCCTGCCCCTCGTCGTACCTGGCGGCACCGCGCAGCATCCGCGCGTCGAGGTCGCCAGGCCGCAGCGACAGGGCGGCGTCGAGGTCGGCCAGGGCCGGCGCGCTGTCGCGTCCGAGGAAGTGAGCGCGCCCGCGCAGAACGAGCGCGTCGACGTGTTCCGGCTCGAGCGCCAGGGCGGCCGTACAGCCCGCGATGGTGGCCGCGAGGTCATCGTCCCCCAGGGCGCGCGAGGCGGCGAAGAAGAACGCACCGGCCGTGCGCGGCTCGATGCCCGGACCGCGGCCGGCGGCGATCGCCGCACGCACGGCGGTGAGGCCCGCCTCGAGCAGCTCGTCGCGGCCCTCGATCACCCCCTGTCGGGTGCGTTGGCGCGGGATCGTGGGCAGGATGCCCACGCCGTGGTGGCGCGAGCCGTCCTGCTTGCGCACGCGCATCCCGGTCCAGGAGATCGAGAAGCCGCCGGGGACGGGGAAGGGGTTGACGTTGCCGTTCGTGCCTGCGGTCGGCTCGCCCACGATCTCGGCCAGGAGGTACTGCTCGACGAACGAGAGGTAGGTCTCGGCCGCGCTCTGGGTGCGGCTGTCGGCGAGGAACACGGTCGGTGCCATCAGGCGCGGCTCGCGGTCGGGAAGGACCCACGAGCCCTCGCTCCAGGAGAGCCCGACCCGGTTGGGCCGCTGCACCCGCGGCTTGTCCCATGACGGGCTGCGCAGCGCGCGGTCGGTGAGGAACGATGGGAGCATCGTCGGCGCCGCCGGATAGCCGCGCAGGTCGAAGACCAGGCCGTCGGCCGCGGCGAGGTCGTCGAGCGACGCCTCCAAGGTCTCCTCGTCCAGGCGATCGATGTCGACGTACCAGAGGCCGGGCTCGATCTCGGCGACGACATCCGGACGCGCGTCGGCCACGGGCTGCATCAGCTCGTAGCCCAGGCGCAGCTCGCGCCGCTCGCCCGCGGGCGACTCGACCAGCAGCGTCACCTCGTCCCCGGCGGGTCCGGCGAGCAGTCGCTGCACCGTCCGGTCGCGGAGCGCGTCGGGATGCGAGGCGGACACGAAGGCCTGCTCGCGCGCGATCGCCGCGGCGGCGGGCACGCCGTCGATGCTCAGCACCTCGTCGCCGGGCAGAGGCAGCTCGGCCTCGGAGAGCTCGTGGAGCTCGGTGACTAGGAGCCGCCCCTCGACCCACTCCCAGCGCAGCGGCAGCCGCAGCAGCCACGAGCCGCGCGGGTCGGTCACCCAGGCGTGCCCGTCGTGCAGGTGGCCGAGCATGCGCTCCAGCGTGCGCTTTAGGTCGGCTCCGCCCTCGTTCAGCGCCGCCGCCTGCAGCGCCTCGACCAGCGCGGCGTCCCAGTCCGTCTCGACGACGTCGAAGTAGGGATAGAAGTGCTGCAACACGTTCCAGGCGAGCACCACCGAGGCGAGTCGCACGGGCCGGTGCTCGACGACGACGAGCTCGTCCAGCTCCACGTCGACTCCCGCCGGAAGCGTGCCCTCGCGGCCGACGTAGAGCGCCAGCGGCACGCGGCAGCGCAGCCCGCCGGGCAGGTCGGCCTCGAACGGCAGCGCCGGGTCCGGCAGGTCGTCGGGCAGCACGCCGTCGCGCACGCGCTTGCGCGGACGCGTGCTGCTATAGACGCGGCTGCCGGCCTGGCCGTAGCCGGTGTGACGCCAGGCCGTGACCCGCAGCGGGCCGGCGTCGGCGGGCGCGCGCAGCGCGGCGGGCAGCGGGGGCTCGGCGCCCGGCTCGAAGACCTGCACGGTCGGAGCGACGGACGCGAACAGCGCGCGCAGCTCGGCCGCGAGCTCGGCGGCGTCGGCACAACGCTCGACGCGGCGCAGGCCGTGGACGGCGAAGGCGTCCCAGTCGAGCTCCGCCGCGCCGTCGCTCGGATGGAAGTGGCGTACGAAGCCGAGCAGGCGCGTGAAGGCCAGCGCGTTGTCGAGTCCGCGCCCCTCCAGCGGGCCGGGCGGCTCGAGCCCGCGCTCGATCACCTCGAAGCTGAGGTCGTCCCACAGCACCGATCCGCCGGCCACCAGGAGCCCGATGGACAGCGTCTCGGCGTCGTCGTCGATCCTCCCGACGATCTCCACGTCCTGCCGGTCGCCCGGCCCGATCGGGCGGTCGCTGAGGTCGTCGTAGAACCCCCTGCCCTTCGGCCGATCGGCGCGGAGCCACAGCCGCGCCTCGGCGTCGTCGTCGAAGACCAGGTCGAAGAACGCACGCGCGCGCAGGCGCACCAGGCGGCCGCGGTACGGCGTGGCGTCGAACTCCTGGTAGACGGTGCCGAACGGCTGCTGGTCGACGTAGAACATCGTGCGGAAGCCGCGGCGCTCGGGCCCCTCGTCGACGACCGCGGGCACGGTGCCGTCGAGCTCGGTGATCCACGCCCACGGCCCGTCGAGCCCGCCCGGATGGAAGCCGAGGTTACGCGGGCCGAGCGCCCCCGCCGGCGGGCTGCCGAGCGGCGCGACCGCCTCGAACGAGCCGCCGTCGAGGTAGAGCTCGCCCGGCCCGAGCATCGTCGCGCCGATCTGGATCAGCTCGGCCTCGGGCGGCACCTCGGCGAACACCTCGTACACCTGCCAGTCGGAGCCGTGGACCGCGCGCTCCTCCATGCGGTCGACGGAGAGCGAGCGCCGCCCCGGCCCGTACGACTCGACGTACAGCCGCGCGCCGGTCTCCGCGGCGGTGCGCTCCACCCGCATCGCGGCGCGGAAGCGCACCCACTGGCCGTGGTAGGGCTCGGCCGGGAAGGCCTGGTAGGCCCAGCCCCAGTCCCGCGCCTTGTTCCAGCCGGCGAAGGAGAGCTCCAGACAACGCTCGCCCTCCCAGGGCTCGACGTCGACGCCGCTGAGCCGGTAGCCCACGGTGCCGTGGTCCTGCTCCCAGCCCGCGGGACCGGCCGCGCCGAGCTGCTCCATGTCGAGGTTGGTCTGCGCGCCGGCCGGGGCGTGAGACAGCAGCGCCGCGCCGACGAGCGACGCCAGGAGGATCGCCTTCATCGCCCAAGCAGAACGCGATCGGGCCGCCGCGGTTCGGGGAATCCGCGGAAACCGACGCCCCGCGCGGGCGCGTGGGGAGACGGCCCCCCGACTTCGCTATCATCCGCGCGTCATGCGAACGCTCCGCGCCTGCCCGAAGCTCCTGGCCGTGCTCCTCCTGGCCCCCTTCGCGCTCGTCGCGGGCTGCCTCGCGCGGGCGCCCGAAGAAGGGCCGGCCTGGGAGGAGGCCGGCGACCGCGTTTGGATCGGTCCGGACTTCTGGGCCAACCGGTTGCAGGACTGGCGCCTGCGCGGCGGACGGGTCGAGTGCATCGGGACCAGCCAGCCGATGCGGACGCTGCACCGCACGACGGTGCGCGTCGGCCTCAAGCCCGGCACGCTCTTGACGCGCGTGCGGCTCGGCGTGCTGGACGGCATCGCCGATGACGTCGCGCCCGACGCCGCGGCTGGGCTCCTGATCGGCGCCGGGGCGCCGCAGCTCGACTGGCGCGCCGCGTGTCTGGTGCAGTCCGGCCCCGGCCCCGGCGGCGGCTGGTTCTGCGGTGTCACGGCGGACGGCAGGCTCTTCGTACGCGACAACTCGGCGGCTCCGCCCAAGGAGGGCGAGGAGGCCGAGGCCGGGCGCGGCGCCGAGGTCGCGATGAACGGGTCCGAGCGGCTCGGCGACGTCGAGCTGGTCGTGCGGGTCGAGCCCAACGCCGGCTGGTCGTCGACGCTGGTCGCCGAGGCCTTCGAGCTCGCTACCGGGCGCAGCCTGGGCCAGGTGCGGCGTGAGAACGTGGACGCGGCCGAGCTGGCCGGCAACCTGGCGCTGGTGTCCCATCCGGCCAAGGGCGGCACCGGGCTGCCGGGGCGCTTCTGGTTCGACGGCTGGACGGCGGTGGGTTCGCGGCTGGAGGAGCACGAGGACCGCACGGTCGGACCGATCCTCTCGGCGATGCACACGCTGTCGGGCGGCGTGCTCAAGCTGACCGCGCAGATGATGCCGGTCGGCGTGACCGACCCGCGCTCGGTCGTGCTCGAGGTCAAGCAGGCCTCGCTGTGGGTCGAGGTCGCGCGGGCGCCGATCGCGGTCCCATCCTTCACGGCGTCCTTCCGGGTCGAGGACTGGGACGACCGGCGCAACGTCGACTACCGCCTCGTCTACGGCGACCAGGAGCTCTCCGGCACCGTGCGCCGCGACCCGGTCGACAAGCAGGAGATCGTGCTCGCCGGCCTCAGCTGCAACCACAACAACCGCTTCGGCTTCGGCAAGCCCGGCTATCCGTGGGACGAGACGTCGCTGTGGTTCCCGCACAACGACACGGTGCGCCACGTGCGCTCGCACAAGCCCGACCTGTACTTCTTCGCGGGCGACCAGATCTACGAGGGCGCGAGCCCGACCCCGCCGGACCGCAAGGGCGACCCGGAGCTCGACTACCTCTACAAGTGGTACCTCTTCTGCTGGGCCTTCGGCGACCTGGCGCGCGACGTGCCGTTCGTGACCGTTCCCGACGACCACGACGTCTTCCAGGGCAACCTCTGGGGCCACGGCGGACGCGCCGCGAAGCGCGACAACCAGGGCGGCTACGTGATGCCCGCGGACTGGGTGCGCATGGTCGAAGAGACGCAGACCAGCCACCTGCCCGACCCCTTCGACCCCACGCCGGTCGACCAGGACATCGGCGTGTACTACACCAACCTGGTCTACGGCCGCGTGGGCTTCGCGGTGCTCGAGGACCGCAAGTTCAAGTCCGGCTGCTCCGACCTCGAGCTCGGAGGCCCACGCCCGGACCACGTCGTCGACGAGGGCTTCGACCCGTCGCTCGCCGATGCGGAGGGCAAGGAGCTCCTGGGCGAGCGCCAGCTCGCGTTCCTCGAGGCCTGGGCCGGCGACTGGAGCGGCCAGGAGATGAAGGTCGCGCTCTCGCAGACCGTGTTCGCCAACGTGGCCACCCACCACGGGGCGCGGCAGGATCGGCTCGTCGCGGACCTGGACTCGAACGGCTGGCCCCAGGCGGGCCGCAACCGCGCGCTGCGCGGCCTGCGGCGCGCCTTCGCGCTGCACGTCGCGGGAGACCAGCACCTCGCGACGCTCGTACACCACGGCGTCGACGACTGGAACGACGCGACCTGGTCGTTCACGGTGCCGGCGATCGCCAACTTCTACGCCCGCGCGTGGCGGCCCGAGGGCCCGCCCGAGGTCGCGCTTCCGGACCGCCCGCCCTACGCGGGCTCGCGCTTCGACGGCCTCGGCAACCGCGTGACGGTTTGGGCCGCGGCCAACGCCGACGGGCCGATGGGGATCGAGCCCGCGGTGCTGCACGACCAGATGCCGGGCTACGGCATCGTCCGCGTCGACAAGCCGCGGCGGGAGTTCACCGTCGAATGCTGGCCGCGCGGCGTCGATCCGGGTCGCGGGCGCCAGTACGAGGGTTGGCCGAAGACCATTCCACAGCGCGACTGCTACGGCCGGCCCGCGGAGGCCTGGCTGCCGGAGCTCGTCGTCGAGGGCTCGGACCAGCCGGTCGTGCAGGTCTTCACCGAGGACGGCGAGCTGGTCTACGCCCTGCGCACGACCTCGGACCGCTTTCAGCCGTGGGTCTTCGAGCTCGGCACCTACCTCGTGCGCGTCGGAGATCCCGAAGCCGGGCGGTGGACCGAGCTCAAGCTGGCCTCGTTCGGCGAGACGAACGAGACCGTGCGCGTGCCGCTGCGTTAGCGGGAGGCGGCTACGCCGCCTCAGCCGCCTCCGCCGACGGCGCGACTAGCACACGGATCGGTTCCTCGACGCCGCGCAGGTGGTGGTAGTTGCGCAGGCGCTCCAGCAGGCTGGTGGTGATGCGGTTGCCCTTCGCGACGATCAGCGTGCCGCCCTTGCCGCGCACGTCCTGGCCCAGGATCATGCCGTCCTGGAGCTCGGCCACGACCGCGTCGCGCGCCACCGTGTCGGCGCCGAGCGGGCGCAGGTCCGCCATCACGCGGAGCAGCTGCGGCGGGTACGCGCCCTCCTTCTTCGCCATCGCGTCGAGCGCGTCGGTCTTGCTGGCCCCCAGGCTGATCAGCTCGTCGAGCTCGAGGCACGCGGCCAGCACCTGGCTCCCGCGCTTCACCTCGGGAGCGAGGTTCTTCTCCTTCGCGAGCTCGGCGAGGCGCGAACGCTGCCGGCGCACGATCTCGGCCACCGGGCCGAGGCGCGGGATGTGGCTCAGCAACCGCGCGCCGATGCCCGGGTGCTGCTCGTAGGCTTCGCTCTGCGCGTCGGAGAGCACCTGGCCCGATGCTACGAGCTCGAGCAGGTCCCCCGGCAGCGCGACGCAGCCGATCTGCGAGAGCATCGCGGCGGACTCGACCTGCCAGGTATCGGGCATCTTGAGCAGCTTGGCGAGCTGTGCGACGTACGAGCGCACGCGGTTCGCGCGGCCGAAGGCGTCCGGGTTGCTGAGCGACAGCACGTCGGCCAGCACCTCGATGCTCCCCTTGAGCGTTCCCTGCAGCAGGTCGCGCTCGGCTCGCCGCAGGCGTACCTGCTCGAACGCCGCATCGATGCCCTGGGTGAACACGTCGGGGTCGCAGGGCTTGGTCAGGAAGCGAAACACCTGCCCGGTGTTCACCGCGTCGATCGCCGTCTGCAGGTCGGCGTTCCCGGTGAGCATGATGCGGACCGACTCCGGCGCAACCTCGGCCACGCGCGACAGGAAGGCGGCGCCGTTCATCTCGGGCATCTGGTAGTCCGAGACGACGACGTCGAAGGGCCCGTCGTTTTGGATCGCCTCTAGGCCGGCTGGGCCTCCGCAGGCGGTCGAGAAGCGGAAGCGCTTGCGGTACGTGCGTTGGAGGGCGTCGAGGAGGGCCTGCTCGTCGTCGACGAGCAGTACCCGACAGGAGGAGGACGTGGTCATGGGGCTTTCGTTAGGCGGCGTTGGCAAGGGTCGAGGCCGCGAGCTCGCGCCACTCGGCGAGGCGGCCGTCCAGGTTGAGCTCGGTGAGGAGCGCCGTCTCGAGCAAGACGGGTCCATCCGGGTCAGCGATTTCGTGCAGCAACGCGTCGGCCACGTGGACCGCGAGCAGCGGGTCGAACGAGCGCCCCGCCCCCACCGCGCCCGGCTCGTTGTGCAGCGAGGCGACCTCGACGATCGTGTCGGGCATGCCCCAGATACCGAGCAGGTAGGCCCCGATGTCGGCGTGGGTGATGCCCAGCGCGCGGCGCTCCAGGTCGTGGGCGGGCACGCGAGCGGTCTGCTGCAGTCGCTCGACGCGCTCGAACAGGTCCGGCAGGTTGCAGGCCAACACCAACCGTCCCACGTCGTGGAGCATGCCGGCCAGGAAGGCCTGTTCGGATAGCTTGCGGTCCTCCGCGAGCATGCGGCGCGCGAGGTTGGCCACGGCGAGCGCGTGTGCCTGCTCGGCCTCGAAGTCGTAGCCCGGCGCGACCTTGGCGGGATCGAGCTCCTGAACCAGGCCGTAGGTCAGCACCAGCGTCTTCAGGTTCGCCAGGCCGAGGAACGAGACCGCGTCGCGAAGAGAGTCGACGCGCCGCGCGACGCCGAAGAAGCTCGAGTTGACCAGCTGCAGCACCTTCGCCGCGATCGCGGTGTCCTTCACGACGATGTCGGCCACGGCGTCGATCGTGACCTCCTCGTCCTGCATCGCTGCGGTGAGCTCGGTGAACGCGGCGGGAAGCGCCGGCAGCGAGCGCAGCTTGCCGACGACGTCGCGCAGCCGCTCGTGCAGCGTGTAGGAGCGCGTCACGACCTGCTTCAGGTGATCCGAGTCGCAGGGCTTCGCGAGGAACTGGTGCGCGCAGGTCGAGGAGCGCATCGCGAGCTCGAGCTCCGCGTGGCCGGAGAGCAGGATGCGGACCGTCGCCGGCGAGCGCTCCTGCACCTGGGTCAAGAGCTCGGCGCCGTCCATGCCGGGCATGCGCATGTCGCTGACGACCACGTCGAAGGAGCCGTCGGCTTCGAGCATCGCGAGCGCCTGCGCGCCGCTCTCCGCGAAGTGCATGTCCCACTCCTTGCGGACGCTCCGCAGCATGCGCCGCAGGCCGTCCAGGATCCTCGCCTCATCGTCGACAAACAGGATGCGTCTCATGGGTGCTTAGGCAGCCTCCTCCAGCTGGCATGGAGTCTCGTCTCCCTCTCTCTGCACGAGCGGCAGGCGCACGAAGAACGTCGAACCGACGCCGTCCTCGCACTCGACCGCGATCGAGCCGCGGTGCTTCTTCACGATCACGCTGTGCGCGATCGCGAGTCCCTGCCCGGTCCCCTTCCCCACGCCCTTCGTCGTGAAGAACGGGTCGAAGATGCGGGAGCGGACGTCCTCGGGGATCCCGCCTCCGGTGTCCTCGATACGCACCTCGACGCACTCTCCGTCCTGCCGCGACGAGACGCGGATGCGGCCGAGCTCGTCGGGGTCACCGCCGTTCCGGTCGGCGATCGCGTGGGCGGCGTTGACGATGATGTTCAGGAACACCTGGTTCACCTCGCCGGGCAGGCAGGGAACCTGCGGCAGCTCCGCGTCGAGGTCGAGCTCGAGCTCGGCGCAGTACTTCCATTCGTTGCGGCACACCGTCGCGGTGCTGCGGATCGCGTTGTTCAGGTCGATCGAGGTCATCTCTTCGACCCCGGGGTGGGAGAACTCCTTCATCGCCCGGACGATCGAGGACACGCGGCCGACGCCCTCGAGGCTCTGGTCGATCGCCTTGGGGATCTCGTAGCGCAGGTACTCGGGGTCGGCCTCCTCGACGGCGCGCTCGACGTCGGCCAGCGTGCCCGCTTGGACCGAGCCGTCGGCGGCCTCCTTCGCCAGCCGGTCATAGGCGCCGAGCAGCCCGCCGATCTCCTCGAAGCACTCCTTGAGGAAGCGCGTGTTGTCGCCGACGTACTGGGTCGGCGTGTTGATCTCGTGCGCGATGCCGGCCGCGAGCTGGCCGACGGCTTCGAGCTTCTGCGCGCTTTGGAGCTGGAGCTCGAGCCGCTCTCGCTCTTCCGTGGCGCGCACGCGCTCGGCGATGTTGTGCTCCAGCTCGGCGTTAGCGGTCATGAGCTGGGCGGTGCGCTTCTCGACCTCTTCCTCGATGCCGGCCTTGGTGAACTCGAGCGCTGCGCGCTGGTCCGCGAACTGGACCATCTCGCGCCGCGCCTGAATGCACGAGTGGATCAGGAAGATGTCCTCGAAGACGACCCATCCGGCGTGCTCGGCCCAGCGCCAGTGGCTCGTTGTGAGCACGCCAAAGACCGACTGCGGCCAGAACACGCCGCGCAGCAGGTGGTCGGCGGCCACGACCGCGGTGGCGGTCATGATCACGCGCCAGTCGCGGTAGAAGGCCAGGAACGCGAGCGAGCCGAAGACGTGGAAGTGCGTCTCGATCCGGCCGCCGCTCAGGTGGATCAGGAGCGCCGAGGTCGCCGCCTGCCCGAGCGCGATCGAGTGCCGCGTCAGCGTCCGCCCCGGGCAGAAGATCGCGAGCGCGATCGGCGGCCCCGAGATCAGCGCCCCGAGGAGCACGGCGGCGTAGACGTGCAGGTGCGTCTGGCTGGCGGCGCCGATCCACGTGTGCGGCGAGATCACCAGCGCGGCGAGGATGCCGGCCGCCCACTGGAACGCGAGCAGCCCCGCGAACAGGCGGTCGGTGCGGCGGTGGATGGCGAAGGCGTGGGCGCCTAGCAGCTCCTCACGGCGCAGGTGGACCGCGTGCAGTCCGTCGGCCATGGTGCGCATGCCTTACGCTCCCCCGCAGTCGTCGAGGAGACGGCAGCCGAAAACCGGCGTCTCGTCGCGCTCCGCGACGCCACCGCGCACCAGCTCGACGATCGTGTGACGGCCGACGTTGTCGCCGGCGTGGCCGCGGGACGCGGTGATGCCGCCGCGAAACCGCAGCTCGCCAGCGGGTGAGTAGAGGTAGACCTCCCCGGACGTCGAGGCTCCGAACCGCTGTGCGATCTCGCCGCCGGGATCGACCAAGGCCGTCACGCCGGGGATCGACTCGGCGGCGCGGAAGAGGTCGGTGTGCTCCCAGCCGTCCGCCGCGTCGCGCGGCCGGAAGAAGTGCACCCGCGCTTCGACACGCTCGACGCACGCCGTCATCAGCCGATTGAGCTCCTCGACCGTCGCCCGCGTGCAGGGGCACTTGGGGTGCGCGAAGAGCAGAAGCAGGTGGAGCTCCTCGTCCGCGGCGCGCGGGTACTCGGCCGGCAGGTCGGGCGGAGGCTCACGCAGCTCGGCCGGTTGGAACTCGTAGTCGACGACGTACGAGAAGCCGGCCGCGAGCAGCACGAGCCAGAAGACGAACAGGAAGTGGAGGAGGCGACTCTCGTGGAGGGGGGACATGGGGTGAGCTCGGGGGCCTAACCCGCAGTGCTTCGTCCGCGGCGCCCGCCGCGCCCAATGCGAATCGAGGGTCGAATCGACGCGCGGATCCGCACACAGGGAGCGTCCACAGAGTGGGGCGGCGGCGACGCGCGTTGGCGGCCGGGAGGCCGCGCGCGCGCCGCACGTTGTGGTCACAAGCCCAAGCTTGGACCCCTTAGGACTTCCCCTTGCGGATCTCACCTCCGGCGCTGCGGCGCGCGCACCCGGCGACGCGCCGGGATTCCCGGAGACACAAGCCGCGGGAAACCCCGCGCGCTAGACTGCTCGGCTTGAAGCGGATCGCCCTACGACTCCTCGCCCTGCTCACGGCGGTCGCCTTGGCCGCCGTAGCCGCCGAGCTGGCCGCACGCAGCCTCGACGTCTACGGCGTGAACTACTACCGCGACGTGCAGCGCTACCTGACCGAGGCCATCGCGATGGCGCCCCAGGAGGAGGTGTCCCCCGCCGGTCGCATCTTCCAGAACAAGCCGCACGTCGACCTGGAGCTCAAGACCTTCGATTACCGCACCGACGCCCACGGCCTGCGCGTCGGCGCCGAGACCGGCGACGCCGGGCGCGAGGGCCTGCGAGCGCTCTTCCTCGGCGACTCGGTCACCGTCGCGTGGGGCGTAGACGACGAGGACTCCTGGATCCGGCGCCTCGAGCGCGGCTCGTCGGCGTCCGACGGACGCGCGCTCAACTGCCTGAACGCCGGACACCTGATGTTCGACACGGTGCAGGAGGCCTCGCTGCTCCGCGCCTGGGGGCCCGAGCTGGCGCCCGAGCTCATCGTCCTCACGTTCATCTTCAACGACCTCCACCCGACCTACGACCAGATCGAGGAGCTCACGAGCCCCACGGGCGGCGCGGGTGAGCTCGGCTGGCAGGAATCGCGCTTCCTGCGCTTTTTCTGGGCTCTCAAGTCGATCGTGCGCTTCCGGTCGGAGCTCGATCAGGTGACCACCGAGGATCGCTGGCAGTTCCCGCCCTACTCCTATTACCCGGACGGCTGGCCGCGCTGCGCCGCGGCGCTGGACGACATCAAGCGCACGGCCGAGGCCCTCGGGGCGCGGCTGGTCATCAACGACCACACGACGCCGGAGATCCCCGAGCTGAGCGCCTGGTGCGAGGCCAACCAGGTGCCGTGCATCTTCACGGCGCTCAGCGAGGAGGACCAGAAGCGCTATCGCAACTCGGTCATCGACACGCACCTGAACGCCGAGGGCAACGCGGTGGTAGCGGAGCTGACGCGCGAGCAGCTGGTCGAGCTGGGGATCCTCGCGCCCTAAAGAGCGCCGGGCTCTACGAGCGCGAGCGAGATGCGCGCGTACCCGTCCCGCTCGAACAGGCAGGCGACGCGCCCGCCTTCGAGCTCGGCCAGGCACGAGTAGGCGAACGAGCCGGGGTAGAGCAGGAGCCCGTCGGTCCACGTCGCACCCCAGTCGTCGCTGCGCCGCAGCCGCCCGCCGAAGCGTCCGGTGCGCGAGGCGGGGTTGAGGAAGAGCAGCCGCTCGCCGGCGCGCAGCAGGCTGGCCTGGCATTGCGGCTCGGGCAGCTTGGGCTCGTCGACCAGCGGGCTCCACGTGGCGCCGCCGTCTTCGCTGACCGCGACCTTGCGGCACTTCGCGCCGCCGTGGCTACGCGAGTTGAGCAGCAGCCGGCCGCCGGGCAGCTCGGCGACCTGGACCTCGTTGCCGTGGCCGGGCGAGCCCGCGGGCGCGGGCTCGCCATAGCTCCAGCTCTCGCCGCCGTCGTCGCTCCACGCGGCGTAAACGCGCCACGCGCCGAACGGCCCCTCGTTGAAGGGCAGCACGAGCCGGCCCGCGTGCGGCCCCTCGCGCAGCTGGACGCCGGCGCCGGGGCCGCTGGCGATGCTGGTCACGCGCGCGGGACGCTTGACCTGGCGCGTGACGTCGCGTGGCGTCGACCAGGTACGTCCGCCGTCGTCGCTGTGCACGAGCAACGAGCGGCAGACCGCGTCGCCGTCGTAGCCCGGGACGACCTCGCGCTCGTGGATGCCCTCGGGAAAGCGCTGGTAGGCGAGCAGGATGCGGCCGCTCTCGCGGTCCACGACCGGGCAGGGGTTGTTGAGGCAGTTGGCGCCATCCTCGGCCACCACCTGGAGCTCGCCCCAGGTCCGCCCGCTATCCGCGCTGCGTCGCAGCACCAGATCGTTCTCGGCGTGGTCGCTCGCCCGCTCGCGCCCCTCTGCGAAGGCGAGCAGCGCGCCGTCCCGCGCCACGGCCAGGGCCGGGATGCGGAACGACGGGTAGCCCTCGCCGGAAGTGAACACGTCGACGAGCTCGGGCAGCTCCGGTAGGTCGGTCACGGCGCCGCGCACGCTCAGCTCGCGCACGCGCAGCGTCGCGCGCCACGGGCTGAGCCCGACCGGGCCCACGGGGCCCGCGGCGTCGAGCGCGTGCACCTCGCGCCCGCCCGCGCGGAACGTCACGCGTCCGCCCGTGCGCTCGACCTCGAGCACCAGCTCCTCGCCCGCGACGACCTCTCCGGTCGCGTTGCCCAGCGTCTGCACGCGCCCGCCGAACCAGGGGCCGTTGACGTAGTACGTGCGGCCGCGGCCGTCGAAGCCGAAGTGGTTGTTCCACCCGAGCACCAGCGACGCCGCGGTCCCGTCGGGCTCGTCGATCGAGAGCACCGCCCGCACCAGGAAGTCGCCCGCGCCGAGGGCACGCGTGGAGTCGAGCTCGTTGCCCTCTCCCGCGCCGACGAGCGCCCCGTCCTCGCTCTTCCACGGCTCGCCGCGCGACTCGACGTGCCGCGGCTCGCCGGCGGAGACCAGCGCGAGCTCGTCCGCGGTCGATCCAAGCGCGAGCAGCCCCGCGAGCAGCGCCGCCGCCGTCACGAGCGCTCCGCCATGTGCACGCGCGACGCCGGAATGCGGTCGCGGCCCAGCTCCTGACCGCTCGCGCGGTCGATCTGCCCGAACTCCAGCGTCCCGGTCGGGCAGTTCTGCACGCAGGCGCTGCAGCGCACGCACTCGGGGTCCTCCATCGGGAGGCCCTTGTTGGCGAAGTTCATGATGTCGATGCCCTGGTGGCACACCGAGGTGCACAGGTTGCACGAGATGCACTTCTTCTTGTCCGCAAAGATGCGGAAGCGGCTGAAGCGCGCGTACACGTGCATCAGCGCCGCCAGTGGACACGCGAAGCGGCACCACAGGCGCCCGGAGAACTTGAAGTAGAGCCCGACGCTCAGGATCCCCGCCAGCCCCACGTCGACGGTCCACTTCCAGGAGAGCGGGTTGACGGTCATGCCGTCGGCGTTCTTGCCCTCCAGCAGCACCGGGAAGATCCGGTCGGCGAAGGAGCCCGGCGTCAGCCAGCCCACGACACGCACGAGGAACAGCACGAAGGCGAGCCCCAGCAGCACCTGCCCCAGCAGGTTCACGCGGTTCCACTTCGGCCCGTGGAACATCTTGTGCCGCTGCGTGTCGCCCATCGTCTCGGCCAGGCCGCCGCACGAGCAGATCCAGCCGCAGTACGCGCCCTTGCCAAAGCGCCATACGAGCAGCGGAATCAGCACGAAGGTCTGCACGAGCGAGATGCAGAGCCAGGCCCACACCGGCTGATCGGTGAACACGTTGTAGACGCTCAGCGGCCAGGCGAGGATGAAGCCGTAGGCGCGCCAGTACGCTCGCGGATGGCCCCAGTCCGGCCAGTCGGCCGCGAGGTAGGCGTCGAGCGGGATGTAGCGCTCGAAGAGGGCATCCGCCACCGTCGCGCCCACTCCCGCGTCGAAGGCACCGTTGTAGCCCAGCCACGGGAGCAGGACCTCGGGCAGCAGGAACAGCGGCAGCAGCTGGATCAGGAACAGCGACGCGGTCTGCAGCGTGACGTAGGGCGTACGCCGCCGCTTCACGCGGCGGTAGCCGAAGATGCCGACGCAGAGCGTGTAGAGCAGCGTGTAGTAGAAGCTGGTCCCCTTCATCGACACCGCGACGGTCCCGACCAGCGTCGAGCGGTCCGCCACCTGCGCCTCCCACCACGCCCCGAGCGAGGCGATGAGCGACGGCGCGTTGTTCGGGAAGGTGCCTGGCGACGACTTGTCGAACAGCAGCTGGCACAGGAAGCCGTGGTTCTTCCAGTCGTAGAGCAGGAACATCGCCACGAAGAACCCGATGACGCCGACCCACTCGAAGCCCTTGGTCTCGCCGCGCAGCTTGACGCCCGAGCGGCGGAAGAAGTCGAGCGGGGGCTCGCGCCCGATCATCGAGAACACGGCGCTGTTCGGCAGCGTCTCGTCCTTGCCGTCGGCGTCGGCCAGGACGACCTGGTCATCGGTGATCGCGCGGACCTTCGTCGCCATCGCCAGGCGGATGCTGCCGGGCTCCTCGCTCTCGCCCAGGAACGGGCCGGTGGCGGTGGTCACGCGCTCGGAGCTCGGCTCCTCGATCGCCACGTCGGCGCGCGGGTCGCGCTGCAGCGCCTGCAGGCGTTCCACGTTGTCGGGCTTGGGGCGCGAGAAGTCGGGCTTGCGGTACGAGATCGTCACGCGCGCCCCGCACTGGGCGAGGGCGATCGCGGTCTCCAGCGCGCTGTCGCCGCCGCCGACGACCAGGGCGTCCTGCCCGCAGAAGTCCTTCGGGTCGTGGAGCCGGTTGTAGACCTTGTCGAGGTCCTCCCCGGGCACGCCGAGCTTGCGGAAGTTGCCCGAGCGGCCGATCGCGACGACCACACGCCGCGCGAGCAGGTCGTCGCCCGCGGGCACGACGACTTCGAGCAGCTTGCCGCGGCGCTTGACGCTCTCCGCGCGCGCCGCCAGCGGTTCGATGCCGCGCTCCAGGCTCTGCGCCTTGAGCTCCGCCAGGAGCTCCTCCTTGACCGGCGCCGTGGGCTGCAGCCCGCCCTCGGGCGTCATCTCGGTCGGGTAGGTGAAGATCGGCTTGCCCTTCGGGAAGTTCGCGATCGTCGAGAAGGGCTCGGCCGCCTCGAGCAGCACGAAGTCGAGCCCCTGCTCCTTCGCCTCGAGCGCGGCGGCCATCCCCGACACGCCGCCGCCGACGATCACGACGTCGTACACGTGCCGGCCGTCGGGCGCCGCTTCCCCCCGCAGCCTCGGGAGCGCGGGGTCGGCCGCGATCGCGCGCACCACCCGCGTCCCGCGGTCGGCCGCGAACTTCAGCAGCGGGATCCCCGTCAGGTCGCCCGCGATGTAGAGCCCGGTGACGTTGGTCGTCCCGTCCTCGCGCACCTCGGGGAGCTTCTCGACGACGCCGGCGGGCCACGAGGTGTGCAGCCACCGCGCATAGCGGGAGAGGAAGGAGAACATCGGGGTGAGCCGACCTGGGCTAGGGTCTCGGGCCTGGGCGAATCGCGGTCGCGTGAGTCTACGTCCACGGGCAGGCCGATGTGACGGAGGAGAGGCGCGCCGGTCCTGGTAATCTCTGCCCCCTCCGTGAGCGTCAGATTTCACATCCCGGCCGTCCTGCGGCGCTACTCGCGCGACGAGGCCGAGCTGGAGCTCTCCGGCGTGACCGTCGGCGCGGCCCTGGCGCACCTGTTCGAGCGGCACCCCGGCCTCGAGCCCCGCGTGCTCAACGAGCGCGGGGAGCTCTACCCCTATCTGCTGCTCTTCCGCAACGGCGCCGAGCTGAGCCGCACGGGCCTGAAGGAGGTCGAGCTGGCAGCGGGCGACGTGCTCGAGCTGCTCGGAGCGGCCGAGGGCGGCGCTCCGGAGGGCGCCCCCCAGGACGTGCGCATGCGCGGCTTCCGCACCCGCGCCACGGTCGAGGAGGCGCGCGCGGCGGCGCTCCGGGAGCTGCCCGACCTCGGCGCCGAGCGCGCACCGCTGGAGCGCGCCGCCGGCCGCGTGCTGGCCGAGCCCGCCGTCAGCGCGGTCGACGTCCCGCCCTTCCGCCGCAGCGCGATGGACGGCTACGCGGTCGTCGCTGCCGACACGTTCGGCGCGAGCCTGTACGACCCGGTGCGCCTGCGGGTCGTCGGCGAGGTGTTGCCGGGCGACGCGAGTCCGCCGCCGATCGCACCGGGCGAGGCGTGCCGCATCATGACCGGCGCGCGCGTCCCCGAGGGCGCCGACGCGGTGCTGATGGCCGAGGACGCATCGGTCGAGGACGGAGCGGTGCTCGTCCGCGCCCCGATCCCCGCGGCGAAGAACGTCGGTCGCGTGGGCGAGGACGTCGAGCGCGAAAGCACCGTGCTCCGCGCCGGACGCCGCCTGCGTCCGCAGGACGTTGGGCTGCTGGCGAGCATCGGCTTCGGCGACGCCCCGGTACGCCGCCGGCCGCGCGTGCGCATCCTGGTCACCGGCGACGAGCTGCTGCCGCCGGGCGAGGCGCCGCGCGAGGGCGCCATCGTCGACAGCAACACCCCCATGCTGCGCGGCCTCGTCGAGCGCGACGGCGGCGTCGTGGCCGACGCGCAGCGGCTCGCGGACGACCGCGAAGCGATCCGCGCCGCGATGCAGACCTCCGACGTAGACGTCCTGCTGGCCGCGGGAGGCACGTCGGTCGGCGCCGAGGATCACCTGCCGACGCTCGTGGCCGAGCTCGGCTCGCTCGACGTGCACGGCATCGCCATGCGCCCCTCGTCGCCGACGGGGCTGGGACGCATCGGCGCGGTGCGCGTGGTGCTCCTGCCGGGCAACCCGGTGTCGTGCCTGTGCGCCTACGACTTCTTCGGCGGTCCGCTGGTGCGCGCGCTCGGCGGGCGCGACCGCGACTGGCCGTACGAGCGCGACACCCTGCCGCTCGCGCGCCGCATCGCCTCGCGCGTCGGGCGGCTCGACTACGTGCGCGTCCGTGTAAACGACGGACGCGTCGAGCCGCTGGCGGTCTCCGGTGCGTCCATCCTGTCATCCACGACACGCGCCGACGGCTTCGTGCTGATCCCCGCCGACTCCGAGGGCCACGCCGAGGGCGAGCGCGTCGAGGTGCACCTCTACGACCGGGTGCGGCGTTGAAGCAGCGGCAGTTCCTCGAGGTCATCAACGAGGACGAGGCGCGCCGGCGCTTCGACGAGGCGACGGCGCACCTGACGCCGGCGCTCGAGACCGTGCCGCTCGCGGCCGCGCACGGCCGCGTGCTCGCGCGCGACGTGCACGCCCCGCGCGACGTCCCGGGCTTCGACCGCAGCAACGTCGACGGCTTCGCCGTGCGCGCCGCCGACTCCTTCGGTGCCACCGAGCTAGAGCCGGTGCACCTCGCCCCGTCGTCGGTGCAGCTCGCGGCCGGCAAGCCGCGCCAGGCCGCGGCGGCCGAGCCCGGCGGCGCGGTGCCGATCGCGACCGGAGCCGTGCTCCCGCGCGGCGCCGACGCCGTGGTGATGGTCGAGGACACCGCCCCCGAGGCCGGCGGCGCGCTGGCGGTGTTCCGGCCGGTCGCGCCGGGCGAGAACGTGTCGGGGGCCGGCACCGACCTCGCCCGCGGCGAGGTCGTGCTGGCGGCTGGTGCCGAGCTCAGCTCGCGCGAGACCGGGCTGCTGGCCGCGGTCGGGGTGGCCGAGGTGGACCTCGTCCGCCGGCCCCGCGTGGCGGTGCTCTCCACCGGCGACGAGGTGCGTCCGCCCGGGGCGCCGCTCGAAGTCGGCGAGATCCACGACTCCAACGGACGCATCCTGTGCGACGCCGCGACGGAGCTCGGCGGCGAGGCGCGGCACCTCGGCATCCTGCCCGACGACGAGGAGCGCCTGACCGAGGCGCTGCGCGCCGCACTCGTCGGAGACGAGGCCGCCGACGTGATCCTCTTGTCGGGCGGCACGTCGAAGGGCGCCGGCGACCTGAACGCGCGCGTCGTCGAGCGGCTCGCGGCGGAGCTCGACGACTCGCCGGGGATCCTCGTGCACGGCGTCGCGCTCAAGCCGGGCAAGCCGCTGTGCCTGGCGGTCGTCGCCGGCCGGCCGATCGCGATCCTGCCGGGCTTCCCCACCTCGGCGATCTTCACCTTCCACGAGTTCGTCGCGCCGCTGGTGCGGCGGCTCGCGGGGCGGCGCGCGGATCGGCGCGGGCTGGTCGAGGCCGTCGCCCCGGTCCGCATCCCGTCGGCCCCGGGGCGCACCGAGTACTGCCTGGTCGACCTCGTGCCGGGCGCCGCGGGCCTCGCCGCGTACCCGCTGGGCAGCGGCTCGGGCAGCGTGCGCACCTTCTCGCGCGCCGACGGCTTCCTGCACATCGGGCGCCACGAGGAATACGTGCCCGCCGGAGCCAGGGTCCACGTGCGCCCGCTCGGAGCCGAGGTGCGCTCCGCCGACCTCATCGCGATCGGCTCGCACTGCGTCGGGCTCGACCGGCTGCTCTCCCTCCTCGGCGCGGGCGGGCTGCGCACCAAGATGATCCCGGTCGGCTCGCGCGGCGGGCTCGACGCGCTGGCGCGCGGCGAGGGCGACGTGGCGGGCACGCACCTGCTCGACGAGGAGAGCGGCGTGTACAACCTCCCGTTGCTGCCGGCTGGGGTCGCGGTGCTCGGGGGCTACGGCCGCCGTCAGGGCCTCGTCTTCCGGCCGGGCGACGAGCGCTTCGAGGGCCGCGCGCTGGACGAGCTGCGCGCGGCCGTTGCGCTGCCCGGGGTCCGCATGGTCAACCGCAACCCGGGCAGCGGCACGCGCGTGCTGCTCGACCGGTTCCTCGGCGCGACCCGGGGCGAGGAGCCCGACGGCTACCACCTCCAGGCCCGGAGCCACCACGCCGTCGCCGCCGCCGTCGCCCAGGAGCGCGCGGACTGGGGCTTCACGCTCGACTCGCTCGCGGCGCAGAACGGGCTCGCGTTCGTCTTCGTGCAGGAGGAGCGCTTCGACGTGGTCGCGCGCGACGAGCGCCGCGAGCGCCCGGCGGTGCGCGCGCTCGCCGAGCTGCTGCGCTCGCCCGAGGGCGCGCGCGCGCTGCGCGGGCAGGGGCTGGTGCCCGACGCCGACTGAGGGCTACGGCGCGGGCGAGAGCTCGATCGTGAGCGACTGCACGCCCTGCGCCGGCGTGTCGAAGAGCCGCACGACGGGGAGATAGCCCGGGCTGCTCACCCGCGCGTAGCAGCGCCCCGGCGACAGGTAGAGGTGCTTGAGCCCCCCTTCGGCCAGCGGGCATCCGCCGGTCGGGCCGCCGCGGCTGTGCATGCCGAAGACAGCCAGCTGCATCCGCTGCCCCGCCGGCAGCGGCTCGCCGGTGGCCGCATCGACAACCCGCAGCTCGTAGCCCACGCGGCAGAACTTCGACGCGTTGATCATGGAGGTGGACACCCCGCGGCGCGGCTCCAGCTCGGCGCCGCGGTCGGTCGGGAGGAGCTCGACCTGGACCTCCCGGCGCGCGCCGACGTCGAGCGAGAGGTCGACCAACCCGCGCGCTCCATAGGCGCGCGCCTCGATCCCCGCGCTGGCCGCACCGTCGGGCGGAGCGGCCAGCACGAGGTAGTCGTAGGCGGCTCCCGCGGCGACGCGCAGGTCGGAGGTCCAGCTCGCGCCCGCCTTCGAGCGCGAGCGCACGAAGGCCCGCACCGCGCGTCCTTCGGGACGCGCGCCGTCCGGGTAGCTCGCGGCGAAGGTCAGCTCGACGGCGCGATCGAGCACCAGCACCAGGTCGTCGCGGTCTTCGCCGCCGTCCACGAGCAGCCGCGCCCGCGCGTAGGCCGCGTCGCCGCTCCCGTGCGGGACGACCTCGAGCTCCACCTCGGCGGCCGGCCGCACGGGCTCGAAGCGGAACGCGCCGTCGCGCCCGGACCGCGTGACCGCGATGTCGGACACGACGTCGTCCGCGAGCGGACGCGCGTGCAGGACCGCGCCGTAGATCGGCTCGCCCGCACGGTCGACGACGCGGCCCGCCAGACGGACACCGGCCGCCAGGCGCAGCACCACGCCGCTCAGCGGCTCGTCGCGCGGCGTGTCGGGGAAGACCGCGACCGCGCGCCAGTGGGTCCCGGGGCGGAACGCTTCGAGGCTCCACGACTCGTACCGGCGCTCGGCGCGGAGCGGGTCGATGCCGCCCACGACGAAGCGCCCGGCGGCATCGGTTCGGGCGACGTACCTCTCGTGGATGATCGGCGCGAGCACGATCGCATCCGCGAGCGGAGCGCCGGTCTGGACGTCGACCACCACGCCGCTGGCCGTCACGCCCGGGTCGGCGACGAGGACGAGCGGGTCGCCGTCCGTCCGCGGAACGTCGTCGCCGGCGAGCTCGGTGGCGAGGTAGTCGGCCTGCTCGACCACGCCCTCGGCGGAGAGCAGCCGCTGCACGTCGGGGAGCGGCCCCCGCCGCGGCTCGATCTCGACCGAGTGCAGCCAGCCGGCGGGGAGCTCGGCCTCGAACCGGCCCTCGCCGCCGATGCCGACCTCGACCGCACGCCACGGCGTGGCTCCCCCCGGCCCATCGTCCAGCCAGTCCGCCGGGCTACGCCCCTCGAGCGGTGCCTCGGATCGCAGCACGTGGAAGCGCAGGTCGCCCCCCGTGGCGGGCGGCCCGCCCGCTCCGACAACCACGCGGCCGCGCAGCGTGGCGGCTGCGCGCGGAGGCGAAGACGCGGCACCGGTCGCCGGCGCGCCTGCGGCCGCGGGCGCGTCCGGCTGCGCCGCGAGCTCGCGCGCCGGCGGCGCTTCCGAGCGCGCGGCGAGCGTCGGCTCGGCGGGAGGCTCGGTGCCGATCCGCTCGACGCCGGCGAGCGGAGCAACGCCGCGCCCCGCCGTCCCAAAGGTCCCCGCGACGAGCACGACCGCGACGCCGCAGGTGGCGACCGGCAGCCCGACCAGGGCCAGCCTGCGCAGCGCCTCTGGCAGCGGGCCGGCCGGCGGCGCCGGGTGCGGCTCGCGCAGCAGCGGGATCAGCGCGAGCCCCCAGGCGGACCGGTCGCCTTCGAAGCGCTCGTCGAGGCGCTCGCGCAGCGCCTCGAGCGCGCGCGCCAGGCGCCAGCGCACGGTGCTCGCCGAGACCCCGCTCGCCCGCCCGAGGTCGGTCGCCGAGCGCCCGTCGAAGTAGCGGCCCACGACCGCATCGCGCAGCGGCCCGTCGAGCTCCGCCAGCGCCTCGACCAGCAGGCGCTGGGCCTCCAGCCGCTCCGCCACCCGGTCCGGCGGCCGCTCGAAGCCCTGCGCGTGCGGCTCGCCGACGGCCGCCTCGCGCCGGGCACGGCTGGCTTCGGAGCGCCCGCGCTGCCCCGCCGCGTTGCGCAGGACGCGCGCCAGCCAGCCGCGCTGGGTCCGCGCGTCGGCGCCCGGGGCGGCCGCCCGCGCGGGGTCGCGCAGGGCCGCGAGCCAGGTCTCTTGAACGGCGTCGTCGGCCGCGCCCGGATCGCGCACCAGGCGGCGCGCCAGCTCGGTCAGCCATTCGGAGTGGGCCAGGAGGTGCTGAACGGTGTCTTTGGACTGCATGGCGCAGGGGAGATGCAGACCCGCGCCCCTCCGTTGGCGCTCTCCTTGGAAAAACTAGAAGGCCTCGGCCTCGAGCAGCTCGTCGAAGCGGCCGCAGACGCGCTCGGCGAGCTGCGCGAAGAACTCCTCGGTGTTGAAGTACGGGAGCTCGATCGCCGGGTTCTCGGCGTGGATCTCGGACGGCATGACGTAGTCCTCGCGCCCGAAGCCCTGGGTCTGCTCGAGGCGGTAGCCGCGCAGGTACGTGCGGCGCACGATCGCCCGCAGGTCGTCGGCGTCGATCGCCAGCCCGGTCATCGTGCCGATCGCCTCGGCCATGTGCTCGTCCGTCATGCCGGCGAACTTGCAGATGCCGATCACGTCGTCGCGCATGATCATCGGGCCGCGCTCGGTGATCGCCTCGACCCAGTAGTCGAGGTCGGTCTCGCGCTCGAAGACCAAGAGCAGGTACGTGCGCATCGACATGTGCCCGCCCGCCAGCGCCCACGGGTAGCCGGGGTTGGTCTGGGGCAGATACGCCGGGAACTCCATGCCCTTGCAGTGCATCGCGAAGCCGGTCTCGCCGGTCTCTTCGGAGAGCCTCTTCGTGCCCTGCCCCACCTGCGCCAGACGTCCCTCGCCGATCTCGCGGACCACGCGCATGGCGCCCTCGTAGTCGCCGAATGCGAGACCGCCCGCGACCGGCGCCTCGGGGTGGCGCTTGTTGTACTCCATCGCGTAGGCGAGCGTGGTGCCCAGCGAGATCGAGTCCATGCCGAGCTGATCGCCGAGCTCGACCAGCTCGCAGCACTGCTCCTGGTCGAAGATGCCGAGGTTCGACGAGAGGAGGTTGAGCGGCTCGTAGTCGAGCTTCGCGCGGAAGCGGCCGGCGCTGCCGTCCTCGTTCTCGTCGTAGACGTTCTTGTGGCAGCGGATGCCGCAGCGGTAGCAGGCCTCGTCCTTGACGACGTACGGGCCCTCCTCGTAGGCCGGGCGGTACATCGGCTGCGAGAGCGCCTTGTCGCCGGTCGGCTGGAAGTTCATCTCCGGCATCGCCATCACCGGGTGCAGCGCCTGCACGTTGGCCCAGGTGCCGCCGCCGCCGTTGCCGCGCGCCTTGTCGCGGAAGCGCCGGCTGCCCTCGCCGCGGGCGACGACCTGGTTGAGCTCCTTGAGCGTCTTCGGCGGCTTCGGTCCGCGCACGTCCTTGGTGTCGGCAACGATCGCCAGGACGTTCTTCGAGCCCAGCACGCCGCCGATGCCTCCGCGCCCGCAGAAGCGCGGCTTGTTGTCGCCCGACTTCAGCTGGTTCTCGGTCGAGAGCGCGATGGCGGCGAAGCGCACATGCTCGTAGTTCTCGCCGGCCGGCCCGATCACGGCGAAGTGGGCGTCCGGATACCGGCCGTGGAGGGTCTGGATCTTGTCGTTGACCTCGACTCCGTGCAGGTCGGCCGCGTCGCGCAGCTCGAAGCGCACGCCGGCGCCGTCGCCCGCTCCGTCCTCGACGCGCGAGAGGTGCAGGTAGACCGGCCCCTCGGCGCGCCCGGTGAAGATCACCTCGTCGACGTCCAGGTGACGCAGCTTGGTTCCGAACTTGCCGCTGCCTGCGGTCCACATGGCCGACGGCGCGCCGGCGCGCGACGACTTAAGCGGCGAGAAGGCGTGGAAGTACGTCCGCAGCCCGGTCATGAACTCGGTGCCCGAGAGGACCCCGAGGTTCATGATGAGCGGCGCCTCGGGCGCGTACGCGTCGGGGACCGACTCGCCGTCGAGCAGCTTGAAGCCCCGCGCGCAGCCGCCGAGGGCGTCGTCGAGGTCCTCGCAGCGCACGCGCTCGTACGCGACGGCGCCGGTGCCGAGGTCGACCCGGAAGCGGTTCAGCCAGAAGTCGCTCGGCCGGCGCTGGCCGGGCGGCGGCAGGTCGGCGGGGATCGCGCCGTTCGCGTCCCGGACCGACTGGGCCGCGGGCTCGTGCTGGTTCTCGTCGGGGCTCATCTGCATCTCCTCCTGGTGGGCGACTCTAGATCGCGCAGGCGATCTGACCCAGCCGATCGGAGAGCTTAGCGTTCTCGCGGTAGTCGATCGGCACGACAACCAGGGCCGGGCGGTCCGCGGCGAAGGCGCTCTCGAGGGTGTCCTGCAGGCGCGTGGAGTCCTCGCAGCGCATCCCGGCCCAGCCGTAGGCCTCGGCTAGCTTGACCCAGTCGGGGTTGCTGAACGAGAGCTCGGTGTGGCGCCCGAAGTGCCCCTCCTGCTTCCAGGCGATCAGTCCGTAGGCGTTGTCCTCCCACACCATGCAGACGATGTTGGTGCCGAGGCGCGCGGCGGTCTCCATGTCCTGGGAGTTCATCAGGAAGCCCGCGTCGCCCGCCAGCGCCAGCACGCGCCGCTCCGGATGGATGAGCTTGGCCGCCATCGCACCGGGCAGAGCGAAGCCCATCGAGCAGAAGCCGTTGGGAATCAGGCAGGTATTGGGCTCATCGCACTGGTAGTAGCGCGCGATCCACATCTTGTGCGCGCCGACGTCGGACAGCAGCAGGTCGTCGGGGCCAAGCACCTCGCGCACGTCCCACAGCGCCTTCTGGGGCTTGATGGCGCCGACGGCGTCGTCGTCCTTCCACTCGGCGAAGTCGGCCAGCATGTCGGCGCGGACGCGCGCCGCCTGGGTGCTGTCGAAGCGCAGCGGCTCGCGCTCGACGCGCTCGTTCATCATCCACAGCGCGTGGGCGAGATCGCCGACCACCTCGACCTCGGGGCGATAGAACTCGTCGACCTCGGCCGGGAGGAAGTCGATGTGCACCACGCGGTGCCGCGCCGGATCGCTGTTCCAAAGGCGCGGGTGGTACTCGACCAGGTCATAGCCGAGGCAGATCACGACGTCGGCGGCGTCGAGCGCGCAGCTGACGTGGTCACGCGCCTGGAGGCCGATGGTGAACAGGCTGTAGGGCGCTTCGCGCGACACGCAGCCCTTGCCCATGAAGGTGTTGATCACCGGGACGTTCGTCGCCTCACAGAAGCGGCGCAGCTGCGCGCTGGCGCGCTTTCGGATCGTGCCGTTGCCGGCCAGGATCACCGGGCTCTTGGCCTCGCGCAGGAGCCCGACCACGCGGTCCATCACCTTGTCGTCGGGCACCGGGCGGCGCACCTTTTGGGGCAGGAGCGGCGTGCCCTCGGCCGGCAGGTCGGCGATGTCTTCGGCCAGCTCGATGTGGCACGCGCCGGGCTTCTCGGCCTCGGCGAGCTTGAAGGCCTTGCGCACGACCTCGGGCACGTTCTCGGGGTTGCGCAACGGCGTCGCCCACTTGGTGATCGGCTCGAACATGCCGACCACGTCCATGTTCTGGTGGCTCTCCTTGTGCTGTCGCTTGGAGTCCGCCTGGCCGGTGATGACCACGCACGGCGCGCGGTCCATGTTGGCGTCGGCGACGCCGGTCGTGAGGTTGGTCGCGCCCGGCCCCAGCGTGCCGAGGCACACGCCGGCCTTGCCGGTCAGGCGGCCGTACACGTCGGCCATGAAGGCGGCGACCTGCTCGTGGCGCGTGAGCACGAAGCGGATCGACGGCGAGGTCTCGAGCGCCATCATGAAGTGGGCGTTCTCCTCGCCCGGAAGACCGAAGATGGTGTCGACTCCCTCGGCCTCGAGGCAGCGGACGAAGAGCTCGGCGGCGTTCATACCCTCAGCACCTCTTTCGCGTGGGTTGGACGGTTCGTCGCAGACCCGCCGCGCGGGTCTACGCCTCGCCCTACGAGCATTCGCCCGCGCCCGCGACCGGGCAAGCAAAGGGTAGTTAGAAACCGAGCTTCCCGGGGACGTCCGCAAACTCGCGCAGGGCGCGGGCGTGCTCGCTGTCCTCGTCGGCGAAGGTCTCTTTCTTGGTTCTGCCGTCGGAGAACACCACGTGGCGTGCATCCTGGTGGCAAACGCCGCCGCCGCCGGGGTTATGGTGGTCGAGTACCTCGACCTCGCCGCGCGCGACGCACACGCAGGTCAGGCGGTCGACCGCCATCACGCCGACCACCGTGCCGGTCATGCGCATCGTCGCGTCGGCGGTGACGACCCGCACCGGCGGGCCTTCGTAACCGGCGCGGCTCTTGAGGAAGACCTCGCCCTCGCTGAGCCCGAGGCGCAGCCCACCCTCGCTCTGGGCGAGCAGCTCGACCTCCGAGCGCGGCTGGATCTGGAGCACCAGATCGTCGCCCCAGCTCAGCCGGAGCAGGTTCTCACGCGACTCGAAGCGGGTCGCCTCACCGAACTCGGCGCCCAGCCGCGAGAGGTCGCGCGGCGAGAGCTCGCGGCCGTCGACGACGACCGGCCCCTCCCCGCGCAGCTCCAGGCCCTCCCAGGTCCGGCCTTCGGGGGCCACCAGGAGGCCGATCACCAGAATCGCCGCCGCCGCCGCCAGGCCCCCCGCCACAAGGCGGAGAAAGGGCCGGGGCTGCCGGGCGGGCACGCGGGCAGCCGAAGGCGCAGGCGCCGAGGCGACCCGTTCGGTCGTGGGCAAGGTCCCGCTCACGAAGCGAGCGCGGAGGTCCTGCCGGAACTCGCTTCTCGCCTCGGGGGGCCCGGGCACATCGTGGAGGATTTTCTCAATCAAACCGTCCGCGCTACGGCCCCGGGGCCGCCCCGGTGACGCGCTTTCGGACGCTTTGTCGGCGATCTCGCCCGACACAAAGGCCTCCCGGAGGGCCTCCCGGAAGGCCGGACGCGGCTCTCCGGCCACGGAGGCCCGCAGCACGGCCTCGACGTCCTGATTTCCCCGCTCCGGGGGACGATCGTCGGCCCCGCCCATCAGGACCCCTCGGCGTGCAGTCGGTGGGTCGCGGCGAGGCTGCCCCGCAGGGCCTCCAGGGCGCGTGAATAGCGCTTGCGCGCCGCCACTTCATTGCGGTCGAGGATGCGGCCGATTTCCTCGAACGAGAGCTCTTCGTAGACCCGCAGCACCAGCGCCAGGCGCATGCCCTCGGGCAGCTCGTCGATCGCTTTCCGGACGTCCTCGTCGCGCTCCTCGCGGTGCAGCGGCGTGTCCGGCTGCTCGGCCTTCGAGGGCATGAAGTCGGCCGCCCCCTCCTGGTCCGCGCTGGTCTCCTGCAGCGAGTCGCGGTGGCGGCGCGAGCGCCAGTAGTCACGCACCTTGTTCGTCGCGATCGTGAACACCCAGGGGCGGATGTCGCGGGCGGGGTCGTAGCTCTCGATGGCGCGGTAGATGTGGACGAAGACGTCCTGGGTCAGGTCCTCCGCCAGGTGGTCGTCGGCCACCATCCGGCGCACGAACGAGTAGATGCGCGAGAACCAGACGTCGAAGAACCGGCCCAGGGCCGAAGGATCCCGCTGTGCCAACAGGCGCAGCTCGTCAGGCGTCAGATCCGGCTCGGCGTTGGGCTGTTCCATAAGTCTCCGTATGCGAGGAGGTTAAGAGGCTAACGGGAACCGCGTGCGCAGGGAACAGGCGGTCACCGGCCCGGGCGGCGGCACTAGCCTTTCGTGATGATTTCCCTGCTCCTCGCCCTGGCGGGCGCCCTGGTCCTGCCGGCCCCTGCGGCCCCCCCCGTCCCGCCGATCCCCGCGCTGCCGCTCGCCGCGGGCGACCCGGCCGCCGACCTGCGCGCGGCGGTGCTGCTGCCGACGCCCGCCGAGCGGCGCCGGGCCGCGCGGGAGCTGGCGGCCCGCGACGACGTGACGCTGGAGCGCTGGCTGGAGCTGTGCCGGAGCTTTGGGACCTTCGACCCGCCGCCCCCGGGTGAGTCGTCGACCACCGTCGAGCTCTGGACCGGTGCCGAGCCGATCGCCACCGAGCGCACCGAGATCTTCGTCTACGTGCCGCCCACGTACGACCCGGCGCAGCCGGCGCCGCTCCTCCTGCAGCTCCACTACACCTCCGGCAGCGGCGCCGGCGGACACCGCGCGTGGCAGGCGGTGGCGGACCGCATGGGCATGCTGGTCGTCTCGCCCTCGGAGCCGGGGGCCAACGTCGGCTACACCTTCACCGAGCGCGAGCGCCAGGCCACGCTGTCGGCCCTGCGCTGGGCGCGGCTGCGCTACAACGTCGACGAGAACCGCGTCTTCGCCACCGGCGTCAGCCGCGGCGGGCACCTGGCCTGGGACCTGGCGCTGCGGCACCCCGACCGTTTCGCGGGGATCGCGCCGATGATCGGGGGGCCGCGCATCGCGCTCGACCGCGGCGAGAACAACATCCGCTACCTGGAGAACGTCGTCCCGCTCGCGATCCGCGACCTGCAGGGCTCGGGCGACGACCCGGTGCTCGTGCACAACCTGCGGCTGTGCTTCGAGCGGCTCGCGAAGTGGAAGGCGCCGGACGCCGAGCTGATCGAGTTCCCCGAGCTGGGGCACAGCTTCCAGCTCGACGCGGTCGACTGGCTCGCGTTCTGGCAGAGCTGCGAGCGCGACGCCACGCCCGAGCGCGTCGTGCGCACCTACGCCCGGCCCGGCGAGGGGCGCGCGTTCTGGGTCGAGGTGCTGGCGGCCGAGGACGGGGTCGAAGAGACCTTCACGCCGCGCGTGAACAAGACCGCCTGGGAGCGGCTCGACCGCTTCGAGCGGCTGCGCTACGTGCAGAAGCGCGCGGACGAGCGCACGGGACGGCTGGAAGCGACGCGGTCGCCCTCGCGCGTCAAGCTCAAGGGCGACCGGGTGAAGCGGGCGCGGGTGCTCTTCTCCGAGGAGACGCTGCCCGCCAAGCGCGACGCGCTGGTTCAGTGGAATCGAAAGACGATCCGCAAGCGCGTCGAACGCGAGACCGAGGTGCTGCTGGTCGAGTTCGTCGAGCGCTTCGACCGCACCTTCCTGCCGGTGTTCGAGGTCACCGTGCCGTAGAGCACCCGCGCGCGTCTCACCCGTCCGAGATCCGCCGCAGCGCGTCGAGGACGCCCGAGATCTCGTCGAGCACGGGCCGGCTCTGGCAGACGACCATCAGGTCGCGCCAGAAGTAGAGCGAGCACTCCGGGCGCGCGTCCCAGGACTCCGGATCGATGTGGCTGCGGATGATGTCCTCCAGGCCGTCGGAGTCGCCCCAGTCGTCCTCCTCGGGGTCGATGTCCAAGAGCTCGCCGACCTCGTAGAACTCGACCTCGATCGGAGGCCACTCGTCGAAGACGATGGCCCCGTCGACGAGGAAGACCGACTTCTCGCTGGCCTCGGCGAGCCACTCGAGCGCGTGGGCCAGGGTCGCGTCCGACAGCTCGAGCGAGATGTCGTGCTCGCCGGCGAACCGGTCGGGGTAGACGATCGGCAGGCCGGTCATCTCGCCCATCGCGTCGCCGACCCACACCGCGTCCTCTCCGTCGAAGCTCACCGAGATGCGCTGCTGCAGCGCCTCCCGCAGCCGGCCCTTCCACTCCGGCTCGGCGACCTCGGGCTGACGCCCGCGGTTCAGCATGCGGCTGAGCGCGGACTCGACGCGCGCGTGCGTGCTCTCGTTGTGCATCACGACCATCAGACCGCGCCACATGTCGATCGAGGCGCCATCGACGTCCCACAGGCGGCTGCCGGTCAGCTCCTGGGTCAGGTAGAGGACGTCGTCGGTGTCGTCAAAGCCATCCTCATCGACGAAGACCAGCGGCTCGACGTCGTAGAAGCGGAGGTCCTTGCGCGCGGGCAACTTGTCCTCGTACCCGACGAAGACCGCCTCGCGGGCGATGCACCAGCCGACCTCCTCGAGCTTGCGCGTGATGAGGTTGAGGGTCTGCTCCACGGTGAGGTCGTCGGCCCGCAGGTGGACCTCGGAATCGCCCCAGTCGTCGAAGTAGCGCTCGCCCAAGATGAAGTTCACGCCCGTGACCTGGCGCAGGAACTCGAGCGTCTCGCTGAGGTACGCGCCCTCGAAGCGGACGTTGAGGCGCTGCTGGAGCTTCTCCTTGATCTCGGCGCGCCAGGCCTCGGCGGGGCGCTGCCGCTCGACGCGGATCGAGGCGAGCTGCTCGCCCGCCGGCGTCGCCTCGGAGACCGCCGGCTGCGGGGCGGCCGAGCTCGCGGCCGTGGTGAAGGCGGTCCAGCCGAGCAGGGCCACGAGCACGAGCCCCAGGAAGGCGCCGGAGCGCGTGCCTGAGCGGAAGCGGGTAATCATCAGAATCCTCCATTTCATGGCGTTGCCGCCCTGCAGAAAGCCGACCGAGGACGCCCCCGAGGCGCCGTCGGCGCGCAGCGAGCGCTGCTCCAGGAGTCGCAGCAGCGTCCGCGCGTACGGGACGGGGTCAGAGTCCTCGGCGCGCGCCAGGGCCTCCCAATCACGGGTGGCCTCCTGGGCCGCCCGCAGACGCCCGATGGCCAGCCAGACCAGCGGGTGGAACCAGTAGAGGCGCTGCGCGACGAGCAACAGCGCGTTGAAGGGCACGTCGCCGCGGCGTAGGTGCGCGAGCTCGTGCAGGAAGACGTGGCGCAGCTCGCTCGCCGGGAAGTCCTTCAGGACCGTCGCCGGCAGCAGGATGCGCGGGCGCACGAAGCCGCACACGGCGGGCGAGGACACGAGGTCGGTGCGCAGCAGCTCGACGCGCCGCGCGACGCCCATGCTGCGGCGGCACGCGTCGAGCGACGCTAGCACCGCCGGATCATCGACGCGCTCGGCGCGCCGCAGCCGCAGCCGGAAGCCGCGCTCGCGCCGGAGGTCGCGCGCGAGCAGCAGCAGCGCGACCAGCGCCCAGCCCGCGGCGAGCGGAGCGCGCCAGAGGAGACCGGCGCTCGGCTCGTCGGCGCGCGCAGCCGCGGCGGCGGCGGGCTCCGCGCCGACCTCGAAGTCGGGCTCGGGCGCCGCGCCGAGGTCGTTGCGGCGCGCCGCCGCGCGCGGGTTCGGGAGGGGCGGAACCGCGGGCTCGCGAGCGGCCTCGGCCTCCGTCTCCGCTTCGGCGATCGGATCGGCGGGAGCCTCGCGCTCGCCGCGCAGCGGAGCGCGCCACGCAGGCTCGGAAGCCGGCGAGCGCAGCGCCGAGAGCTCCCAGTCCACCGCGAGCGACGACACCGCCGGCTGCGCAGGCAGGAACAGCCGCAGCACGACCAGGCACCACAGCGCGTAGCGCCAGCGCGGCGTCAGCCAGCGCCCGAAGAGGCGCTGGGCGACCAGCACGACCAGCACGAGCACCGCCACCTGCCACGAGGTCGCCAGCAGCCAGCCCAGGATCGCGGCGCCCATCAGCGTGCCTCCTTCTCATCGAGCAGCCGCCGCAGCTCGGCGAGCTCGTCGGCGCTCAGCGCGCCCTCGCGCACGAAGTGCGCCAGCAGCGGGCTGGCGGCGCCGCCGTGGCGGGCGAGGAAGCTGCGGCTCTCGGCCTGGACGTAGGCATCGCGCTCCACCCGCGGGCGGTAGAGGTAGCGCTTGCCGTCCACTTCGAAGCCCAGGACGCCCTTCTTCACGAGGCGTCCGAGGAGCGTCTTGACGGTCCGCACGCTCCAGGCGCGGTCCGCCAGGGCCGCGGCCACCTCGGCCGCGGTGCGGGGGTGTTGGTCCCAAATGGTGGCCATAACCGCCCATTCGGCGTCGGAAATGCGGGGTAGATCGCTCATCGGGCCTCCTCCGGCTGAAGGACTACAGACGTAGTCAGGACTACAAGCGTAGTCTACCGACTCTCCGGCATTTTTCTGCGGGCCCTTGCTCTACCCGCCGGCGCGGGCGCGGTGTCGGAGCCCTACCGGGGACCCGAGGTGGGCGTGGCGGCACGCGCCGTCTGCCAGCGCAGGGTCAGCTCGCGGAAGAAGTCCTTGTCCTTGCCGTTCTCGGCCGAGACGTAGAGCTCGAACCACTCGTCGCCGTCGGTGCGCACGGTGAAGATGCTGTCCTCGAGCCAGCTGTCGGACCAGGCCGGGTCGATCTCGGCGATGTCCTCGAAGGCGGCGGCCTGGACGATCAGCTCGCCCTCCTCCTCCCAATAGGAGATGACCGCGTTCTCCGTGAAGAGGTTGCCGTCCTCGGAGATCGAGACGAAGCCGGTCGAGTAGAACCACAGCACGGTCTCGCCCTCGAGCACGATGCCGTTCTCGCGCAGCCAGGCCTGGTCGGCCTCGCGCAGCTCGCTGCCGGGGTGGGCCTCGGTGTCGGGGATGTAGTGCGTCTCGGCGAGGAAGCCGATGCCGATCAGCGCCATCAAGCTCGCGACGAAGCAACAGCCGAAGGCCGCGACAAGGAAGATGATGAGCTTCTTCACCGTCCCCATCCAACCCGGTCGGCGCTCGCGCGTCCAGGTCGAGCCCGCCCTCCCGCCGCGGGTCCGCGCCCGCTAGACTCCGCCCCGCCATGCCGTCCGAATCCAAGTTCTGTCGCGGGCTGAACGAGGCCCAGAAGAAGGCCGTCCTCACGACCGAGGGCCCCGTGCTCGTACTCGCCGGCGCCGGCACGGGCAAGACGCGCGTGATCACCCACCGCATCGGCCGGCTCCTCGAGCGGGGCGCGGATCCCGACAACGTGCTCGCGGTGACCTTCACCAACAAGGCGGCGGCCGAGATGCGCGAGCGCGTCGGCGCGCTGGTGGGCAAGAAGCGCGCGAAGAAGCTGCACGTCTCGACCTTCCACAAGTTCTGCCTGCTGGCCCTGCGCGAGCACGGCCCCAGGGTCGGCCTGCCGAAGCGCTTCGCGATCTGCGACGAGTCCGACCAGCTCAGCGCCTGCAAGGCGGCGCTGCGCGAGCTGTCGATCGCCGAGACCAGCATCCAGCCGTCGGCGCTGCGCGCGCGCATCTCGCTGGCGAAGAACCGCCTGGAGACGCCTGACGGCCTCGCGAGCACACCCGGCGACGAGCGCGACGAGCTGGTCGCCCGCGCCTGGCGGCGGTACGAGGATCGGCTCGCGCGCGCCAAGGTCGTGGACTTCGACGACCTCCTGACGCAGACCCTGCGGCTCCTCCGCGAGCACGACGACGTGCGCGAGGCCTTCCGCGAGCGCTTCCGGTACGTGCTGGTCGACGAGTACCAGGACACCAACGGCCCGCAGTACGAGATCCTCCTACAGCTCGCAGGCGGGCACAGAAACCTGTGCGTCGTCGGCGACGACGATCAGTCGATCTACGGCTGGCGCGGCGCGGACGTCTCCAAGATCCTGAACTTCGACAAGGACTTCCCCGGCGCCACCGTAGTGCGCCTGGAGACGAACTACCGCTCGACCGAAGAGATCCTCGACGCCGCCTACCGCTGCATCAAGCACAACGCCGACCGGCACGAGAAGCGGCTGCGCTCGCACCTCGGGAAGGGCGAGCGCGTGCGCGCCTACAACCTGCGCGACGAGAACGAGGAGGCGCACTTCGTCGTGCACGAGATCCAGACGCTGGTGCGCGAGGAGGAGGCCAAGCTCTCCGACTTCGCGATCCTGTTCCGCACCGCGACACAGCCGCGCGCCTTCGAGGCCGAGCTGCGCGCGCGCGCCGTCCCCTATCGGCTCGTCGGCGGCATGTCGTTCTTCGACCGCAAGGAGGTGCGCGACCTCCTCGCCTACCTGCGCCTGTTGGTGCACCCGAACGACGAGACCGCCTTCCTGCGCATCCTCAACGCGCCGCCACGCGGCGTCGGGCGCGCCTCGATCGAGCGCGTGACCGACTTCGCGACGCAGCACGCGATCTCCGTGCCCGAGGCCTTCGAGCGCGCGGACGAGATCGACAAGCTCAAGCCGGCGGCGGCCGAGGCCGCGCAGGGTCTGCTGCGGCTCCTGCACACGCTCGGCGCCGAGGACCCGGGCAAGAACCTGGTGCCCTTCATCGAGCGCGTGATCGAGGCGGTCGGCTACAAGGATGAGGTCGAGCGCGCCTACCCCGACCCGCGCCAGCGCGAGGAGCGCTGGATGGCGGTGGGCGAGGTGCTCAACTTCGCGCGCAACTACGTCGACCGCGACGGCGACCCCGACCTCGCCGGCTTCCTCAGCGAGCTGGCGCTGACGGCGGGCGACGACAAGAAGGACGACGACGACGACTGGCGCGACCAGGTCACGCTGATGACGCTGCACGCCGCCAAGGGCCTCGAGTTCGACCGCGTGTTCCTCGTCGGCACCGAGGAGGGGCTGCTCCCCCACCTGCGCGCGGTGACCGAGGACACGGTCGAGGAGGAGCGGCGCCTGATGTACGTCGGCATCACGCGCGCCAAGCGCGTGCTGACGATGACGTACGCGGCCCAGCGCTCGAAGTACGGGCGGCCGAGCCCGTGCCACGTATCGCGCTTCCTCTTCGAGATCCAGGGTGCCGAGCCGCCCAAGGAGTGGCGCGCCGCCGGTACGACCGAGCCCGAGCCCGCGAAGGGCAAGAAGAAGAAGAAGGCTCGCCGCCGCCCGGCGACGCGCTGGTAACGCGCGCAGGCGCGGCGCGGGCGCGCGGTGCCGATCCGCGCCGGAAAGTCCGTGGAAGCCGCGGGTCCAGAGCTACCGTTAGACGGTACCCATGGACCCCACGCCCGAGCCGCGCGCCGAGCGCAACCTCGTCGACGTCCTGGCCGCGCTCTCGCGCGGCGAGACGCGCTACGACCAGGAGGGCGAGATCGCCCGCGGCGGCATGGGCTCGATCCACCGCGTCTGGGACCGCGACCTGCGCCGGCCGCTGGCGATGAAGGTGTTCCTCGGGGACGTGGAAGCGGCCCGCGCCGCGTCCCGGGACTCCAGCGTCGATGCGCGCGTCGCACGCTTCGTCGAGGAGGCGCAGATCACCGGCCAGCTCGACCACCCGGGCATCGTCCCGGTGCATGAGATCGGTCTCGACGAGACGGGGCAGCTCTTCTTCACCATGCGCCTCGTCCAGGGGCACACCCTGGGAGAGGTCTTCGAGCTGGCGCGCGAGGGCAAGGACGGCTGGTCCTCGACGCGCGTGCTGCGCACGCTGGTGCGGGTCTGCGAGGCCGTCGCCTACGCCCACTCGCGGGGCGTCGTGCACCGCGACCTGAAGCCCGCGAACATCATGGTCGGGCAGTTCGGCGAGGTGTATGTGATGGACTGGGGGCTCGCCAAGCTGGTCGATGGCGAGGAGCGCCCGACCGAGCGGAGCGAGGAAGCTCCCAAGGCGCCGAGGGTCCCCATGCCTTCGATCCGCTCCGACCGCGTCGAGCAGGCGTCGGCCACGCCCGAGTCCTACCTGCTGACGGTGGAAGGCAACGTGCTGGGAACGCCCTCGTACATGCCGCCGGAGCAGGCCCTGGGCAGGCTCCAGGACCTGGGGCCGCGCAGCGACGTCTACGCCTTGGGCGCGATCCTCTACGAGTTCCTCAGCGGACAGGCGCCCTACGCACCGGAGGGCGCGGAGGTCACCGCGCACCGGATCCTCGAGTCCCTACTGGAGGGTCCGCCCCGCCCGCTCTCCGAACTGTGCCCCGATGCGCCGCCCGAGCTGCGCGGCATCTGCGAGCGCGCCATGGCCCGCGAAGCCGAGGACCGCTACGCCGATTCGCTCGGCTTAGCCGAGGCCCTGAGCGCCTTCTTCGAGCGCCCGGTAAACCAGGCCCGCAGCGGCCTGCAGCGCTCGCGTCTGGTCACGGGGCTGCGCTGGCTCTTGGGCCTGGCTTTCTGGTTCCTGGCCGTGGTGCTCGTCGGCGTCTGCATCCTGGTGCCCCTCGCTGGCGACAGCCCGCTCTCGGTGAGCCTGCCGATCGCCTTCGATATCGAGGAGCCCAGCTTCGAGCTGGGCAGCGACCACCCCTGGGTCGAGGAGACGACCATCGTCGAGACCCGCGGCAACCTGCTCATGCTCAGCCGCCACCCGGGCGCGCGGCTGGCCATCGTCGGCGTGGTCGCCGTCACGGTCCTGTTCCTGATGTACTTCATCCAGCAGGTGCGGCGCATCCTGCGCAACGTGCGGCGCGGCGAGCCCTTCGCCCCGGACAACATGCGGTGCATGCGCCGCATGGGCATCGCCCTCCTGGCGGTCGGCCTGTTGCGCATGATCGGCGGCCCGCTGATGGGCGCGTTCGCCGAGGGCTATCTGGAAATCAGCGGCCTGCGCGTCCGCAGCTCGTACGAGCTGTCGATGATGGAGTTCGTCGGCGGCGCGATGATCCTCATCCTGGCCGAGGTCTTCCGCGTGGGCGCAGAGCTCGAGCGCCGGGAGGAGTAGCGGCCTCCAGCGTCGCGTCCGTTTTCGAGCGAAACCCTGAGTCCCGGCGGGCGCCGGCTCGCTCTCTACGGTCCAGCGTCGCCGGAGCTCCGCTCCCGCGGGAGACCCCCGATGAAGAACGCAAGGACCTCAACCAGCGCCCCGCTTCGCCTCCTCCTCGTCGCGGGCCTCGCGCTCTCCGGATCGGCCGGGATCGCGCGCCCCGTCCCCTCGGTCGGCGGCGACGAGGAGCTCTTTGAGCAGACCTTCGACGCCCACTGGGAGCGACTCCGCGACGACTACCCGTACTTCGAGCTCTACGGGGTCGACTGGGACGCGGAGCGCGCCGAGCACCGCCCGCGCGCGGTCGCGGCGGCGGACGCGACCGAGTTCGCCTGGGAGCTGGCGCGCCTCTTCGCGGCGCTGCCGGACCCGCACGTCTCGTTCATCCCCTCGATCGACACCATCGGGGGCCGGTGGTCCTATCCCGACGTCGACACCAAACGCGTCGAGCGCCGCACGCTCGCGATCGCGTGGCCCGCGGGCACCGAGCCGGCCCCGCCGCCGGCGTTCGCCGCCGATCCCCACGCCTATCCCGAGATCGTGCAGGTCCAGGGCCTGCCGCTCGCGGGCACGGCCGAGATCCTGGCGGCGGGCCCCCTCGGCAGCCCGCTCTCGCTGCGCCTGCGCTGGCCCGACGGGAGCGAGACCGACCACGTCGTGCGCCGCCCCGACGAGTCGAACCTGCCCCCTCCCGAGAAGCACTTCGGCGAGCGCTGGCTGGTGACCGGCCGCGTCGGCTCGGTCGGCTACCTGCGGGTCAGGACCTTCGACCCCAAGCTCGCGACGCTGGGCCCGGACGGCAAGATGACCACGATGCTGCGCGCGGCCCTCGCGGAGCTGAAGGACACCTCCGGCCTCATCCTCGACCTGCGGGGCAACGGCGGCGGTCTGGTCGCCGCGTCGGACCCGTTCCTGGGCAACCTCGTGACGCGTACGCAGCGCTATCGCTGGGGCAACTCCGGCGGCAAGGCGCGCGTCATCCGCCCGCGCACCCCGCGCTACCGGGGCGACGTGGTGGCGCTGGTGGACGGACGCAGCGCCAGCGGCGGCGAGTGGGCGGCGCGCATCCTGCGCGACGCGGGCCGGGCGACGGTGATCGGCGAGCGCACGGCCGGCGCCGAAGCCGCGGTGAAGCGGTCCGAGGGCCCCGACGGCTCGGTCGTTACCTTCAGCGCGTGGCCGATGGCCGAGCCGGGCGCGCGGTCGTTCCAGGAGGTCGGTATCGAGCTGGACCACGCCCTGCCGCTGACCGTCGCCGACGTGCGCGCGCTGGGCTTCGAAGCGGCCCGCGCGCGGGTGGAGCGCGCTCGGCTGAAGAAGGCGCTCGAGGTGCTCGGCGCCCCGGCGGACGGGTTGGAGTCGCTGCTCGTGCTCGCGTCCGACCCCGCCGAAGCGACGCCGGACGCGGAGGACTAGCCCAGGGTCACGGCAGGAGCGTCGCGCGCATCGCCTCGGTGAGCCCGAGGGTCACGCCCAGCGTGCCGTCGGGGTCGCGCATCAGCGCCTGGAAGAAGAACGCGGTGCCGGCGAGCGAGGGCACGTCGGGGAAGCCCAGCGCGAACTCGGCCGTGGTGCCCGGGCCCAGCCAGAGCTCGGGGCCGAGCACGAGGAGCGGGTTCGGGCTGGAGAGGTCGACCAGGAGCTCGCCGAGCGCTCCCGGCCCCGCCATCCCCCAGTCCGGCAGCAGCGCTCCGCAGGGGAAGGTCGGCAGCGGGGCGCCCGAAACAACCAGGAAGGCCCCCGAGCCCACCGGCTGCGTGCCGAGCGGGTTCGCGACCCCCAGCGTCCAAACCGCACCGACCGCGGGCGGCCCGCCGATGTGCCGCAGCGACCCGCCGGGGTTGACGCCGCAGCCGAAGAGCTCGACCGAGGTGAGGTCGAACACGTACGCCGAGCCGTTGCCCGACACGACGACGTCGTCGCGCGGAGCGCCGACCACGCCGCGCCCGGCGTCGGCCGCCACCGCAAAGCCCAGCCAATCGCCCGCGCTCTGGCCCGAGGCCTCCAGCTTGGAGGTCTGCGTCCACGCCCCGCCGGAGCGCTGGAAGACATAAGCCGTGCCCGAGGCGGCGCCGAAGTCGTCGTCCTCGTAGGCGCCGACGAGCGCGAGGTCGCCGGCCAGCGCCACGTCGAAGCCGAGGCGGTCGCCGGCGGCCAGGTCGGCCGGCGTCAGCTGCGCCGCCTCGCTCCACACGCCACCCGAGAGCTCGAACGCGTAGGCCGCGCCGGACGTGGCTCCGGCGAGGTCCGCAGCCTGCGCGCCGACCACGATGCGATCGCCGTCGAGCCCGACCGAGGTGCCGAAGCCGGCGTTCTCGGCCGCGTCGCTGGCCACCAGCTTCTGCGCCTCCTGCCACACGCCGCCGACGCGGTCAAAGACGTAGGCCGCGCCCGAGGACGCACCCGCGCCGTCCTCGCCGAGGGCGCCGACCGCCAGCCGGTCGCCGGCGAGCGCGACCGCGCCGCCGAACTGGTCGCCGGGCTGGCCGTCGGCGGCGGTGAGCTTGGCGGTCTGCACCCAGCTCCCGGCCTGCAGCTCGAACACGAAAACCGCGCCCGCGTTCGCGCCGGCGTCGTCGTCGAAGGCCGCGCCGACGGCGATGCGATCGCCGTCGAGGTCGACGTCGACCCCGAACGAGACCGCGGGTTCGGCCACCGAGAGCACCGCGGTCTCCACCCACGACGTGCCCTGCAGCTCGAAGACGTAGGCGGCGTCCTGGCCGGAGCCGACGACCGCGCGGTCGCCGTCGATCGCGACGTCGATCCCGAAGAGCCCCAGGGGCTGCGCGTCGCTCGCCGCGAGGCGCGCGGTCTCGAGCCACTCGGAGCCGAGCTCATCGAAGACGTAGGCCGCGCCGCGCTCGCCGTCCTCGTAGGGCGCGCCGGCCAGGGCGCGGCCGCCCGAAAGCGCGACCGATCTCCCGAGGTTGGATCCGGCCGGCAGGTCGGAGGTCAGTCGGTCGAGCTGGAGCTGGGCGGAGGCCGAGCCGGCGAGGGCGAGGGCCGTGACGAGGGTGAGCGGGCGAGCGATCCCGTGCTGCATGGCTTCTCCTGGGCTGAGGGGACGCCCCATCGTAGCCGGCCCTAATCCGGGCGGGGGCCGCGGCTTGCGCCGGGCGGAGGGCGGGAATCCCCGCCCGCGGAGCGGAAAGTCCGGGTTCGCCTCTGGCCTTTTTTGACGAAGCGTCGAAAATGAGCCCCAGCATGGCCCCGCTGACCCGCAAGCAGCGCGAGATCGCCGACCGCGAGCTCCTCATCCTGGAGGTGGCGCGCGGGATGATGGTCGAGCGCGGGTACCTCGGGCTCACGATGGACCGCATCGCGGGCGCGACCGAGTACTCCAAGGGCACCATCTACCAGCACTTCTCGTGCAAGGAGGAGGTGCTCGCCGCGCTCGCGTGCGAGTCGGCCCAGATCCGCACCAGCCTGTTCGAGCGCGCCGCCACTTTCCCCGGCCGAGCGCGCGAGCGGATGGCCGCGGTCGGCGTCGCCGACTTCCTCTTCGTGCGCCTCTACCCTCAGCACTTCGCGATCGAGCGCATCTGCGATACCGCCTCGATGCGCGACAAAATCCCCGAAAAGCGTCTCTCTCGGCTGGAGAGCTGCGAAGACGGATGCAAGAGCGTCGTGCTGGGCTTGGCCCGCGACGCGATGGCCCAGGGGGACCTCGGCGCCGAAGACCCGAGCGTCGCCGGACAGGTGGTCTTCGGGCTCTGGTCGATGGCCTACGGGGCCAACCTGATCAGCACCAGCCCCGGCGTCGACCTCGAGACCAAGATGGGCATCGCCGAGCCCTGGGACGTGCTCTTCCGCAACTACAACGCGCTCCTCGACGGCTACGGCTGGAAGCCGCTGGCCGGGGAGTGGGACTACGCCGCGACCCTCGAACGCATCTACGCCGAGGTCTTTCCCGATGAGATCCGCCGCCTCGCTGACCGCTGAGCGCCCTTCTTTTGCTCCAAAATTGACGCTCCGTCATTTCATGACGAAACGTCTCCTCTGGCTGCTGCTGCCGGCTGCCGGGGCCGGCGCGGTGTGGCTGGTCCCGGCGGCCGGCTCCCCCGGCGCCTCGACCTCGGTCGGCGCAGAGGCGGGCGCGCCGGGCCCGCGCCCGCTGCCAGCGGCGGGCTACGTCGTGCCCGCGACCGAGGGCTGGGAGCTGGAGCGCACCTACTCCGGCATCGTCCGGCCCGGGCGCGCGGTCGAGCTGGCCTTCGAGGTGCCCGGCCGCCTCGCCGCGGTCCTGGCGGACGAGGGCGACCCGGTCGAGGCCGGGGCCGAGCTCGGCCGGCTCGAGGGCGCGCGCCCCGCCGCCCGCCTCGCGGCCATCGATGCGCGCCTCGACGCCGAGCGGGCCCGCCTGGCGGAGCTCGTCGCCGGCCCGCGCGAGGAGCGCATCGCCGCGGCCGGGGCGCGCGTGCGCGAGCTCGAGAGCGAGCTGGCCCTGGCGCGCCTGCGCCTGGAGCGCCGCGAGGAGCTGGTGCGCACCGACGCCATCGCGAGCGAGGACCGCGACGTCGCGCGGCGCGACGTCGACGCGACGGCAGCGCGGCTCGACGCGGCGCGCGAGGACCTGCGCGAGCTGGAGCGCGGCACGCGCGCCGAAGTCCTCGCGGCGCAGCGCGCGGCGATCGCGGTGCTCGAGGCGGAGCGCGTGGCGCTCGCGCTCGACCTCGAGGACAGCGTCCTGCGCGCGCCCTTTGCCGGCGTCGTCGCGCGGCGCGACCTGGACGAAGGCGCCTTCGTGCAGCCCGGCCAGACGCTGCTCAGGCTGGTCGAGAGCGAGCGCCCGGAGGCCAAGGTCGGCGTGCCTGCGCACGTCGCCGCGACGCTGCGCATCGGCGCGGAGCTCGCGCTCACCGCGGGCGGCCGGCCGCTGGTCGGCGCCGTGCAGAGCCTGCTCCCCGAGCTCGACGGTGCGACGCGCACGACCGGCGTGGTGATCGCGCTCCCCGCGGGCGCAGCCGCGCCCGGGGAGGCGGTGCAGCTCACGCTGCGCGAGCACTCCGACGCGAGCGGCCTGGCCGTGCCGGTCGGCGCGCTCCTGCGCGGCGAGCGCGGGCTGTGGACCGTCTATGCGCTCGCCCCGCTCGCAGCAGGCGGCGGCGACCTGCGCCGCGTCGAGCGCCGCGACGTCGAGGTGCTGCACGTCGCCGGCGACCGCGTGCTCGTCCGCGGCACGCTCGCCGCCGGCGAGCACATCTTGGCCGAGGGCGTCCACCGCGTCGCCCCGCAGCAAACCGTCCAGCTCCTCGCGGAGTAGCGCGCCATGTCGACCCTCTTCTTCCGCCGACCCCGCCTGACCGTGCTCGTGCTCGCGCTGATCCTCGTCGCGGGCTTCTCCGCACTAGAGGTCCTGCCCCGCCGCGAGGACCCGGAGCTGACGAGCCGCAACGCGCTGGTCGTGACGCGCTTCCCCGGCGCCACGGCCGAGCGGGTCGAGCGCCTGGTGACCGAGAAGCTCGAGCAGGAGCTGTTCGAGGTCGAGGAGGTGAAGGAGCTCACCTCGACCTCGAGCGCGGGCGTCTCGGTCGTGTCGATCGAGCTGCGCGACGACGTGCTCGAGCCCGACGAGATCTGGTCGCGCGTGCGCGACCGCGTCGACGATGCGGCGCTCGCCTTTCCCGCCGGAGCCCTCGCACCCGCCTTCGAGCGGATGGAGATCACGGCCTGGACGATGCTGGCCGGCCTCGCGTGGCGGCGCGACGACCCCGCGCCGCTCGGGGTGCTCGGGCGGCTGGCCGACGAGCTGGAGGACCGGCTGCGCGCGCTGCCCGGCACCGAGGAGGCCGAGGTCTTCGGCGCGCCGGCCGAGGAGATCCGCGTCGAGATCGATCCCGCACGCCTCGCCGCGCTGGGGCTCTCGGCCGAGGCGCTCGCCGGCGAGCTCGCGGCGGCGGACTCCAAGGTCGCGGCCGGGCGCCTGCTGTCGGCGCAGAGCGACCTCCTGCTGGAGGTCGACGGCGAGCTCGACTCGGTCGCGCGCATCGCCGCGGTGCCGGTCCGCGCCGGCGCCGACGGCGCGCTGCTGCGTGTGGGCGACGTCGCGCGGGTCGAGCGCGGCGTCCGCGACCCAGCCGACGAGCTGGCGCTGATCTCCGGCTCGCCCGGCGTCGCGGTGGCGGCGCGGCTCCGCTCCGACGCGCGCGTCGACCGCGGGGCCGCGCGCGCGCGCGCCGAGGTCGAGGCCTTCGCCGCCGAGCTCGAAGGAGACGTCGAGGTCGCGCTGCTCTTCGACCAGAGTCGCTACACCGACGAGCGCCTGCGCGAGCTGCTGGCCAACCTCGGGCTCGGCACCGCGCTGGTCGTGCTGGTGCTGCTGATCGCGATGGGTTGGCGCTCGGCGCTGCTCGTGGGGAGCGCGCTCCCGCTCAGCGCGCTGATGGTGCTCGCCGGGATGCGACTGCTCGGCGTGCCGATCCACCAGATGTCGGTCACCGGACTGATCATCGCCCTCGGCCTCCTGATCGACAACGCGATCGTGATGGTCGACGAGACGCGCCACCGACTGGCGGAGGCGAGCCACCCGGCCGAGGCCGTCGGGCGGGCGGTGCGCGCGCTGGCGGTGCCGCTCCTGGGCTCGACCCTGACCACGGTGCTCGCCTTCCTGCCGCTGGTCATCGCGCCCGGCCCGGTCGGCGAGTTCGTCGGCGCGATGTCGCTGTCGGTCGTGCTCGCGATCGTCTCGTCGTTCGCGCTCGCGCTGACGGTGCTCCCGGCCCTCACGGCGTGGCTCGAGCGGCTCGCGCCGGCCGAGCGCGGGCCGCGCTTTCTCCACCGCGGGATCCACAGCGCGCGCCTCGAGCGCGCCTGGCGCGCAGCGCTCGGGCTGCTCGTGCGGCGCCCCGCCCTGGGCGTCGCCGCCGGCGTCGCACTGCCGCTCGCCGGCTTCGTCGGCGGCAGCGGTCTGCAGGAGCAGTTCTTCCCGCCCGCCGGCCGTGACCAGGCCCAGGTCGAGCTGCGGCTGGGCGAGCTGGCCTCGATCGACAGCACCTACGCGACCGTCGAGCGCGCCTACGACGCGCTGCTCGCGCACCCGCGCGTCGCCGACGTGCACTGGTTCGTCGGCGGCAGCGCGCCGAAGTTCTACTACAACATGCTCGAGGCCGAGCGCGGCTCGGCGCGCTACGCGCAGGGCCTGATCCAGCTCGACGACAAGGAGGGCGCGACCGCCGTCCTGCGCGAGCTGCAGGACCTGCTCGACCGCTCGCTTCCGGGCGCACAGGTGCTGGTCAAGCAGCTGGAGCAGGGGCCGCCGTTCGAGGCGCCGATCGAGCTGCGCCTCGAGGGCGAGGACGTCGAGCTCCTACGCGAGCTCGGCGAGGAGCTGCGCGCCGAGCTCGCGGCGGTCGAGGGCGTGGTGCACACGCGCGCCACGCTCGGCGCCGAGCGGCCGAAGCTGCGCTTCGCGCCGGCGGACGAGGATCTGCGCCTGGCGGGGCTCGACCGGGTGGCGCTCGCGGACCGGCTGGCGGCCGCGCTCGACGGCGCGCTCGGCGGCTCGGTGGTCGAAGGCGACGAGGAGCTCCCGGTGCGCGTGCGCGTCGAGGACGACTCGCGCGCGACGCTCGACGCGATCGCCTCGCTCGAGCTCGCCGGCGCGGGCGGCTGGACGCCGCTGTCGGCACTCGGCGAGCTCACCCTGGCGCCGGAGCTCGGCTCGCTGCCCCACCGCAACGGCCGGCGCGTCAATACGGTGCAGGGCTTCCTCACGGCCGGCACGCTGCCGCAGGACGCGCTCGACACCGTCCGCGCGCGGATCGCCGAACGACGCGACGCGCTGCCGGCGGGGATCACGCTGGCCTTCGGCGGCGAGTCGGCCGAGCGCGACGAAGCGGTCGGCAACCTGGCCGCATCGGTCGGCGTGCTGCTGGTGCTGATGGTCGCCACGCTCGTGCTGTCCTTCCAGTCGTTCCGGCGCGCGGCGCTGATCGGGCTCGTCGGCGTGCTGGCGGTCGGGCTGTCGCTCGGCTCGCTGGCCTTCTTCGGACACCCCTTCGGCTTCATGGCGATCGTCGGGACGATGGGGCTGATCGGCATCGCGATCAACGACTCGATCGTGGTGCTCGCGGCGCTGGTCGCCGACCCGCGCGCCCGCGCGGGCGACCCGGCGGCGGTGGTCGACGTCGTGGTGCGCTCGACGCGCCACGTGCTGGCGACCACGGTCACGACGGTGGCGGGCTTCCTGCCGCTCTTGGCCGCCGGCGGAGGGCTGTGGCCGCCGCTTGCGACCGCGATCGCGGGCGGCGTGGGCGGTGCGACGCTGCTGGCGCTGACGCTGGTGCCGGCGGTGCACGTCGTCACCACGCGGTGGCACGAGCGCGCGAGCGAGGAGGGCGGTGTGGCGACGGCGGCGCCTGTGCCCACCGCGTAGCGGTCGCGCCGGGCCTGGCGCGCCGGGCCCTGTCGCACCAAGCCCCGGGGCTCCGAGCCCGAGCGCTACCGGGCCCCGCGGGTTCCCCGGCGGGACCCAGGCGCTCTGCTAGGCTGGAGCTGGCCTCTCCCTCACCATCCACAGGATTTCAGGGGAGCTCGATGGACCGTCTCGCCTTGCCCACGCCGGCCGACCGGCGTGCCTTTGCCGTACTTGCACTCTCGCTGTTCTCGTCGGCCTGTAGCCAGCGCCTCCCGGCGGCGGCACCCGCCGACCCCGCCGCGCCGCCACAGACCGCCACCGCACCCGGCGCCTTCACCCCGCGGCCGCCCAGCCGCGGAGCGCCGCTCGTCGTCTCCGCCTCGGCGGGCTCCGATATCGAGTTGGTCGTCCCGGGGCACCAGAACGAGGTCTCGATCGCGGTCAACCCGAACGACCCGAAGCACTGGGTCGTGGCCTCGCACACCTTCGAGGCCGGCTGCTCCCAAGTCCGCTGGTCGACGACCTTCGACGCGGGTCAGAACTGGACGTCGGGGCTCACGGGGACCTTCGGTACCTACCAGTCGATCGACCCGCTGGTCGCCTGTGACCCGAGCGGGCGCTTCCACCTGATCTGCCTAGCGGCCGCAGCCGGGAGCGTCGCCGACCTGATGTGGCTCGACTCTCCGGACGGCGTCGCCTGGAGCCCGGGCGTCGCGATCGCTCAGGACGGCAACCTCAACGACAAGCCACAGATCGACGTGGACTTCTCCGGCGGGCCGTTGCACGGCTCGGTCGCGGTCGTCTGGAGCCGCCTGGCCGCCGGCACGACCGACATTCCGGTGCTGCTGCGCACGCTGCCGCTAGGCGGCGCCACGTGGTCACCGGTCGCCAAGGTCAACGACGCGAACCGCCCGGGCGGCGTCGGAGCCGACGTGGCGTGGGGGCCCGGAAGTCAGCTGACGGTCATGCACCGCGACGACGCGGCCGGCGAGATCCTGAGCGATACCCGCCCGCCCGGCGGGACGTTCGGGACGGACGTGATCGTGACGACCTTCACGCCGTTCCCGGGGAACAAGCTCCCGGGCAGCAACTTCAATGTGAAGGCGATCTTCTCGCTCGCGGCGGATTGGACGTCCGGCCCCCACGCAGGGCACCTGTACATCGCCTACCACGACTGGAACGGCGCCAACGGCGACCTGAGGGTCACGCGCAGCGTCGACGGAGGCCAGACCTGGCAGGCTCCGGTGATGCCCGTCGGCGGTCTTCCCGGCGATCACTTCTTTCCCTCTCTCGCCGTCGACCCGCGGGGCAACGTCAACCTGCTGCTCAGCGACCACCGCACCGTCACCCCCCAGCCGTGGATCGGAACGCGCTTCGCTCGCTCCTCCGACGGAGGCCTCACCTGGCGCGACCTGCAGGTCACCGACCACACCGGGTGGGACCATGGTTCGATGGCGCCCTACACGGGTTGCTTTACCCAGTTCAACAGCTTCATCGGCGACTACCAGACCGTGGCCTACTCGGACCGCCTGGTCATCCCGGTCTGGACCGAGGGCCTGTCGGGCGACCTCAACGTGGCGCTCGACCCGCTCAACCTCGACCTCGCCAGCGACATCGACGCGATCTCGGGCTCCGCGGGGGGCGTGGTCTCCTTCGCGATCAACGTCGGTCCGAACCACGGTGGCGAGCAGTACTTCTTCACCGCCTCGCTCACTCCCGGCCCGCCGGGGATCGACCTGCCGGGCGGGGTCAACGTCCCGATCCAGTTCGACAGCTGGACGCAGCTGAGCGTCGACCCCGCCGGGGCTGGCGTCTTCCGGCCCGCCAGCACTCACTTGGACGCCACGGGCAGCTCGACCGCGATCTTCGACACCACGTCGCTCTACATCCCGGTGGCGACGCCCGAGACGCTGCACTTCACGGTCGTGACGTTCGACGCGTCGCTCACCGCGACCTACGCCACGGCGACTTCAACGGTGCGCATCGATCCCTAGATTGGCCCTAGGTTGGCCCTGGCTCGTCGCCCGGCTCGATCGAGCCGGGCGAATCCGCGGGCCATCTACGCTCCCCGGGCTAGCCGAGCCCGGGGATGTCGACGCCGCGCTCCTTCGCGCAGGCGACCGCCTCGTCGTAGCCCGCGTCGACGTGGCGCATCACGCCGGTGCCGGGGTCGTTGGTCAGCACCAGCTCGATCGCCTTGGCGGCGTCCGCCGTGCCATCGGCCACGGTGACCTGGCCGGCGTGCAGGCTGTAGCCCATGCCGACACCGCCGCCGTGGTGGAACGAGACCCAGCCCGCGCCGCTGGCGACGTTCAGCATGCAGTTGAGCAGCGGCCAGTCCGCCACCGCGTCGGTGCCGTCGCGCATGCCCTCGGTCTCGCGGTTGGGCGAGGCCACCGAGCCGCAGTCGAGGTGGTCGCGGCCGATCGCGATCGGGGCCGAGATGCGGCCCGAGGCGACGGCCTCGTTGAACGCCAGGCCGGCGCGCGCGCGCTCGCCGTAGCCCAGCCAGCAGATGCGTGCGGGGAGCCCCTGGAAGGCGATGCGCTCGCCGGCCATCTGGATCCAGCGCATCAGCGGCGCGTCGTTCGGGAAGAGCTCGCAGATGATCTCGTCGGTCACCGCGATGTCGGCCGGGTCGCCCGACAGCGCGACCCAGCGGAAGGGCCCCTTGCCCTCGCAGAACAGCGGGCGCACGTACTTGGGCACAAAGCCCTCGAAGCCGAAAGCGTCCTCCATGCCGGCCTGCTTGGCGTGCCCGCGCAGGTTGTTGCCGTAGTCGAAGGTGTCGGCACCGCGCTCCTGCAGCGTCAGCATCGCGCGCACGTGCTCCTTCATCGTGCGGAAGGACTCGGCCTCGTAGCGCGCGGGGTCGGAGTCGCGCAGGGCGACCGCCTGCTCGAAGGTCATGCCGTTGGGCACATATCCGGCGAGCGGGTCGTGGGCGCTGGTCTGGTCGGTCAGGACGTCGGGCGTGACGCCGCGCTCGATCATGCGCTCCAACAGGTCGACCGCATTGGCCACCACGCCGATCGACTTGGCGACGCCGGCGTCCTTCCATTCGAGCGCCAGGTCGATCGCCGCGTCGACGTCGTCGAGCAGCTCGTCACAGTAGCGCGTGTCGATGCGCTTTTGGATGCGGCTGCGGTCGACGTCGGCGCCGAGGAAGGTCCCCTCGTTCATCGTCGCCGCCAGGGGCTGCGCGCCGCCCATGCCGCCGAGGCCGCCGGTGACGACGAGCTTCTTCTTCAGCGAACCGCCGAAGTGCCGCTGGGCACTCGCCGCGAAGGTCTCGTACGTACCCTGCAGGATCCCCTGCGAGCCGATGTAGATCCACGAGCCGGCCGTCATCTGGCCGAACATGATCTTGCCCTCGACCTCGAGCTTGCGGAAGTGCTCCCAGTTGGCCCAGTTGCCGACCAGGTTCGAGTTGGCGATCAGCACGCGCGGCGCGAACTCGGTCGTGCGGAACACGCCGACCGGCTTGCCCGACTGTACCAGCAGCGTCTCGTCGGCCTCCAGCCGCTGCAGGGTCGCGACGATCGAGCGCAGCGCGTCCCAGTCGCGCGCGGCCTTGCCGCTGCCGCCGTAGACGATCAGCTTCTCGGGCTCCTCGGCGACCTCGGCGTCGAGGTTGTTCAGCAGCAGGCGCAGGGCCGCCTCGGCCTTCCAGGTCTTGCAGGTGCGTTCGGACCCGCGCGGCGCGCGCTGGGGGCCGGCGGTGATCGCGTCGAGGGCGGAGGCTTGGATCGTCATCGTCTCTGGGGGAAAGGGGTCGCGCCGTAGTCTACTCCCCCGCGTCCCGCGCCAAGGCGAGCATCCACGCGGTCGCGAGCAGAATCGTGGCCGGAGTGCCCGCGGCGACCAGCGGGGCGCTCTCCAGCGCTCCTCCCGCGGCGAGCAGCCAGCCCGAGCCCGCGGTCAGCCAGGCCAGCCGGCGCGCCGCCGCCGAGGCGAAGCCGAGCCCACCGGTCACGACCAGCACGCCTAGCGAGTAGGTGCCGTTGGCGCCGACCACGCTGAGCAGCTCGAAGCCGCGGTGGATCGCGAGCGCGTCGTCGGGCCGTGCGGCGTAGAGGGACGGAACCAGGAACGCGAACACCAGGCTAAGCGAGACGTCGAGCGCGGCCGCCAGGCGCACGAGCAGCACGCCCGCGCGGGCCCGGGCCGACGGCTCCGAGCGCGCCAGGAGGCGCGCGAAGGTCGACAGCGCGAGGGCGCAGAGGACCCACACGCACCACGTGATCCGCCAGCCCACGGGCTCGCCGCCCAGGTACGCGAGGCGCTCCTCGAGCGGCACCAGGAACGACCCCGGACGCAGGTAGAACCACGACGCAGAGAGGCCGGCGACGTGCGCCGCCGCGGCCGCCGCCGCCAGGCGTCGAACGCCTGCCGCTCCATCGCTCCCGACCATCGCGGCCGAGGCTATCCTGGGAGGGCATGGGAGCCACGGGCGACATTCGAATCCGCGTGGGCGAGGTCTCCGACGCGCGCGGGCTCGCGGAGCTCTCGGTCGCGACGTGGCGCGCCGCCTACACCGGGCTGATGCCCGAGGAGCTGCTCTCGATGCACTCGGTCGAGCAGCGCGAAGCGCTCTTCGCCAAGTCGCCCGACCCGAAGAGCGGGCGCCGGCTGTGGGTCGCGGAGGACGCGGAGCGCATCGTCGCCTACGCCTCCGCCGGCCGCGCGCGCGGCCCGTCGAACGAGGACGGGCTCACCGGCGAGCTCTACGCGATCTACGTCGCGGCCGAGCTCTGGAGCGCGGGCCTCGGGCAGCGGCTCCTGGCCGAGGTCGTCGCATACCACCGCTCGCTCGGGCTGCGGCGCTGCCTCGTGTGGGTCCTGACCGCCAACGAGCGCGCGCGGCGCTTCTACGAGCGGGCGGGGTTCGAGCTCGACGTCGAGCGCGAGGAGAAGGAGTTCCTCGGCTTCCGCCTGTGGCACACGCGCTACGCGCTAGGCCTCTAGCGCGCCCGCCGCGCGCTCGACGACGCGCACCAGCTCGCCGCCGGTCAGGAGCTCCTCGGCGACGTCGAGGTCGGGCTTGAGATAGCGGTCGCGCTTCATCGGCTTCACCCGCCCGCGGTAGAGCGTGTAGGCCGCGTGCGCCCCCTTGCCCGCGCGCAGCTCGGCGTGGAAGTCGCGCGCCTGACAGGCGGCGGCGTACTCGATCGCGAGCACGCGCTCGGTGTTCGCGCAGATCGTGCGCGCCTTGCGCGCCGCGGTCACGCCCATCGACACGTGGTCCTCCTGGTTGGCGCTGGTCGGCACGGTGTCGACCGACGCCGGGTGGGCGTGGACCTTGTTCTCGCTCGCCAGGGCCGCGGCGGCGACCTGCGCGATCATGAAGCCCGAGTTGGTGCCCGGGTCGGGACACAGGAAGGCCGGCAGGCTGGAGAGGTCGGGGTTCACGAGCTGCTCGAGGCGCCGCTCGGACACGTTCGCCAGCGTGCACATGGCCAGCCCCAGGTAGTCGAGCGCCATCGACACCGGCTGGCCGTGGAACTGGCCCGCGGAGATCACCTCGCCGGTGTCGGGGAACAGCACCGGGTTGTCGGTGACGCTGTTCATCTCGGCCGCGAGCACGTCGCCGACGTGGGCCAGCGCCGCCTTGAAAGCACCGTGGATCTGCGGCACGCAGCGCAGCGAGTACGGGTCCTGCACGCGGTCGCAGTCGGCGTGGCTCGCGAGCACCTTCGAGCCCGCGAGGCAGCGCAGCACGTTCGCCGAGGTGCGCGCGTGGCCCGGCTGCCCCTTCAGCTCGGCCAGCCGCGGGTCGAAGGGCGAGGCGCTCCCGAAGAGCGCCTCGATCGTGAGCGCGGCGAGCGCGTCGGCCGCCTTCGACAGGTTCGCCGCACGGTGCCACACCTCGGCGCCCGTGGCGGTCATCACCTCGATGCCGTTGATCAGCGCCAGGCCTTCCTTGGCGGCGAGCCGGATCGGCTCCTCATCGACCTTGCGCAGCGCGGCGCGCGCGCCCATGCGCCGGCCGTCTACGTAGGCCTCGCCGTGCCCCATATAGGCCGCGGCCATGTGCGCCTGGGGGGCGAGGTCGCCGCTCGCGCCGACCGAGCCCTGCTGCGGCACGACCGGCACGAAGCCCTTGTTGAACAGCCGCACCAAGGCGTCCGCCAGGCGCGGGCGGATGCCCGAGTGGCCCCGCACCAGGCCGTTCAGCCGCAGCACCTGCGCGGCGCGCACTTCGCCGATCGGCATCGGCTCGCCCGAGCCGCAGGCGTGCGAGAGGATCAGGTTGCGCTGGAGCTCCTCGAGCTGATCCGATGCGATCGCGACGCTCTTCAGCTTGCCGAAGCCGGTCGTGAGCCCGTACACGACATCGCCGGCCTTCACGTGGTCGTCGACCACGCGTCGCGCGCGCTTCACGTTCGCCTTGGCGCCCGCCGTGAGCGCGAGGCGCACGGGATCGCCGCGCAGGCAGGGGGCCAGGTCGTCGAGCGTGAGCGAGAGTCCGTCGAGGGCGATGCGGTGGGCGCGCGGCATGGCGCGGGATTCTATCGGTGCGCCGGCCTCCGGGCGAGGCGTCCCCCGGGTCCGTACAATCCGGGCCATGAGCGTCCTCCTCGCGCCCGCCCTCCTCCTTATACCGGCGCTCCCCCAGGCCGGCGACGTGGTCTTCGGCCGGCAGCAGCTCTCGGACGAGTTCTTCTGCGAGGGCGCGGCCTTCGGCGACCTGAACGGCGACGGGCAGGGGGACGTCGTGGCAGGGCCCTATTGGTACGCCGGGCCGGACTTCGCCGAGCGGCGCGAGATCTACCCGCCCGCCCCCATCGACCCGCTGGAGTACTCCGACAACTTCTTCGCGTGGACGCACGACCTGAACGGCGACGGCCGGCTCGACGTGCTGGTGGTCGGCTTCCCCGGGCGCGACGCGTTCTGGTTCGAGAACCCGGGCCCGGGCGGCCTCGGCGAGCACTGGCCGCGCCACACGGCGTTCACCGGCGTCAACAACGAAGCGCCGCTCTTCGACGACCTCACCGGCGACGGCCAGCCCGAGCTGGTCTTCCACACCGGCGGCCGCTTCGGCTACGCGCAGCCCGCCCCCGACGACCCGCGCGCGCCGTGGCGCTTCCGGCCGGTCTCGGGCCAGCGCAGCCTCGGGCCCTTCATCCACGGGCTTGGCGTCGGCGACGTCAACGGCGACGGGCGGCCCGACCTGCTCGAGCGCGGCGGCTGGTTCGAGCACCCGGCGCCGCCCGCGGCGCTCGACGGTCCTTGGCGCTTCCACGCGGTCGACTTCGCGCTCGGCCGGCGCGGCGGTGCGCAGATGTTCGCGGGCGACGTCGACGGCGACGGCGACGCCGACGTCCTGACGAGCCTCGACGGCCACGGCTTCGGCCTGGCGTGGTTCGAGCAGACCGCGCCGGGCGAGTTCGAGGCGCACCTCGTGCTCGACGGCGAGCCGAAGGAGAACACGCGCGGCGTCGTGGTCTCGCAGCTCCACGCGCTCGCATACATCGACGTCGACGGCGACGGGCTGCGCGACGTCGTGACCGGCAAGCGCTGGTGGGCGCACGGGCCGAGCGGCGACCCGGGCTCGGACGCGCCGGCTGACCTCCTGTGGTTCCGCCTGGTGCGCGGCGCTGGCGGCGAGGTCGAGCTGGTGCCCGAGGCGATCGACCACGACTCCGGCGTCGGGACCCAGGTCGCCGTCGGCGACGTCGACGGCGACGGCCGCCCCGACGTCGTCGTCGGCAACAAGAAGGGCACGTTCGTGTTCCTGCAGTCCGAGGGCGGCGTGCTGCCGCGCGGCGCGGACGGCGCCGCGCTCAACCTCGACCTGGAGAGCGGTGACCTCAGCGACTGGACGGCGACCGGCGAGGCCTTCGCCGGGCAGCCGGTGCGCGGCGACACCGTCACCGCCCGCGACCGCGAGCGCTGCCGGCTGGCGGGCGACTACTGGATCGGCGGCTACGAGCTGGCCGGCGACGGCGCGACCGGGACGCTGGTCTCGGCCCCGTTCGTGGCAAGCACGCCCTACGCCAGCTTCCTCGTGGGCGGCGGAGGGCACGCTGGCACGCGCGTCGAGCTGGCGCTGGCCGGCGCGGAGGAGGCCTTCTTCCGCACCTCGGGCGCGAACAGCGAGTCGATGCAGCGCGTCGTCGCCGACCTGCGCGGGCACCGGGGCGAGCTCCTGGAGATACGCCTGATCGACGAGGAGTTGGGCGGCTGGGGTCACGTCAACTTCGACGACCTACGCCTGCACGCGTCGCGGCCGAGCTTCGCGCTCGACCCGCGCGTGCCGCGCATCCTGCCGCGCGACCGCGAGCTTCGCTCCGGCCTCACCCCGGATGAGGCGGTCGCCGCCATGACGCTCCCGCCCGGCTTCGAGGTCGACGTGATCGCGGCCGAGCCCGAGCTCCACCAGCCGGTCACCTTCACGATCGACCCCAAGGGCCGCATCTGGGTCGTCGAGGCGCATTCCTACCCCAACAAGCGCGCGGCCGGCGAAGGGCTCGACGCGATCCTCGTGTTCGAGGACAGGGACCACGACGGCAGCTTCGAGACGCGCACCGTCTTCCAGGATGGCCTCAACCTGGTCAGCGGGCTGGAGGTCGGCTTCGGCGGCGTGTGGGTCGGCCAGGCGCCCGAGCTCCTCTTCGTGCCCGACGCAAACGACGACCTGGTGCCGGACGGGCCACCCGAGGTGCTGCTCGACGGCTGGGGCCTGGAGGACACGCACGAGACGCTCAACTCGTTCGTCTGGGGCCCCGACGGCTGGCTGTACGGCTGCCACGGCGTATTCACGCACTCGCGCGTCGGCCCGCCGGGCGCGGCCGACGACGAGCGCGAGGAGATCAACGCCGGGGTTTGGCGCTACCACCCGACGCGGCGCGAGTTCGAGGTGTTCGCCTGGGGCACGAGCAACCCCTGGGGCCTGGACTTCGACGACCGCGGGCAGGCGTTCGTGACGGCCTGCGTGATCCCCCACCTCTTCCACACGGTCCAGGGCGGGCGCTACCACCGCCAGGCCGGGAGCCACTTCAACCGCTTCGTCTACGACGACATCAAGACGATCGCGGACCACCGCCACTACCTGGGCGACTCGCCGCACGCGGGCAACGGGCGCTCGGGCGCCGCCGGCGGCGGGCACGCGCACTGCGGCGCGATGATCTACCAGGGCGACGCGTTCCCGGCGGAGTACCGCGGGCGCATCTTCATGGCGAACATCCACGGGAACCGGCTGAACACCGACGCGCTAGAGCGCGAGGGCTCGGGCTTCGTCGGGCGCCACGGCGAGGACTTTCTGCTCGCCAACGACGCGTGGTTCCGCGGGGTGCACCTGCGCTACGGCCCGGACGGGGCCGTCTACGTCGCCGACTGGTACGACCAACAGGCTTGCCACCTGACCGATCCCGTGCGTTGGGACCGCTCCAACGGCCGGCTGTACCGCGTCTCCTTCGGCCGCCCGGCCACGGTCGAGGTCGACCTGGCGGCGCTCTCGGACATCGAGCTCGCGCGCCTGCAGCTGCACGGCAACGAGTGGTACGTGCGGCGCGCGCGCGTCCTGCTCCAGGAGCGCGGCGCCGGCGAGGAGGCGCGCCGCATCCTGCGCACGATCCTCCGCAACCACGAGGACGAGGGCCGCCGGCTGCGGGCGCTTTGGGCGCTGCACGCGGCCGGAGCCCTCGGCGAGGACGACCTGCTCTACGCCACGCGCGACCGCTTTGAGTACGTGCGCGGCTGGGCGGTGCAGCTGCTGCTCGAGGGCGGCGTCGACGCGCCGTGGCGCGCGCGCGTGCTGGCCGAGCTCGCGGCCGGCGACCCGTCGCCGGCGACGCGACTGTTCCTCGCCTCGGGCCTGCAGCGGCTGCCGCTGGCCGAGCGCTGGAGCGTGGCGGCGGGGCTGATAGCGCGTTCCGAGGACGCGGACGACGCGAACCTCCCGCTGCTGATCTGGTACGGCGTCGAGCCGCTGGTCGCCGCCGATCCCGAGCGCGCGCTCGCGGCGCTACAGGCGTCGGCCTTCCCGCGGCTGGCGCGCTTCGCTGCGCGGCGCGCGGCGGCGGACGCCGCGGGGCTGGGCGCGGTGCTGACGGCCGCCGCGATGTATAACGCCTTAGTGCGCCGGAATCTAGTAGATGGCTTGCGTACTGTTGTCCCCGATCTGGCTGCCAGTCGGGA
>JBCCGI010000022.1:0-103774 GCA_039029355.1 Planctomycetota bacterium
CCCGAGGCCCCGGTCACGGCCGCGCGCGAGCCGCGCGTCGCGGCGGTGGCCCAGCCCGTGGCGGTCCGCCCGCCCGCGGAATCGGCCGCGGAGCCGATCGAGGAGCGGCGGACGGTCGCGACCACGCACGCGGCGCCGACGGCGGCGGCCGCGGCCTCCCCGCAGGAGGAGCCGCTCGAGCTCGACTTCTCGGTCGAGTCCTACCTCGAAGGCACGGTCCGCGGCGCCGGCCTGCGCGAGCTTTGGGTCGGAGCCCACGCCGCCCAGTACGGGGGTCCGGACGTCTGGTTCCCGGCCGAGCCGGCCACGACCGCGTGCGGACAGGGTGGGGAGTTCCGCCTGACGATCCCCGCGGGCGTCACCAGCGTGCTCCTCGTCGCAGCCGCCGCCGAGCGTGCGCCGGCGACCCGGCTCGTCCGGTTGCGAAGCGGCAGCACCAAGCGCATCGAGCTCGACCTGGAGGATCCCGGCGCGCCGGTCGCGGGCATGGTCGTGTCGGGCCCGTGGAACGCGCCGCTGGCCGGGGCGCAGGTGAACCTCTGGTACGACGACGGGCACGCGCCGTGGACGCTCGGGCCGTACCTTTTGACCTACGTCGAGGGCGCCTATCGGCTCGGCGGTGCGCAGCTCACCTGCGACGGGCAGGGTCGCTTCCGCGTCGGCGGACTGATGCGCCGGCCGTACCGCGCGCGCGCGGCGCCGCCGAAGGACGACTGGGCCGGACTCACCATCGAGCTCGGCGCGGCGGACCCGGGCGAGCCGGTGCATCCGCCGGACGCGGGTCTCGTGCTCTCGCCGAACGTGCGCGAGCTGCAGCTCGAGGTCTTCGGGCCGGAGGACGAGCTCCCGTCCGGCGCGCGCGTCACCTGGGGGCCTCTGAAGCTGCTCGAGCAGGAGGCGCAGCGCGAAGGCGCGGCGGCGGAGTGGAGCCCGGGGGCTGCCGCGGGGAGCCGCGGCCGGGCCGTGCCGAAGCTGCCCACCCAGGGCCTGCCCGAGGACGGGCGCCTGCGGCTGCTCTTCGATCCCGAGACGGCCGACGGGGTGTGCTTCAGCTCTCCCGGCTACGCCCCGGTGCTGGTCGACCCGCGCCCGCTGCACGGCGTGGCCGAGGTCGAGCTCGTGAAGGCCTACGAGCTGCCGACGCTCGAGCTGAACGTGCTCTTCTCCGGGGCCCAGGCTCCCGACACCGTGCGGGTCACGCTCACGCCCGACGACGAGCGCCTGCCGAAGACCGAGCAGCTGCGCCGGCGCTTCGGCGGCCCGATGCTCTTCCGCGAGCTGCCCCCGGGCCCCTACACGATCGAGGTCCGCCCCAAGGGAAAGAGCCCCTTCGTCGCCGCGACGGCACGGGTCCAGCTCGCGGTCGGTCCGCCGAACGCCGCCGAGGTGCTGCTGCGCCATGGCGCCGAGCTGCGTGTGGTGCCGGTCGCCGCCCTGGACGACGACAGCGGGCTGGTGGCGCGGGTGCGGCTCCAGGACGGGCGCACGCTCGTGCTCGCCCCGGTCCGCGGGGACGACCTTGGGGAGGACGGCGACGATGCCGAAGCCCCCGCTGCGCCCGGAGAAGGCGGCACGCCAGCCGAGGCCTCGGCGGCCGCGCCCGCCCGTCCGGCCCGTCCAGCCGGCGAGCCGATCCGCTTCGAGCCACGCGTGCCGGAGGGCACCTGGCCGGTCGAGATCGCGCGCGAGGACGGGCTGCTGTGGTCCGGCGAGCTGCGCTTCTTCGCCGGCGTCGTGGCCGAGCTGCGCTCGCAGCTCCCCCACCCGAGCGTTCGCTAGGAGCCCCTCCGGGTCTTCGCGGTTCGCGAGGCGGTGCACATCGAGTTCGGATCGAGGCGCTTCGAGCCCCCAGGGTTGGATGCCCCCGGGGGCCTCGAGGCGACGCAGGGCCGGCCCCGAGGGTCGCTGCATCGCGGACCGCGAAGGCCGGACTGGCTTCTAGCCGAGCTCGGCGCGCACCGCGGCCAGGATGGACTGGATCGCGATGCCCTCGTTGGCCGCGTACGTGCCGGTCTTGCCGCGCAGGCGGCGCAGGTCGAGCCCGCCGGAGTGGTGCAGCGCGATCAGCCGCCACGTGTCGTTGAAGACCGGGCTGCCGGAGCTGCCGCCCTCGGTGGGCGCCCGGTAGTGCACCCAGGGCTTCTCGTGGTCCAACAGCAGGTTGTCGTGGAGCGAGAAGGAGAGCCGTCCGCCGCGCGGATGTCCGATGACGTAGACGCGGCGCGCCTTGCCGACGAGCGGCAGGCCCCGCGAGAGCTCTAGGCGCTCCACGACCGGCGCATCGGGCGGGAGCTTGACGATCGTGCAGTCCAGCTCCTCGCGTGGGGAGGTGAACACCAGCTCCTCGACCGGGAACTCGCGGTCGGACTCCTCGCTGTTCTCGAACCGGACCCGCGCTTCGTCGGGCGCCAGGGCGGCGGGCGTACCGCGCTGCTCGGCCGGGTCGTCGCTGAGGACGTGCGCATTGGTGAGCAGCACCCAGCACCCCGCGAGGCTCGCGTGTACGTCGTCGCCGCGCAGCGCAAAGCCGGTGCCTTGTCCGTTCCCGCCGAGGTCCACCACCTGCGCGACGGCCCGCGCGCACCGCAGGCCATCCTCGTACCAGCGGAGCGTCTTGTAGCGGTCGGCGCCGAGGACCTTCTCCAGCGTCCCGTCGGTCTCGCGCTCGCGCGCGAGCTGCAGGTCGGCCCGCGGTGCCTGGACCTCGACCTGCCCGCCTTCCTTCGCGAGCAGCGCCGAGCGCAGCAGGTTGAGGATCCGCGCCTGGTCCCGGTCGGCCCCGCTCAGCTGCCACACCTCTTCGAACTGGCGCAGCGTGCTGGCGAGCTCGAAGGCGTCGGCGTGGCTCCCCTCGACGCTGGTGTAGCGCACGGTCCACTCCAGCGCTGCCCCGTAGTCGCCGAGCGCGAGGGACGCCTCGGCCGCCGTGGCGAAGGCCCAGAGGTCGGGCTCCTCGCTGGCCTGGATGGTGCGGAGCAGGCTGCGGGCGGTGCGCTCCGCGTCGAGCGCTCCGCGCCCCAGGCGGATCTTGTCGCGCCGCGCGCGATCGAGCAATGCCACCGCGTTGATCCCGTGCCAGATCCGGCCGCGGTCGCGGCGGTACTCGCCCGCGTAGTGACCGATCGCCTCGCCCAGGCTCTCGCGCACCGCGGCGCCGGGGCGGCCGCTCGCGGCCGCGTCGATGTACATCTGCTTCTTCGCGCGCCCCATCAGGCCGCGCGCCTCGGCCAGCTCGCCCTCGTCCTTGAGGCGCTTGCAGTCGGCTTCGAGCGCGACGAGCACGTCGAAGCCCGCCGTCAGCCGCCCGAGGTCGATCAGCGCCTGGGCGTACTGCCGGCGCACGCGCGGGGCGTCCTGCCCCGTCTGCACCAGGACGTCCGCGACGCACGCGAGCTCCTCGAAGTGGCGCTTGCGGCGCAGGCTGTCGAGCAGCTTCTTCGACTCCGCCAGCGGGTACGGACGCGCGCGCACGCGCAGGTGCTCGACCAACTGCTGGCAGAGCTCCGCCACACGCCCGCGGTCGAACGCGTCGCAGGCCCGGGCCAGCTCGCGGACGAACGCCTTGGGGTTCTCTGCCACGCGGTCGCGCAGGTCGCTCACGAGGCTCTCGGCCAAGTCCGCGACCCTGGCCGCGTCGTAGTCGAGGGCGGCGCGGCGCAGACCTTCGAGGTGGGCCTCAACGTTCTTCGGCACGGCGGCCTCCGGCTCACAGCTCGAGCAGCGACCGCAGGTGGTCGCACAGCTTCTCCTGGCCGTAGTACTTGTAGCTGCTGTGGCGCCACTTGCCGCTGTTGCGCACCTTCTGGTCGCGGATGACCTCCTCGCCGCCCTTCTTGGAGTCGTTGGCGATGCGCGGGTCGAAGGCCACCGGATCCAGGCGGTCGTACACGTTCACCCAGCGGCCGAGCACGCGCGCGGACGGGAAGGCGTCCTTCGCGTGGTACTTCGGCTTGAAGTTGTCGTGCACCTCGCTGATCCCCAGCGGGCTTCCGACCGTCATGTAGCCCTGGACCGACGGGCAGTCGGCGACGTTCTTCAGACAGTCGTACGAGATCACCGTGCCCATGCTGTGGCTCACGACCACGTGCGGCCCGCCGTCGTTCGCAGCGGCGTCGGCCTTGAGCTGGTCGACGAAGAGCTTCCGGATGTGGGTCTGCACCCGGTACGACTCGCCGGGCCGCGGCGAGAAGGTGCGGTTGAAGAGGTAGAAGTAGACGTCCTTCAGGAGCCGCTTCATCGCCCGGCGCTTGATGAACCAGGGGAGCGGGATGGCCTCGAAGCGGACCGGCTGGTCCTCGTCGGTGGGCGTCGCGGGCTCGAAGTCCTCGCCGTCGGGCGAGTCCTTGTCGAAGCCCAGGCGCTCGCGCATGGCGTTGACGAACGCCTGCTCCTCGCCGTCCAACCCCTCGGCCCACGCCAGGTCGTCGTCCTCCGCGCCGGTGCCGAGGGCGTCGTCGACCGACTCGTAGCTGGCCTCGACCGCCTGGGGCTCGGGGTACATGACGTCGGCCCAGTACACCATCGACGAGGTGACGCCCTCGCCCGCCAGGCTCAGGCCGCCGACCTCCAGCTCGGAGTTCCAGGCCTCGAGCAGCTTGTCCTTCGGCGGCTTGTTGGCGATCCCGTGGATGAACGTCACGTGCGGCATGGTGTGCTCTTCTCTCCTTAGATACCGAGGGCGGGGCGGGAAGGAGCATGCTATCCAGCCGCGCGGTCCGCTAGAAGCGCGCGACCGGATCGCCCGCGCCGGGGATCCCCCAGCGGGGCGCTGGCGACCAGATGCGGCCCGAAGCCCTCCCCCTCGGACGGCCCCGGGCCGCGCCGCGCGGGCGTTGGAACGAGACGACGTCGATCCGCCTCTCGCTCCTCGTGAGACCGCGCGGGTTCGGGTCGACCTCGGCGGCGGCGCGGGCGCCGCTCGCTGCATGGCGCGAAAAAAGGCCGCGTTCATCGGGTTTTGCCTCCAGAGGGGACGCCGGGTCGTCGGCCCGTTCGTGTCCCCCACAGGGCCTCCGGACGAAGCCGTTCGGCCTTTTTCACGGGCATTCAGGCCGGTCGCGCCGGGTCTTTTTCAATTCGCAGCAACACGCGCCAGCGCGCTGCCATTGAGGAGGATTTGGCCGCGCAGGACGCCTCGGGCACGCGCCCTCGCGGCCCGAAAAAAGGCCCCCGAGATCGCCGGCGCGCCTCCGTGAGTTGAGGGCATCCGAAAACCCACTTGCTCAAGGAGCTCTTCCCATGCAACGCATCGCCTTCGCCTCGCTTCTCTTCTCCCTCGCCGCCTCGTCCGCCTCCGCCCAGGCGGTCGAGGTCGACAAGCTCAACGGTTCCGGCACCAACGCCAGCGACCTCTTCGGTCAGACGGTCTCCATCTGCCGCCACACGACGCTGATCGGCGCGCCCCAGCAGGCGGGCGTCGGGCTCACCTCCGGTGCCGCCTACATCCACGACCGCCAGCCGGCCGGGACTTGGACCGAGACCGTCGAGCTGACGCCGGCCGACGCCGCCGCCGGCGACCGCTTCGGCCGCGCGGTGCACCTCTACGGCTATCGCGGCATCATCGGCGCCCCCGGCGACGACGGCGGCGCCGGCGACAACGAGGGCTCCGCATACATCTTCGACCGGATGCCCGACGGCAGCTGGGTCGAGTCCGCCAAGCTGATCCCGAGCACGCCCGTGGCGTGGGACGAGTTCGGCTCTTCGGTCGCCCTCTCGGGCAACTACGCCGCCGTCGGCGCGTGGCGGAACGACGACATCGCCACCGACGCCGGCAAGGTCTACGTGTTCGAGCGCCAGCTCGACGGCAGCTGGCTGGAGGTCGCCGCCCTGACCGCGAGCGATGCCTCGGAGGACGCCGACTTCGGCTGGTCGCTGTCGATGTCGACGACGACGCTGTTCGTCGGCGCCGACCGCCAGGACGCCCAGGGCGCGGTGTACGTGTTTGAGCGCAACTGGGCCGGCGCCTGGAACGAGACCCAGAAGATCTCGGCCCTGGACGCGCACGTGCTCGACTACTTCGGCCACTCGGTCAGCGTGCTCGGCAACCACGCCATCGTGGGCGCGCCGAACGCGGAGGGCCCGGGCGACCCGCTCGGCGACGACCGCGGCGCCGCGTACATCTACGAGCGCATCGGCGGCTTCTGGCAGCAGGTTGCGCGGATCGAAGCCTCGGACGCGTCGCAGACGGACGACTTCGGCTACTCGGTCGGGATGTACCCCGGGCGCGCCGTGATCGGCGCCTGGAACGACGACCCGGTCGGGAACAACTCCGGCTCCGCCTACGTCTTCGAGCGCCAGCCCCTCGGCGGCGCGTGGACCGAGGTCGACAAGATGGTCCCCGCCGACGGGTTCGACGGCGACCTCTTCGGCTACGCGATCGGCATCTGGAGCACCTACATCGTGGTCGGCGCCCGCAACGACGACGACCTGGGCAGCTCCTCGGGCTCGGCCTACATCTTCCAGATGCTCTAGGGCACGGGCCGCGGGACGGCCGGCGTATCAGGCGGCGTAGCGCGCTTCCTCGTGCCGGACCGTCGCGTCTTCCAGCGCGCGGAGAGCGGTTCCTTCGAGCCCCTCCGCGCGCGCTCGCTTAACCAGCTCGCGCGGGGTCTCGCCCGGGAGCAGGCGCAGCTGCGCGCGGCGCAGCGCGGTCCGGTAGGCGCGCACCTCCGGCTGGGTGCGCGCCCGGCGCCGCAGCACGTAGAGCGCCACCGGCAGCGCGGCGAGCACCGCCGCGAGCACGCCCTGGAGCGGGTCGCGCTCCAACCAGGCCGCCGTGCGGCGCGGCAGCGAGCGGATCCAGGCGTACACGGCCGCGCGCCGCTCGGAATCGAAGTCGGTCACCGAGTCCCACACCGAGCGCGCGGCGGCGGTCCAGCGCGCGAGCAGGCTGGTGCCGGGCCCCTGCTCGATCCACGCCGGGCTCGGGTCGACCGCGTACCACCCTCCGACCGGGTCGCACACCTCCACCCACGCGTGCGCGTCGCGCGTCCCGAAGGAGAGCGTCTTGCCCTCGGCGTCCCAGCGCGTGCTGCGGAGCCCGGTGACCACCCGGCACGGCACGCCGCGCGTGCGCAGCATCGTCGCGAGCGCCGAGGCGAAGAGCTCGCAGTGCCCGCCGGACTTGCCGCTGAGGAAGTCGGCCAGGCTGTCGGCCGCGCCCTCGGTTCCGGGCGGGAGGTAGGAGTAGCTCCGCGCCAGGTGCTCGCTGAGGCGCGCGACCACGTCCTGCTGCGGCGCGTCCTCGTCCCAGCGCTCCGCGAGCCGGTCGGCCAGCTCGCGCGCGTGCTCCACCTCCTCGGAGTCCTCCGGGAGCTCGGTGTAGGGCACCAGCCAGCTCGGGAGCTCCGCGGCGTAGATCCCGCCGCGCTCGACGCCGGCGCGCGCGGCGAGCGAGAGCTCGTAGCGCACGTCCTCCTCCTCGGCGACGTCCACGGTGCCGTCGGGGCGCGGACGCAGCAGGAGCCCGGAGCTCTCCGCCGCCAGCTGCAGCGCACGCGTGCCGAGCGGCAGGAACAGCCGCTCGGTGCCCTGCTCCAGCCGTACGACCTCGACGCGCGGCCCCCCCGGCGCGCCGGCGCCCTCGCGCTCGAGCCGCCCGCGCCGGCCGCTCCAGGGCTCGTCGACCACGCCGGCGCGGCGGGTCGAGAGCGTGCTCCAGTTCCCGCCGTCGGTCGCCGCCAGCGTCGCGCCGCGCCACAGGGCGGGCACGTCGCCCGCCTCACCCTGCAGCAGCGTCACGCGCATCGCGGCGCGGCCCGAGCTGCTCACGCGCTGCTTGCGGTCGAGCCGCAGCTTCTCGTTGAAGCCGATCTCGAGCGCCTGCGAGCCGCCGGTAGGCATCTCAAAGGTGCCGCGGAAGAACGCCTTGCGCTCGAAGTCACGCGGCCAGAAGAGGAACGCGAGGAAGCTCAGCGCCAGCAGCACCGCGGCGCGCCGCGACCCATCCAGCGCCAGCCGGCGCGTCACCTCCGGCGACGGCGAGCGTCCGTCACGGGTCGCGCTCAAGAGCTGCAGGCCGACCACGAAGAACGGCACGAAGGCCAGGAACGCGACCGGGAAGCCCAGGCCGCGGTTCATGAAGCCCGTGATGATCGCGATCAGGAACGCGTTGAAGAACAGCAGGTCGGGCCGCTGACTGGAGCGCAGGTTGTTCAGCAGGTGAACCTGGCACAGGGCCGCCAGCACGAGCCCGTCCTCGAGCACGTAGAGCAGGTCGGCCCGCAGCGCGTGCCGCAGCAGCACGAAGAAGAAGCTCACCACGCCGCCGTTCCACAGCAGGCGGTAGGCGAGGCGCTCGCGGTAGCGCTCCAGGAGCGGCATCCCGATCGTCAGCGCGTACAGCGGCAGCAGCCAGTGCAGGCCGGCCGCGCCGGTCATCTGCACGAAGACCAGGTTCAGGAGCACCAGCCCCTGCATGCAGTAGCGGAGCGCGCGCCGGCTAGACATGGCTGAGCGCGCGCGGGAGGCGCGCGACCGAGGGCGAGACCGCCGGCGGCGGCGGAGCGGACGCCGGAAGCGCCTGCGCGCCCGCCAGGAAGCGCAGCGCCTCGGCGAAGGGCCGCTGCCCCTCTCCGAAGGTGGCGGAGACGTCCTGGCTGTGGAGCCGCAGCGTCTCCTTGTTCGTGCGCGCCAGCTGCACCATCGCGCTGATGCTCGCGAGCGCCTGCTCGAGCTCGTCCGGCTCGCAGCGGCGGTCGAGCACGACCTCTAGACCGTTGCCACCCGCGCCCTCCCACTCCTGCACCACCAGCCGCCCGCGGCGCGCGCTCGCGCGCCAGTGGACGCGGCGCAGGCCGTCGCCGTCGCGGTGGTCGCGCAGGCCCGAGGGCTGCGCCTCGCCCGCCGCGTGGTCGCCGCCGAGCAGGTCGTCGAGCGCCTCGGCGGCGCTTCTGCCCTCGAGCAGCGAGCGCGGCGAGGGGTAGACGGCGAGCTCGCCCGACGCCGCGAGCTCACGCCGGCGCCGGATCAGGCCGAACGGGTGCATCGACTCGAGCCACGCCGCCTCGATCGAGTAGCAGCCGCGCGGCAACCCCGCGACGTCGACGCCGAGCTGGCCCTCGCCGTCGAGCAGGTCGAGGTGACCCGTAAGCTCGTGCCCTCCGCCGAGGCGCAGCCGCGCAACGAGCTGGAAGCGGGCCGGCCGTGGCGCGCGGACCCGCACGACCAGCGGCTCGGCGGCATCGGTCGGCACCGGTGCGAGCTCCTCGATGGACGCCTCGACGCCGCGCAGGTTGCGGAAGGCCGCCACCGTCCCGCCGCCGAAGAGCAGCGTCAGGAAGGCCAGCAGCAGGAAGAAGAGGTTCGAGTAGGGCGAGGCGAAGAACGCCCCGAACATCACGACGTAGAAGACGAACCCGTAGAAGCCGAAGCGCGTGAGACGCACGATTCGCTCACAGCTCGACGGCGGTTGCCGCGACGATCTCCTCGACCAGCGAGCGCGCGTCGCCGCCGCCCTTGAGGAAGACGCGGTGTCCGAGCACCGGCCCCGCCAGGGCCTTGAGGTCGTCCGGCACCGCGTAGGTGCGCCCCTGCAGCAAGGCTCGCGCGCGCGCGGCCTGCAGCCACGAGATCGCGGCCCGCGGGCTGACGCCGAGCAGCACCGAGTCGTGCAGGCGCGACGCCGCGACGACGCGGTAGGCGTAGTCGGCGAGCGGCTCGGAGATCTGCACGCGGTGCACGCCGTGGATCAGCTCGACCAGGCGCTCGCGCTGCAGCACCGGAGAGAGCCGGTCGAGTGCCTCGCGGGTCGAGCGGCCGCGGTAGAGCTCGCGCTCGCTCTCCTCGTCGGGATAGGTGAGCTCGACGCGCACCAGGAAGCGGTCCAGCGCCGCCTCGGGGATCGGGAAGGTCCCGTGGAACTCGATCGGGTTGCGCGTCGCGAGGATCGCGAAGGGCTCGCCGAGGCTCACCGGCTGGCCGTCGACCGAGACGCTGCCCTCCTCCATCGCCTCGAGCAGGCAAGAGAGCGTGCGCGAGCTGGTGCGGTTGACCTCGTCGGCGAGCACGACGTTCGCGAAGAGCGGGCCCGGCACGAACTCGAAGCGCTGCTCGTGGGCGCGCCAGACGCTGGCGCCCACGACGTCGGAGGGCATCAGGTCATTGGTGAACTGGATGCGGTTGAAGTCGCAGTCCAGCGAGCGCGCGAGGGCGCGCGACAGCAGGGTCTTGCCGGTGCCCGGAATGCCCTCGATCAGCGCGTGCCCGCCGGCCAGCAGCGCGACGAGGATCGGCTCGAGCACCTCGTCGGGCACCGAGACGACCCGGCGTACGTTGTTCCGCAGCGCGTCGGCGGACGAGCTGGCGAGCGAGGCGAGACCGGTGTCTTGGGTGGTAGCTGCGGCGGGGCTCAAGCGGGGTGCTCCTCTTAGGCGCGGTGTCTCAGCCCCCATCGGAGGGCAGGCGGGCCCAACTGTCGGTTTTCCGCGGGATTCGCCCCCCCGCCGGGGACCCTCCCGGCCGCGGCCAGCGCAGCCGCGGAAAAAGAATCGTGGGGGCGGAGCAAGGCCAAGGCCGAGGCGACGCTCCACGAGTCGAACCGGGCCTCTCCCCTCACGCCCAGCCCCAGGATCCCCTCATGCTCCATCGCACGCCCGCGCCCCTGTGCGCGATCGCTCTACTCGGCCTCGGCGCCCTGGCCTCCGCCCAGACGGTCTGGACCGTAGACGAGTCCGGTGGCGGCGACTTCCTCGACATCCAGCCCGCGATCGACGCCGCCGCCGACGGCGACGTGATCGTGGTCGAGGCGGGCGTCTACGGCCCGATTCACATCGACGGCAAGGGGCTGCGCCTCCACGCGACCTCGACCGCCATGTCGATCTTCAACGACCCGCCCGCGGGGGTCGGCGGGTCGGCCGTGACGATCGAGAACCTGGCCGCGGACCAGTCGGTCGTGATCGACGGGATCAACGTCTTCTCGTTCCTGTTGACCTCGCCCAGCGTGGTGCGGATCGAGCGCTGCGACGGCCCGGTTTGGATCCACCGCGCGTTCGTCGACGCCTTCGGTGCGTCCGCGCTGCAGGTCACGGCGTCGACGTCGGTGGTGCTCGACCGTGCGTTCTTCCAGACCAACCTGACCACGCCCGACGCCACCGGCACGCCGCAGCCGGGCGCCGGAGCGCGGATCGAAGACGGCTCGCGCGTCTTCGCCTATGACTCGTCCTTCCGCGGGTCGCACGGACCGTTTTTGATCGAGGGAGCCCCCGCGGTGACCTCGGCGCAGGACGGCGGTCCCGGGCTGCACGTCATCGAATCCGAAGTGCGCCTCACGGGGGGTGAGGCCTTCGGTGGCAGCGGCTCTAGTCTCCTTGCCGGCGGCTGTACGAGCGGAGGCTTCGGCGGCGCGGGGGCATTGCTCTCCGGGGCCGGCGGGCCTCCGCCCGTGCTCCGCTTCTCCGGCACGGCGTTCTTCGGAGGCGCGGCCGGCCAGGCGGAGCCCTGCGCGCCTCCCGTGCAGCCCGGCGCGGCGATCGAGGCCGGCCCGGGGACGGTGATCGACACGCAGCAGAGCGCCCGCATCGTCGACGTGCAGGGGGCGCTCCTGATTCCGGGCGACCCCGTCCCGCTGCTCGTCGACGGGCAGCCGGGCGATCTGGTAGTCGTGCTCGCGACGCTCGGACCGGCGCCGTCGGTCTCTCTGCCCACCGGCTTTCCGCTCGGTGAGCTCGACCTGCACGTGACGCAGACGCCGCTGGTCCCCGTGTTCACCGCCACGCTCACGACGTCGTCGCTCGGCGCGTCGCTGACGGCGCCGCCGCTGCCTCCGGGCATCGAGGTGGCGGTGCCCGCGCTGCAGACCCTCGTCGTCGACTCGACCGGCTTCCCCCACAGCGGCACGCCGGTCGGGCTGACGGTGTACCAGCCCTAGCACATCGCCGCGGTGGCACGCACGCACCGTCGACCCAATGCACCATGACGCTCGGCCTGAGCGACCCGAGCGTCTCCGGCCTGCCGCTGGTCCTCGCGACCAGCGCCTGGCATCGAGTTGTTCGCGCAAGCGTCCGCCTTCGGGACCGCCAACGTGAGCTCCAACACCATCAGCTGGACGATCGCGCCCTAGGCGCGCCCGTCGATCCGAGCAACCGACTGGCCGGCCTCCGGCTGCGCCGCGGAGCCGCGCGGCGACGCGCTCTCTCTACCCTCCGGAGCGCGTCCGCCCCGCGCACTTCGCGGCGGAGCGGGGGCCCAAGCCGCGGGAGGTCCGCGCCGCCAAGCCACCGGAAGGCACGGCGACGCGGCTCCGGGGCCCGCGGTGGACGCTTCCGTACGGAGGCCGGCCAGCTTGCAGAGCGGAGCGGCTCCCCACTCCCTTGTGGGGAGCCGCTCCATCTGCGGGGAGGCTCCGAGGGGGATCGGCCCGGGCCGTGGCCTCACTGCAGGCCACGGCAACCGGGCGCGGGATCCGCCGCGCTTTTCGCGGGTTTCGAGAACCACGGGCGCCCGCCGCTCCAACCACCCGGGTGCAAAGGGCGCCCCTGGAGTTCCCCGCCGCCTTCGCGCCTCGGCGCAGCCGGCGAGCTACCATCCCCCGGTGTCCCGCGCGTCCGGCCCCCCGCACGAACCCTCGCAACCGTCCCAGCCCTCTCCTACGCCGCCCTCGACGCCGCGCCGCTCCGCGCGGGGCGCCGACGACATGCGGCTCGTGCAGCGCGTCCTCGCGGGCGACCCCGCCGCCGAGGACGAGCTCGGCCGCAGGCTGCTGGGCCTGCCGCGCCTGCTGCGCTCCCAGAACGCCCGGCTGCCGCGCCCGCTCGACGAGCACGAGTTCCGCGACCGCATCCAGGACGCGACCTACGCGCTCCTGTGCCGGCTCGAGCGGTACGACGGCCGCGCCGCGATCGAGACCTGGGCCTTCCGCTTCTGCGCCCACCACCTGCTGGACGGCGTGCGCGGTCGCGAGCGGCGCCATGCCCTGCTCGGCGACGTCGAGGTCGCGGACCTAGGGGAGCCCGACGCCATGGACGAGCTGGACGCGCTGCGCGGAATCGACCTCGACTCGGCCCTGGCCGCGCGCGCGGCCGACGAGCGCGAGGTGGTCGAGCACAAGCACTTCGACGGCGCGACCTTCGAGGAGCTCGGAGCGCGGCTCGGAATCTCCGCGAACACCGCCAAGACCCGCTACTATCGCGCCATGCTCAAGCTGCGCGAGCACGTGCGGGCGCGCCACCCCGACCTGTTTCCGGACGAGTCCGCATGAGCCGGGCGGACGACCGGAACCGAAAGCTCGCCGAACAGCTCGCGCGGCTCGCCGAGGGCGGCGACGCGGCCGAGGACGACGAGGTCGAGCGCGCGCGGCGCGACGTCGAGGCGCTCGGGCGCCTGCTGGACGAGCGCGCCGACCCGGCCGAGGCCGCGATGCTGTCCGGTATGCGGCGCGCCCTCGACGAGCGACGCGCCGCTCCGCCGCGCGCGCGCTGGCCGCGGTGGGCCGCGGCGGCGGCCGCCGCGGCCGTGCTGGCCTTCGGCTTCCTGTGGACGCGCGACCGGGACGACGGCACCGATCCGCACCGCACGCGGGGCGGCGCGAGCGCCGTGCGGTGCGCCGCCCCCCTCGGCGCGGGCCTGGGCGACTTCGGCGCCTTCCGAATCGAGGCCGAGCTGCTGCCCTCGTGGAGCTGGACGCTTAGGATCTTTGACGGCGCAGCGGCGGAGGGAGCCCCTCCGCTGCACGTCATCGAGGACCTGGAGACGACGACCTGGGATTGGCGAGTCGAGCTGAACGCACTGCCGGAGGCGATCCGTTGGGAGGCTCGCCTGCTCGACGCCGGCGGGCAGCTGGTGGGCTCGGACTCGGGCTCGGCCTCGCGCTAGCGCTCCTCGGCCCGGGCTCCGCGCCCCTCGCCCGCCGGCCGGCGCTCCAGGAAGCCGCGCGCGAGGCGCCGGCGGACGCGCTGGAGCGGCTCGCGGTCGAGGCCGAGGCGCAGCTCGCCGCCGAGCCGGCCGCGCTGGCCGAGCGCTATGGCGCGCTCGAGTCCGCGCGCCGTGCGGCCGAGTCCAGCACGCCCGGGCCCGCCGCCGCGGTCCTCGCGTCGGCCCACGGCGCGGCCGCCGGGCTGCAGGAGGCGCTGCTCGCGCGCAGCTCCGACGCCGGCAGCGCGGGGCGCGCCGCGTGGCACCGCTACATGCAGGCGCTGCACCTGCGCGCCGCGGGCAGCAGCCGCGCGGCGGTCGACGCGCTCGCCGCCGGCCTGGGCGTGCTGCCCGGCCGCGGCGTCGAGGCCTTCGACCTGTTGCTCTTTCGGGCCGAGCTCCTGCGCTCGCTCGGCGACGGAGCCGGCGCGCTCGCCGACGCCGCCGCCGCCCAGGACATCGAGCTTGCGCAGCGCGACGCGTGGCTCGCGTCCGACGCCGCCAACGCCCACCGCCGCAGCGGGCGCCTGGCGGGCATCCGCGGGCAGGTCCTGATCGAGCTCGGGCTGCCGGAGCAGGCCGCCCCGTGGATCGCGCGCGAGCGCGACGAGGCCGAGCTGCGCGCCGCGCTGCTCCCCGCGACCGACGGCGCCGGCGCGCGGCTCGCGGGGTGGATCCACCACGCGAACCTCCTGCTAGCGCAGCAGCGCTACGCCGCGGCGGCGCGCTTCGTGAGCTCGCCGCTCGACGCGCTGGGCGACGCGCTCATGCGCGCCGACGAGGCCGGCGACGCCGTCGCGGCGGCGCGCTACGAGGCGGCGCGGGCGGAGCTGTCGCTCGTCCGCCTCTTCGCCCAGGGCCGGCTGGCCGACGAGTCCGGCGCGGACGCGGAGGCCACGCTCAAAGAGCTCCTGGCGCTGGCCGGGTCCGACGACGCCGGCGGGCGCGCGCGGCTGGTCACGGCGCTGCGCGGCGCCGAGCTGGCGTTCCGCGCCAACGATGCGGAGCTCGCGGGTCGCTTCGCCTCGGCCGCGCGCGACGCGTTGGTCGCGCTCGAGCGCGACCGCGAAGGCGGGGCCTCGGCGCAGGAGCACGCCACGGTGCTCGCGGTCGAGCTCGGCGTCGCGCGCCGGCGCGGGGCGGATCAAGGCGAGCTGCGCGCGCGCCTCGCGGCGGCCGGCGCGGCCTTCGAGCGCTTCCTCGTCGAGTGGGAGCGGCTCCCGGTGCGGACCGGGGGCATCGGGTTCCTGCGGCTCGGCAACCGCCGCTTCTACCTCGGCGAGCTGGTCGAGTCGCTGCTCGCCCTCGACGGTGCCGAAGCGGCGCTCGCGCTGCTGGCGCGCGCCCAGGAGTCGGGCGCGCGCACGCTGCGCGGCGCGGGCGGACTGGAGCGCTTCCGCGCCGAGGTGCTCGCCGAGCGCGGCGGCGCGCTCTTCTACCTGCCCGCCCCCGGGTTGGGGCACGTATTCGCGGTCGACCGCCGCACGGTGACGCACGCGCGGCTCGCGGACGACGTGCGCCTGCGCAAGCTCGCGCAGGACTTCGCGGCGGCGCTCGCGCTGCCGGGTGCCGAAGCCGCGGCGCCCGGGACCGCGCTGGCGGGCGCGCTGCTGCCCGAGGCGATCCGGACGCGGCTCGCGGAGTGGGAGCGGGTCACGGTCCTCGGCGGCGACCTGCTCGGGGAGGTGGCCTTCGACGCGCTTCCGCTGGCGTCCGGCGAGCCGCTGGGGCTGGCCAAGGCGGTGACGCACCTGCCGTCGTCGGCGGCGGGACTGGCGCTCGCCGCGCGCGCGGCTCCGACGACCGCTCCGACAACGGGAGAGCCCGCGGCCGAGTACGTGCTGGTCGCCGACGCCGTCGCCGGCGACGCGGCGCGCGAGCGCTGGCCTGAGCTGACGGCTGCGGGGCGCCTCGCGCGCGAGGCGCAGCGCTTGCTCGACGCCCACCCCCAAGACACCGCGCTCGCGCTGCGCGCAGAGGGCGCCACCTGGGCGGCGGTCCGCGGCGCGCCGCTGCACGAGGCGGGCGTGCTGCAGCTGCTCGTGCACGGCGTGCTCGACGGGCGGCGCGAGCTGCCGGCTACGCTCGTGCTGACGCCGGACGAGGGCGACGGGCTGGTGCGGTACGAGGACGTTCTGCTGCTCTCGCGCAGGCGCCGCCCCTGGTGCTCCTCACCGCGTGCGGATCCGGCGCGGGTCCGCCGCGCCCGGGCGACGACGTGGCGGGCCGGCTGGCCGGCGCCTTCCTCGCCCGCGGCGCGCTGGTGGTCTTGGAGGCGCTCGGCGACGTCGAGGTCGAGCCGACGGTGCGGCTCTCCGAGCTGCTGCTGGCCGAGCTGCGCCGCCCCGGCGCAACGCCGGCCGACGCCCTGCGCCGCGCGCGGCGCGCGCTGGTCGACGAAGGCCGCTTTACCGCCCCCGCCGACCACGGTCGCCTGCGGCTGGTGGGGCTCGGGCACGCCCCCTCGCCGCTGCCCGCGGACATGCCGCAGGCTGCGGAATGGAGGACCGCCGCGCTCCTCGCGGGCGCGGTCGCGGTGCTCGCGACGGTCCTCCTCGTCCTCGGCCGGCGGCGAACCACCGCGACGAGAGGCGGCTAGAGCCCGCCTCCTCCGCCGCCGCCGGTCCCGCTGCCGCCACCGGGCGTGTGCGGCGAGCCGCCGCCGCCCCAGTCCGGCGGAGGCTCGACCGGCACGTCGCCGGTGCCGATGCCCTCGCCGCCGCCGGGGCTGCCGACCTCGATCAGGTTCGGCCCGGGCGCGTCGTAGCCGTTGTCGGCGGCGTACTGCACCAGGACGTTGCCCGCCGCGACGGCGCTCGCATAGGTCGGGCTCCAGTCGACGATCAGACCCGCCGCGTCGCGCTGGACGAAGCGCGCGAAGCAGACGTAGACGGCGTCGCCGTCGTCGATCTCGTCCTCGACGACCTCCACCTGCACGGTGGTCAGCGTCGTCGTCGCCGGGACGAAGAGCGGCGCCTCGGCCACCTGCGGGAGCGGGTAGTCGGGCGGGTAGCTGACCCAGGCGCGGAGCTCGATCTCATCGAGATTCGCGGGCACGTCGACGGGGCGCTTGTAGGTGGGCTCGTAGAAGAAGCTCCCCGTCGGCGCGCCGACGTAGCTCTTCACGGCGCTGGAGTACTGCGGCCCGACGAGCGCCTCGTCGAAGCGGTTGTTCGCGCCAAGGTACAGGTCGCCGGAGGCCTCCACGCCGTAGAACAGGTCGACGTCGCCGTCCTGGTCGAAGTCGGCGGAGTAGGGCCAGGCACCGGTCGGGCCGATGCTCGTGACGCCGTCGTCCACGTCGATCTCGAAGGTCGTATCGACTCCGAGCGCAAAGGACGCGCCGGACGTCCCGGTGTTGTGGTAGCGAAGGACCACGTCGCCGCTCGACAGCCCGAAGAACAGGTCGTCGAAGCCGTCGCCGTCGGCGTCGCCGGTCTGCAGCGCGATCGCGCCGACGTCGCCCATGTCAACCGGCGGCTCGGCCGGGCCCGAGGAGTCGAGCACCAGCAGGTAGTCGCGCGCTCCGTCGCGGTAGGCCACGGCGATCCGGTCGAACGGCCAGCCCAACTGGCGGAAGGTCGCCAGGGCCTTGGGGCTGCCCGGGTAGGTCGCAAGCACCGTGCGCGTGCCGTCGGGGCGCAGGCGCGCGACGGCGCCGTACTCCAGACAGATCACGTCGTCGGGCGCCTGGGAGTCGAAGTCGGCCTGCACGAAGTCGAAGACCGCGATGCCGGCGGGGTACGGAATCGGGTTGCCGGGCGAAACGGACCAGGCTCCCCCGCCGAGGTCGATCGGTGTCAGGTTCGGGTGCCAGGTGAACGACGTGCCGCCGGCGTCCAGCGTGAACAGGTCGAACGCGCCGTCGCGCCCGATGTCGCCGGCGCGCAGGCGCAGGGCGCTCGCGAGGCCTGGGACCGCGACCGAGGTCAGCGAGCCATCTGAGGCGTCGAACCAACTGACGTGCCCGCCACCGGGGTGGGTCGAGGCGACGATATCGAAGCCGCGTGGCGAGGCTCCCGGGACGACCGCAAGGTCGCTCGCCGGGACGCCGAGGTCGAACACGTCGCGGTAGGCGTCGACGCCGTAGGCGAGGTGCACCGTGCCGTTGGCGACGAAGACCGGGTCGGGGTGGCCGTCCGTCGTGATCTGCCCGGCCTCGGCCCGCCCGAGCGAGCCGAGGAGCACGCTTGGAGGTGGCGCGATGTACCCGGGGTCGAACAGGGTAGACGGCGACTGCGCGCCGAGCGGAAGGACGAGAAGCGCGAAGGGGAAGGCCCGGATCAGGTGAGGGACACGCATAGGCGAGGGGTTCCGGTTGTGGCGTTGCGCGCGGAGCGCGACCCGAAGGCCGGCCCCGCGCGCCAGAGCCCGTTATTGGGCCCCCGGAAACCAGCGGTTCTGGAAAGTCGGAAAAACCTCCCGGCCCCGCGCCGTCCCCTCTCCTACTGCGTCCCGCCGTCGCACATCGGCACCTCGAACCCCGGCGCGCCGGAGAACTCGAGGCTGCGCAGCCCCGGAGCCGTCGCCTGGAAGACCCAGCCGGCGAGGTTGGTCAGCTCCGGAGTCTGCGGGACGGGGTTCTCTACGTCGGCCTCGTCGCGGGCGACCGCGATGATGTTGAAGAGCACCTTCTGGTTCGCGCTGGCCAGGGGCTGCGTGAACAGGATCTCGGTCAGACCGTCCGAGTCGGTCAGCGGCGACACGATGTAGTCCCCGGGGATCGCGTCCCACGGAACGCCGTTCACCTCGAACTCGTCCCCGTGGCTGGAGACCGTGTTGCCGGCGACGACCCAGCGCCCCGCGACGTCGTCGTAGACCAGGACCTGGGCGACGATGCGCCAATTGATCAGCGGCACCTCGGGGAAGGCCGTCGCGTCGGTCACGATGCCCCCCTGCCACACGACCTTGGCGCGCACGGTAGCGACGAGGTCGCCGCTCGCGTCCTCGGCCTCGGTGAAGCAGAGCTCCTTGACGACGCCGACCGAGCGCTTGGGGTTCGGGTTTCCCGGGGTCGACGGGCCCTGCTGCGGGAGGCCGTCCTGGATCGGAAGCGGGAACACGTCGAGCTCGACCGTCAGGCTCGGGTTGCCCGAGCGGTCGAAGGCGACGACCTGCACCTCGTGCTTCTGGTCCTCGATGATCCCGCCGCCGAAGTTCGACGCCGGCATCAGCCCGTGCAGGGCGATGATCTCCTCCCCCACGTAGTCGTGCGTCGCGAAGGTCTTGATGTACTCGCCGGCCAGGTCCGCCTCGGCCTGCCAGGTGACCTCGTAGCGGCAGGGCTCGTCGGCGGTGACCCGCAGCACGGCCTGGTTGACGTTCGTGCGCAGCAGCGTGACCGACGCTTCGGGCGCCTGACCGTCGGAGGGCGTGCTGCCCGCCAGGTTCGGGTCCGAGCCGTTGTCGAGCTCGTACCCGTCGGGCCAGGTATCGCCGTCCGAGTCGGCCACGTTCGGGTCGGTGGCGTGGAGCGTCAGCTCGAGCGCGCCCAGCAGGCCGTCGCGGTCGCGGTCGACCGACAGCGCGCGGGCGTTGCCCGCCGGCGTCCCCACGAAGACCACCTCGGCGCCGTTGTTGGAGACCTCGAACTCGATGTCCGCAAGCGTCGTCGTGAACGACGAGGGCAGGTCCGCCTCGAACAGCTTGGTGTCGGTGTTGTAGAAGAGCGTCACGGGCTGCATCGACGGGCCGACGAGGAAGCTGCCGAACGCGACGACGCCGCACCAGCCCTTGTCCGCCTGGGCAACCAGGAGCCCGGCCCGCCCCGCCTGGGTCAGGTCGCCGGGCACGAGGCGCGCGACGGCGTGCGTCGACGGCGCGGTGCCGGTGTCGAACTGCTGCAGGAACGCGACCAGGTCGTCGCGGTCTGTCGGGGTCATGTCGGTCACCACGTCGAGCGGATCCGCGGGCGGGACCGTCGCCTTGCGGAACTCCTCCAAGAGGCGGAAGAGGTTGCCGAAGCGGCCGTTGTGCAGCACCCCGAAGCCCGAGCGGCTGCGGAGCACGTCACCGGTGAGCAGCGACGTGTACGGATCGACGAAGTTCACCGTCACCTCGGGCTCGTCCTTCCACGACAGGTCGCGCAGGTGCGCCACCTCGAAGTGCATCTTGGTCGCGATCTCGCCCTCGTTCTGCACGAACTCGCCCAGCGTTCCGGCGGGGCCGCCGTGGCATTGGACGCAGGTGAAGACGCCCACCGTGTTCTGCGTCAGGAAGGTGTCGAGGCCGCGCGTGGCGTCATCGCCAAAGACGTGGCGTTCGATCTTCTCGAACGGGTTGGCGTGCTTCTGCAGCGAGAAGACGAAGTCCTGGAACTGGTCCAGCTCGCCGCCCGGCGTCTCGTCGAGCTCGGCGGCACCGCCGAGGAGTCCCACGAAGGCCTCGTTGAAGGCCGGCAGGTCGCGCTCGCCGCGCCAGTGGTAAGGGAAGGTGTCCTCGATGCTCTTCAGGTTCTGCGTGACCATGATGTCCTTGTGGTCGCGCGGCTCGTCCGAGAGCGGCCAGGCGAGCCCGTCGTACTCGGCCCCCACGTGGCAGCTGCCACAGGTGGTGCGGGCCTCGAAGGAGCGGTGTGCGTCGTAGAAGATCTCGCGCCCCGCGCGCACCGAGGGCGGCGTGGGGTCCAGCTCCAGGTCGATCGCGGTGGTCGGCGTCGCGGGCGGGAGCCCCGGCGCGATCTGGATGATCTCGACCCGGTTGGTGCCCCAGCAGTGCACGAAGAGGTACTGCAGGCCGGAGGGCAGCGAGATCGTCTCCATGCCGCGCGGGATCGACCCGGGCGGCAGCACCGTCTCGGTCACGCGCGTGCCGTCCGCGGCGACGAAGCGCACCACGTCGCCGGTCGGGCTCGTGACGGCCGCCGCGGGCACAGCGCCGGCGGGCAGGAAGAGCAGGTCCCAGGGGTTCGAGGCGACGTCCAGGAACGAGCCCGAGGGCGAGTCGTCGAGCGCTACGCGCGCGGCGAGCGGACTGCTCCCCGCGTCAAAGAGCGGCGCTCCCGCGGCCGGCGTCGGAAAGAGCACCAGCTCGTTCTCAGCGAAGGTGCCGTTGAGCTCGGGCTCGGTATCGATGCCGAGGCCGTCCTTGTCCTTGTTGTTCAGGTCGACCGACAGCATCCAGTACTGCCCGTCGCTCGGGTTGCGCCCGTGGCCGGTCAGGATCGTGCCGACGCGGCGTGCGACGGGCTCGATCGCCCCGCCCGGGGCGGTCGAGATGCGGAACAGGTCCTCGTCCGGCAGCCCCTGCCCCGCGGCCGCGGTGTCGAGGTCGACGATGCGCGCGTCCATCCCGGCGAACTCCGAGTTGATCGCGAGGGTCGAGTTGTTGCCCGACAGCATCGGCGCGACGTAGACGTAGTCGGGGTCGCTCGTTCCGGCCGCCGCCGGCACGTACGACAGGAAGCGCGGCCGCAGCGACGGCACGTCCCAGCTCGCGTCGACCTGCCCCGCGGCCAGGTCGATGCGCACGACCTTGCCCTGCCCCATGCTCGTCACCCAGGCGTAGTCGGTGCCGGGCTCGACCAGGAGGTCGCCGGGTTCCGGCGCGTCCTCGAAGAGGTCGATGACGCCCAGCACGTCGCCGCTGACGCCATCGTGGACGAAGAGCGCGTAGGTCGCGCCTCCGAGGACCAGCACGCGGCCGTTCCAAACGCTCACCGCGATCGGACTGAGCGCCGTCGGCCAGTCGGTCCGCACCGGCGGGAAGGTCGCGAAGCTGAAGCGCGACAGGAGGCCCGCGTGCGTGTTCAGGGCGTACAGGTCGATCCCGTTCAGCGCGAGACCGCGCGTGGTCTCAACGTTGAGGTTGGTGTACTCCTCGACGCGGTTGTAGAGGGAGTGGTAGTCGGCCGTCATCTGGCCGTGGGCCAGGCCGGCGCTGGCCAACCACGCACCGAGGAAGAGCGCACGCCCGCCGGGGAACGCGCGCCGAAGAAGGCTCATGCTCATGGACTATCTCCGCTGGATCCTGGCCCGCGGGGAGTCGCGGGCCGACCCTTCTTTGGAGCGAGAGCCGCGCGCGGTTCTTCGATCCGGCGTTTTCTAGCGCGCGGCGTCGGGGCCGTCCGCCTGCGCCGCGCCCCCCATCCAGCGCTCGTGCCAGCGCGTGGACTTGTCGACGTGACAGCGCGAGCAGTCCACCGGCCCGCGGTTCAGGCGCCGACGGGCGCGCACCTCGTCGTCGTTCCAGGGCAGCGCGAACGAGTCGTCGAGCGCGTTGCCCAGCCGGTCGGCCGGCGTGAACTCGCTGCAGCAGGGGAACACGTCGCCGTTGAAGTTGACCGTGACCGCCTGCCACAGGTTGTGGCAACGGGCCGGCGCGCCGTCGGCCTTGCGCCGTCCGTCGCCGGCTTCGCGCGGACGCCAGGCCTCTTCCTCGCCTTCGGGCGCCCAGATCGGCACGGTGTGGAAGGTCATCCCGAGCTCGGCGGCGAGCGCACGCGCGGCCTCGACCTCGTGCTCGTTGCCGCGGTGGACGACGAACTTCCACTCGAGCTCCATCCGCCGGTCTCCCGCCTGGCGCTGCGCGTCGAGCACCAGCCGGACGTGCTCCAGCACGCTGTCGAACGAGCCTCCGACACGGTACTGCGCGTAGGTCTCCTGGCTGGCGCCGTCGAGCGCGACGACCAGCGTATCGAGCCCCGCGGCCACCAACCGGCGGGCCTGCTCGGCGTCGAACAGGGTCAGGTTGGACTCGAGCCGCACGTGAATCCCGCGCGCCTTCGCGGCGGAGATGATCGCGAAGACCTCGCCGTTGAGGAACGGCTCGCCCCAGTTCGACAGCACCAGCTGCACCGTGTAGGGAAAGCGGTCGAGGATGCGCTCAGCATCGGCCGCCTTGAGCATCCCCTTCGGCAGCGTCGCCTCGCGCGTCGTCGTCGCGCACAGCGGGCACTTCAAGTTGCACAGGTTGACCGGCTCGAGCGTCAGCTGGAAGGGGCGCCCCACAACGCGCGTGTTGCGCAGGTACTCGTTTTGGAGCTGCACCAGCAGCTTGTTCGCGCGGTTGCGCAGCCGGCGCAGGCGCAGCGCCCAGGGGCTCACCGCGTCGCCTCCCTCGCCCGCGCGGCGACCAGCTCGCGGAAGGGATCGGCGGCGGCGAGCGCCTCGGCCACGCGCTCGGCCATCGCGGCATAGCCGGCCTCGGTGAAGTGCACCGAGTCCGAGAAGTACTCCGCCGTGCCCGGGATCGTCGCGTGCCCCTCGATCAGCGCGGCTCCGGTCTCACGCGCGACCTCGACGATCACGCGGTTGTATTCGGCATAGCCGGCGAGGATCGCGTCGGGCGCGAGATACGGCGTGAACGTGAACGCGTGGGCGAGGTTCTCCAGCTGCACCTCGGGCGGCTGTTCGGCCCGGGTGCGGATCGCGAAGGTGACCAGGACCACGAGCGAGGCCTCGGACCGCGCGGCGCGCACGAGCTCGGTCAGGCGCGCGCGGAAGCCGCCCGAGTAGCTCGCGGGATCCGCATCCAGCTTGGGCCCGTCGCCGCGACCCGCGCGCTGGGCCGAGAGGTAGCCGAGGTTCATCTTCATCAGCTGCCACAGCAGCGAGCGGCGCTCGAGCCAGCCGGGCTCGCCCGGCTCCTCGAAGAGCCCCCCCGCGACCGCCAGCGCCCGCGTGTCGTCGGCGAGGTCCTTCGCGGCGTGGTAGATCACCACCACGTCCGGCTCCATCCCCGCCAGCCGCAGCGGGATCGCCCGCCGCGAGTCGTCGACGCTGCTGCCGGTCACGCCGGCGTTGAGGTAGTCGAGCTCCACCCCCGGGAACGACGCGGCGAGGCGCTCGGTCGCCAGGTGCGGCCAGGTGCGCTCGTTGGACGAGGCGCGCGCACAGAACGTCGTCGAGCCGCCCAGGAACGCCAGCCGCAGCCGGCTGGGCGGCTTCGGCACCGGCACCTCGGGGCCGCGGAAGCCCTGCGAGCTGATCTCGACCCGCGCCCGCCGGGCGAGCTCCGTGTGAAGGCCGGCGATCGGGACGAGCAGCCCGGTCTCCTCGTCCCGCTCGTAGACGCTGTACACGTCGCGCGCCGAGCCGTAGAGGAAGCGCGCGCGAACGCGCACCGCCCCCTCGAATAGGAGCGGCGATAGCAGAACGAAAAGGAGCGAGAGAAGGGCCCGACGGCGCGAGCGAGAGCTGGGCGACACGAATCCAGTGTACGCGCCGCGCTCCAGGCGCGCAGGACCCGCCGCGGGCGCCTAGAACGAGAGCGTTATGCCGACGTACGGTCCGGACAACTCGAAGTCGGCCAACGCCTCGTTGTTCCCATCGTCGAAGTCGAAGTCGACGTCCAGCAGGCGATAGCCCGCGGTCAGGTGGCCGGCGAAGCGCTCGTCGCCTCCGAACAGCCGCACCCTGCCGTGCACGTCGAGGTCGAGGATCTCGCCGTCGAAGTCGCCGTACTCGCCCTCGATCCAGCCGACGTGGGCGTAGAGGCCGAGCCGCCACAGGCGCAGCGCCGCGCGGCCCGCGATCTCCGGGATCGGCAGGACCTGGTTCGCCTCGACCGTGGCCCCCGACACGATCTCGGTCACCGACATGTCGACGTCGAGCGCCGTGCCCCCGAGGCCGATCCCCAGGTCGACGATGTCGCCGGGGATCAGGTCGAAGGTGAAGGCCGCGTTGAGGTACGAGAGGTCGAGGTCGGTGTCGACGCCGACGCCCGGACCGATGAGCCCCGAGCCTGAGCTGATCTCGGCCGTGGTCGTGCCGCGGCCGGAGTAGCCGGTCTCAAACCCGGCGAGCGAGAGCTGGAAGCCCAGCCAGTTCACGTCGGCGCGGCCCTGGAAGGTCGATTCCTCCTCGCCCAGGCCGAGGCTGTCGAAGTCCTGCTCGCCGACGTTCCCGGTCTCCGTGATGCCGATGGCGCCGTCGAGCTCGAACTGGCCGACGGTGGGCGTGAGATCGACGCGCGGAACGACGTTGCAGGCGGCGAGGGGCAGCAGCGCCAGGAGCGAGTACTTCATGGAGCGCGAGAGGGGTTTCCTGCGGTTGGGGGCCGGAGTTCCTGACGTAGCGTTCCGGCTGCCCTGGGTCAACCGGGCGGCTCGGCCCGCGGGCAAGGACTGCCGGCCACAGGATGCCGTGGCCGCGCCGGGAGGATAGGCTTCGGGGCCTATGCCCTCCCCCAGTCGGTCCGAGCCCTCCTCCCGCCGCCCCACCTGGATCTCGGTCGGCCTGACGGCCGGCGTCGTGTGGGCGCTCTGGCTGTTCGGCATGGTCTCGGGCGACCGCTGGGAGCTGTTCCGCGACAACTGGTTCATGTCCGTGACGATGGCCTTCGGGTCGTTCATCGCCGGCGCCACCAGCGAGGGCGGCGGGGCGGTGGCCTTCCCGGTCATGACGCTCCTCTTCGGCATCGAGCCCGCCACCGCTCGCGACTTTTCTTTGATGATCCAGGCCGTCGGAATGACCGCCGCGGCCGGCACGATCCTGTACACCCGCATCCCGGTCGAGCGGCACGCGCTGGTCTGGGCCAGCCTGGGCGGCGCGGTGGGCATCGTCTTCGGCCTGGAGCTGGTCGCGGGGCGGCTCTCGCCGCCCTTCGCCAAGATGCTCTTCATGAGCACCTGGCTGTCCTTCGCCTTCGCGCTCTACCTCATCAACCGCTACCACGAGCGCGAGGTCCACGGGGAGATCACCAACTTCCTACCGCGCCACGGCCTGCTGCTCGTCGCGACCGGACTTCTGGGCGGGGTCATCACGTCGATCACCGGCAGCGGGCTCGACATCACGATCTTCGCCCTCTTGGTGCTCCGGCTGCGGCTGAACGAGAAGGTCGCGACGCCCACCTCGGTGGTGCTGATGGGCATCAACGCCGCCGTCGGCTTCCTGTGGAAGGGCGGCGTGCGCGGCGACATGGCGGCCGAGGCCTGGGGCTATTGGTGGGTCTGCGTCCCGATCGTCGTGGTCGGAGCGCCGTTCGGCGCGTGGTTCATCAAGCACCGCTCGCGGCTGTTCGTGTCGAGCCTGCTCTACGCCTCGATCGGCATCCAGTTCGTCGCGGCGCTGATCATCGTGCCGATGACGCCCAAGCTGGTCGCGTTCAGCCTCGCGGTCTTCGTTACGGGACTGTTGCTCTTCCGCTGGATGGCGAACCGCGGCGTGCGGCGCCTGGAGTGGCTGGCGGCGGAGGGACACTCGGCCCCCTGAGCACGCGGCCGCAGGACCTCGGCTGAGCCTGTATGCTGGGACGCCTCTCCCCGGTCGTCTCCGCAGCCAATCTCACCCAAGGAGGCACCTTGCTCGTGCTCGTACCCGCGCTCGCTCTCGCCAGCTCCGCGTCGCTCTCGCTCGCAGCGCCCCAGCAGGGGATCCATCCCGCGCGGCATAGGCCGGGGCCGATCTCCACGGACGGTCCAGCGCCTCCCGCCGACGGCGGGCTCATCGGGCAGTTTCCCGGCTGGCCGATCAAGCTGACCAACGACACCCCCTACCGCCCGCGCCGCGGCGTGGTCTTCGTCGACCTCGACTCCGACGGCCCGCTCGAGATCGTGTTCTCGAACAGCGACGGCCTGCTCCACGCCTGGAACCACGACACCACGCCCGAGGCCGGCTTCCCGGTCGACCTCGGCGGCTTCACGCCCTCGGCGCCGAGCGTCGGCGACGTGGACTCCGACGGGATGCCCGAGATCGTCCAGTTCGTCGAGACCACGAGCGGCGGCGGCGAGGTCTGGATCCTGGAGCAGGACGGCACCTCCGCCCCGGGCTTCCCGCTGGCCTTCCCCGGCGTGGTGGACACCGGCGCGCCGACGCTGTCGGACCTCGACGACGACGGCGTGCTCGAGCTCCTCGTGCCCGAGCGCACCGCGACCGGCGGCCAGCTGCACGTGATCGAGCCGGAGGGCAGCGCGTGGTCCGGCGCCTGGCCGGTGCCGCTCGACGCCGCGCCGACCGGGTCGCCCTCGGTGGGCGACCTCGACGCCGACGGCACGCCGGAGATCCTCTTCCAGTCCGAGCTGAGCCTGTACGTCTGGGACACCGCCGGCGCGGTGCTCCCGGGCTGGCCGCAGGACCTCGGCAACTTCCTCCGCGGCTCGCCGTCGATGGCGGACATCGACCACGACGGCGACCTCGAGATCGCCGTCAGCAGCGACGCCGGCGCCTGGCTGCTGCACCACGACGGCACGGTGCTGCCGAACTGGCCGCGGCCCTACGGCGCGCAGTCCCAGTGCCCGCCGGTGTTGATCGACCTCGAGGGCGACGGGTCGTACGAGATCCTCGCGGGCCGCTCGGGCTGGTCGCCGCTCTTTTGGTGCTGGATCCCCGCGGGCTGGGAGAAGTTCGCCTACTCCGACATCCAGGGCGGCGGCGTGCAGCTCATCACCAGCGCCGACATCGACGGCGACGGGTTCCCCGAGATCTTCACCGACCACAGCGTCAAGGCCGCCGGCCAGGGCTACATCGCCGGCGTGGACCGCTTCGGCAACACCCTGCCCGGCTTCCCGCTGCGTCCGTCGGGGTGGACCTATGAGAACGGCGCGCACCTGGCCGACGTGGACGGCGACGGCGACGTCGACCTCGGCACGGTGACCTTCGACGACAACGAGATCCTGGTCTACCTCTACGACCTGCCCGGCCCGTGGACGCCCGGCTCGACGCCGTGGCCGACGTACCAGGTGAGCCAAGAGCGCGGCGGGCTAGAGGGCTCGACCGAAGCGCTGCACCTGCAGGGCACGACCTCGCTCGGCAGCACGCTGCAGGTGACGGTGGCGGGCGACGCCGGCGACGACGCCCTCGTCGCGGTCGCCTTCGGGACGGGCCTCACGCTCCTGCCGGGCTACGGCTGGCTGGGGCTCGCGCCGAGCCCGGCGCCGATCGTGCTCTTCACGGGCGAGATCGGCGCGGCGGGGCAGGCCTCGTTCTCCCTCCCGGTCCCGCCGGAGCCGGCCGCCGCGGGCGCGTCGTTCTTCCTGCAGGGGCTGACCTCGCCCGACCTCGCGCTCGGCGGCAGCCTGAGCAACGTGATCGGCAAGACGATCCTCCCCTAGCGGATCGGACGGCTTCGGCGAGCCCGGGTTGCTACTCGGGCTCGTCGGGCTCCTCGTCCTCGAGGAAGAACTCGACCACGATCCCGTCCTGGATGCGGAAGTACCACGCGAGGCCGCCCTGGCCCTCGGGGTGGCGGCGGTACACGAACAGCAGGCCGCCCTTCGGGCGGTAGATCGAGCTGGGCGGACCGTAGGCCGCGATGAGGTCGCGCGGCGTCTGGAAGTACTGCGAGCGGTCCGCCTCGTCCGGGTCGCCGTTCCAACGCTCGCCCAGGAGCTCTAGCGCCGCCCAGTCCGGGCCGACGCGCTCGGACGACATGCGGTGCAGGTCGTCGCCGCCGAAGGCCGAGGCCGTGCGGAGCAGCTCCTGGGTGCGGGTCGATTCGGCGGCGAGCTGGGCGAGCGTCGCGCGCAGCTCGTCGAGGCTGCGCACGAGCTCGTCGAGGTCCGGCGCAGGCGCGGGCGCGCCGACCGGCTCGCGCTCACCCGCCAACGACGGCGTGGGCGCGTTCAGGCGTTCGCCGAGCAGCGCCTCGAGGCGCGCGAGCACCTCGGCCGTCTGGCGCTGCGACGCGGCCAGGTCGCGCACCTCGTCGCTGAGCGCCGGGACACCGGATGGATCGCTCGGCGCGCCGGCCGCGCGCGGCCACAGGTTCAGGAGTGCCACGCCCCCCAGGGCGAGGGCGAGGAGGCCGCCGAGCAGGAGTTGGGGTTTCATCGCAGGGATGAGACGCACGCGCGGGTTCCCCGTGCCCCGGAATCCGCGGGAATCCCGGCTCCGGGTTCGGCCCGTCGCTACGCTGGCTCCAGGGTCGCCATGAATCGACGCAAGCTGCTGAAGGTCGCCGGCGCCTCCGCCGGAGCGCTGGGTCTCGCCGGGGTCGGCGGGCGCTACCTGCTGCTCCCGCCGTCGCCGAGCCGCACGCTCGCGGGCGTCGACGAGCTCGCCGCGCGGCTCTACGCGAGCCTCGACGACGAGACCCGCGCCGCCGCCTGCGTCCCCTACGACCACCCGCTGCGCCAGTACCACAACCGCGGCCTCTGGGCCGGCGGCCTGCGCGTCTGGCGCAACCTCAGCTGGGAGCAGCGCGCGCTCGTGGTCGACCTCTTCCACGCCGGGCTCTCGGCGGCCGGGCGCGAGCGCGTGCCGGCGCAGTACTTCGTGCGCTGGCCGGGCGTGCACCTTTTGAGCGTGCTCTTCTGCGGCGAGCCGGCCCGCCCGCCCTACGCCGTGCACCTGACCGGCCCGCACCTCAACCTGCGCCTCGGCGGCGCCAGCCGCGAGGGCGCTGCCTTCGGCGGCCCGCAGGTCTACGGCGACCAGCGCGGCAACGGCCGCCCGGGGCTGCCCGGCAACGTCTACCGCTATCAGCTCGAGCTCGGCACGCGGCTCTTCGAGGCGCTCAGCCCCGGCGAGCACGAGCGCGCGACGTACCCCGAGGAGCCGCCGCAGACCCAGATCGAGCTGCGCGGAACGCGCGCCGAGCCGCCGGGGCTCGCGCTCGCGGACGCGTCCGAGGGCGCGCGTCAGGCGGCCGCGCGCGTGGTCGACGGGATCCTCGAGAACTACCCGCGCGAGGACGCCGACTACGCGCGCGACTGCCTGGACGCCGCCGGCGGCGTCGCGTCGCTGTCGGTCAGCCGCTATCTGCGCGGCGAGGACGGCGACGCCGGCCCGAACCAGATCTTCCGGCTCGAAGGCCCGAACGCGGTGTTCCACTTCCGCGGGCACCCGCACCTGCACGCCTTCCTCAACGTCGGGCGCGACGGCGACGCACCGCTCAGCGTCGGCGAGCTCCTGGGGGAGAACCCCGAGCCGCTCGAGGGCGCGGCCGTGAAGGCGCTCTTCGAGGAGGTGCTGCGCGCCGAGACCGGCGCCCAGCTCGCCTACTACGAGGCGACCAGCGTCGTCAGCCGCCTGCGCGCCGGCGCCATCCGCAGCGGCGACGTCTACTGCCTGGAGAGCTGGAACGACGATGTCGTGACGCTCGAGCTCGACGTCGACGCGCTGCGCCCGGCGATGGCCGCTGCACTCGAGCGCAGCGGCGTCACGGCGGGCGCGTCGGGCCGCGTGACGGTCGCGACCTCGGCCTACGTGGCGGACGAGCTGGCCGCGGAGAAGCTGGGGCGCGTGCGCGCGCGGGAGGCCGGGCGCCCGCTGCGCGAAGCCGCGGTCGACCACCTGCGACGCCACGGCTTCGAGCGGCGCGGCTAGCGCCTTCCTTTCGCCGCCCGGCAGTCCGTACCTGCGGTGGGTCCGTATCTCCGCCCGGAGGGCGCACCGGGCCCGCGTCATGGGCACGCGCCATGGGTGCGCAGGTGCGGCGCGCCGCGGCGAAGGCTCGACGAGGCTCCTTCGCGCTAGAGCGCGGCGGCCTCCGGGCCGAAGCGCAGCGGCCCGCCGCACCGACCCGGCTCCCCCCCCATTTGGAGGAGCTTTGGCCGGGACGGCGCGCCGGTGCCGTCTTTGTTCAAAGGGTCGGAATCGTCTGTCGGACCGATCGCCGTCCCAGCCGTTCTGTTCTTCGCCTACGGCACCGGCGCGGATTCGCCCGCGCCACAAAATCCGGCCGCGGCCTACGGCGTGAAGGTCAGCGAGGTAGTGCTGCTCACCTGCGTCAACGCCAGGGTCACCGGGTCGATGACGCCGTAGGCGTGGTCGGCCGTCGTTCCGGCGAGGGCCGGGAAGAGGCCCGCCGGCAGCTCCCAACGCGCGACGGCGGTCCCCGCGGAGGAGAGGTTGGCGAAGGTGTCGATCAGCGGCGCTTGGTTCGGCTTGTTCAGCGTGATGTCGAAGTAGAAGTCGGGGTTCAACGGCACGAGCACCGCTCCGAAGAGGAAGCCGGGCGCGGTCCCGCTGGCCGAGCCCAGCACCCAGTAGAGGTCGCCGCCGAAGTCGGCCCCGGCGCACAGGAAGAGGCCCTGCGTCCCACCCGCCGCGACCGAGAGCGACGACGGGCTCGCGACGAAGTCCGGCGTGCCCGGCGCCTTGATCGCGAAGAAGCACTCGACGTCGTCGCTCGTGGTGCTCGAGCCGAAGATGTCGACGTCGGCGGTGAAGTAGATCTCGCGGTCGGGTCCGAGCGTCAGCGTCGAGATGCCGGTGAAGCTGCTGATGGTCGCACCGGGATCCGGCACGCCGTCGCCGGTGACGTCGACGTTGTCGCCCTCGAGCTGGACCAGCGTGCTCTCGAAGTACAGCGCCTCTAGTGAGTCCCCGCCGTCCTCGACGTCCCAGATGAAGGCGACCTCGCCGTTCTCGTTGAGGAACGCTCCCTCGAGCGCGCCGGTCAGCATTCGGCCGTCCACCACGTCGCCTTCACGGTGCACGATCGCGCCGTTGCGCAGGAGGAACTCGTCGGTTGCGGCGTCGCCGTCGCTGTCGCCGGTGATCAGATAGTCGCCCGCTTCGTTGATGCCGAGGGAGTCGAAGTTGTCCCAGTTCTCGCCGGCCAGCCCGCCGGCCGCGGCGGGCAGCGGCACGCCCTCCTGCACGTTGCCGCCGCCGATCTGGAGCAGCGCTCCGTCGACGGCGATGACGAAGTCGCTGGAGGTGTCGGCGTCGGTGTCGAGCCCGGTGATGTGGTGGGTTCCCAGGGCGGAGAAGCGGAAGTCGAAGTCGACGCCGCTCGGCGCCACCGGACCCGGCGCGCCGGCCAGGACGTCGCCGGTCTTGTAGAGCACCGTCGCGCCCAAGCCGAAGAACAGCCCGCGCCCCTCGTCGGCGCCGGTGGCGCCGTCGTCGATGCCGCCGACCCAGTAGGGTTGGCCGTCGGCGGTCACGCCCGGCCGGCTGCCGAAGCGCCACACCTTGCCCGGCAGGCTCGCGATCGGGTCGCCCTCGATCGCGACGACCGCGTCGCCGAGCCAGACACCGTCGAGGCCGGTCAGCGTGCTCGCGGTGTCGTCGGCGCTCGGGCTGTAGCACGCCGTCCCGTCGTCGGCGACGCCGAAGAAGCTCTCGAACGAGGTCTGCTGCAGCGTCCCGACCAGCTTCTCGGTCTGGAGCGGCGCCCCGGGGCCGTCGCCCGCGTTGCCCCAGACGTGGCTCAGGGTTGTGACGCCGTCGCTGGAGTTCACGGTGCAGGCGTAGCCGCCGAGCTGGTTGACCGCCGTGTTGTTGATGAACTCGACCAGTTGCCCGACGGGGCCGCCGGGCAGCACGGCGCCCTCGGTCAGGAGGCAGCGTGCGTCCTGGGCGGAGGACGCGGCGGCAAGGGCGGGCAAGCAGAAGAACACGAGCTTGGAGGGAGTCTTCATGCCGCCCAGTCTATGCCGGTTCGCCGGCGCTGGCGCTACGGCCCCGCGAGCGGCTGGACCTCCTGGTCGAGGCACCCGTCGACGAGCAGGCTGACGACCAGCTCCGCCCCCTCCACCGGCAGCGTCGCGCCGAAGGGCGCGGTCAGCTCCACGGTCGAGGCGCCGGTGGGCAGGACGAGCTCCAGCTCGCCCAGCGGTACCGCCGCCGCACCGCCGGCGGGGAGCAGCGCGAGCGTCAGCGAGCCCGCCACCGCCTTCTTGCCGTAGTTCTCACAGGTCGCGTAGGCGGTCAGCGTCCCCGCGTCGACGAGCGGCGCGGACACCGACGCCACCGTCGCGACGGGCTCGGTCAGCGCGAGCCTCTGGCCCGACGCCACGTCGAGGAGCTCCTGCACCAAGCCCGACGGCCAGCGGACGACCACGCGGTCGACGCGCTCGGCGTCGCCGAGCCCGAAGTGCGCCTCGCGGCTGCTGCTCGAGAGGTACACGGTGTCGCCCAGCACCTGGCGCTTCAGCACCAGCTCGCCGAGGTGCGCCTCGAGCCGCGCGCCGATCCCATCGGCGTTGGAAAGCCGGTGCCGGCCCCGCAGCCGCAGCGCCAGCCAGTGCTTGCCCTCGACTCCGAGCGCCGCGCTGCGCCAGAGCCGGTTGGCGTCCTCCGGCAGCCCCTGGGGGATCTGGCGGTTGTTCGTCGTGTACACGTCGAGCAGGCCGTCGCCGTCCACGTCGCAGGCGCCCGCGCCGCGCCCCGGCCCGGCGTCGCCGGCGCCCGACAGCCAGTCGGGCAGGCGCAGGAAGTACTCGCCCTCGATGTTCTTCCACACCGCGTTTGGCTGGCGGATGTCGTTGGCCAGCAGCGGGTGGGTCGGGATCAGCCCGTTGACGACGAAGAGGTCGTCGAAGGTGTCGTTGTCGAGGTCGCGCCACACCGTGGCCCAGGACGTCACGAACTTCTCGCTCTCCGGGTTCCAGCCCTCGACCGGCCCGAGCGCATAGACCTCGTCGACGAAGACGCCGCCCTCGTTGCGCAGCAACAGGTTGTCGCCCAGGTTCGAGAGGTAGAAGTCCCAGTCTCCGTCGTGGTCGAAGTCGGACGCGCTGATGCCCATGTCGTAGTGCGGACGCTGGTCGAAGCCGGTCGCCGCCGAGACGTCCTCGAAGGCCAGCTCGCCCGAGGTCGTTGCGTTGCGATAGAGCGCGTTCGGCAGCACCCAGGCGCCGAAGTCGTTCCCCAGCTGCAGGTCGGGCCGGCCGTCGTCGTCGTAGTCCAGCGTCGCGACCGACAGCGTCAGCCCGGCGGTCGGCTGGCCCTCGGGCGAGACGAACTCGGGGTGCGCTGGGTCCGAAGGCCCGAAGACGCCCTCGTTGCTGACGCCGAGCTCGGCCGCGCGCTCGATGAACTTGGAGCCGCCGGACTTGCCGGGGTTGACGAACAGGTGGTTCGGCTCGCCGACCTGGTACGGGAAGCTCGGTTCGCGCACGTAGTTGCCGACGTAGAGCTCGAGGTCGCCGTCGAGGTCGAAGTCCGCCCACGAGGCGGCCGTGCTGAAGGCTTCGCCGCCGGTGACCGCCTCCTTCTTCGCGACGTCCTTGAAGAGCCCGCCCCCCATGTTGCGCAGCAGCATGTTGTAGCTCGTCGTCGTGACGTAGACGTCGCAGCGGCCGTCCTGGTCGAAGTCGGCCGGCGACGCACCGAGCGGATCGCGCGCGCCGACGGTCGCGAGGCCGGCGCCGGCGCTCACGTCTTCGAACGCTCCGCCGTCGTTGCGAAACAAACGATTGTCTCCCTCGGCGTGCGTGACGAAGAGGTCGTCGTCTCCGTCGCCGTCGAAATCGAACCACGCCGTGCCGCCGCCCATCTGCACCGACAGGCCGCCGCCTCCGTCGAAGAACAGCACGCCGGCGTCCTCGGATGCGTCCTCGAAGATCGGCACGGAAAAGCCGCTTTGCGCGCGGATTGCGGGCGATGCGGCGAACGGAACAAGGACGAAGAGAGCGCTAAGCGGTCCCATGGACCCACCTCAAAAGAGCTGCGCCGAGCGAAGCTGTGTGAGGGACCCTTCACGTCCCATCCACGCTCCGCACGAGCTTGACAATGGACGGTCCGGGGGGTGCTTTCGTTTGCTTTTAGTTGCCTAGTCGAAGCGACTCAAGCCGCTACACCCCAAGGTCGTGCTTGCGGGTCGCCGCCGCGGCGCGCATGCTCCGCGGCCCCCACTTCTCTTTTCCAACGTTCCGCAGCCCAGGAGGGCTCCATGCTCCGCTCGCGAATCCTAGCTCCCGTTCTTCTCCTCGCCGCCGGCACGCTCGGCTTCGCGGCGATGCTCCCCGCGACCCAGGAGCCGATCCCGCCGACCGCGCACCACCAGCGCCTGATGGACGGCGTCGGCATGTGGGAAGGCACGATCGCGATGATGGTCCCCGGCTTCGACTCGACGCCGCAGAAGGCGACCGAGAAGGTCGAGGCCTTCGGCAGCTACTGGACCAACACGCACTTCCAGTGCGAGTTCATGGGCCAGCCCTACCACGGCCGCGGCTCGTTCGGCTTCGACCCCAAGAGCGGCAAGCACCTCGGCACGTGGATCGACACGATGAGCCCCCACCTGTCCGTCATGGAGGGTGAGTTCGACGAGGGCACCAAGACCCTCACCATGCACTGGGACGCGCCGGACATGACCGGCGAGATCCGCCCGCACCGCTCGGTCACCGTGTACAAGGGCGACAGCCCCGACACGATGAGCTACACGATGAGCTTCTTCGTCGGCGAGGGCGAAGGCATGAAGACGATGGAGATCAAGATGGCCAAGAAGTCCGGCGCCGTGGAGGCCGGCTCCGGCCGCTGATCCCGGGCGACCAAAGAGGGGGCGGCTCCGCGGCTTCCCGGCCCAGGAGCCACCCCCGGGGTGAGGTGAATCCCGAAGCGATCGACCTCTCCCCCGACAATCGAGATCGTTAGCGTCGCGGGGAGCGCCTCGGTCGGTGCTTCCCGCCGCGACGCACCGCCTCCATGGATCTTCTCGAAAACGCACCGACGCCGCCGGAGCCCGAGGACGCACACGGGGAGACGTCCGGCGCCCACTCGGCCGACGTCGAGTTGGTGCATCGGGCTCAAGACAACGACCGGGCGGCACGCCTCCAGCTACGGGACCGGCTGTCCTGCGTCCCACGGATCCTGAGCTCGCGCAACGCGCGCCTCGGCAATCCGCTCAGCCGCGAGGAGCTGCCGGACCTGGTCCAGGACGTCCTGGTCGTCATCTGGCGCAAGCTGCCGGAGTTCGAGGGGCGCGCCGCGCTGGAGACGTGGATCTACCGCATCTGCACGCTGGAGCTGATGAACGCGGCCCGCAGCAAGCGACGCCGCGTGCGCGCCGGCGGCGACGGCGACGACCTCGAGTGGATCCCCGCCCGCGACGAGGGCCTGCCGGTGCTGCTCCGCTTCGAGGGGCTGTACCGCGGCCTCTCGCGGCTCGCCCCGCGTGACGAGCGCATCCTGCGGCGCAAGCACTACGACGAGAAGACCTTCGAGGAGATCGGAGCCGAGCTCGGGCTCACGCCCAGCGGCGTCAAACACCACTACTACCGCGCGCTCGCCACGCTGCGCGACTATCTCGAAGAGGAGGAGGGAGGATCATGAGCGAGACCGAAGAGAGGCGGTCGCGCCTCCTCGAAGGCGTGCTCGCCGGGGAGATCGCGCCCGACGCGGCCGAGGTCGAGGCGCTCCGCGCTTCGTCGCCCGAGTTCGGACGCGAGCTGGATGGCCTGCTGCGCGCGCGTGCGCTGCTGGAGCGCGACTTCGAGGAGGAGCGCGAGGCGCTGGCCCCCGGGCGGGAGTCCGCGCCGGGCCAGGAGCTGGTCGGACCGACGCTCGACCGCCTCGCGGCGGGCGGCCCGGCGGACGACGCGCCGCGCCCGACGCGCCGCACCTGGCTGCTGCCGCTCGCGGCGGCCGCGGCGGTGCTCGTGGGCTGGGCGCTGCTCGGCGGCGACGGCTCGGGCGACCGCGACGGGCCGGTGCCGCTGGGATCGGGCGACGGACTGCGCGCGCTGCGTCCGGTCGGGCGCGGGCCGAGTTTCGACCGCTTCGAGTTCGAGGGTATGCTCGACGGCCACCACCGCAGCGTGCTGCGGATCTGGCCGAAGGATCCGGGGCCCCTCGACGAGCCGCTGCACACCGAGACCTTCCGCGGGCACGAATGGGCCGCGCCGCCGGCGGTGCTTTCCACCCTGCCGGAGGAGATCGAATGGAGCGTGACCGCGGTGAGCCTCGAGGGCGACGAGCTGGGCACGGCGCGCGCCTCCGCCTCGCGCTGATCGCGGCGGCCCTCGGGCTGGCGCCGCTCGCGGCCGCGGCCGACGAAAGAGACCGCCTGGCGGACGGCATGGGGGCGGTCTACGCGACCCTCGCCGCCGAGCAGACGCCGAGCGAGGCGCAGTGGGTCGAGCTCCTGGCGGCCCTCGACCGCGCGACGGGCCTGCTCGACGTCGAGGACCACGCGCTCTGCGCCGACACCGCCCTGGTGCTCCAGTGGCTGATGCTCGCCGAGGGCCCGTGGCTCGAAGAGGTCCACGCCCTACACCGCGCCGAGGCGGTGCGGGTCGTCTTCGAGCTCGCCGACCTGTCCGAGGAAGGCGGGCGCGCGGTCTGGTTCCACGCGCGCCGCCTCATGCAGCAGGGCCGGCTGGCCGAGGCCGAGCAGCTGGGCCTGCTCGCGCTCGACCTGTGGCGCGAGGCGGACTTTCCCTCGGTCTCGATCGCGACGCTGCTCGGCGAGCTCTACCGCCGGCAGGAGCGCTGGAGCGAGGCCCAGGAGCAGCTCGCGCGCGCCGACGAGCGCCTGCGCGAGATCGACTCCGAGCAGGCCTGGACGATCGACGCGCGCGCCGGCTGGTTCGGAGCGCGCGGGCAGCTGGAGCTCAGCTTCGGCCGGCTCGACCGCGCGCAGCTCGACTTCGAGGCCGAGGCGCGGGTTGCCGCCGACTACCTGCGGGCGCAGCCGGGTCTCACCGACGAGGAGGTCCGCGAGGTGCTCGACATCCCCCGCACGCGCGCGCTCGACCTGCTGCTGGTCGCGGAGCTCTACGAGGACGCGGTCGACGAGGCCCGACAGCTGCTCGCCCGCGCCCAGCCCGGGCTGCAGCCGCTGCTCGGTGCGCAGCTCGGCGCGGCGCTGGCCGAGCTGGAGGCGCGCGCCGCGGCCAACGTCGCGACCGGAGCCGCCGGCGAGGCGCCCGAGAGCGAAGCCGCGAAGGTGCTGGCCGGGGTCGCCGACGACCCCGAGGCGCCGACCCACCTGCGCCTCGACGCGGAGCTCTCGCTGGCGCGGCTGCTGCTCTATCGCGACGAGCTGGAGGCCGCCTCGGACCTCCTCGCGTCCGCCGGCACGCGGCTCGCCGCCTGGCAGTCCGCCACGGTCGGGCATCCGCCGGCCTCCGAGCGCGCCTTCTTCGAGGGGCTGCGGGTCTGGCGCGCGCTGCTGGCCGAGGCGCCGGCCGAGGAGCTCGCCGGGCGGCTCGACGAGCTCGAGGACGCGCTCGACGCCGTCCTGCGCTCCTTCCGCGCCACGCCGGTGCTGCCCGACGGCGTCGGCTTCCTGCACCTGGCGCACCGCCGCTCGGCGCTCGGCTTCTTCCTGCTCGGCTGCGCGGAGCTCGGGCAGGAGGAGCGCGCGTTGGCCATGCTCCTGCGCGCCGACGCGCTGGGCAGCCTGGCGCGGCGGGCGGGCGTCGCGGCGCCCTCACCGGCGGTGCTGCGCGCCGAGCTGGCCGCCGACGGCGGCGGCGTCTGGATCGTCCTGCCGACGCTCGAGCACACGCACGTCCTGGCCGTCGACGAAGCCGGCGTCGAGCACGCGCTCGCCCCGGGGCTGTTCGAGCTCGACGCCACGGTGCGGGGCTTCCGCCGCAGCCTGACGCGTTGGCGCGCCCCGCAGCCGGGCGACGAGGAGCGCATCGAGGCCTTCGGCGAGCGGCTGGCCGGGGAGCTCTTCCCCGACGCCATCGCGAGACGCGTCGCGGAGTGGGAGCACGTGTATGCAGTCGGCGCGCAGTACCTGCGCGACCTGGAGCTCGACGCGCTGCCGTTCGGCGACACGCGGCTCGGACTCGCCAAGGCGCTGAGCCACCTGCCGTCGATCACGCTCGGCGTCCACCTCGCGCGGCGCTGGAGCAACGCCGAAGCAACCGAGCCGGACGGGCCGCCTTCCGCTCCTCCCATTCCGCCCGCCCCCAACGAGCTCCTGCTCCTCGTCGCAGCCAACCCCGCACCGGAGGCCGCGCGCTTCGGCGGCGAGCTGCCGTCGCTGCCCTTCGACGACGCGGACCGCGGACGCCTCACCGCGCCCTTCGGGGAACGCGCGCGGGCGCTGCTCGGCGACGGCGCGACGCGCGAGCACCTGCTCGGCCTCGACCTGTCGGACGTACGCCTGCTGCATCTGGTCGCGCACGGCGTCCACGACCGCGCGCGCGAGCTCCCCACCGGCCTGGCGCTCAACCCGGCTACGGACGACGACGACGGCGTGCTGTGGGCCTCGGACCTCGTGGGGTTCGACGCGCCGGACGTGGTGGTGCTGTCCGCCTGCGGTGCGGCCCGCGGGCGCAAGCGGCTCGGCGAGGACGGCGCCACGCACCTCGGCGGCGCCTTCCTCGAACGCGGCGCCGAGGCCGTGCTGATCGCGTCCGAGGACATCGAGCTGCACGCCACGCTACGGCTCTCCGAGCTGCTCCACGCCGAGCTCGCCCGCGGCGCGCCGCTGGCCGAAGCGCTGCGGCGCGCGCGCGTGCAGCTGGCGGACGAGATCGCGCATCCGTTCCACGCGACGCAGCTCCGCGTGCTCGGGGTGGGCACCCGGCAGGTGTTCCGGGAGGAGCGCTAGTTCCGCCGTCGCCGCGGTCCAACCGCGTCGGCCCGCGACGAAGGCGGGCAAACCGCCTAGTGCGACCCGGTGCCGTGGCTCGTCGTCACGCAGAAGTTGTTGATCGTCGGGCTGTCGCCGGGGCCGAAGGACGGCAGCCGGTGCCCGAGCGCGAAGCCGCCGACGGGGTTGCCGCCGGAGGGCTGTCCGTCGCAGCTGAGCGGATCGATGATCTCGAACACGTCGCTCCAGTCGTCGTTGAGGTCCATCGCCGCGAGCGAGGGTCCGTCGATCGAGAGGTGCGCGACGATCTTCGGTCCCGTGGCCGTCGCGCCGTCGGCCTTGAGCGGCTGGATGACGAGGTGCAGCAGGCGCACGTCGTCCTCCCAGTCGATTCCGGCCGGGCTCGGGAACACGATCTGCAGCGCGTAGTTCGCGGAGCTGCTCGCGGGCTTGGCGCAGTTCGACACCGACACCGGCTCGGGGTACGAGAAGATGTCCGCCTGCTCGAAGATCAGGATACGGAAGTGGTCGGTGTCCTGGGGCGGGGTGTAGGCCATGTCGACGTTGAGCACGCCGCGCCCCGCGCCGTCAACGCAGAACGAGATCGGCGTCTCGTGCAGCGTGCGGTCGCCGGCCGGCTGGCCGCTGAGCGGGTCCAGCGGGCCATGGAAGACCAGCGTGGAGTCGTTGCCCTCGACGCTCGCGAGCAGGTCCGCTTCGCCGTCTCCGTCCACATCCGCGAGGTCGCCGATCGGGGCGCCCGCGGGCGGAGGGAAGGGACTGAGCGTGGTGTCGTAACCGATCGCGACGTCGGGGTTCTCGTCATCGAACACCGGCGCCATGCCGAGGTGCGTCAGCAGCAGGAGCTCGTAGTCGTCGTCGAAGCCCAGCACCAGGTCGCTGAGGTCGTCGCTGTTCGCGTACCCCGCCGTCATGGAGACCATCGGCGGGCGGCCGTCAACCAGCGTCACGTGGGCGGTGCCGTCGGGCTCGATCACGTTCACGACGGTGCCGCTGGCGACGTTCAGGCCCCAGGCGATGGAGTCGAGCGTGCCCGGGCCGTTGTGCAGCACCTCGATCTCGCCGGGCGCGACCGGGCTCACGCGGTTGTAGACCGGGCCCGTCGCCGGGTCGACGACCCGCACGCCGAGGTCGTCGGACACCAGGAGCTCGACGCCGCCGGCGCCGTCGAACTCGATCGGGTGCAGGTCGTACGCAGGCAGAGGCAGCGCGACCGGCGTGTTGGAGATCCAGTAGCCGCCGCCGAGGTTGAACAGACGCAGCACCGTCGTGCCGGCCGCGTCCAGCGCGTAGAGATCGCCGCCGGCCTCGCGTACGCAACGGGCGTCGACCCAATCGGCGTACGGCTCGGTCTGGGTCGTGATCGTGCCGTCGCTCGCGAGCTCGACCAGCACGAGCCCGTCCGGGCCGACCGTGGCCAGCCGCGGGCCGCCGTTGTCGACCGCGCAGACGTCGTTCACGATCAGGTTGCCACCGCCGGAGGACACCGGCGTCGAGCTGGTGAACGCGCCGACCTCCGGGTGAACGACGAGCAAGCCGTCGCGCAGGACGAAGCCGTCCGGGCTGCCGTTGCCGGAGAGGTCGAGGGCCCCGGCGCGGTGGAAGGCCCCGCCGGGTGAGGCCGGCTTCCAGGGAACCTCCTCGACGGCGGCATAGGGCTGGGGTCCGGATTGCGCGAGGAGCGGCGAGGAGAGGGCGAGAAGGACGAGGGGGAATCGAGGCATGCTTCGGAGTTCGAGTAGGACGGGCGGACCGCGGAGCCTGGGCCCCGGGCCTGGGCGGGAAGCCGACACCGGTCGGCGTCCCCCGCCGAGCCGGCGTCGGTCCATTCTCGCGAAAAGTCGCAAGAGCGCCGCGGCCGGCGCCCCCCCTAGCCCGCGTCCGGCGCCCGGTCTCGCGCCGGGGGCCGCAAGGCGGTCGAGCCGCTAACCCTCTTCCGCGATGCAGTAGAGGTGCTCGTGGGTGCGGAGGAAGATCTCGCCGCCCGCGATCGCGGGCGTCGAGTTGGTGTCCTCGCCCAAGTGGTTCTCCGACAGCACCTCGATCCCCTCGGGGCTGGACGTGAACACCACCGTCGTGCCCTTCTGGTTCATCAGGTAGAGCCGCCCGCCGGCCTGCACGACCGAGCCCCAGGTGTTCCCGCGGCCGATGCGCTTGCGCCAGTCGGCCTCGCCGGTCTTGGGGTCGATGCTCCACAGCATGCCGCCCATGTCGGGGATCACGACGCGGTCGCCGAAGTAGACGCCCGACCCACAGTTGCTCATCTGCCCCGCGTGGCGCCAAAGCCGGTGCGACTCGGTCACGTCGCCCTCGCCGCCCATCCGCACGCCGAGGGTCGGGCCCTCCCAGCCGCCGACCACCAGGCACACGTCGCCGGCGAGCACCGGCGAGGAGTACGTCAGGTCGCCGCGCGTGCCCGACACGCCCGAGCAGGTCCACACGATCGACCCGTCCGCCGCGTCGTAGGCGACGACGCGCGTCGGCTGGCCGCACAAGACGAGGTCGCGCTCCTCGCCGTCTCCCCCCGGAACGATCCGCGGCGTGCACCACGAGCCGGCGAGGCGCTTCTCCTCAAACGCCTTGGCGTCGCGGTGCTCGGGCTCGTCGGTGCGCCACACGGTGTCGCCGGTGTCGAGGTCGAAGGCGGCGACGAAGCTCGTCTCGCCCGGCCCGGTGTGCAGGATCACCTTGCCCTCGTGGAGCAGCGGCGAGGTGCCGTAGCCCCACTGGTGGCGGAACTCGCCCAGGTCGCGCTTCCAAAGCTCGCCGCCCTCGTAGTCGTAGCAGTAGAGCCCCGCCGAGCTGTGCCACACCACCACGCGCTCGCCGTCGGCGGCCGGCGTCGAGCCGCCGTAGGGGTTGGTGCGGTGCGTCGGCATCACCTGGCCGAACTCGACCGTGCGGACCCAAAGCTCCTTGCCGTCCGCAGCGTCGAAGCAGTAGAGCGAACGCGCCTTGCCCTCCTCATCCTGGGGGCTCGTCAGGAACACCCGGCCGCCGGCGACCACCGGGCTGCCGTTGGCGGGGAGGCCCAGCGGCACCCTCCACTTGACGTTCTTTTCCGTATCCCAGGTCAGCGGCGCGCTCGCGCTCGAAGCCAGACCGTTGCCCTGGGCGCCGCGCCACGCGGGCCAGTCGTCGGAGGAGGAGAGGGCGGTGAGGAGCAGCGCGAGAGTCGTCGGGATCATGACGACCATGATACGGTCGCCCGGGCCTGAACCGCCGCGCGGAGAAAATCGCGCGAACGGCTTTCACGCACCGGGATCCCGCTCGTCGGCCCTCCGAATGCCCCGAGTCGCGCTCCGCGGCCCCCACCCAGGAGACCCCGATGAAGCACCGCCGTCCGCACCTTGCCGCTCCGCTCGCCCTCCTCTCGGCCCTCTCCACGCCCGCCGCCGCCCAGGGCATCGCACCGTGGATCGAGGCCGACCCGGTGCGCTTCGAGAGCGACTCCTTCAGCCGCAAGGTGCTCTGGCGCACGCCTGAAGGACGCTACGGCGCGGCCGTGCACGCGACGCTGATGCCCGACGGGAGCATCCTCTTCATCGGCTACACGCGCCCCACCGAGGTCTATGAGGAGCAGGAGGACGCCCAGAAGCTCACCTTCACGATGACGCCCACGCCGCTGGGCGAGCCGCTTCCCACCGACGCCATCGTGGAGGGCCAGCCGGTCCCCTACGAGATCGACGAGGCCTTCGTCTTCCCCGAGCTCGTGCTCGACGACCTCTTCTGCTCCGGGCACTCGTTGCTGGCGGACGGCTCCTTCTTTTCCGCCGGCGGGACGCGCGTCAGCATCGACATCCTGTCCCTCGACGCCACGCTCAACGGCCTGAACTACGCCACCCGCTTCGACGGCTCGACGTGGGTCCGCGAAGCGGAGGCGATGAAGGTCTCGGCGACGCTGGGGAACCCGGCCCGCTGGTACTGCACCGTCACGCGGCTCTGGGACGGCCGCATGCTGGTGACCGGCGGCTACGACATGGTCTTCCCCGTGCCGTGGCACAACCGCAGCGCGGAGATCTTCGACCCGGGCACCGGCAGCTGGCAGATCCTCGCCAACCACCCCACCGCGCCGCCGTCGCTCCCGGGGGCCGACTACACGCACGTCTTCCTGCTGCCGTCCCCGGTGGACGGCTTCGACCTGCTCGGATTCGGCGACGGCGGCCAGCCGGTCGGCATGTCGCTCGGCGGAGGAGCCTTCTGGCAGCCGCAGCCCGAGCTGCGGCCGGACGCCTCGCCGTGGATCCCGCCGAACATCGGGGCCTCGAGCGCGCTCCTGCCGATTCGCGTGCAGGACGGCGAGTGGGGCTACGCCAACGGCAGCGTGCTCATCGCAGGCGGTGGCCACTTCACCGAGCAGATGCACCGCGCCGACGTGTACGACCCGGTCGAGGGTACGTGGAAGCCCTCGATCGAGCTCGAGATCCGCCGCCACCACCCCAGCACGGTGCTGCTCCCGGACGGACGCGTGCTGGTCCTCGCCGGCCACGACGACGCGACGATGGACCCGGGCGTGACGCGCGCCCAGGTCATCGACCCGGCCAGCGGCTTCGAGGTCCTGTGGGGCCGCACGCAGGAGGCGGAGGTCCGCGGCTACCACACGGTGAGCCTGCTCCTGCCGGACGGACGCGTGCTGGTCGGAGGCGGGCGCGACCACGCGACCGAAGCGGCGGCCGAGCGCACGAGCTTCCGCTACTACTCCCCCGCCTACATGAACCGCCCGCGGCCCGAGCTCGTGTCGCCGCCGAGCGAGCTGACCCTGGGCGAGCCCTTCCAGGTCGTCACCTCCGGCGCGGCGCCGGCGGAGCTCGTGCTGATGGGGCTCGGGTCGATGACGCACTCGGTCGACATGAACCAGCGCTACGTCCAGCTCGAGGTCGCCAGCGTGGAGTCGACCGGCGGCCTGCACTCGGTCGACGCCGTCGCGCCGCCCACGGCGCGGGTGGCGCCCCCGGGGCACTACATGCTGTTCGCGCTGGACGCCGACCGCACCCCGTCGGTGGCGGCGATCGTGCAGCTGAAGTAGCGCGCGCTCAGTCGGGGAGCTCGTCGAGCAGGCGCAGCAGCGTGCCCGCCGAGTAGCCCCGGTCGTGGAACCAGCGCACCGTCCCCTGCGAGTCGAGCACGACCACGCGGATGTTGCGCGGGTTCTCGGTGCCGGTGAGCTCGGCGATCGCGTCGGCATCGGCGTAGACCGTGACGACCGAGCCCCAGTCCTCCTCGGGGATGCCGTTGCGCATGCCCTGGTCAATCGTGCCGGCGATCATGCGGGGCACCCAGCCCTGGATCGTCGGCACCTCGAACACCCGCGCACCGGTCCCGGACTGGGCCAGCCCGAGCAGCCAGCGATCCGCGTCGAACTGGGCGTCCTGCACGTAGCCGACGAGCAGGATCGCCGGAGCGCCGAGGAGGTCCGCGGGCAGCCGCAGCGGCGTGCCGTCGAGCGACTCGCCGGCCACCGTCGGGAAGGTCTCGCCGACCGGGTTGCGGTTCGGGATCGCCGCGCGGCAGCCGGAGGCGACGACGGCGCCGAGGAGCAGGAGGCTTCGGAGGTACGAAGGAAGGCGGGTGAGCATGCGCTGGGAGGGTCGGAGGGAAGGGGCGGACGGAGGCTCGGTGCTTCGCGGACCGCGGCCCCGCAGACGCAACCGGCCGTGACAAACGCGCGGGATCCCACCGCCTGAGCGCCGCCGCTAGGATCGGAGGGGCCTTCCCCCTGCCCCCACCTCACGAACATGCGCCTCGCCCCCCGCACGCTCCTCGCAGCGCTTCCGCTGCTCACGCCGCTCTCGGCCCAGACCCAGCTCCTGGCCGAGGGCGACGTCGTCCCCGGCCTGGGCCCCGTCGACTCGTTCGGCTTCCCGGCGGTCAACGACGCCGGAGGCTGGGGCGCCTCGGTCTGGTCTGGCAGCACCAGCGCGATCGTCGTCGACGGCGCGGTGGTGCTCGCCAAGGGCACGGTGCCGCTGGGCGCGACGCTGCCGTATGACTCGCTGAACGAGCTCGAGCTGTCGGCCGATGGGCGCGCCTTCTGGCTCGGCGCGGTGACCTCGCCGCTGTTCGGCGGCTTCCCCGTGGCCGCGGTGGGAGTCGACGACGGCCTGCTGCGCGGCGTCGAAGACGCCTGCCTTGCGCCGGGTCTTCCGCCCGGCACCGTGTACCAGGACTTCGACGACATCGCGCTGGCGCCGAACGACGCGCTGCTCGTGCTTTGCCAGCTGCAGTCCCCCGGCGGTTCGTACCGGGAGGCGCTGGTGCGGCTCGACGTCGACGCCGCCGGCGGCGTGACGCAGGAGACGCTCGTCCTGATCGAGGGCGGCGCTCTGGCCGGCGAGCCCGACCCGATCGAAAGCTGCGGCTCCTACGACGGAGCCTCGCTGAACGCGGCCGGTTCGGTCAGCACGATCGTCGACTTCGGGCCGCCGGGCAACCGGGGCGTGTACCTCGACGGCGCGCTCGTCGTGAAGACCGGCGACCTGGCGCCGATCGGCACGAAGGCCTGGAGCAGCTTCTCGCGCACCCGCGTGAACGCGGGCGGCACGCTGGCGTTCCGCGGCACGCTGCTGCCCACCGGGACCGCCATCCTCGGCGGCGGGAGCGTGGTCGCGCACGTAGGGACCCCGCTCGCGGGCGCGGGCGGCCAGGTCGTCGAGACCATCTACGCCGACCCGTTCGAGCTGGCCGACGACGGCACGGTGCTGTGGCACGCGCGCTTCGGGCCGCCGTTCCTGGAGGCCCTGTGCATCGACGACGAGATCCTCGTCCGCGTCGGGCAGACCTTCGGCGGGCAGACGATCTCCGACCTGAAGTCGGCCGCGCGCTCGCCCGACGGCCGGCACGTGGCGTTGATCGCGTGGCTCGACGCGTCTTTCGGCGAGGCGCTGTACCTCATCGAGCCGTCGACGGTGACGGTGCTCGCAGGCTGTAGCCCCGGGCCGGCCTCGCTGGCGCTCACCGGCCCCCCGCCCGCGGCGGGCGGGTCGCTCTCGCTGGCGCTCGACGGCGGCCAGGCGCCGAGCGTCTTTCCGTTCCTCGCCCTCGCGAACGCGCCGGCCGCGGGAGCCCCGCCCTGCGGCGTGCTCGTGCCCGGCGTCGGCGAGCTCCTGATCGACCTCGCCGCGCCGAACCCGGTGCTGGTCGTCGCCACGGAGCAGTGGAGCGGCGCGCCGATCGCCCTCTCGATCCCGCTGCCGACGGACGCCTACTGGACGCCGGTGTACGCCCAAGGCCTCTTCTTCGACCCGGCCGGGCTGGCGCCGGGCGAGCCGCTCCGGCTGACCAACGGCCTGGCGGTCACCCCGACCGGCGGCTAGCCGGTGAACAGCGAGCCGCTCCCCCAGCGCGCCAGATAGTCGTTCAGGCGCAGCTTGCGCCGCGTGTTCTGGCCCGACATGTAGCGGATCTTGCCGAACACCTCGCGCTCGGGGCCCCAGGCGCGGTCGTAGCGCCCCAGCACCCAGAAGATCCCGCTGTAGGAGTTGGGGTCGCGGCCGTCGAGCGCATAGCGGTTGTTGAGCTCGATCATGACCTCGAGCGCCTGCTCCGGCGCCTCGCTCCAGTGCAGGATCTTCTTGCCCCACAGCATGCGCAGGTAGTTTTGCATGCGGCCGCTCTCGCGCAGCTCGGTCTGGGCCGCGTTCCACAGCTCGTCGTGCGTCTCGGCGGCGTCGAAGCGCGCGTGCGAGTAGAGGTGCGGGCGCGTATCGCCCGCGTGCTCGGCCAGCGTCCGCCGCGACCACTCGGGCAGCGAGCCGTAGCGGTCGATGTCGTCGCGGTGCGCGGCGAAGTTGAGCCCGAGCTCGCGCCAGGTCACCAGCTCGTCCATGAACGCCTCGGCGGCCTCGCTCAGGTTCCACCAACCGTGGCGCGCGCCGCTCTTGATCCCGCCCACCTGCTCGGGCTTCCAGCCCTCGCGCTTGGCCACGGCCCCGAGCACCTCGTGCGCCGAGAGGTGCCCGAAGTGCAGGTACGGCGACAGGCCGCTCGCGGCGTCGGAGTCCGGGTGGCTGCGCTCCTCGCCGTAGATCGCGAGGCGTTGCTCGACGAAGCGCTTGAGCGCGCGGCGCGCCGCCGCCTCGCCGCCCACGAGGTCGACCGGCCCGACCGCGTGGTCGATCGGGAGCTTCGCCAGCTCGGCCGGCGCGCCCTCCAGCAGGGCGTCCGACGCCCGCGGCCAGCGCCGCGTGACCTTCGCGGGCAGCTCGGCCAGCGGCTTGAGCTTCGCCCGCGGCACCGGGTTGAGCCGCGGCGGCTGCAGCAGGTGCGGCCGCAGCTCGCGCTGTAGGAAGCGGCGCAGGTCGAAGGCCCGCGCGAAGGCGCGGTCGGCGGCCCGCAGCGGAAGCAGCCCGTTCGAGTCGACAGCCTCCAGCGGCACCTCGATCTGCTCCGCGGCCGCGGCCAGCATGCGCGGGTGGAAGAAGTCCGGGAAGTCGTCGGTGACCACCGCGCAGGCCTCGCGCGCGAGCGCCCGCAGCAGCCCCTTGCCGGCCCCGACGCGCGGCTCGACGTAGGGGTGGTACAGGATGCCGGTGCCGTCGAAGACGGCGCGGTTGTCGCGCATGCCCTGCAGCACGAAGCGGTGCATCCGGTCGCTCGCCCAGCGGTAGTCGCAGCGCAGCGCCTCGAGCACCACGAGCGGCACTTCGAGGTCGCCGGCGAGGCCGAGGGCGCGGTCCAACGCGTAGTTGCAGCGCGTGCGGCGCGCCGCGTTCATCCAATAGACGACGTAGCGGCCGCCGGAGCGCGGCTCGCCCGAGCGCAGCCAGCGCCGGCGCGAGGAAGGGACGTCGGGACGGCGGGACACGGGCATACCGAGTGTTCGGCGCGGAGCGGCGCGCGGATGCAGGGACGCCCGGCGGCGCCCGGAGCCGTCCCGCCTCAGGGAGGAAGTCCCAAATCGGGTACGGCGCGGCGGATTCCTTGCTCCCGAGACGCGTTTCCGCCCCTGACGGGCACGGAAGCCGGGATTCGCGGGGTCGCCAGAGCGTATTCTTTAGGCGTCGGCCGGCTGTCGCTCCCCGCCTCCGAGCGCGCCCCCCCCGGGCCGACGTCCATGGCCCCATCCCGACCGGTCCTTCTGCTGCTCGCCGCCGTCATGCTCCTCCTGGGGAGCGGCGCTATGCCCCCGGACTGCCCGCTCCGAAGCCCCCAGCGGCAGGTGAGCGAGCTGTTCCCCGACGCGACCGACTTCCGCACGGTGTCGGGCCGGGTCGACCTGGCGGCGCGCGCGCGCATCGAGGCGCAGCTCGGCAGCCGGATCGAGCTCTCGGACCTGGGCGCGGCCACGGTGTACATCGTGCAGCGCGACGGCGTGCCGATCGGCTTCGTCCACGCCCGCACCGACATCGGGCGGCGCGGCGTCACCGAGCTCGCCTGGGCCTTCGACCTCAACCTGCGCGTGCGGCGGCCGCAAGTCCAGCGCTCGCGCGAGCTCGCGATCGACGTGCTGCGCGGCGACCCGTTCCTGGCCCTCGTCCTGGGGCGCGACTGGTGCGCGCTGAAGGCCCTGCTCGCCGCCGCGCCGGACGAGCTCGCGGTCGAGACGCCGGACATCGACGCCGAGGGCCGCCCGCTCGCGGCCGCGGCGGTGCGCAGCGCGCTGATGGCCGCGCTGGTCGTCGAGCACGCTTTCGGCGACGAGACCCGCACGGCGCGCGTCCAGGGCAACGCCGCCCACTTCTTCCCCGAGCGCGCGCGCGTCGAAGAGGTCGAGCTAGGAGTCGACCGCGAGCGCCGCACCGCGGAGGCCCTCGGCCGGCCGGCGGCCTCGCTCGCGCTGGACTCGATGCGCGCCCACCGCGCCGTCGACGCCCAGGGAGAGCACCTCGGCCTGCTCGTCGTCGCGCGCGTCGCCGCGGCGGACCACGGGGCCCAGCTGTGGCTCGCGGTGCGGCCCGACGGCCGCCTCGGCGAGGTGGTCGCGTGCGGCGCGCCCCGCACGACCGACTTCGCCGCGCTCCGCGGGCGCGGGCTGGACGACCTGCGCTCCGATCCGGACACAGCGGCGCGCGCGGGCGCCGAGGCCCTGGCGCTCCTCAAGGCCTCGGGAGCCCTGGCGGACTAAGGCCATGCACGTCCGCTCGCACGTCTCCCTGATCCTGCTTGGCGCCGGGGTTGGGGCGTTGCTGTTGAGCCTGCTCACCGCCTACCTCGAGGGCCGCGGCCAGCGGATGGAGCGCTCCCTCGGTGAAGCCTCGGACGACTACCGGGCGGTGCAGGACCTCGTCGACGCGAGCGCGCTGCTGCTCGGCACGCTGGACCTCGTGACGATCGAGCCGTCGAACGCGCTCGCCCTGGCCGAGGCGCTCCACGTCAAGTCGACCGGCATCCTCCGCGGCCTGACCCGGTCGAGCTCCTTCGGCCCGAAGGACGACCTGAAGCGCGCCGTGACCGCGCTCGACCGCCGGGTCGACCAGGCGGGGCGCGTGGCGCTCACCCACGTCGACGACCCCGAGCGCGCCGCCGAGCTCTCTCGCTTCGACGCCCTCGCGGCCGAGTTCCTCGCGTACCGCGACGCGCTCGAGCAAGACGCGCAGCGCGTCAAGGCCGAGGAGCTGGCCTATCTGGAGCTCAACCGTTCGCGCTCGAAAGCGGCGGCGGCGGCGGGGATCGCGTCCTACGGCCTCTTCCTCGTCGCCCTCACCGCGTGGGCGCGCCGTCGCCTGGAGCGGCCGCTGCGCCGGCTCGAAGCCGAGGCGACCGTCGCCATGGGAGCCGGCACGCCGCTCAACCTCGCGCCCGACGGCCCGGCCGAGGTGCGCTCGCTCACCGAGGTCATCACCGCGTTCATCCAGCTGCTCGAACGCCGCGTGCGCCAGCGCACCTTCGAGCTGGAGTCCGAGGTCGGCGCGCGGCGCCGCGCCGAGGAGGACCTGCGCGAGGCGAACGAGAAGCTCGAGCTGCGCGTCGAGGAGCGCACGCGCGACCTGCGCGCGAGCTACGAGCGCCTGGAGCAGGAGGAGCGCGAGCGGAAGCGCGTCGAGGCCGAGCGGCGCGACCTCGAGGCGCAGCTGCTCCAGTCGCAGAAGATGGAGGCCATCGGACAGCTCGCGGGCGGCGTCGCCCACGACTTCAACAACCTGCTGATGGTCATCCAGGGCTACTCCGAGGTCCTCGCGCGCGACACGCGCGGCGATGAGCGCGCCCAGGCCGCCTGCTCGAACGTCATCGCGGCTGCCGACCGCGCCGCGGCGCTGACCCGCCAGCTCCTGGCCTTCAGCCGCAAGCAGTCGATGGAGATGCGCGTGGTCGACGCCAACGAGACCGTCGAGCACCACCGCGCCATGCTCGCGCGCCTGATCAACGAGGACATCGAGGTCCGCGTCGAGACCGATCCGGAGGTCTCATCGATCCGCGTCGACCCGGCGCAGCTCGACCAGGTGCTGCTGAACCTGGCGGTCAACGCACGCGACGCCATGCCCCAGGGCGGCTCGCTGACGATCCGCACCACCGAGGTGCTGCTCGCGGCGCAATCGCCCGACCTGCCCGAGGACCTGGAGCCGGGTCGCTACGTCGCGATCCGCGTCACCGACACCGGCAGCGGGATCCCGGCCGAGCTGCACGACCGCATCTTCGAGCCGTTCTTCACGACCAAGGACCAGGGCAAGGGCACCGGGCTGGGGCTCTCGACGGTGTACGGCGTGATCCGCCAGTGGGGCGGCGTGATCCGGGTGGAGTCGGAGCTCGGGCAGGGCAGCACGTTCGAGGTACTGCTCCCGCGCGCCGAGCCCGAGCCGGTGCCCACGCTCTGCGAGGCGCCCGATCCGCCCCGCGCCGCCGGCTCGGGGGTCATCCTGTTGGTCGAGGACGACCCGCCGATCCGCGAGCTGGTGCGCGAGACGCTGACGAGCGAGGGCTACGAGGTCCTCGCGGCGGCCGACGGCGTCGAGGCGCTCGAGCTGGTCGAGGGCCGGCTCGACCAGGTCGACCTGGTGCTCTCCGACGTCGTGATGCCGCGCATGGGCGGGCCCGACCTCGCCCGCAGGCTGCGGGCCGTGAACCCCAAGCTGCGCTTCATGTTCACCTCGGGACACCCCAAGCGTCACCGCAAGAGCCTCGAGGAGTCGCCGGACGCCGAGTTCCTGGCCAAGCCGTTCCGGCTGGGCGAGCTGCACCGCCGCGTCCAGGCCATCCTGCACGGCGGTTGAGCGCCCCCAGGTCCTCTCGAGATCGTCATGGGTTGAGCGGCGGGCAGCGGGGGCATACTGCTCCCTCCTGCCCAACGCCCATGCTCGCCTCACCCACCGACCGCGGCGGCATCCGCCGCCCCCGCGTGCTGCTCGTCGAAGACGACCCGGTCGTACGCCAGATGGAGCACGAGCTCCTCCTGAACGCCGGCTACGACGTGGTCGTCGCCGAGGACGGCCTGCAGGCGCTCGAGCTGGTGGTCGCGGAGGGCCTCGTCGTCGACCTCGTCGTCAGCGACGTCGAGATGCCGCGGATGGACGGCTCCGAGCTGTGGCGCTCGTTCCGCGCGGTGCTGCCCGACGCGCCGTTCCTCTTCACCTCGGGCGACCCGCACTGGCAGCGGCCCGACGGGTTCCCGCCGGGACGCACCGACTTCCTCGCGAAGCCCTTCGGCTTCGCCGAGCTGTTCCGCCGCATCGACGGGCTGCTGGGCCTGCGCTGACTCAGCGCAGGCGCGCGGCGAGGCGCTCGAGCAGGCGCTCGACAACCTCCGGAGCGGCCGCGGCGACGTTCTCGGTCTCGGCCGCCGGAGCGGTGTGGTCGTAGAGCTCGACGTGCGCCGTCGCGCCGTCCTCGACGTGGCGGATCAACCGGTAGCGATCGGTGCGGATGGTCTCCGCGCCGTGCCTGTAGGCGACGGCCGAGTCGCCCTCCTCCGCCGGCCGGGCGAGCTGCGGGCCGAGCGAGCTGCCGTCGAGCTCGGGCGGCGGCGCGACGCCGGTCAGCTCGCACAGCGTCGGGAAGACGTCGATCGTCTCGACCACCGCGTCCGAGTGCACGCCGGGTCGCGCGAGCCCGGGGGCGCGCACGATCAGCGGCGAGCGCAGCGACTCCTCGAAGAGCGCGTGCTTGCCCCAGATCGAGTGCTCGCCGAGATGCCAGCCATGGTCGCCCCACAGCACCACCACCGTGTTCCGCGCGAGGTCGAGCTGCTCTAGGCGCGCGAGCACGCGGCCGACCAGCGCGTCGACGTAGGTGACGCAGGCGGCGTAGTGGCGGCGCAGCTCGTCGGCGTAGGCCGCGTCGCTGCGCGGGTCGCGCTCCCCGTGGACGTACTGGCCGAAGAACTCACCGCTTCGGTGCCAGGTCGTGCGGCCGGCGGGCGTTTGGGGCTGCGGGATGGGCGGCAGCTCGATGCCCTCGTAGGGCTGCATGTAGCGCGCCGGCGCGCCGAACGGCAGGTGCGGGCGGATGAAGCCGACGGCGAGCAGGAAGGGCTCGGCCTGGCCGGCCAGGCGCTCTAGCTCGGCGAGTGCGTCGCGCGCGACCAGCCCGTCGGGGTAGGACTCGTCGGGCCCGTCGAACGACTCGAGCGCCGGCGTGACGCCGGCCTTGCGCACGTGCCCCGCGGCGAGGGCGTGCATGGTGCCGCGCGGCGTGCCCCACTCGCCCGCGGGCATCGAGTGGCGCGTCCAGGCGCCGGGCAGCTCGATCTTGGCCGGGTCGTTCCAGCCTTCGCCGTAGCGCCCGCCGGGGTGGTGCGAGACCTTGCCGATCGACACCGTGGTGTAGCCCGCGTCGCGGAACACGCCGGGCAGCGTCGGCGGCACGTCGCCTTCGGCCTCGGCCCGCTGCACCAGCGCGTTGTTGCCGCGCGAGCCGCCCGCGTCGGCGTAGCGGCCGGTCAGCAGCGCATACCGCGAGGCCCCGCAGGTCGGCGCCTGCACGTAGTGGCGCGTGAAGGCACGGCTCTCGCTGGCCAGCCGGTCGATATGGGGCGACTCGATGTAGTCGACGCCGAAGGACGCCAGCTCGGGCCGCAGATCGTCGACGCACAGCAGCAGCACGTTCCACGGTCGCTCGTCCTCGGGGTCCGGCGGGGACGGCCCGGGGGCCGCGCAGTTGGCGGCGAGCAGGAGCGTCAGGCCGAGGCCGAGCGAGCGGACGAGGCGCGCTCCCGGCCGCGATTCCGGCCACCGGCGCACTTCCCCGTTGTTTTGCGGCCTCTCCGAGGCGAGGATTTCGCCCGCGGCGTCTCCGCGTCCCTCCGGAACCGACCTAGCAGCACAACTATGTCCGAGATGAAATCCCATCGCGGTGTCATGATCCTGGTCTTCGGGATCCTCGGCATCCTTCTTTGCCAGATCTTCGCCATCCTGGCCTGGGTCATGGGGAACAACGACCTCAAGGAGATCGATGCGGGCCGCATGGACCCCGAGGGGCGCAGCCTGACCCAGATCGGCAAGATCCTGGGCATCATCAGCATCGCGCTCACGGTCGTCGGCATCCTGTTCGCCGTCGTGATGGTGGTCCTGGGCGTCGGCTTCGGCGCCGCCGCGCAGTAGCGGACCGCCGCCGCCGCCCCCGCCTGTCCCGGGGGCGGCGCGCGAGCCCCTTGCCTCAGCCCTCGACCCGGCGCATCTCGAACACGCCGTGGTCCCCGTTCTCGGCCCCGTAGGTCGCGCGGAAGAGGTCTCCCTCGACCGTACCGCGGTAGGTGTAGACGCCGCCGAAGCCCTGACCGAGGTCCTGGGAGCCCTCGAAGCGCAGCACGCCGCCCTCCTCTTCGATGACGTAGAAGACCGTCTCGTGGCGGAAGAAGAGCACCAGCGCGAAGGTGGAGTAGAAGTACGCGCCGTACGCGCCGGGCGCCTGCTCGGTGAGCATGCAGCGCAGGCCGCCGGAGTGGCCGTTCCACTCGCTGCGCCAGTCGCCGCGCCAGCGCCCCTCCATGCCGCGCGCCTCGCCGTCGAGCTCGAAGCGCGCCCACTGGTAGCGGTAGATCACGGCCCCGCAGGAGGGCAGGCCGGAGCCGAGGAGAAGCGGAACGACAAGGAGCGGAAGCCGGGCGCGCATGGGCGCGAAGGATAGCGCCCCGGGCGCGCGCGGCCCCCTCTCTTCGATTCCCTCGGGCCTAGAGTCCGATCCGCGTGACGAGCGCGTCCGTGAGCCGCACCGGCTCCGACGGCGTCAGGCCGGCGAAGTCGATGAAGGCCCCCTGCCAGAAGAGCTCGACGCCGTAGAGATCCGGCGTAATCCCCGCCGCGATCGGCACCGGGGCCCCCGCCCACGGCGCGGCGCCGAGCAGCACCGCCACGGGGTTCGGGGCGGAGACGTCGATCAGCAGCTCGCCCGCGCCCGGCAGCGGCAGTCCGCACGGCGGCCACCCGGCGATGGCGCCGACCGATACCGCGAGCGCCGCCGTCACGCCGGGAGCCTGCCCCGCGTCCAGCTCGAACCCGAGGGTCGACCCGATCTCGGGCGCCCCGGAGGCCAGCGCCAGCTGCCCCTGGTTCCCGAAGCACCCGTCGAGCGGCGCGAGCGAGGGCAGGAAGAGCTCGTAGATCGCGCTCAGGTTCGTGCCCTCGAACCCGAGCTCCACCACCACCGACCGGCCGGTCGGGTGGATCTCGAAGCGCGGGCTGATGTAGTCGACCGTCTGCCCGCCGAACACGTCGCCGGTCGAGAGCAGCGGCTCGTGGTCGATGAACAGCACGTCCTCGCCGCGCGCCTCGCCGATCCAGGCCACCTCGCCGGTCTCCGCAAGCGCGACCGCGTCCAGCCCCACCGCCTCGACGGTCTGCCCGCCGAGCGACGCGAGCGCGTCGCCGGTCTGCACCAGCTTCTGTCCGTTGCGGATCAGGACGTCGTCGCCGCTCGGGTTCAGCCGTCCGCCGTACACGTGGTCGCCGGCGTCGTTGAGCTGGCCGACGAGGAAGTAGCTCCAGGACTCGCCGGCGATGGGGCTCGGGCCGCTCGACTCGGCCAGGACCTGCGCGTCGACCAGCACCTTCTGCGTCAGGAAGAGCGTCGGGATCAGCAGCAGCTGCCCGGAGGAGTTCACGTCGGCGCCGTCGCCCGGCCCGATCGAGGCGACGGTATCGGTCTGCCCGGGGATCGAGTCGCCGAACTGCAGCACCAGGTTCTCGCCCAGGAGGTTGCCGAACGGGTCGACGCGGAACAGCGCCAGCGCCGAGAACCACCATCCGGGCGGGTCGCCGGGGTAGGCGACCTTGCAGGTCACCAGCAGGTGGCCGGCGGCGGTGAACTCCAGGTCGTCGAAGTCGACGTAGGTCGTGCCGGCCGGAGCCTCGGGGGCTCCGCACAGGTCCCCGGCGGCGCGCACGAGGCGGTCGCCGGCGCCGACCAGCGGGGTCGGGAAGGCGAACGGCTCGGCGTCGGACTCGCCGATCCAGAGCGGCTGCCCCGAGCCGTCGACGCCGAGCTTGCTCGCGCTGCCGAAGGCCAAGCCCGAGCCCGCGAGCAGATCCCCGGTCACGACCAGCTGCACGCCGTCGCGGAACACGGCGCACTGGGAATCGAAGGGCGGCGCGGCGACCCACGCGTAGCTCACCCAGCCGTCGCTCGCGTTGATCGCCGCGTGCCCCAGGTCGGTGATGGGCCCGAACCCGTCGACGGTGGAGCCTTCCGCGAGGAGCGGCACCTGGGCGCCGGCGGGAGCGGCTGCGAGGGCCAGGACAAGGAGCGGGACGCGCATGGTTCCTCCGGGGGTGAGGGGTTGAGCTCCGAGGAAAGGCCAGGGTAGACCCCAGCCGCCGCCCTGGCCGGACCACGCTTGTAACGAACGCTCCACGCCCGGATCCTCGGGGGATGCACGCATCGCTCGTCCTCACGCTCCCCCTTCTCGCGGCCGCCGGGCCGCAGGACCCCGCTCCCGAGCCGGTCCGCGACCTCGCCCCGCTCTTGGCGGAGATCCTGGGCGACTTCGACGTGCCGGGGCTCGGCGCGGTGGTCACGACCAGCCAGGGCACCGTGGCGCTGGGCGTCGCCGGCGTGCGCGAGCGTGGCTCCGGGACGCCGATCCAGCCCGACGACCGCTTCCACATCGGCTCGTGCACCAAGTCGATGACCGCGACGCTGGTCGCGCTTTGGATCGAGGCCGGCGAGCTCGACTGGGACACGCCGCTGTCCGACGCGCTGCCCGAGCTCGCGCGCGAGGGCGACCAGCCCTGGCACGGCGCGACGGTGATGCAGCTGCTCTCCCACACGGCCGGCATGCCGCAGAGCCTGCAGGGCTACGGCACCACCGGGCTCGCGTTCCTGTCGCGCACCAAGCCGATGCCGGAGCTGCGGCGCTTCGCGCTCGCCGCCATCCTGGAGAAGCCGCCGCTCAGCGCTCCGGGCACCGAGTACCTCTACTCCAACTTCGGCTACGTCGCCGCGGGCGCGATCGTCGAGCGCCTCGGCGAGGCCTCGTGGGAGGAGCAGCTGCGCGCGCGCCTGTTCGAGCCGCTGGGCATGGAGAGCGCCGGCTTCGGCCCGCCCGACGCGCCGTACTTCGTCGATGCCGAGGACGAGGGCGACGGGGACGCCGCCCCTCCGCAACCGCGCGCCCACCGCTCCGGCGGCAAGCCCGCACCGGCCTTCGACAACGCGCCGGCGCTCGGGCCCGCGGGGACCGTGCACTGCTCGCTCGCCGACTGGGCCAAGTACGCGCGCCTGCACCTCGCCGGCGCGCGCGGCACCGAGGGGCTGCTCCTGACTCCCGAGACCTTCGCCGTGCTGCACACCGCGGCTCCGGCGACCGACTCGACCTACGGCGGCGGCTGGGTGCTGACGCGGCGCGGCTGGTCGCAGGGCAAGGTGATCATGCACGACGGCTCCAACACCGCCTGGTTCGCCTACGCGTGGCTCGCGCCCGAGGAGGACTTCGCGGTGCTCGTCGCGTGCAACCAGGGCGGCCCGCTCGGTCAGCAGGCGGCGGACGCTGCGGCCGGTCGGCTGATCGCCGGCATCGCGGCCGAGCGCCAGGCCGGCGAGCAGCGCTAGCGTGGACGCGCGCGCGCTGCTTCCGCTCGCCCTCGTCTGCGCCGCGGTGGCCGGCTGCGGAGGCGACGCTCCCCCTCCTTCCGCGGAGCCGCCGGCCGGCGCGACGCCCGAAGCCGAGGTTGCGGAGCTCCCCCCGCAGACGTCCGCACGCCCGGCGCCCTTCCCCCCGCCCGGCTTCCGCATCTTCGGGCCGGCGCCGGCGGACGGCGAGCTGCCGCGCGAGCTGGTGCACGAGCGCACCGGCCTGGAGCTGGTCCTCGTCCCGGCCGGCAGCTTCCAGCTCGGCAGCACGCCCGCCGACCCCTGGCACGCGGTGGACGAGGCGCCGGCGCGGCGCGTCGAGATGAGCGCCTTCTACATCGCGCGCACCGAGGTGACCCAGGCCGCGTGGGAGCGCGGCGGCGGCGAGGGCGGCCGAGCGGCGGGCCCCGAGCACCCGCTCGTCGAGATCAGCTGGAAGGAGGCCGACGCCTGGTGCCGCGCGAACGGGCTCGCGCTCCCGAGCGAGGCGCAGTGGGAGTACGCCGCCTCAGGTCCGGGCGACCGCATCTTCCCCTGGGGCGACGCCGAGGAGCTCTGGCGCTGCAACTCGCTCGGCACCAAGGGCCCCGACCGGTGGGACGAGACCGCACCGGTCGCCTCGTTCGGCAAGGGCGCGTCGTGGAGCCGCGCCTACGACCTGGCCGGCAACGTCGCGGAGTGGTGCCGCGACCCGTGGCGGGAGAGCTACCTCGACCTCCCCGCAGGCCGCGATCCGGAGCGCACGGGCGACGCCGGCGACGCGCGCGTCCTGCGCGGCGGCGCCTACTCCTGCCGGCGGCCGTACTGCGTGCGCACGGCCTACCGCGACGGGCTGGATCCGGACGAGCGCGGTGCCAACCTCGGCTTCCGGGTGGCGCTCGACGCGCCGCGCTGATTTGCGGGCGGCTGCTGACAGCACGCTGTCAGCAGGGCGGCTCTACAACCGGCGCAGCCAAGGCGGCGCACTCCGCGTCGCCATCCACCCAGAGGGAACCACCGTCATGCACGCCAAGCGCTTCTATCCCCTGTTCCTCACCGCCAAGCTGGGCGAGACCAAGGCCTTCTACGTCGAGCACTTCGGCTTCGAGGTCGCGATGGAGAACGAGCGGTACGTCGACCTCGTGAACGGCCCGTCCAAGCTCGGCTTCATGGACCCGACCGGCGAGGGCGCGCCCACCGCGCGCGGAGAGGGCCTCTACTTCTGCCTCGAAGTCGCCGACGTCGACGCCGAGCACCGCCGCCTGACCGAGGCGGGCCTGCGCTTCGAGAGCGCGCCCGAGGACAAGCCCTGGGGCGACCGCTGCGCCGTCCTCAGCGACCCGAACGGCGTGCGCGTCTATCTCTACCGCCCGCTCGTGGAAAGCGAGCCCGCGGTCCGTTAGACCGGCTCCTATGCGTCGTGCCGACCGGCTCTTCCAGATCGTCCAGCTCCTGCGCGGGCGGCGCGTCGTCACCGCGTCGGAGCTCGCCCAGGAGCTGGAGGTCTCGCTGCGCACGATCTACCGCGACGTGGCGGACCTGCTCGCCAGCGGCGTGCCGATCGAGGGCGAGGCCGGGGTGGGCTACTGCCTGCCGCGCGGCTTCGATCTGCCGCCGCTGATGTTCGACGAGGACGAGCTTGAGGCGCTCGTGCTCGGCGCGCGCATGGTCGAAGCCTGGGCCGACCGTGCGCTCGCCCGCCGCGCGCGCAGCATGCTGGCAAAGATCGAGGCGGTGCTCCCCGAGCGCCTGCGTCCGCGACTGGAGCGCGTCGAGCTCTTCGCGCCGAGCTTCCACGTCGACGAGGGGATGAAGGCGAGCCTCGAGGCCTTCCGCCGCGCCACGGACGCGCGGCGCAAGCTGCGCTTCGCCTACACCGACAAGTCCGGCGCCGCCTCAGAACGGACGGTGCGGCCCCTGGCGCTCGTCTTCTGGGGCTCGGCCTGGACCGCGACCGGCTGGTGCGAGCTGCGGAGCGACTTCCGCAGCTTCTCGCCCGAGCGGATGCGCGAGGTCGAGGTGCTCGACGAGGTCTTCGAGCAAGAGGCCGGCAAGGACTGGCCGGCGTTCCTCGCGCGTATCGAGGCCGAGCACGGCGGATAGCGCGCGCCCTACGCGGCGCAGACGTGGTCGCGCCCCTCCTCGAACCCCATCTCGGCCAGCGCGGCGCGCACGAGCGCGCGCGGCTCGGCGTGAGCGACCGAGACGACGATGCGCGTCCCGCGCAGCTCCGCCAGCGCGGCGGGCGGCACGACCTCGGCGCCTTGGATGCGCTTGCCCAACCGGCGGGGGTGCACCTCGACGATGTGCGTCGGCCGCTTGCCGTGCGCGACGAGCTCGCGGCTCAGCGCGCGGCCGGTGGCGCCGTAGCCCCAGAGGACGTAGTCGTCCGAACCTTCGAGGAAGTGCTGCGCCAGGAAGTGCGCGCGGCAGCGCTGGAAGGCGGCGGTCGTGTAGGCGGGCGACGAGCGCGACAGGCTGCCCGGCCGCAGGCGCCAGGCGAGGAGGCGCTCCGGCACCATGCCGAGCGGAAGCCGCTCGGCGATGACCAGGCGCAGGAAGAGATCCCAGTCCTCCGGCCACCCGCGGTCGCGCCACCCGCCGATGCGCCGCAGCACCGCGGCGCGCAGCAGCAGCGTCGGGTGGCCGACCGGCATCTCGATCCACGCGTCGCGCGCGAGGTCCTGCGGCTCGCGCGCGCCGTGGAGCCAGCGCTCGTAGGCGCGCATCCCGCCCCCCACCGCGGAGCGCGGGAAGTAGCGCGCGTGGCAACCGACGCCGGCCCAGCCCGGATGGGCCTCGAGCGCCTGCACCTGACGCGCAAGACGCCGCGAGCGCATCAGGTCGTCGGCGTCGAGCACAGCGACCAGCTCGCCGCGGCAGGCCGCGAGGCCGGCGTTGCGCGCCGGAGCCGCACCCCGCGGCGGCGTTCGCACCAGGCGGAAGCGCGGATCGTCGGGCAGGCTCGGCCGCACCCGCGAACCGTCGTCGACCACGACGCACTCCCAGTCGAGAAACGTCTGGCGCGCCACCGAGCGCAGCGTCGCCGGGAGCGTCGCCTCCGCGTCGCGCGCTGCGACCAGTACCGAGACGCGGGGAGCAGCGGACATCGGCGGGGATTCTAGCTGCGGCCCGGGTCGGGCGCGGAAAACGCGGCGACAAGAAGCCCCTCCGCCTGGGCGAGGACAACGCCTGTCGGCGGCGTTAGCTCGCGCGAAAAAGCGCCCAGCCAAGGGGCTCCGCGCGACGACGACACGCCCGGCCAGGCGGCGGCAAGACCCTGCCGGGCGGGCTCAACCTAGGGATCTCCCGCGGGCGCCCCGCGGTCCGCTCGCCCCGCGCGCCAGGCGCTTCGCTATGCTGCACCCTGCTCGCTGGCCCGCGATGATGCGCTCCCCCCTAACGCACCGCGACTGCGAACGACCCACCGAGCCCCACCGCTACATCGCGGCCGCGGTGCTATTGGCGCTCTGCCTGCTGGCGCCGCGGGCGCTGGGTCAGCGCTACCACGTTCACACGTACACCGCGGTCGACGGGCTGCCCAGCACGTCGGCGTACGACGTCGTCCAGGACGCCGAGGGGCTGCTCTGGTTCTCGACGCGCGCCGGCGTCACCTCCTACGACGGCGGCGGTTGGCGGGGCTTCGGCCCCGACGACGGGCTGACGCTGGAGACCAACGGCCTGCTGGAGGTCGCCTCCGACGGCGCGCTCTGGGTGGCGGCACGCCACGCCCCGCTCGCGGCGGCGCGCTGGGACGGCGAGGCGTGGACCGAGACGCCACGCCACGCGCTGCGCGGCAGCGTCGGCGTGGTCGCCTTCGCGGTCGATGCGCCGACCGGCGCGGCCTACGTCGCGCTCGGCTCGCACGGCCTGTGGTGCCACGCCGACGGCGCGTGGAGCCAGGTCATGCTCGGCGGCGAGCGCACGGCGGCCAAGGCGATCGAGGTGTTCGGCCGCGACCTCTACGTCGGGACCGGCGACGGCCTTCTGCGGCTGCCCCTCGACGACGGCTCGCCGCGCGCCGTGCCGATCGAGGGGCTGCCGGCGGGCCCGGTGCGCGCGCTCGCGGCGGAGCCCGGCCGCCTGTGGGTCGCGAGCAGCGACTGGCTCGCGCGCGGCGACGGCGAGCGGTTCACGCTGCACTCGACCGCGCTGCCGGGCGACGGGCCCAAGCCGCACCTGCCGGTCGCGCTCGAGCCCGACGGCGCCGGCGGCGCGCTGCTGGGCAGCATCGAGTGGCTCGCGTGGACGCTGGCCGGCGGAGAAGCGCGGCGCCTCGGCCTGCAGAGCGGCCTGCTGTCGGTCGGCGCCGCCGGCATCCACCGCGACCGCGAGGGCAACCTCTGGATCGCGAGCCCACGCGGCGTATCGAAGATCGTCAGCCGGCGCTTCGAGAGCTGGACCGCCGAGCACGGGTTGTTCGAGGACGAGGTGACGGCCGTGCTCGAGCGCGCTGACGGCACGATCGTCCTCGGCCACGGCGGCGGGCTGACCTTCCTCGGCGACGAGCCGCGGACGATCACCTTCGAGGGCGGGACGCTGGAGTCGCGTGTGATGGACCTGGTCGAGGATTCCGCGGGCACGCTGTGGGTCGCCGCGAGCCTGCACGGACTGCTCGAGCTCGCTCCGAACGGCGAAGCACGCTGGCACCGGCGCTCGCGGCCGGCCTACTTCTCGGCCCTGCACGCCACCGGCCCGGGCGAGCTGTGGGTCGGCACCGGCACCGCGCTGCTGCGCTACTCGCACGGGTTCTTCGAAGACCTCGGGCTGAGCGGTCCGCAGCGCTTGGTCGACCGCCGGCTGTCGGTGCGGCGCCTGGAGGGCGCCCGCGACGGCGGGACCTTCATCGCGACCGCCGGCTCCGGGCTGATGTACCGCGGTCCGGACCGCGACGGCGGCGAGCTCTGGCACTGGCGCGCCAAGGGCCGGGCGCGCAGCACCTACTGCGTGTCCGAGCGCCCCGGCGGCGAGCTGTGGGTCGGCACCTCCGCCGGCCTGCACGTGGCGCGGCGCGACGGGAAGACGCTCGAGCCGCTGGAGCTCGACGGACGCGTGGTCGACAGCCCGGTCTACTTCCTGCTGGACGGCCCCGCCGGCGAGACCTGGATCGGCACCGACCACGGCGTGCAGCGCCTCGACCCGGACGGGTTGCGCTCCTTCGGACCGGAGAGCGGTCTCGCCGGCCTGGAGACCAACCGCGACGCCGCGATCGTCGACCGCGACGGCGCGGTCTGGATCGGAACCGAGGGCGGCGTGTCGGTGTACGACCCGCGGCGCGACCCGCCGCCGGCCGCGGGGCCGGCGCTGGCGCTCCTCTCGCTCGAGTCCGGCGGCACCGAGTATCCCCTCTCCGGCCCGCGCGCCGCAGGCGGGGCGATCGAGCTCGCCTCGAACGCCGGGCTGGTGATTCGCTTCTCCGCGATCTCCTTCGTCGACGAGACGCGCGTATCGTTCGAGTACCGCATCGATGGCTTGGACGGCGGTTGGACCTCTCCGGCGCAGCTGCCGACCCGCGAGCTGCGCATCGCCAGCCTCGCGCCCGGCGCCTACCGGCTGCACCTGCGCGCGACCGACGTAAACGGCGAGGTGAGCGCGACCGCGACCTCGCCCGAGCTCATCGTGCGCGGGCCGCTCTGGACGCGCCCCTGGTTCGTCGCGCTCGGCGTCCTGCTGGTGGCGCTGGTGGTCGGGGGCCGCGTGCGGCTCGCCGCCGAGCGCCGACACGGACGCTCGCTCGAGCTGGAGGTCCGCCGCCGCACGGCGCAGCTGGCCGACTCCGAGCGGGCGGTGCGCGCCGACCGCGAGCGGCTGGCCGTCACGCTGGCCCGGATCGCCGACGGCGTCGTCACCACCGACTCCGAGCGCCGCGTAGTGCTCTGGAACCGCGCGGCCGAGATCATCACCGGGCGCGCGGCGGACGACGTGCGCGGGTTGCCCCTCGCGCGCGCGCTGGGGGCCGTCGACGACTCCGCGGACGGCTCGCCCGCGGGGCCGGGAGAGCTCGCGATCGAGTCCGTCGGAGGCACCCGACGTTGGATCGAGCTGTCCGAGGCCCGGCTGCTCGACGGCGCCGAAGCCTCGGTCACGGTGTTCCGCGACACGACCGAGCGCCGCGCGCGCGAGACCGACCTCGCGCGCCAGCAACGCCTCGAGGCGCTGGGCATCCTGGCCGGCGGGATCGCGCACGACTTCAACAACTACCTGACCGTGATCCTCGGCACCGTCGGGAGCATGCTGCGGGTCGAGGAGCTCAGCCCCGAGGTACGCGAGGAGCTGTCGTACGTCGAGAACGCCACCGACCGGGCGCGCTCGCTCACCCAGCAGCTCCTGACCTTCTCGAAGGGCGGCACGCCGGTGCGCAAGGCGGTGTCGCTGGAGCGCGTCGTGCGCGACACCACGTCGTTCGCGCTCAGCGGCTCGGGCGTGCGCGGGGAGGTCACGATCGAGGAGGACCTCTGGAACGCGAACGCCGACGAGGGCCAGGTGGCCGAGGTGCTCCACAACCTGCTGCTCAACGCGCGGCAGGCGATGAACGGAAGCGGCTGCGTGCACGTGCGGGTCCGCAACCACGCCGCCGAGCCCGACGGCGAGCACCCCCAGCGCTCGATCGAGGTCGAGGTCGAGGACGAGGGCCCGGGCATCCCGGCCGAGGACCAGGCGCGGATCTTCGACCCCTTCTTCACGCGCCGCAAGGGGGGCAGCGGCCTGGGGCTCGCGGTCGCGTACTCGGTCGTGAAGCGCCACGCGGGCTCGATCACGGTCGAGTCGGTCGAGGGTCGCGGGGCGCTGTTCCGCCTCCGGTTGCCGGCCTCGGCGGGCGAGTCGGGCAGCGCCGAGCTCCCCCGCCCGCGCGCTCCCCACCCGTCCCCCGGCGGCGGCCTCGCGCGCGTCCTGGTGATGGACGATGAGCCGGACGTGCGCGCGGTCGCCACGCGCATCCTCGAGCACGGCGGCTACCTCCCCTCCACCGCGACGCACGGCGAGGAGGCGGTCAAGCTCTACAGCGCCGCCCTGGCGGCGGGGGCGGGCTTCGACGCGGTGCTGATGGACCTGACCGTGGCGGGCGGCATGGGCGGCCGCGAGGCGACCGACCGGCTGCTGGCCCTGGACCCCGACGCGCGCGTGATCGCGATGAGCGGCTACTCCAACGACGAGGTGCTCGCCGAGTACCGCCGCTTCGGCTTCTGCGCCCGCCTGCCCAAGCCCTTCCGCAGCGAGCGCTTGCTGGAGGTGCTCGGCGACGTGCTGACCGAGGCCGACCACGCCACCGAGGGGGCGGGTCCGGCCTGAACGGCGGCGCCGACCGCGTTTCGCCTGCGGAGCGCCGCGCGCCGCAGGCGGGCACCCGCGGCGCGGCGCGACGGTCGCGCGCGGCGCGGCATCCCGCTGGCGGCAAGAGCGCCGCCCCCACGCCGCGCCCGGCCCCACTCCCCCGGGGGCCGGCCGACTTCCCCCCGCTCCCAGGACGACCGGACATGTGCCCGCGAGCTTCCCGGCTGGCCCGCCTCGGCGGGCTCCTCGTACTCCTGACCTCGCCCCTCGCCGCCGCGCCGCAAAGCGGACGGGTCGCCGAGGACGGCGACCTGAAGCCGGTCGCCGAGGCCCTGGGCGCCTACGTCGAAGCCCGCGCGGAGGCGCTCGACATCGACGGCGCACGCGCCGAGCTGACCGAGGCCCTCGACGCGCTGCGCGCCGAGCTGGGACAGGAACCGCTGCGCCTCGGCGCCGACCTCTCCCGGGCGGTGTGGCTCTCGCGCCGCTACCACAAGCGCAAGCCGCGCCGCGGCAAGGTCACCGACGACGCCTTCGAGGGCGGGAGCTTCGCGGCCGGTGAGCTGGGCTACGCCTACCACCTGCCGAAGGATTACGACCCGCGGCGGAGCACCTACCCCCTGCTGCTCGCGCTGCCGGACGAGGGCGAGCGGCCCTCGGACCACATCCGCGCACGCTGGATCCACCGCGAGCTCCTGGACGGCGTCGTGCTGGTGTCGCCCGCGATGCCCGCGGCGAGCGAGGACTGGGACCGCGTGCAGGTCGACGGGCGCCCGGGCGGGCTCAGCCACGCGCTGACGGCGCTGCGCGTCGCCTCCGAGCGCTTCGCGGTCGACTTCGACCGCGTGTTCGTCGCCGGGCACGGCAAGAGCGTCCCGGCGGCAATCGCGGCCGGCAACTACGGCCCGCAGCGCTTCGCCGGCGTGATCGGCCGCGCCGGAGACGCCGGGGAGCTCGCGCCCGACAACTTCCGCAACCTGCCCACGCTCTTCGCCGGCGGCGGGGCGAAGGCCGCCGCGTTCGCCGGAGGCGTGCTGGAGCGCGGCTTCGACAACTGCACGCTCGCCGCCGCGGGCGACGAGCGTGAGGTGTGGAAGTGGATGCAGCGCACCGTCCGCCCGTCGTCCCCCGACACCGTCGAGCTGAAGGCCGGCAACCCGTTCCCGACGCGGGCCTACTGGCTGCGGATCGCGCCCTCCGACCCCGAGGCCCGGGCCGAGGCGCGCGTCGAGCGCAGCACGAACACCGTCTACCTCGACGCGGACGGGGTGACGCACGTCACGCTCTACCTCAACGACGCACTCCTGGACCTCGGGCGCGCGGTGACCATCGTCGGCAACGGCGTGCGCGAGGAGCGTACGTTCCGGCGCAGCCTGGGAACGACGCTCGACCTGCTGCACGACGGCACGAGCGACCCCGCGTGCGTGTACGTCGCCGAGGCGGTGATCGAGGTCGGCGAAGAGGAAGAGGACGGCCCGGTCGACTGGACCGCCCGCCGCGACGCCGAGTACGAGCGCCGGCTCGACGAGGCACAGAAGAGCGCAAGCAAGCTCTGGGAGCTGCACGAGTGGTGCGCCTCGTCCGATCGGCCGCGCCAGGCACGCCTCGCCCTCGAGCGCCTGCTGCGCCGCGAGCCCGACCACGCCGAGGCCCGCGCCGCGCTCGGACACCGCCGGTTCGGCGAGCACTGGCTGGCGTCCGCGGAGGCCGCCGAGCGCTTCGAGCGCGGCCAACAGGACGCCACAGCCGAGGCCAGGGGCCACGTCAAGCACAAGACGCTCTGGCTGCACCCGGCCGACCGCGAGCGGGTTTCCAAGGGCCTCACCAAGGACTGGATCGACGGGGTGTGGCTCAACGCCCGCGACCGGCGCCGCGTGACCCAGGGCTGGGCGCGCCAGGACCTCGCGTGGATCCCGGCCAAGGAGGCGCTGCAGGTCGACCGCGGGCTCTTCCTGGTGAACGACGAGTGGCTGACCCTCGCCGCCGCCAACCGCCGCCGCGCGAAGATCGACGCGATGTGGCGCATCCCGTGCGGCGACGTGCTGGTGCACTCCACCGCCGACCGCGAGGTGGCGCGGCGCGCAGCCGAGGAGATGTCGCGCGCGATCGACGACCTGCGCCTGGCCTTCGGCGTCGAGCCACCGCTCCCGCTCCCGGTCGCGGTCCTGCGCGACGAGGAGCAGTACGACCGCTTCGCGTTCGGCGACCCCGACGGACGGCGGCGCGCGACCCACGCCGGGCGGCTGCACGCCCTGCACAGCGCCTTCTTCGCCGAGAGCTGGTTCCCGCCCGAGGACGGCAGGCGCACGTACCGCGGCATGGGCGTGTGCTACTGGGACCCGCTCGCCCCCCACGGCGACCTCTACGGCGTGCACTCCGCGCGGCTCGCGGTCGGGCTCTCCTACGCCGATGCGATCGACCCCAGCCCGAAGGCCGTGCGCGGCGCGGCCGGCGACGGCCCGGGCCCCGAGTACTACGCGGACTTCCTGGCCGAGAAGAGGCTCCCCGGCTGGCTGCGCTACGGCGGAGCGGTGTACGCCGAGCGCTACTTCCGCGACCGGCGCGTGGGCCCGGACGGCGACCCGTGGTGGGCGCGCAAGTGGTCGGTCGACAACCTGCGCAACCAGGGCGGCCTGCGGCCGCTCGACGAGGTCTTCGCGCTCGAGCTCGACCCGGGCCAGCGCGACGACGGGCGCAAGCTCCTGATCGAGGCCGGCCTGCTGCTCGCCTTCGCGATCGACGGCGGCTGCGAGCCGGTGAGCGCGGCCCACGCGGACCTCAAGCGCGCGCTGGCCGGCGACCGGCTGCACGCGAACGACGTGAAGGCCTTCGCGGCGGCGCTCGCGGCCCACGAGGGCGAGCTGCGCGCGTTCGCGGGGCTGTAGAGCGGGCTAAGACGGATCGGGCAGGCGCCACAGCCACAGCGACCACAGCGTATGCAGGTCCACGGCGCGCAGCACGCCGTCGCGGAGCCCCCGCACCAACAGGTCCTCCGGATCGACGTCGCTTGCGCACCCTGCCCTCTCCCCGTTCAGCGAGAGCACCCGCGGCGGCGTGGACCGATCGACGAGCTCAACCGTCTCGGCCAGCACGCGCTCGTCACGCGCCCCTACCGCGAGCACGGTCAAGCGAACCTCGGCGACCGCCCCGCGGTACGCGATGCCGGACGGCGAACCACGGCGCTCGAACTCGGGAAGTCCCCAATCACAAGACCGGCGCGTGGATCCCGTCGCGTGATCCCGACGATTCCGAGAACCGCCGGAGCGCGCGCGACGATCACGGGAAGGGCGGGCCCTCCTCGGGTTCGCAGCCCCGATTCGCCCGCGCGGCGGCAAACTGAAGAGCAACGGCTGAGCTCGCTGCCGCGCCCCCCGCTTTCCGGAGGTCGTCCCATGAAGCAACCGTGTTTCCTCGTCGCCGCCCTCGCCCTCGCCCTCGCCCCGCCCGCGCTCGCCCAGTGCGGCTCCGAGCTGCTCGCCGCCGCCGACCTCGCGCCCGCCGACGCCTTCGGCGGCGCGGTCGATGCCGACGGGAGCTGGGCCGTGGTCGGCGCCTGGCGCCACGGCGACCAGGGTGCGGCCTACTTCTTCGAGCGCCGGGCGACCGGCTGGGTCGAGGCGGACCAGGTGACGGTCGTGCCGAGCGAGGGCAGCGCGGCCCTGGGCTTCGCGGTCGCGCTCGACGGCGACCGGGCGCTGGTCAGCGCGCACTACGAGGGACTGGGCGACGAGCTCAACCGCGGCGCGGCCTACGTCTTCGAGCGCAGCGGAACGGCGTGGGTGGAGACCGCGCGCCTCGAGACGGCGGCCGGCGGCGGCGGCGACTTCCTCGGCGACGCCGTCGCGCTGCAGGGCGACCTGGCGGCGCTCGGCGCCCCGGGTCGAGACGGCAAGGCCGGCGCGGTGGTGCTCTTCGAGCGCCTCGGCGGGGTGTGGCAAGAGACCGTGACGCTGTCCGCGTCCGACGCGGGGCCGAACCGGCACTTCGGCACGTCGATCGCGCTCGACGGCGACCGGCTGCTGGTCGGCTCGACGGGCACCGACGCGCTGGGCGAGTCGCACGCCTACCTGTTTGAGCTCGCGGCCGGCGGCTGGGGCGAGGTCGCGCGGCTCTCGCTCCCGTCCGACCCGATCGGTACGGCCTTCGGGCTGTCGGTCGACCTCGGGCCCGGCGTCGCCGTGGTCGGGGCGCCCAACCACGACGGGGGCGGCCTGTTCAACACCGGCGCCTTCCACGTCTTCGAGGAGCACGGCGGGGCTTGGGGCGAGGTCGCCTTCGTGCTCGCGCCGACGCCGGGCTACAACCGCCTCTTCGGCAGCGCGGTGACGCTGCACGGCGACCGCATCGCGGCGGGCGAGCCGGCCGCGAGCTCCGGCAGCTCCGGCGCCGCCTACGTGTACGAGCGCCAGGACGGCGCGTGGACCTTCGCGGGCCAGTACCAGGGCGACGACCCGGGGCCGAACGACTTCGGCGCGGCGGTCGACCTCGAGGGAAGCGAGCTGTGGGCCGGCGCCAGCCAGTCGAGCGCCGCGGTGTTCGGGGCGGGCGCGGTATTCGTGCTCCCGCTCGACTTCGACGCGACCGAGCTCGAGGTCAACACGGACCAGCTCGCGGTCGACGTCGGCGGCTACCAGGACCTGACCCTGCGGACCTGCCCGCCGGTCACCGGCCAGCCGTACGCGCTCTTGGGCTCGGCCAGCGGCACGGCGCCGGGCTTCGCCTTCGGGGGCGCGGTGATCCCGCTCAACTTCGACGCCTACTTCGCCTACACCCTCGCCGGCAGCGCCGAGGCGCCGTTCGTCGACGGGCAGGGCGTCACGGGCGCCGACGGGACGGCGCACGCGCGCATCCTGCTGCCGCCCGGCGGCGATCCGGTGCTCTCGGGCGGCTCCTACCACCACGCCTTCGTCGTGCTCGACGCCGTCGGGGGCGTCGCGGCGGTCAGCGAGCCGGCGGCGCTCACCCTCGGCCCCTCGTCGCCGGAGGTGCGCGAGGTCGGCGGGCCGGCGCCCGACTTCGCCACCGTGGCCGAGGCCATCGCATCGCCGCTGGTCGAGGACGGCGACGTGCTGCTGGTGCACGACAACGCGCAGGCCGAGGGTTTCACGCTGACGAAGGCGCTGACGATCCTGGCTCCCGCCGGCGGCTCGTTCTCGGCGAGCCCGGTCGTCGTACGCGACGTCGTGGCCTTCACGATCTCGGGGCTGGAGACGATCGACCTCACGGTCGAGGACGTGCCCTTCCGCGCGCGGCTGAACGACGTCGAGGTGGGCGGCCTCACGTTCGACGAGTACGGGGGCTTCTTCAACTTCGGGCGCACGCGGATCGAGCGCTGCGGCGAGCTGGTCGTCGCGGGGGTCGAGTTCGCGGCCGACGACGCCTGCTATCCCGACGTTCCCTACGCCGGCGACGCGGTGCGCGTCGAGGACTCGGCGGTGACCTTCGTCGCCTGCGAGCTCGTCGGCGGCGAGGGCGCCGGAGGCTTCTGCACGAGCCACTACCCGACGTCGGGCGCGGGGCTGGTGCTCACCGGCGGGAGCGAGGCGACGGTCGTGGGCTCTAGTCTCTCCGGGGGCTGGGGGCCCTTCGACGCCCACTCGCCCGCGGTGCGGGTGGACGAGGGTTCGTCGGTTTCGGTGCGGGGCTCGTCGAGCCACCTCCTGAGCGCCATCTCGCCCGCGACCGCCATCGGCGGCGACGGGACGGGCAGCGCGCGGCTGAGCGGCGTGACGTTCACGCCGGCCGCGCTCCCCGCCTGGGTCACGACGCCGCTTCCGGCGGAGCCGTACCTCGAGCTGGTCGGCGCCGGCGCGCCGGGGACGACGGTGTCGGCGCAGCTCTTCGGCCCCGCCGGCCAGGCGGCGTTCCTCGCGGCCTCGACCGGCTTCGGGGTCGAGGCGGGGCTGCTCCCGGTCGCCGACCCGCTGTGGCTCGATCCCGGCGGGATCGTGCTGCTGCTCCCGCTGGTGACCGCGGGTCAGGAGGCGGCGACAGCCGTCGACCTGGCGCTGCCCCCGGGCTCGTCGCTGACGGGCTTCGCGCTTGCGCTGCAGGCGTTCCTCGTCGAGGGCGCGGGCCTGCCGGCCGCGCTCACCAACGTCGACGACCTGGTCTTCGGCTGGTAGCCGCCTAGGGGGTCGTCGCGACGACGCCGTTCGTCGCGGCGAAGCCGAACGGCCCCTGAGGGTCGAGCACCCAGCTCTGGAAGAAGATCTCGAAGCCGGCGGGGATGCCGGCCGCGACCGCGAGCGCGACCGACGCCTCCCCCGCCGCGTCGGTCGCCAGCGGCACGCTGAAGCCGGGCGGCAGCAGGCTCGGCACCAGCACGCCGCCGAAGAGCGGCGCGTAGGAGGTCTGGAAGCCGACCAGCAGCCAGCCCGCCGCGCCGGCGCGCGCATTCGCGACGCACAGCGTGACGTCGGTGCCGGCCTCGAAGCCGCCCTGCCCGCTGAGCACCGGCTCGCCGAGCGTGCCGGCCAGCGCGCCCTCGAGGTCGCCCCATACCGGCGACACGACGCGGTAGACGCGGCTGGTGTCGGTGATGTAGAGCTCGCCGCCGGGTCCCTCGGTGACGCTGAGGATCGGGCCGAACGAAGCCGCGCCCGGCGGGTCGAGCTCGGCCGTGCGGTCCTGCCACGCGGCGACGGCGCCGTTCTCGTAGCGAAACGACCAGATCTTCGCGGTGCAGTAGTCGCCGTAGAAGTACGTGCCCGCGAGCCCCGGGATCGCGGCGCCGCGGTACACGGTGCCGCCGGTGACCGAGCAGCCGACGGTGTGGTCGTACTCGTAGATCGGGTCGGTAAGCGCGTCGACGTCACAGTCGCAGTGCACGGTCGTCGAGCACAGCGTGCCCTCGGCGCAGCCCCACCCGAAGTTCAGCCCGCCGGCGCCGGGCGGCAGCAGGTCGATCTCCTCGCGCCCAAACCACCCCACGTCGCCGACATACAGCTCGCCGGTCGCGCGGTCGAAGGACGCGCGGTACGGGTTGCGCAGGCCGTAGGCCCACACCGCCCCTTCGCCCGCGCCGACGAAGGGGTTGTCCGCCGGCACCGCGTAGTCGCGGTCGGGGTCGCCGGGGAAGTCGTCGCCGTCGACGTCGATCCGCAGCACCTTGCCGAAGAGCGAGTCCAGCGACTGCGCCTCGGCCCCGCCGATCTCCTCCAACCCGGTCGTCACGCCGTCCCCGACCGTCAGGTAGAGATAGCCGTCGGGACCGAAGCCGATCCACCCGCCGGCGTGGTGGCCGGGGTAGGCGGGATACGGCATCACCAGGATCTCGTCGCGCGAGATCGGATCGGCCGCGTCGGGATCCGCGCCGACCGTATAGCGCGCCACCGTGATGCGGTCGCTGGTCGGATCGCCGCGCGGGTGCTGCACGTAGACGTAGCCGTTCTCGTCGTAGTCGGGATGAAAGGCGAGCCCCAGGAGCCCGATGTTGACCTCGTCCGGCACCAGCGCGCGCAGGTCGAGGAACGGCGCCGGCTGCAGCACGCCGTCCTTCAACAGGAGGCAGAGCCCGTCCTGCTGAGCCACCACCAGCCTGGTGCCGTCGCCGGGCGGCGAGGCGACAAAGGTCGGGGAGGTCAGCCCCGAGGCGACGATCTCGGTGGCGAGCTCGGGTCCGTCGGCGTGGATCGAGGCGGCGAGAACCACGCTGGCGAGCGCGGCGCCGGGCAGGCAACGCAAGGCGGCGTCTTTCATGCCTCCGTTGTACGCCCGCGCGTCCGGTTGCGCACCGGTGGGCGTCGACACACCTCGCGCCCCCGCGTTCGGAATGCGTCATGGCGCCGGCGCCCACCGGTAGAACGCGCGCCGCGGGTCTGCTACCGTCGCGCCCGCTCGCACGATGCGCTTCTACGCCGACCTTCACGTCCACTCGAAGTACTCGCGTGCCACCAGCCGCAACTGCGACCTCGAGCATCTGGCCTTCTGGGCGCGCAAGAAGGGCATCGCGGTGGTCGGGACGGGCGACTTCACCCATCCCGCGTGGCGCGACGAGCTCCAGACCAAGCTGGTGCCGGCGGAGCCGGGGCTCTTCCGCCTGCGCCCCGATCTGGAGCGCGCGGTCGACGAGCGCCTGCCTCCCGCCTGCCGCGGCCCGGTGCGCTTCCTGCTCTCGGTCGAGATCTCGACCATCTACAAGAAGGGCGAGCGCACGCGGAAGATCCATCACCTGATCTACACGCCGGACTTCGAGAGCGCCGGGCGCGTCGTCACCAGCCTGGACAAGATCGGCAACCTGCACTCCGACGGGCGCCCGATCCTGGGGCTCGACTCGCGCCACCTCTTGGAGATCGCGCTGGAGTCGGGCCCGGGTTCCTACCTCGTGCCGGCGCACGTGTGGACGCCGTGGTTCGCGGCGCTCGGCTCGAAGTCCGGCTTCGACTCGATCGCCGACTGCTACGGCGACCTCGCGAGCCACGTGTTCGCGATCGAGACCGGGCTCTCGTCCGACCCGGAGATGAACTGGCTGGTGTCGTCGCTCGACCGCTACCGGCTGGTCTCCAACTCCGACGCGCACTCGCCCGAGAAGCTGGGGCGCGAGGCCTGCGAGTTCGACGGGGAGCTCGACTACTTCGGCATCCGCCGCGCGCTCGAGACCGGCGAGGGCTACGTCGGCACGGTCGAGTTCTTCCCCGAGGAGGGCAAGTACCACCTCGACGGCCACCGCAAGTGCGGCGTGCGGCTGTCGCCGGCGGAGACGCGCGAGCACGACGGCCGCTGCCCAGTCTGCGGCAAGCCGCTGACCGTCGGCGTCATGCACCGCGTGCACGACCTTGCGGACCGTGAGGAGTCGACGCCCCCCGCGACCGCCGGCGCGTTCCGCAGCCTGGTGCCGCTGCCCGAGATCCTCTCCGAGATCCAGGGGGTCGGCCCGAAGACCAAGACCGTCGCGCGCTCCTACGAGCGGCTGGTCAGCGAGCTGGGCCCCGAGCTCACGCTGCTCGATCAGGTGCCGCTCGACGACGTGCGGCGCGCGAGCTCGTCGCTGCTCGCGGACGCCCTCGACCGGCTGCGGCGCGGCGACGTGCGGCGCGAGGCCGGCTACGACGGCGAGTACGGGCGCATCCGGCTCTTCGGCGCGGAGGAGCTCAAGGACCGCACCCGCGGCAACGCGCTCTTCGCGCTGCCCGAGCCCGAGCCCAAGCCGCGTCGGGTCCGCGATGCGGACGAGGCGCGCCCCTCGGGTAGCTCATCCGACGAGCGCGACGTCGTGCTCACCCCTGCGCCGCGCGCGACCACGCCGACGCTCTTCCCCGGCGCCGAGCCGCCTGCGGGCGGCGCGTACCTGCTCGCCGCGCTCGACTCCGATCAGGAGCGCGTCGCGCGGCTCGGCGCCGGCCCGGCGCTGGTGGTGGCGGGCCCCGGCGCGGGCAAGACGCGCGCGCTCACGCACCGGCTGGCCTACCTCGTCGCCGAGCGCGGCGTGGCCCCGGCCGAGTGCCTCGCGATCACCTTCACGCGCCGCGCGGCGGACGAGATGCGCGCGCGCCTCGACCGCCTCCTGGGCCCGGCCGCGGGCGAGATGCTGGTGACGACCTTCCACGGCCTCGGCTACCGCGTGCTGTCCGAGCTGCGCACCGAGGCCGGGCTGCAACGCGGCTTCCGGGTCGCGCCGGAGGAGGAGCGCGTGCGGTTGCTCGGCGCGGTAGCGGGCGTCTCCGAAACGAAGGCGCGGCGGCTCCTCGGTCGGATCTCCAACGCGCGCCGCGCGGCCTGGGGCGACGCCGCCGACGGCGGCGACGACGCGGAGCTGAGGGAAGCACGCGCGAGCTACCGCGAGGCCCTCGAGGAGCAGAACCTGGTCGACTTCGACGATCTGGTCGAGCGCACGCTGCTGCTGCTGGAGCACACGCCCGAGGCGCGCGACGCGCTGCGCCGACGCTGGCCGTGGATCTCCGTGGACGAGCTCCAGGACGTCGACCCGGTGCAGTATCGGCTGCTGCGCGCGCTCGCGCCGGCGGACGGCAACCTGTGCGCGATCGGCGACCCCGACCAGTCGATCTACGGCTTCCGCGGCGCCGACGCGCGCCTCTTCGAGCGCTTCCAGGCCGACTGGCCCAGCGCCGAGGTGGTGCGGCTCGCGCGCAACTACCGCTCAGCTCCGGTGATCGTCGAGGCCTCGACCCAGGCATTGGCGCGCGAGCGCGACGACCCGCCGGTCGCCATGCAGCCCGACGACGGCCAGCGCATCTCGATCCACGCGGCCGCGACCGAGCGCGCCGAGGCCGAGCACGTCGTGGCGTCGATCGAGGCGCTCCTCGGCGGACACAGCTTCTACTCGATCGACACCGGGCGCTCGTCGGGCGAGGCCGAGGAGGAGCTGTCGTTCGCGGACGTCGCGGTGCTGTACCGCACCGAGGCCCAGGCCGAGGCGTTGGCGGAGGCGCTGGACCGCGCCGGCTTCCCCTACCAGCGGCGCTCGCACGGGCCGCTGTCCGAGCACCCGGCCGTCGCCTGCTTGCTGGCGCGCTTCGCGGCGACGCCGCCTGGGGCGCCGCTCGCCGAGCGCCTGCGGGCCGCGGCCGAGCGCGCCGACGACCGCGCCCTGGCGCTGGTCGGCGTCGAGCTGCTCGCGCCCTTCGCCGCGGACGCGGGGGACGACGCCGCCGCGTTCCTGTCCGCCGTCGCGCTCGCCGCCCAGGCCGACACCTGGGACCCGCGGGCGGATCGAATCGCGCTCTTCACGCTGCACGCCTCCAAGGGCCTCGAGTTCGCTGTGGTCTTCCTGGCCGGCTGCGAGGACGGCCTCCTGCCGCTGCGCTTCGGCGGCCGCGCGGCAGCGGACGAGGCCGAGGAGCGGCGGCTGTTCTACGTCGGGCTGACGCGCGCGCGGCGGCGGCTCTACCTGTCGTGGGCGAAGAAGCGCTCGGTCCGCGGCAAGCGCGTCGAGCGCGAGGCCTCGCCGTTCCTCGCAGCGGTCGAGGAGCGGCTGCTCGCCCGCTCGCGCACCCGCGGGCGCCGCGCGCCTACGGCGGCCGAGCAGCTCGACCTCTTCGGCGCCTAGCCGCGCCGGGGCCCAACCTGGCGCCGATCGCCCGATCGCCCGATCGCCCGGCCGTCGGCCGTCGGCCGTCAGTCGCCCGGTCGTCGGTCGCCCGGTCGCCCGGTCGCCCGGTCGTCGGTACGTCGGTACGTCGGTCGTCGGTCGTCAGTCGTCGGTCATCGGTCGCCGGTCGCCGGTCGCCGGTCGCCGGTCATCGGTCATCGGTCGCCGGTCGCCGGTCGCCGGTCGCCGGTCGCCGGTCGCCGGTCGCCGGTCGTCGGTCATCGGTCGTCGGTCATCGGTCGCCGGTCATCGGTCATCGGTCATCGGTCGCCGGTCGCCGGTCGCCGCGGTGGCGGTGTGGCGGGTGGCGTTGTGGCCGGTCTTGCGCTCTCCGGAGGTCCCCCAAGAGGCGAACCCGGAGGCAGCTCCGAAAACCGGCTCAGGATCCGGCAATGCATACCAGGCAACTACGTACCGCGTATGCACACCCCGATCCGGCCCGGCAGGGCCCGGGAGCCGCCCTGGCGGCCGGCTCCGGGTCCGCCGCCGGCCTGTCCCAAGCGGGGCCGCTTCGGCCCCAAGGATTGCCTCCGATGGAACGAGTCCTAGCTCCCTCCGCCCTCCTCGTCCTCGCTCCGCTCGTCGCCGGGCCGCTCCACGGAGCGCCGCAGGATGGCGCCGCCGACGAGCCCGAGCTGCGCGTCGAGCGGATCCAGGCCCGCGACAAGACCGAGGTGCTCGCGGAGTACGGCACGCTCGAGGTGCCCGAGAACCGCTCCGACCCCGAGAGCCGCAGGATCACGCTGGCCTACCTGCGGGTGCGCTCCAAGCTGGAGCAGCCCGGCCCGCCGGTGTTCGTGCTCGCCGGCGGCCCCGGCGGCTCGAGCATCCGCAAGGTGAAGTACTGCCTGGAGAACGGCGGGACGTGGTACGTCGACCTCCTGGGCGGCGACGTCGTGGCGATCGACCAGCGCGGGGTCGGGCTCTCCGAGCCCAACCTGGAGACCGATGCGCGCTATGAGCTGCCGCTGGACGTCCCGGGCGACCCCGAGGAGCACCTCAAGCGCATCCGCGAGGTCTGCCGCGAGGAGGCCGCGCGCTGGCGCGCCAAGGGCGTCGACCTGGCCGGCTACACCACCGTCGAGAGCGCCGACGACATCGACGCGGTGCGCCGGGCCCTCGGCTACGACAGCATCTCGCTGTGGGGCGAGAGCTACGGCACGCACCTCGCGATGGCGACCCTACGCCGCCACGGCGAGCACGTGGCGCGGCTGCTCCTGTTCGGCCCCGAAGGACCCGATCACACGCTGAAGCTGCCCAGCTACGCGGAGGAGGGTCTTGCGCGCATCGGCGCCCTCGCCGCGGCGGACCCGAAGCTGGGGCCGCTCGTCCCGGACCTGGTCGGGCTGGTGCGCGAGGTGCTCGACAAGCTCGACGACGAGCCGGTGTACGTCGACGTCGACGGGGAACGCGTCGGCATCAGCCGCTTCGACGTGCAGATGCTGCTCGCCTACGGCATCGGCACGATGAGCGGCAGCGGCGACCAGGTGCCGGCCCGGGTGCTGGAGATGGCCGCGGGCGACTTCGAGGCCTTCGGGCGCGAGCTCCTCAAAGAGCGCCAAGACGGCGGCGTCTGGTCGGCGATGCAGATGATGATGGACTGCGCCTCGGGCGCCACCGAGGAGCGCACGCGCCGGATCGCGAAGGAGGCCGAGACCTGCCTGCTCGGCGACGCGGTCAACTTCCCCTTCGGCCACGTCGCCGACGCCTGGGACGCCCCCGACCTGGGCGACGCCTTCCGCGGCCCGCTGCGCTCCGACGCCCCGGTGCTCTTCGTGGTCGGCGACCTCGACTCGCGCACGCCGATCCGCAACGCCGAGGAGCTGATGGAGGGGCTGCCGAACGCGCAGCTGCTGGTCGTCGGGAACGCCGGGCACGGCGACGTGAACTGGCTGGCGCCGGACCTGCGGGCGGCGTGGAGCGCGTTCCTGCACGGCGAGGAGGTCGAGACGACGCGCGTGGAGCAGCCGAAGCCGACGTTTGAGCTGCCGCGCTAGCGGCGCCAACCCCGGTCGCGGCGCGGCTCCCTCGAAACCGGGGGGGCGGCGCCGCGCGGATCGCTGGAGCGCGCCGCGCGGTTGCCCGGCGGGGCCCGAAGGGCCTGCCCTAGCGGCGCCCCTCGAGCAGGACGCGCGGGCACCGCTTGCACATCTTGCGCAACGGCTTGCCGCAGCAGCTCTTCTTGAGCTTCTTCCGCTTGGCGTCCTTCTTCTTCGACATGGGCTGGGCGCCGCGGCGCCTCATCTAGAACCTAACCCCTCCTGCGACTGAGTCTCAATCACCCGGCAGATTTTTCCGTGTAAAGCGGCCCCGAGGGCCCCGGTCCCCTCCTCCGGGACGCACACGAGGGCACAGGAGCCCGGGGACGCTACGCTGGGCGGCATGAGATCCGCCCCTTTGCTGCTCCTGCTGCTCGCTTCGCTCGGCTCACTCCCGGCCGCCCAGGTCCGCTTCGGGGCGATGGGCGACAGCACCACCGACGAGTACCTCGGCTACGGCCCGTCCTTCTACGGCAGCGACACCGGCATGAACTGGGTGCAGGTCCTGACCGAGCGGCGCGATCTGCTCAGCGCCACACCCGAGGTGGACTTCGGCCCGTCGGGGTCCTGGGGCTTCTTCTCGCCGCAGTGGCTCGGCTACGAGCACAACTACGCGGTCGCGGGCGCTACGACGGCCTCGCTGCTCACCGACGGCCAGCCGCAGAACGTGCTGAGCCACGCGCCGGACGTCGTCTACCTCGGCATCGGCTTCAACGACGTCTGGGGCCAGTACGGGAGCATCTACCTCGGCGCCGACGCGCAGCCGCTGGTCGATCAGGTCGTTGCGAACATCACGACGGCGGTCGAGGCGGTGCTCGGACCGGTCGCGGCGCCGACCGGGGTGCGGCTGGTGCTCGGCAACGTCGAGAACCCGGACATCGTCCCGGAGCTGCCGCTGCTCTACCCCGATCCCGCGAAGCGCGCGCTCGTGACCGCCGCCGTGCAGGACATCAACGCGCAGCTCGCGGCGCTGGCCCAGGCGCGCGGCCTTGCCGTGGTCGATCTCTACGCGCTGACGCAGCACTACCCGGTGCAGAACCCGCTCGTGGTCGGGGGCGTCACCATCCTGCCCGGGGGCGGCGCGACCGACGACCCGCAGTACTTCTACCTGCCCGACGAGTTCCACTACGGCACGGTGTTCAGCGGCCTGATCGCGAACGCGGTGCTCTGCGCCGCCAACACGGCCTACTGCACCAACCTGACACCGCTGAGCGACGCCGAGCTGCTCGACGTCGCCGGGCTCCAGGATCCGGGCCTCGATCCGCCGACGTACGTCGACCTCGCGCCCTTCGTCCAGGCGTTCGGCGCGCCCTGCGCGACGTGGCTGGACCTGGGTTCGGCGCTCGCGGGGAGCGCGGGCGAGCCGGTGCTTGCCGGAGCGGGTGTGCCGATGCCGCTCAAGCCGATCACGCTGACGCTGTCGGGCGCTCTCGCGCAGGCCCCGGCGGGGCTGGTCGCGGGGCTGTCGGTCGAGCTGACGCCGCTCTTCGGCGGCGTGCTCGTTCCGGCCGCCGACCTGCTCGTCGCCACGACGACCGACGCGCAGGGAAGCGCCGCGGTGAACGCGGCCTGGCCGCTCGGGACGCCCGCGGGAGTCGGGCTCACCTTCCAGTTCGCGGTGCTGGACCCAGGAGCGCCGCAGGCGGTGAGCCTCTCCAACGCGGTCCAGATCACGGTGCCCTAGCCCGCTCTTCTTCACGAGCCGACGCGGCGCAGCGGCCTACGAGCTCCGCGTGAAAAGCCACGTCGCCGCGTAGGCGATCGCCGGCAGGCCGAAGACCGTGATCGCGAGCTCGCCCCACGGGAAGACGAAGCTCATCTGGACGCTGGCGAGGCGCAGCAAGCCCGCCGCGGGGATCAGCCCGGCCGGCACCGCCAGGACGGCCCCCAGGAACGCCAGATAGCCGGCGCGCGCGGCGGCGTGGTGGCGTTGGACGCTCGGCGCCGCTCCCACCGTGCGGAGCACGCGCGCGTCCGCGGCCGACTCGGCCGACGAGAGCGCGGTAGCGATCAGCAGCACGACCAGCCCGGTGATCAGGCAGAGCACGACCACCACCCGCAGGAAGTCGCGCGGCGGACTGCGGTGCAGCAGCGCCGCGTCGACCGACGTCCCCGCCGCCGCCTCCGCGAGCTCGTGCGCGCGGGCCAGCACCTCGTCGTCGACCGTGGTGCCGAGGCGCACGAGCCAGGGCGTGACCGCGCGCCCCGGCGGCGGGCCCGGTTGCAGGCGCGGGCCGCCGAAGCGCGCGGGATCGGCGACGAAGCGCGCGACGCGCAGCGGCTGGTCGGGCTCTAGGAACGCGACCTCGTGCCCGACGAGCGCCCGCTCGCGTCCGGCGATCAGCTCGTGCTCGCTGCCGCCTTCGGCGAGGATCACCAGCCGGCCGGCGGCCAGGCTCGCGGCTCCTCGCTCGGCTCCGAGCGCGTGGAGCAGCTCCGCGCCGCCGCAGGCGACCCACGAGGCGATCCGGCGCTCGTCGGGGTCGTCGGGCGTGAGGCGCGCGAAGACCAGCTCGCCGCCCTCGTGCGCGGCCGCCAGCGGGGCCGCGGCGACGCCGCCGAGCTCGCGGCCGAGCTCCTGCGCGAGCTCTTCGGCGCCCGGTCCGTCGACCAGCAGGTGGTCGTCGCGCAACGCCGGCAGCACGGCGGTCGAGCGCTCGAGGCTCGCGACGAACGACGCCAGCAGCACCGTGATCGACATCCCGGCCAGCACCGCCGTCACCACCGGGCCGTTGCGCGCCCGGAAGCGGCCGGCGTCCCGCACGGCCAGGCGCCAGGCCAGCGGCAGCGGGCCGGCCCACGAGGCGAGCCGCTGCAGCACCCACGGACTGCAGCCGCCGAAGCCGAGCACGCCCAGCATCGAGCCGACGAGGATCGCGAGCCCCGACATCGACTCGCCCTTGTGCAGCGCGCCGAAGGCCAGCAGCGAGAACCCGGCGGCGACGGTCAAGAGGCCCACCGCGAGCCAGCGGCCCGAGCCGGCGGTCACCGGCCGCCTGCCCCCCAGCGCGACCCGGATCGGCAGGCGCGTCGCGCTCCAGGCCGGGACCGTGGCGGCGGCGGCCGCGGTCAACACGCCCAGCGCGAGCGCGCCGAACAGGTGCTCGTCGGAGAGCTCGAAGGGACCGTTTTGGCGCCCGTTCCACCCGTCGAGGAAGGGGTGCAGCACAAAGGCGACGCCGGCCCCCAGCGCGGCGCCGATCAGGCCGCCGACCAGCGCCAGCGCGCCGGCCGATACGAGCAGCGACGCGCGCATGCCGCCGCGCTCCGCGCCCGAGGACGCCAAGAGACCGATCTCGCGCTGGCGGCGGCGCAGCGTGACGCCGAAGGCCGCCGCGACCACCAGCGCCGCCTCGAAGAAGCCGAAGCTGCCGACGACGAACAGGAAGGCCGACTCGAAGGGATCGGGCTCGCCCAGCTCGGTGCGCAGCGTCGGCCGGTGCCCCGCGGCGGCGAGCGACCGCGCGGCCTCGGCGGCCGCGGCCTCGCCCAGGTCGGCCAGCAGGAAGCCGCCGCCGTAGACGTTCTCCGCGGGAGCGCGCAGGACCACCGGCGCGTCGAGCTTCTCGGGGTCGTACACCGAGCCGGTGATCGTCGCGGTCCCGGTGCGGAGCTCGACCGTCTCGCCGATCGCGCGGTCGAGCACGGTCAGCAGGACGGGCGAGAGCGCGACCTCGCCGGAGGCCTCGGGCCCGCGCCCCGCGCCCGGCAGGAGCAGCCCGCGGGCCAGCCCGGCGTCCAGCGCACCGGGCTCGACGACCAGGAAGCGCGCGCCCGCGCGGTGCGTCCCGGCGCGCACCTCCTCCTGGCCGACGCGCACCTCCTCGACCCGCGCATCGGCGGGGAGCAACGCCCGCGCGGCGTCGAGCGACGCGTCGCCCGCGTCGACGCGCAGCGCGGCGCCGCCGAGCACGCTGGTGCGGCGCTCCTCGGAGGTGGGCTGAACGATCTGCAGGAGCGCGCTGCCGCCGACGAGCGCCGCGACCGGCACCGCGATGAGCAGCACGATCAGCAGCGAGGGCCCGCGGTGCCGGCGCAGCTGGCGCAGCTCGACCCGCGCCAGGGCGCGCAGAACGCCGAGCCGCGCGCTCACGCGCCGCCGTCCGGCTGTGCGGGCGACTCCGGCCCGCACTCGTCCACCAGGAGGCCGTCGCGCAGGTAGAGCACGCGGTCGGCCCAGGCGGCGTGCGACGGGTCGTGGGTGACGAGCACCGCGGTGCGCCCGCGGTCGCACTGCGCGCGCAGCAGGCGCATGACGAGCTCGCCTGCCACGGTGTCGAGCGCGCCGGTGGGCTCGTCGGCCAGGAGCACCTCGCGCGGCCCGACGAACGCGCGCGCGATCGCCACGCGCTGCTGCTCGCCGCCCGAGAGGTCGTCGGGGAAGCGGTCCGCGAGCGCGCCCAGGCGCACGCGCTCCAGGGACTCGCGCGCTTCTTCGCGCGCGACCCGCAGGGGCGCGCCGTCGAGCTCCAGCGGCAGGGCGACGTTCTCGATCGCGGTGAGCCCCGGCAACAGGTTGAGGTCCTGGAACACGAAGCCCAGCACCCGGCGGCGCAGCTCGGCGAGCGCGCGCGCGCCGAGCGCCGCGAGGTCGCGGCCCTGGACCAGCACGCGCCCGCCGCTGGGCTGGTCGAGCGCGCCCGCCAGCGAGAGCAGCGTCGACTTGCCCGAGCCCGAGGGCCCCATGATCGCCACGAACTCGCCCGCGTGGACGTCGAGCTCCAGCGGCCCCAGCGCGCGCACCGCCGCCTCGCCCTCGCCGAACACGCGCTCGACGCGCTCGAAGCGCAGCACGCCCGCCTCGGACCGGCCGTTCGAATCGCCCGGCCCGGAGTCGGGCGCGGCGGCGGATGCGCGGACGAGCTCCATCAGGATCCGCGGTGCCTCAGCCGCTCCTCGCAGAGGTCGAGCCACTTGATCTCGGCCTCGGCCTTCAGGACCAGCGCGTCGAGCAGGAGCAGCCAGGGCAGCTCGGCCTCGGGGTCCGCCTTGCGCTTGTGGCGGGTGAGCTCCTGCAGCCGCTCCATCGTCGCGGAGCGCTGACGCTGCAGGATGGTGGACACGTCGACCTCGCCGGCCGCGACCGCGAGCAGCACCTTGATGGCGAGCTCATCGCGCGACGGCGGGTCCTCGACGACCGGCGAGCCGTACCAGCTCTCCAGCGCGCCGCGGCCTTCGGCGGTGATGCGCCAGGTCTGGCGCGACCCATCGCCGGTGCCTTCGCTCTCGACCAGGCCGTCGCGCTCGAGGCGGCCGAGGGTGGTGTAGACCTGCCCGACGTTGAGAGGCCAGGCGCCGGCCGTACTGCGTTCGAAGCTGGACTTGAGGCCGTAGCCGTGGGCGGACTGCTCCGCGAGGAGGGCAAGGAGGCTGTAGCGAACGGACATAGGGGTACCTTCGTTGGTGCTGCTACGCAGTATGCATACGGAGTATTTCCGCGCAGCGCGAGACTTCGGCCGGGGGATCTCCCGTTCCCCCGTGGCCGCGCCCATTCTGGGGTTCCAGCCAACGCGAAGCGGGCCGCGGGTCCGCAAAGGATCCGCGGGCCGCGGGATTTGGTGGCGGCCGCAGGCGGCCGGTCCGTGTCGGAGACGACCTAGAGCTTCACCTCTTCGTGGTGCTTCTTGCAGGCCTTCCGCAGCTTGCGGCAGGTCGGGCAGGCGGCCTTGTAGCCGACCATGCCGTCCGAGATCAGCTTCTCAGCCGCCTCGCGCGCGAGCCCGGCGATCTTGGTCTCCTTGCACTTCTTCAGGATCGACTTGTAGCCCTTGATGGCCTCGACGAAGTCGTTGTCGTCCTCGAGGAGCTTCGCGTCGGCGAAGATCTCGCCGCCCTTCATCTCCTTCTTGAACTCGGGGATCGCCTCGAGCTCCTCGAGCAGCTTGACGCAGTCCTCGGTGGCCGGGAAGGCGACCTTGGACTCGGCGTAGTACTCGATGCTTCGCACGGCGAGGTAGACGTTGCCCGCCTCCTGGAAGCTCTTGCCGTCCTCCAGCGCGGTCGTGCTGAGGCCCTCCAGATAGCCCTGGAAGAGCTCCGCCGTCGGCTGGTCTTCCTCGGGCACCTTCTCGCCTTCGACGAGCTTCAGCAGCTCGGCATAGCTCTTGTCGTACTTGCCGTCCTGCATGAGCTTGGCGACCTTGGAAAGCGATTTGGGCCACATCGAGCCCTTCTTCGCCTTCTTCATCGCGTCGCCCAGCGGGCCGGCGGTCATGCCCGCCGAGCCGGAGTACGCCAACGTCCCGTCGGGGCGGATGACCGCCGCGGTCGGGAAGAAGCCCACCTCGAGGAAGTCCTCGAACGCGGGGTCCTTCAGCGAGACGATCGGATAGGTCGGCTTCTTCTGCTCGACCCACTTGTCAACCAGCGCCGGAGCTTCATCGGTCACGCCGATGATGACCAGGCCCTTGCCGCTCTCTTTCTCCCACTTGGAGTTGAGAGCGGGGACCTGGGCGCCGCAGGGGCCTCACCAGGTGCGGAAGACTTCGACCAGGATCGCCTTACCCCGGAGCTGCTCGAGCGCCAGGGGAGGCGTGTTGTACCACTTGACCGCGACCATCTCGGGCGGCGTCCCGCCGACGTCCGCGGCCGCGGGAGATCCGAGGGCCGCCGTGGCGACGACGGCAAGCCCCGCTAGCATCCTCTTCATGGAGTTCCTCTGTCGCACGTTGCTTGCGATGGGTGTTTGGGGGTCCGAGCACGGAGCGAATGCGCCGCCCTCGACGGGATTAGCCTAGCACTCCGCCCCGCCGGTTGCCTCGCGGCAACGCATTCGGAACGCAGAGCCTCCTTTCGGCCCTCTGGGCGCCCCGCTGGAACCGAGACGCGCGCCGGTGGCGGCTTCGTCCCGCGGAATTCGTAAGGAGACTGTTGAGCGGCGACCGAACAAGGCCGGGGAGGGCCGCTCTTGGCTCCGGAGGCCGCTTCGGGGATGCTCGGCGAAAGGAGCCGCCCTTCCGGCGCCCACGAGCCCGACGTGAAGAACCTCTCGCCCAAGACGCTGCCCCGCAGGCTGCTCCCCCGCCTCCGGCGGCGCGGCCAGACGGCGGGCGTGGTGCGGGCGGCCCTGCTCACCGCGCTGCTCGGCGTCGAGATGGCGGGCCGCCGGGCGCGGAGCGATGTCTCCGACCTCGCGCTGCTCGCGGTCCTCGGCGTGGTGCTGGCGCTGCTCGCGGCGCTCGACCCGCGCCGCTTCGCGCGCCACCGCCGCCTGCTCTTCGGCCGTGCCTGGGGCTGGCTGCGCGGCCAGGCGGTCAAGCTCGGCGTCGACTACCGCGGCGACCCGCCGCTAGAGCAGCGTCCGCTGCCCTGGACCGCGCGCCCGCTGCGGATGGCGGCGCCGCTGCTCGCGGCGACGCTCGCCTGCCTGGCGCTCTCGCCGGTCGGGCTGCGCGACGCGGGCACGCGCGTCTTCTATCTCGGCTACCTGACGCTGCTCGCCGCTCTGTGGGCCGTGCTCGCGCTCGGTGCGCTGAGCTCCGGACTGCTCCTGGCGGCCTGGATCCACGACCGCTTTCTGCCGCGCGCGCCGCGCTGGCGCCGGCGCTCGCGGGCCGAGCTCGCGCTGCTGCTGGGCGCCTTCTGGGCGGTGGTGCTCGGCGCCTGGTTCCTGCCGGTCTGGGTGCCGGTCGCGGTCGCGCTGCCCGCGCTGGCGCTGCCGGTCGCCCAGATCACCGGGCGGCGCGAGCTCGACATCCCGCTGCTGTGGCGGCCGGCGCGCGGGGGCGGCGCGGTGCACGCGGCGTCCTGGCGCCGGGTGCAGGCGCAGTGGCTGGCGCTGGTCGGGGTGCTCTTCGCGCTCTTCGTCGCGATCGGCGCGGGGCCGCCGGCGCTCGGCCTGCCGCCGCGTGCGGAGCTCGCCATGCCGCTGACCTCCTTCGCCGCGACGGCCTTCGCCTGGAGCGTCGGAGCCGGGCTGACCGTCGCCGGGGTGACGATGTTCGTCGCCGTGCGCCGCGCCCAGCGCGCGGACCCGGCGCGCCCACGCCCGACGCGCGTGCACGTCGACGGTCCGGGCGCGGGCGATCCGGCGGTGCGCGAGCCGCTCGCGGCGCGCGGGTTCGAGCTCGCGCCGCTGGGATCCGCTCCGCGCGAGGCCGACGTGCGGGTGACGGTCTCGGGCGCGCCGATGCCGGCCCTGCGCGGGCGTCATGGCCGCTGGCCGCTGCCGATCAGCGCCACCGCGCTCGGGGCCCCGGAGCTGCTCGACCTGCTCGCGCGGCGCGACGAGATCCAGCGCCGCCGCGCGGCGATGCGCGGCTTCGAGCGCCTCTTCCGCGCCGCGGCCCGCCGCCGCTTCCGCGCCGGCACCGGCTTCTGGCTCGGCCCCCAGCACTGGTTCATCGAGGGCATGGCCCGCGACGCCTCGGAGACCGCCTTCGAGGACTGGCGCGAGGACGCCGCGCTCAGCGACCGCGTCGGGCCGACCTTCGTCGACGCCTTCCCCATCGAGGCGCGCGCGCACCTGCACGAGGTCTTCTCGACGCTCTCTATCGACCTCCTCTTCGTCGAGGACGGCGTCGGCTTCCGGCGCTTCCGCCAGGTGCTGCGCGTGCTCTTCGAGCACTACGACGTGCAGCACAGGCGCATCGACGAGCGCCACCTGCAGGGACTGCCGGGCGTGCGCGCGGTGCTGCACGACTACGACCTGGCCGAGCCGCCCGAGCGCGGCCGGCGCGGCGACTACCCCGAGCCCGAGTACGACGAGATCGGGCGCGCGCGCCTGCTCGAGCTGTTGCGCGACCGCGGCGGCGACGGGAAGGACGACCCGCTGTCGCCGGACCGCTCGCGGCGCCCGACGCCGGCGCCGGCGCTGCTGCCGCTCTGATCCGCTAGGCCGCGTCGCGGTAGCGGCGCAGGCGGCGCCGCACGGCCCACGGGATCGGCAGCGACTCGCGCTCGGCGTAGGCGCACAGCGCGCGCGTGCCGTAGCCGCCCGCGACGGTGCCGTCGGGGAGCTCGGCCTCCCAGTCGAGCAGCTCGTCGAGCGCGACGGTCCACTCCTCCGGCGGGGTCCCCTCGTGCGTGAAGGGCGGCGTCAGCACGCGCACGCGCGCCGCGGCGTCGCCCAGCTCGAGCAGGAGGCCCCACAGGTTCTCGACCGCCCCGGTGTCGGTGGCGAAGGGAAAGTGCACGAGCGCCGCCTCGCAGCGCGCCGGAAAGAGCTCGCGCAGGCGCGGCAGCGTCTGCCGCGCGTCGCGGTAGGCCGCGTGCAGCAGCGGGTCGTCCGACGGCACCTCGACCGCGGCGGGCCCGCGGCGGAAGCGGCCGAAGAGCGCGTAGGTCAGGCACGGCAGCCCCACCGCGAGGAACCCGAGCGTGGCGCCGAGCCGCGCCGGCGGCGTGCCCTTCGACGGGACCCAGGCGGGCACCCAGGCCTCGCCCAGCTGATGGAGGGCTGCGGCGAAGACCAGGCCCGTCAGGAGCCGGCGCGCGCCGGGCACGCGGTGGTACGGCCAAAGCGCAAGCAGCAGCAGCAGCGCCGCCGCGTCGCAGAAGAGCACCGCGGCGAGCGCGAAGCCGTCGGCGTAGTCGGGCGGCAGAGTGATCACCGCCGCGCCCACGAGGAGCGCCGGGGCGAGCGCCCAGAAGAGGAACGGGGACCCGCCGAAGAGCCGCTCGCCGAAACGCGCCTCGGAACCAGTCATCGAGCCGCTCATCGGCCGCATCCGCCAGCGCCTTGAGAGCGGGTGCCCCCCGGCCGCGGGCGCGGCGCTCGACCGGGGTCAGGCGCGCAGCGCCGGGGCGGGCACGACCTGACCGGCGATCGCCACCGCCAGGCCGCCCGCGCCCCCGCGCCCGGCGCCGCTCTCAACCGAGAAGCGGAAGCCGTGGCGCTCGCAGATGTCGCGCGCGATCGCCATCCCCAGCCCCTGGCCGTTGGGGTAGCGCTCGCGCGCCTCGGGCGTGCGGAAGTTGCGCGCCAGCACCGAACGCAGCACCGCGGGGTCGATGCCGGGGCCGTCGTCGAGCACCGCCAGCTCGAAGCCGCCCGTGCGGCCAAGCAGGTTCACCGCCACGTGCCCGCCGCGCTCGCCGTAGCGCACCGCGTTGTGCACCAGGTTCGACAGCGCCTGCTCGATGAGCGTGACGTCGCCGCGGATCCAGAGTTCGTCCTCGGGCACGCCCCAGGCGAGGTTCAGGCCCGCGCGGCGCGCGAGCGGCAGGTGCCGCTGGCCGACGCGCTCGACCAGCTCGCCGAGCCCGAGCGGGCGCAGCGCCAGCGCGTCGGGGGCGGCCTCTAGGCGCGCCACCGCGGCCTGGTTCGCCAGGATGGCGGAGAGGTAGTCCGCCTCCTGCAGCGCCAGCAGCGACGCCTTGCTCGCCTTCGTCCCGGCCGACGTCGCGTCGACGCTATCGCGGTGGTGATCGCAGAGGTCGGTCAGGTGGCCCTGCAGCACGGTGAGCGGCAGCGCGACGTCGTGGGAGGTGTTCTCGACGAAGCGGCGCAGCGCGGCCTCCTGCTCGGAGATCGTCGCGAGGTGCTCGCGCGCGCGCTCGCGTGCCGCGCCGAAGGCGCGCGACAGCTCGGCGATCTCGTCGTCGCCCGCGAGCTCGGGAAACGGCGCGCCGGCGGGGTCGCCCGCGCCCCGCACCGAGGCGGTCAGCCGGCGCACGCGCGCCACGACCGGCCCGAAGGCGAGGAACGCGGCGAGCACGACGAGCCCGGCCGGAAGCAGCGCGCCCGGCAGGTGCGCGAGCAGCGAGCCGATCTCCTCGCGGCTCATGCGGCGCACCACGAGCCAGGCGTAGGGGCTCGCGTCGTCGGGGCTGGCGCGCAGGCCGAGGTACTCGACGAAGAGCCCGTCTTCGAGCGCGCTTCCGGTGACGCGCTCGGCCCCCGCTGCGGCGGCGGCGCGCAGGCTGTCCGGGAAGCGCGGCGTGCGCGGGTTCGCGCACGCGAGGTCGCCGCCGTAGACGTGGAACTGCAGCTGCACTCCCGCCGGCAGGCGCGGAGGCCCGGACGAGGTCTTCGGGCGCGGGCGCGGCTCGGCGCTCTCTTGCGGGGGGCGCTCGGTCGCGCCCGGGGCGCCGCGGGCGCCGCCGCCGACACCCGGGGTCCGAGGCGTCCCCCGCCCCGGCTCGTCGAGCGCCGGGCGCCCGCGGCGCGGCAGGTGTGGAGCGCGATCCAGCACGCGCCCGTCGGCGGCGAGGAACGGCCCCTCCTCGGGCGGCAGCCAGCGCGGGCGCACTCCGTCGCCGCGCGTGCCCCGCGGCGCGAACAGGCTGTTGATGTTGGGGATCGGGAAGCCGGCCGGATCCGCCTCGCACAGGGCCTTGGCCTCGGGCGTCAGCGACGAGCGACCGAAGTCCTCCATCGACTGGTGCACCGCGCGGCGCTCGCTCCACGTGGCCGACTGCGCGAGCACGAAGAGCAGCGGCGCTGAGATGCCGAGCAGGCTGAGCGTGAGGCGCGCGCGCAGCTTCACGGCGTGTCGAGCTCCAGCCGGTAGCCGACGCCCCAGACCGTGCGGACGTACCGCCCGCAGTCGCCGAGCTTGCGCCGCAGCCGCGACACGTGGACGTCAAGCGCGCGGTCGTCGTCGCGGCCCGGCTCGAGGATGCGCTCGGCGAGCCAGCCGCGCTGCACCGCGCTGCCGGCGCGGCGCGCGAGCGCCGCGAAGAGCTCGTACTCCGCGCGCGTCAGGTCGAGCTCGGCGTCGCCGCGCGTGACGGTGCGCCGCTCGAGGTCGAGCACGAGCTCGCCGAGGGGCAGCTGCCGTTCGCGCTGCAGCACCGGGCGCCGCAGGCGAGCGCGCACGCGTGCGAGCAGCTCGTCGGGCCAGAAGGGCTTGGTCAGGTAGTCGTCGGCTCCGAGCTCGAGCGCGCGCACGCGTACCGCGGCGTCGCGCTTGCCCGACAGCACGAGGATCGGCACGCCCGAGCGCTTGCGGAACGAGCGCAGCACGTCGAGCCCGAACACGCCGGGGAGCATCAGGTCGAGCGTGACGAGGTCGAAACGCTCGGGGTCTTGTACGAGGGCGTCGTCCCCGGAGAGGTCCCAGGTGACGTCATAGCCGTGGCGCCCGAGTCTTCCGGCGATCTCACGGCCGAGCTTGCGGTCGTCTTCTACGAGCAGGATCTGCATGCGGTCCAAGGAGCAAGGTGGGTTGGGATGGATCGCGGTGCTTCCCCACAGTGAAGCCGACGCACGCCGTCCGCCGCAATGCGTCGCCGCGAAGAATCCGAGCGGGCTTAAGGGTCTCGCAAGGTTCCCCCTCGACCCTCCATCGGTGCGCCGCTCCCGCGCGCAAACACAAACGGAGGAACGAATGAACCGAAGATCCAAGCGCTCGCACTACGTCGCCGCGGCCACCGCGGCCGTCCTCGCGGCTCTCGCCGCCGGGACTCCCGCCGCGGCCCAGCTCGGCCCGGTCCCCGCGCCGGCGGGGAACCCGATCACGCCCGCCAAGGCCGTGCTGGGAAAGATGTTGTTCTGGGACGAGCAGCTCTCCAGCGACAACACGATCTCCTGTGGCACCTGTCATATCCCATCGGCGGGAGGCGTGGACCCGCGCACGTCCTCGGGCTCGGTGCACCCGAGCTTCGACGGCATCGTGGGCACGCCCGACGACATCAACGGGTCGTTCGGCGTGACGCTGACCGACCTCCTCGGCGGCTACGTGCCGAGCGCGGTGTTCGGATTTGAGAATCAGGTCACCCACCGGCAGTCGGTGAGCCACATCGCTTCCGGCTACTTCGGCGAGCTGTTCTGGGACGGCCGCGCCCAGGGCTCGTTCGACGACCCGATCTCGGGCTTCAACGTGCTGCCCACCGGCGGCGCGCTCGAGAACCAGGCCATCGGCCCGATCCTGAACGACGTCGAGATGGCGCGGCCGGGGCGGACCTGGCTCGACGTGACCACGAAGCTCGCGGACCCGGCGACGGTGCCGATGAAGCTGGCGTGGATGCTGACGCCCGACATCACCACGGCGCTCTCGGCCAGCCCCACCTATCCGTTGCTCTTCCGCGCGGCGTTCGGCCCGCCGCCGGCCGGGACCCCGGACATCACGCCGGTGAAGATCGCGTTCGCGCTCGCGACCTACATGCGCACCCAGGTGCCGGACCAGACGCCCTGGGACGACTTCATGCGCGGGCTGCCGACGCTCTCGGCGCAGGAGCAGAACGGGCTCGCGCTGTTCTCCGACCCGACGGTCGGCAACTGCGCCGGGTGCCACGCGCCGCCGCTCTTCGGCTCGACCAGCTTCCACAACCTCGGTATCCGTCCGCCCTTCGAGGACGTCGGGCGCGTCGCGGTGACCGGCAACCCGGCCGACCTGGCGCGCTTCAGGGCGACCAGCCTCCGCGGCGTAGGCCTGCGGAAGTTCTTCTTCCACACCGGGGCTCCGGCGCTGCCCGACGTGGCCGCGGTACTCGCCTTTTACGAGGGCCGCAAGTTCTCCGGCATCCCGGGCATCTCGCCGGCGCTCTTCGGAATCAACATGACGCCGGCGCAGCAGGCCGACATCGAGGCCTTCCTGCTCGGCGGCCTCACCGATCCCCGGGTGGCGGCCGAAACGCCGCCCTTCGATCGGCCGCGGGTGCACACCGAGCGCGCGATCGCGAACCCCACGATCCTCGGCGCGGGGACCGTGGGCGCCGGCGGGATCACGCCGCAGATGCTGGCCGAGACGCCGCCCTTCGTGAACAACGGTGACTTCAAGGTGGGCGTCTTCGCGGCGGAGGGCGGCGCGAGCGCGCAATTGGTCACGGCGCCGACGCCCTTCGGCCCGTGGACCCCGATCGGAGGACCGATCGTGCTCGGCGGCGTGCCGACGGTTCCCGGCGACGGGTTCGGAACCGCTCACCTCCCGCCGCCGACGACCGCCATGGTCGGCCTGGTCGACTGGATGCGCTGGGAGGTCCTGGAGTCGAGCGGAGCCCTCGTCCTGACCCCGATGGCGCGTATGACCTACTTCTAGCCGCTTCCGGCCCGCCCCCTCCTTACAAGCTCGCGACCCGATTCGCCCAGGTCGGTTCAAGGCCGAACCGCGCGCTCACCGATGTTCTCGACGACCCTTCGGCGTCGACTCTCGTGCGGCGACCGCAAAGTACGACCACAAAACAACCTGAGCAAATCGGGCTCGCGATCTTGTGAGGACGCCGGCCGAGGCTTACGCGACCGACCGGGCCGTCTGTCGACGCCGACACCCCGCACGGCGCCAGGATTCCGGACCGGGTCCGACGCCTCGGGCCCCGGGAGCTGGTAGAGTGCGGATGCCGCCAGCCCCCCCCTCTCCTCACCCGCTGGGGCGGCCCAACGATCCATATTCTCCGGTCTTTGCCGGCCGGATCCGGAAGCGATGCATCTGAAGGTTCAGCTCCAAGTCGCCCTGCCGCTCCTCGCCGCGGGCTCGCTCGCCGCACAGCTACCGATTCAAAACGCCTGCGGCGTGAGCTACTCCTCCAGCGGAGCCGCCTGCCCGCCGGGCTTCGTCAACCCGCCCCAGGGTTGGCACTCGGGCGACACGCACGAGCACATCCAGCTGTGCTTTGACTCGATGGACGCGACGTCGACGGAGATCTACGCCGAGATGATCGCCAACGACCTCGGTGTCTCGAACGCGCTGATCTGGGGCGCCGGCTTCATCACGCCGGACCAGTTCAACGCCTACGTATCGCAGTTCGTCACCGGCATGGAGGATCCCGCGACGATCGGAGATCCGACCAAGATCATCCAGTTCGGGATCGAGACGTCCGGGGTCTCCTGCGGCAACCTCGGGCACATGATCGGGCTGAACATCACGAGCGCCGAGGCCGACATCTTCCAGCTGCAGAGCGGCTGCGCGCCGCTCTACCCCGCGGCGGGCTGGAAGAACGACGGCAGCGGCGACTACTCCGAGCCGATCCTCAACCTGTTCCGTCAGGCGCCCGACGCGGTCAACGGATACGCGCACCAGTCGTGGCCGGTCCAGCTGCACGCCGACAAGTTCGCCGGCGGCTGGGACTGGGAGGACCCTCTCCTGCCGCTCTACGTCGGCGAGGACGTGAAGTGCTCCTTCGGGATGGACATGGCCTTCCCGGTGCCGAAGACGTGCGGCAACACGCACCCGGTGCTGGCCCCCTTCGACGTGGCCTTCGGGAAGATCGACTTCCTCGAGGCCTTCGAGATGCTCAACTCGACCTGCGGCGGCCCGCTCGAGAAGCGCTACTTCGGGATGTACTACAAGCTGCTCAACGCCGGGCAGTCCGTGGCGCTGACCGCCGGCTCGGATGCGGACTGCATCGGGCTGGCCTGCGAGCCACGCACCTGGGCCAAGCTCGAGACGGGTGAGACCTCGAGCTACACCAACTGGACCGACGCGGTGCAGAAGGGCCGCACCAGCATCGGCGTCGGCCCGTACCAGTTCCTGGGGCTCGAGGTCGACGGCCTGGATATCGGTTCGACGTTGCACGTGACGTCGCCCGGGACCGGCACGGCATCGGTCAGCGTCAAGGCGACCTATCGGGTCGACCTGCAGGACGCGACCACGATCACCGACACGATCGAGATCGTGCAGGACGGCGTCGTCGTCGCATCCCAGGCCTTCGGTCCGATCAGCGGCGGCATGCATACCTACATCGTCGACGTGCCGGTCACCAAGAGCGGCTGGATCGCCGCCCGCACGGCCAGCTTCTCGACGCACACCTCGGCCATCTTCATGCGGTTGGACGGCCAGCCGACGGCCAACTGCCAGGACGCCGAGTACTGGACGCTCTACGCGGACTTCCTGAACTCGACCCTCGACCTGGCCGCCTTCGTCAGCGCCGAGGCGCTCGAGTTCTACGTGGGCTGCTCTGACCTGGAGATCCGCGACTACATCGCCCGTGGCCGGCGCGTCTTCGCCGCGATCCGCGACTACGACAACCCGCTGCCCACGGGCATCTCGCGCTTCGGCACGGCCTCGCCCTCCTCGTGCGCTCCGCCGCCCGCGATGGTCGCGAGCGAGCCGGCGGTCATGGGCCAGAACTTCACGCTGCGCTACTTCAACGCCCCGCCGAACGCGAGCGGCGGGCTGCTGTTCAGCACGACGCCGCTGCCCGACGGCCTGCCGATCCTGGGCGCCAACTTCCACATCCTGCTCAACCCGGCGCTCGACCCGGTCGTGAGCATCTCCGACGACGCGGGCTACGGCGAGACGACCGTGCCGCTGCCGCCGGTGTCGGGCGTGACGGTGTACGCACAGTACGCCTGGTTCAACCCGACCGGCTGCGACACCGACGGCGTGCTGAGCGCGAGCGACGCGCTCACGATCGACATCCAGTAGCGCGCATCACCCGCTTCCACGGCAAGCCCGCGTCGCACCCGCGACGCGGGCTTGTTGCGTTTTTGGCTCGCGCGTCGCGCCGTTAGCGCGGCGCTGCCCGAGTGGCCTTTGGTCCTTTGCTGAAACTCCGCAGCGTGCGCGAGCGCCCACGTTGCGTTGCACGGGAACACCGCGCACCGATCCATCCAAAGGACTCGCCAGCAATGGCAAAAGGCATTGAAACCATGAAACCGCTCTCCAAGACCCTGTCCGTCCTCGCGGCCGGCGCGCTCCTCAGCGCCGGCGCAGAGGCCCAGAACGTCTTCGACATCTCGCCGGACTTCCCCGGCATCCTCTCGGCGACGATCAACGTCGCGCAACCCGGGGACGTCATCCTGCTCCGGCCCGGCACGTACGGGAACGCCGGCACGCCGAGCTCCCCCGCCACGACCATCCTCGACAAGCCGCTGACGCTGATCTCGTCCAGCGAGGGGCCGGTGACGCTGCAGGGCTACCTGCTCGTGCAGAACATCGACCAGGGCGAGACCGTGGTGATCCGCGGGCTCGACTTCAACTGCAAGCCGGCCCCCTCGGCGAACCTCGCGATCCCGCGCAACCTCGGCACCTTCAACTTCGACGGCTTCCTCTGGCTCGAGGAGTGCACGTTCGACCCGGGGCTCGCGGACGCGCCGTCGTCGGGCGGACAGCTGGCGCTCACCGGCCCGGGCGGGTCGCTGTTCCCGCAGGCGGAGTGCGTGATCAGCCGCTGCACCATCACCGGCTCGGACGCCCTCGCGACCGGGTCGTCGGGCGGCCAGGACGGCATCCGCGCGATCAACATGTCGATCGCGATGTACGCTTCGACGGTCAGCGGCGGGGACGGCCGCGACCAGATCGTCGGCGCCGGCGACGGCGGTGAGGGGCTGAAACTAGAGAACTCGTACCTGCACTCTTCGGGCTCCACCATCAGCGGCGGCAAGGGCGGCGACCACACCGGCACCGACATCTTCTCGCAGGGCGGCGACGGCGGCGACGCGATCGACGCCTTCTCGGGCTCGGACGTCGACCTGGCCGACACGGTGCTCACGCCGGGCGCGGGCGGCATCAACGTCTCGTTCCCGAACCCGGGCCCCGACGGCCTCGACGTGCGCCTCAGCGTGGACTCCGACCTGCGGCTGTTGGACGGCACCGCGACCCAGACGATCATCGAGTCGCCGGTCAACGACGGCACGGGCTACCAGCTCGCGCACATCGGCCCGCCCGGCGCGCTGCTCTTCTACATCGCCTCGGCCGACCCGACGTTCTTCGCGACCGGAGCCTACGTCTACCACGGCGAGCTCCTGACCGAGTTCGACTTCATCGGTCCGACCGGCGTGACCTTCGTCAACGCTTCGCTCAACGACTACGTGAAGGCGCCCGCCGAGGCCGGCTTCCTCTACGTGCAGACGATGAGCTTCGTCGACAACGGCATGGGCGGCGCGGCCTTCAACGGCCTGAGCTCGCCCTCGGTGATGGTGGTCATCGAGCCCTCGGCCGCGGTCGTGCCCTAGGCGCACCACGCTCTTAGGGAGAGACGGGCGGGTCGCCTTGCCAGCGGGCAGGCGGCCCGCCTCCTTTTTCGCCGCGGCCCGGGGGGCGGGAAACCCGCGGCGCCCCGCGGGGTAGGATCGAGACCTCGCCATGCCCGCAGCTCGCCCCACGCGCCTCCTCGGTCTGACGCTCGCCTTCGCGCTGGCTCTCGGCGCGTTCCTGTGGATGCAGCGCGCCGGCGAGGAGCCCGCCCGGGTCGGCGAGCAGCCGGTCGCCGAGCGCGGCCTCCCCCGGGCCGAGCTCACGGCGCCCGAGGAGCTCCAGGCGCCCGCCGCCCCGGCCGGCGCGGAGGGCCGCGCGGCCCCCGCACCCGAGCGCCGCCGCTCCAAGGGCGGCAGGCGTACCGTGCGCGCGACGGTCGTGGACGGCGAGAGCGGCGAGCCGATCTTCGGAGCCGTGTTCCACGGACGCTCCTCGAGCGCGACCAGCAACCGCGCCGGCGAGCTGCGCTACTCCGAGCCCGAGCCAGGCGCGTATCCGTTCGTGGTCGAGGCCTCCGGATACGCCTACCTGCAGGGCGAGCTCGACCCCGCGGCGGAGGACGCCGGGGAGCCGCTCGTGCTGCCGCTCCTGCGATCGACGCCGATCCGCGGGCGCGTGCTCGACGGCGACGGCTACCCGCTGCGCTACGTACTGGTGCGCCTGCTGCGCGCCGACGGCGCTGAGGGCGTCCCGACCGCGTCCGCGCCCGAAGGCGCGCCGGCGGAGTCGACGCAGGTGCCCGAGGGCTACGGGGTCCGCGTGTTGACCGACGACGAGGGACGCTTCGAGCTGCCCGGAGCCGTGCCGTGGACGGCGAGCTCAGCGCTGCGCTTCACCAAGGTCGGCTACGAGCCCGAGCTCGCGCTGATCTCCGCGCCCGGGCCGGGGCGGCCCTTCGCCTGCGAGACCGTCCTACGCCGCACGTGGAGGCCGGGCTTCGGCGAGGTCGCGGGGACTGTGCTCCTCAACGGAACGCCGATCGAGTCGGACGTCGACTGGGAGGGCGAGGGCCGGGGGGGCTACGAGCCCACGCGCCCGGACGGCTTCTTCCGCTTCGACGCTCCGGCGGGCCAGCTGGTGCTGCGCGCCTACCCCGATGGCTGGAGTCTCGGGGACACCGAGCTCCCGCTCCCCGGCTCCGAGGCGGCCGTCGAGGTCCAGCCGGGAACGCGAACCTGGGTCGACCTGGCCCTGGTCGTTCCGATGGCGACCCTATCCGGCCGCGTGACCTTCGCGGACGGCACGCCCTGCGACCGGCGCCGCGTCTGGGCCAACACCGCCGCGGGCGACTCGTTCCTGGCGCGCACGGACGCGAGCGGCGACTTCGTCTTCGAGCTGCCCGACCTCGGCGAGGAGTACCTCGTGTATCCCTCCGGACGCCGCGACGAGGTGACGCCGACCTGGGTCCCGGCCGGCACCAGCGGGCTGTCGCTGGTCGTGCGGCCGCACGACAACTGAGGCCGTGCCCGCGCGGGGCGGTGACAATCGGCCTTGGGCGCGCCGCCGGGCGGCCGGTAGGGATGTTTGGTGGCATTCGGTCGTCGCGAGGTGCGCCGACGGTGCGTATCCGCCGCGCGACTCGGAGGAGGTGCAACGCGGCCACCGTCGGAGGGGCGCGGAACATCTGCATCGAACTGCCGCGCCCCCCCACTAGGATGGCGCGCTCCCACTCCAAGGCTCCAGGAGGCCCTCGATGACGACGCTGATCGCGCTGGTCAAGGAAACGCAGTACGGCGAAGAGAACATCTACGACACGGTCGTGCGCGCGGCGCGCTTCGAAGAGCTCGCCAAGGCCTTCGGCGCCACCGTGAAGGGCCTCTACTGGACCTTGGGCGCGTACGACGGCGTGCTGGTGCTCGACGTGCCCGACAGCAAGACCGGCGCGGCGCTGCTCTACCGGCTGACCTCGGGCGGCTCGGTGCGCGTGGAGGTGCTGACGGCCTTCAACGCAGACGAGATGACCGCGATCCTCTCGCGCTCGCAACAGGTCGACTGACCGGTCGCGCGGGCACGGCCCGCGTGTAAGGGTCGTTTTTGGGTCCCGGCTTCATCCGTACCGGGCGGGGGGACGTATCGACGGGTGGAAGGACCGCACGGGAGCGAGCACGCCGCCGCCCCGGGCCGCTTCCGACGTGCGCCGCGTGAACCCGCCTCGGGCGGCGTCCCGGCGCATCCACTCCCACGAAACCGGAAGACTCCGGAGATTCTCGAGGACTAGATGCAACGCTCCAAGACCCTGCTCTACGCAGCGCCGGCCGTGCTGCTGGGCGCCGCGCTCGCCTCGGCGTCCAGCCACCGCGAGGCACCGTTCGTCACGGAGACCCCCAAGGTCGACGGGACGGACTTCTACATGTTCACGAGCTACGAGGCCGGGCGCGAGGACTACGTGACGCTGGTCGCGAACTACCTCCCGCTGCAGGACCCGTACGGCGGCCCGAACTACTTCACGCTGGACCCGACCGCGAACTACGAGATCCACATCGACAACGACGGCGACGCGGTCGAGGACTTCACCTTCCGCTTCCGCTTCCAGAACCGCCTCAAGGACCTGCAGCTGCCGATCGGCGATCCCGGGGCGGAGATCGACGTGTCGGTCCCGCTGCGCAACATCGGCCCGATCAGCGCGACCGACTCGACCGCGCAGAACGACGTCGAGGCCTTCGGGCTGTGGGTCATCGAGGGTCCCACCTCGGCCCCCACCAAGCTCGACGCGGTGCTCGACGCGGGCACCGGCAAGAAGATCTTCGCCAAGCCGATCGACAACATCGGCACCAAGTCGATCCCGGACTACCCGGCCTATGCCGACGCCTTCGTGTACGACATCCAGCTCCCGGATGGGAGCGTGGGCCGCATGTTCGTCGGCCAGCGCCAGGACCCGTTCGTGGTCAACCTCGGCGAGACCTTCGACCTGATCAACCTGGACCCGCTGGGCCCGCCGGACGCCGAGGAGAACTCGCTCGCCGACAAGAACATCACCTCGCTGATCCTGGAGGTCCCGAAGAGCTTCCTCCGCGGCGACGGTTCGGTGATCGGCGGCTGGACGACGGCCTCGTTGCCGCGCACGCGCACGCTGCTGCCCAACCCGACCTACGCCAAGCCGGCCGACGTCTCGACCGATTTCCAGCAGGTCTCGCGCCTCGGCATGCCGCTGGTCAACGAGGTCGTGATCGGCCTCCCGGACAAGAACCAGTTCAACTTCAGCCGCCCCGCGGACGACGCGCAGTTCCTGGACTACGTGCTCAACCCGGCGCTGCCCGAGCTGATCGAGGTGCTGTTCCCGGTGACCGCGCCGAACCTGTTCCCGCGCGCGGACCTGATCGAGGCCTTCCTCACCGGCATCGCCGGCGTGAACGACAACGGCTCGTTCGCCGAGATGCTGCGGCTCAACCTCGACACCCCGTCGGTTCCGGCCGCGCTCCAGGGCAACCTGGGCGTGCTGAGCGGTGACCTCGCCGGCTTCCCCAACGGCCGCCGCCCCGGCGACGACGTGGTGGACATCACGCTGCGGGTCGCGATGGGCGTGCTGCTCGACCCGACCGTGGCGCCCTCGGGCGGGCTGCCCTACACCGACGGCGCGTTCATCGACGCGCTCGTGTTCGACGACGTGTTCCCCTACCTCAACGACCCGACGCCGGGCTCGCCGGCGCAGTAAAGGAGAGCGACCCATGGGACTTCGATCCAGAGCTCTTGGCGCCGCGCTCATCGCGTCGGCGATCTTCACCCCCGCGCTCGCCCACGAGTTCTGGGTCGAGCCTTCCTCCCACCGCCCGGCGGCGGGGAGCGTCGTCTCGGCCCGGCTACTCCTCGGCCACACCGACGCGCCCGAGGCCTACGCCCGCAACCCCAAGCACCTGGCCGAGTTCGTCCTCGTCGGGCCCGGCGCAGGCGACGAAGGCGCCGCCGCCGAGGCGCGCGTGCCGGCGGTCGGCCGGCCGGGCGAGGACCCCGCCGGCCGCGTCCGCATCCCCGGCGAGGGGACGTTCGTGCTGGGCTACCGCTCGAACCCGAACGCGCTGACGATGCAGCCCGCCAAGTTCGAGGCCTACCTCCGCGAGGAGGGCCTCGAGCACGTGGTCGAGGAGCGCCGCCGGCGCGGCGAGTCCGGGCAGCCGGGCCGCGAGTCCTACTCGCGCTACGCCAAGGCGCTGCTGCGCACGCCCGGCGCCGGCGCCGGGGGGCACGACCGAACGCTCGGCTACCCGCTCGAGCTCGTGCCGCGCAACGACCCCTTCGCGCTGCGCGCCGAGGATCCGGCGGGCCCGCTGCCGGCGCTCGGCGTCGACGTGCTCCATGACGGCGAGCCCCGCGCGGGGGTGCTGGTCAGTCGCTTCCTTGGGGGCAATCAGCAGGATCTTTGAATCGATAGATTTCGAAACCGCCCTGATCGGCTGCATAATTATGTCATTGGATACCGGATCGAGTATTTCTGCGGCTCCTGAATCGCTGTCCAGCGACAGGACGACACGCGGCGATCTGTTCTGGAATATCAGAACCGGCAAACTGCCGGGATCGATCTGCGAAAGGCTACGTCTGACTGCCCGGGCTTTCAGACCGACAACGTCCAGCATCCGGCTTGCTACCGTGATTTCATCACTGTCCAGATCAGCGGGAAGTCGGGCGCAAACCGCGCTTTCCGTAAATGGCCGGGAATAGTAAGAGGAAAAAAACGCCACGGTCGGCAGAAATACCGATACAAGCGACGGCTTGTGTTGACCGTCCTTTTTCAAGGCTGGTTCAGGGGCGGCGCTGTGATATCAAAATCCCCGCGTGGCACCGCTTTTGCACGAGTTTCGAAATCCGGAATCAGTGGGCTTCCATAAGGTGTCAGCCCAAAATGGGAAGACAGAAGGCTTTGGGCCCCCAGAACACGATATCTTTGGAATGCCACAGCAGCATCGGCGTTTGCGCGACGAACCTTTAGATTGAACAATGCGCGTTCGGCGTCCAGAACTTCCAGCAAGGGACGCTTTGCAGCTTCGAATTCGCGTCTGAAAGCCGCAAGGATATTTTGGCTATTCAATACCGTATCGTCCAGCAACATCTTTCTGTCGACAGCCGCAGTATAGGAATTCCAGGCCTGACGCGCGAGGTTTCGAACTTCGTCCTCGACCTGCCGCTTTCTGTAGTGTGCCCGAATAACAAGATCGTTGTTTCGGGCGGCGGTTTTGTTTCGCGTCCCGCCTTTGTAGAGAGTCCAGTTCAATCTGAGTCCGGCCGCCACGTCAGTCTCGGATTTTGGTTCACCGTCGACATCCTTTTCCAACCCACCCCGGAAGAACAAATCGAGCTTTGGCTGCCAGTCGGCAAGATCGATCGCCCCCTGATAAGTCAAATCCTGAATGTCCTTTTGCGCAATTTTCAAAAGAAAACTGTTGCTCACGGCCACTGTTTCCACATTTGACCGACTACCGGGGAGCTTTGACGTATCTGGAATAGACAGCGCGCCCCTCGGTGCGGTGCCGACAACAAAACTGTATTGTGAAAGCGCATCACTCAATGCCGCCTTTGCATCTGCATGGGCCAATCTTGCCGCAAGCAGTTTGTCGTTGGCTTGAAACCGATCTGGCTCGGACAGTTTTCCCGCGTCTACCTGGCGTCCGACTTGTTGGGAAATTTGGGCATGAACGTCTATATTCTGTTGTGAGATCGTTACGATGTTCTGATGACGGTAAACATCAATGTAAGCCTGAACGGCATTCAGCGCGATCGCTTCGGCCGCATCGGACAACCGTATTATTTCCGCATCCAATCTGGACGCTTCCTGAAACAGCTGGTTCAGCAATTCACCGCCATCATACAGCGGATAAGTCGCAGACAATCCAACTCGCCTAGCCGTCAGCGTCTCATTATTGCCAGGCTGCCCGGTCTGTGTTGAGTTATCAACGTTTTGCAATGCAATTTCGCCAAACATATCGATGGTAAAACCTCGACTGCCTTGGGCAATTGCAACCTGTTTGTTCTGCGCTTCGATCGATTTAATTGCTGCCTGACGGGCGTCGCTATTTGCAAATGACCTCGCGACTGCCTGCGCAAGCGTTTCCGAATTCGCTGTAGAGGCAAAGGCCGAAACGAAAGAAAATATGATCAAATATGTCAGAACGAAATCTATGATTTTCAACGTTCTTTTTCCGCTCATTTGCGTTACTTACAATGACAATGACCCCTCGGTAGGACACTAAAGCAGCGAACAGGATTAATAGCAATTAAATTGTCGTGTGTACTCGTGTTCGTCTACCGATGCACGTCCCATTGTACTTTCTTGGCTGACGTGACCCTGTTGCTCAGATCAGGTGTCAGCGGGTTTTCCTTTCAACAGGCGGACTTGCTCTGCAGGCTTTTTTTCAGTCGTGCCAAGCGCGCTTTAACCATTTGGCAAATGTCTTCACGTGGATGCCAAGTGCGCGGCTTAGCTCCACGCTTGGAGCGTGCCATCACCGTATTGCTGTTCGTAATGCGTGCGCTATCTTGGCGCATTTGCACCAGATAGCGCCAATGATCCACACTTTCGGTCGCGCAAATGCGGCCCAGCTTTTCGTACTCACGCAGCAACATGTACAAGCGCAGATTTTCAGAGCGTTTTGCGTTTCATCTGTTCCATATCCGGCAGCGTTGAAGACGTTAAAGCATTCTTCGACGGTGAAGAGGCCGCAGACATTTCCAACGGTCCGCCATAGATTTTCGCATGTCCGGACAGTGGTCTTTCGAACGACGGCTTTCAGCTTTGAAATGGTCATCCCGATCAGATTCAAATCCGGCGAGGAAGACGGCAAAAACAAGAGCAAGGCGCCGCGCTCCCGAAGAATTGAAGCGGCGCTTTGGCCTTTGCGGAAGGACGGGTTGTCCAGAAAGATCACATCGCCTTTACCCAGCGCCGGCGCGAGTTTCGTTTCGACGTTGGCGTCGACTGTCACGCGGTTCATCGGGCCATCGATGCCCCAGGGTGCGTCCATCCGGTCATGGCGCAGCGCAGCGATTTAGGTCTGGGTGTGCAAGTAGCCGAACGAGGTGCGATCAACCAAGCGTTGCCAGGGTGAAGCCCAACCCGTCGTCGTCGCCAAAAAGTTGCGGCGCCCGCAGACGGCCAGTCCTTCGGCCTTGCCTTTGTCGTTGCCCCTGTCTGGACGGGTACAGCGGTCGGCGATCACTTGATGAGACAGCATCGCACTTGACCACTGGGTGCGAGTAAAGTTGCCGTTCGTCATTATCCAGACCACAAACCAGCGATCACTGTCGTAATATATGGAGTGTGGCACCCTGCCACAAAAGGCAATGGCGTTCACATGACCGTCACGCCAGACCTCGGCGCTCGCCGCTGGATAGATGCGGATGTCGCGCGGCAGATCAAAGACAGAGAAAAACATGTTCTGCTCGATCCCGCCGATGATACCCCATGCTTCGTCAATACCGACCCAACCGCATGCCGACGGATGGCCCGAGAGCACAAACCTCTCAGCTGTTAGTGCTTTCTTGTCCAAACACTCTTTTGCCATGATGTTTTCGCCACCCAATTCGGCGAGTTGGACATCTTGACGTCGCCGAATCCTTTCTCCGGCAGCGGCAGACTCTTTCTCTTGCCAGAAATGCACCCAAAGTTTGCAATCATTTGGGACCATTTTCAGGGATCAAGACCAGGCCTGTGGTCCGTCTGGACGATGGTTTCGCGGGCTGGTGCGAATTGCAGCACAACTGAGAGCCAAAAAAATGATCTGAAACAGTATGGGTGGCGGGGAGACGGGGATTCGAACCCCGGGAACGCTCTCACGTTCAACGGTTTTCAAGACCGCCGCATTCGACCACTCTGCCACCTCCCCGGCTTGCAGACATGCGATCTACGCATGTCCGGCGGTAGCGTCAATCGCTATTTTCCTCACGTCCGACGCGCCGTCTGCACTACCCATCCTGCGGCATTGCTCAATGTTGATGCGCCAGCATGATTCCAGGCCGTCTCGCAAAATAAGTCCTGCGCTGAATTATCCCTTGATCCCAATTGGGTTTAAGGTCCTAGAACTTGTTCCGAACCACCAGCCGATCTCAGATTTTCGCCCGGTTTCGGGCGTTGTTGCCGTTCGGCCATCACGGTCCCAACCGGAGCCTAACTGTGCACTTTCTGACCGTTGTCGATCACCCAAATTCCGGCTCGTTCAGAGCAGCGGTCGCGCAACGCTTCATGGCCGGTGTGCAATCCGCCGGACACAGTTTAGGCTCGCGGATTTACATGCCGCGGACTTCGATCCGCGCTGGAAACCGCCTGGGTCAGGGTGCGTTCGGATGCTTCGGGTTTGCATCGCGTAGGATCGAACTGCGCTGCGGCGCGCACGGACCGGAAAAACGCCACGCCCGCCTTTTTTGACGCAACTATCCAGCAGTCTTTGTCCTCCGCCCGCCACTGGACGCGGCCGCCGACGCCCAAATCCGTTAGCAATTCCAGATCAGATCCGCGTTCGGAACCTGCATAGAAAGCCTGGGCGCTACGGTGGGGAAACTTGCCGAGGTATGATGACCGGACTTTCAAAGGGGCCGCAGCCACGCTATGCTTCGCCTCAGCAGGCTTTGCCCTGCTGCGAGCGAATGACCGGACAACCGGCACCGGGGCTGCGGAATGGCCCCAATACAGGCATAGGGACTAGAAAAATGGATCATGTGACGGTGACACGCAGATTTCCGCTTCGTCTGGCTGCGCTTGGTTTGGCCGCCGCGGCATTGGCGGGATGCGAAGAGGGTCAGGG
>JBCCGI010000023.1:0-102950 GCA_039029355.1 Planctomycetota bacterium
GGCTCGGGCTCGGGATCTGGAAAGGGATAGAGATAGGGGTATCATAGGAGTAGCGCCAGGGATAGGGATACAGCAAAGGATGGGCTAGAGAAGGAGCTAGAGATGGCGATCGGGATCGGGATCGGGATCGGAATAGGGGAGGCGAAAGGGATAAGAGATACGACTAGAATAAGCAGAGTAGAGGGAGGCATCCGGATAGGGCTAAGGATAGAGCTAGAGATGGAGCAAGAGATCGGGGTCGGGTTCTGGATCGGGACAGGCATAGGGATCGCGAGAGGGATGGGATAGGGATAGGGACAAGGATAGGGATAGGAATAGGGATAGGGATGGGCTCAAGAAATCCCCCTCCGTCCCACTCCCGACCCCCAACCCCACATGTGGTAGTGCCTGCCGCAGCCCCCACCACATGTGGCCCGCCTCCCCGCCTCCTCGCAGCCCAAAAACCCCTCTCACGGCCTCCCAGGGCCGCCTTTTGTCCGATTCGGCCCCCCGGGTGGTCCTCGTGGTGCATATGATCGCGAAGTGTCACGGAGTGGTGCGAAGTGGTAGATCAAGGCAAGAAACCACCGACCGGGGGATGCGTGCATGTTCCTCGGTGAATCGGTGCACACGCTCGACGCGAAGTCGCGCGTCGTGGTGCCGGCTCGGTTTCTGCCCGAGTTTGCTCAGGACGTGGCGGGGAAGCGGCCGGCCACGATTACGCGGGGGTTTGAGGGGTGTCTGTTCCTCTTTCCGGAGGACGGCTTTGTGAAGGCGATGGAGCGCATGAGCACCCAGGCCTTCCTCGGGGAGGAGCAGCGGCGGATGCAGCGGCTGTTCTTCTCGAACGCCCATGCGACGCCGATCGACAAGGCGGGGCGGCTGCTGATTCCCGAGAAGCTGCGGAACCTCGCCGGGTTGGAGCTGGAGAAAGAGGTCGTGCTCGTCGGGGTGGCCGATCGGGCGGAGCTTTGGAGCCACGAGGCCTGGCAGGCGTTCAACGCCAAGCACGATGCCGAGTTCGACAAGCTCGACCAGGTGCTGCTGGGAGAAGGAGAGGGGGCGCCGCCCGGGGCCTAGCGGCCTGGTGGGGGGGATGCAGGCATGGCATCGGGGGGGTGCAACGTGAGCGACGAGCGCAGAGAGCACACGCCGGTGCTCGTCGACGCCGTTCTCGACGCGTTTGCGGCGGGCGAAGATCCCGGCGCGCTCTCCGGTTGGGTCGTCGACGGGACGGCCGGGGCGGGCGGACATTCGCGAGCGCTGCTTCAGGCCTTCCCCGGCGTGCGGTTGATCGCGCTCGACCGCGATCCGGATGCACTCGAGTTGGCGCGCCGGACGCTGGCGGGGTTCGAGGAGCGCGTCACCTTCGTGCAAGGGCGTCTCTCGGGGCTCGAGGAGATCCTGGCGAGCGCCGGTGTCAGCCGACTCGCGGGACTGCTCGTGGATCTCGGGGTGAGCTCGATGCAGCTCGACCGCGGGGAGCGTGGCTTCTCGCTTCAGCACGACGGCCCGCTCGACATGCGCATGGGGGGGGACCAGCGCCGGACCGCGGCCGACATCGTCAACCGCTGGGACGAAGCGGACCTCGCCGACCTCCTCTTCCACGAGGGGGGAGAGCGGCGCTCGCGGCGCATCGCCAAGGCGATCGTCGCGGCGCGGCGGCGGGCGCCGTTCCTGCGCACGCTCGCGCTGGCGGAGGCCATCGAGCGCGCCGTCGGAGGACGCGGCGGAGCGCGCGTGCACCCCGCGACGCGCTCCTTCCAGGCGCTGCGGCGCGCGGTCAACGAAGAGGGCGAGGAGCTGCGTCGCACGCTGCTCCTGGCCGAAGCCGAGCTTGCCCCCGGCGGGCGGCTCGTCACGATCACCTTCCACTCGGGCGAGGACGGCGTGGTGAAGCGTTTCCTCGCGCGCGGCTCGCGCGAGGGCCGCTGGCGCCTCTGGAACAAGAAGCCGGTCGAGCCGACCCAGGGCGAGGTGCGCCGCAACCCGCGCGCGCGCTCGGCGCGCCTGCGCGCGGCGGTCCGGCTGAACGGCTGTCACGCGGAGGGCGAGGCGTGAGCGTTCGCCTGCTGCTCGGCCTGGGCCTCGCGGTCGCCGCTCTCGGCGTCGGCCTGTGGACCGCCTGGGTCGCGGCGGAGAACCACCGCCTGGCGCGCGAGCTCGACTACCGGCAGCGCGCGTGCGACGCGCTCGAGGTGTGGAACGCGAGCCTGACCTCGGACGTGCTCGAGGCCGAAGAGGAGCTGCTCACCCAGCCCGACGACGAGCCCGCGAAGGCCAGCGCCGAAGGGAGCGAGCTGTGATCTCCGGTGAGGTCTTCCGCTCCGAGTCCGGCTTCCGGCCGATGAGCGCCTTCGTCGTGGTCGCGATCGTGCTTGCGGGCGTCGGCGTGCGCGTCGCCAACGTGGCGCTGGCCGACGAAGAGGCCGAGCCCGCGGTCGCGCACGAAGCGGGCCTGGCGCCCGCCTTCGAGCTGGTCGACGCCGGCGGCCGCAGCGTGGCGCACTTCGTCGATCGGCTCGACCTGGTGCTGTCGCCGCGCAGCATGTGGCTGGCCCACACGCCCGACTACATGTCGGCACGCATCGCCGAGGCCGTGGGCGGCGTCGGCGCCGACGAGGTTCTGACCAACGTGCTGCCCGACGTGCGCGACGGGTGGGCCGACGTGGCCGACCTGCCGCTCTCCGCGCGTCAGGCCAGCATGGTGCTCGAGTGGGTCGAGCGCGGTGGCGTCGAGCCGGATGATGAGGCCGAGAGCGCCCTGGCGGGCATCGACGTCGTGCCGGTGCCGGCTTCGAGCGGAGCGCCGCGCTATCAGCTGCGCTGGCAGCCGTCGGTGCTGCTCTCGCGCTCGGAGCGCGAAGCCCACGGCGTGCGCGGACCCGCGGGCTGGACGCGGCGTTTGCTCGACGGGCTCGCGGGCTGCGTGTCCGGCCGGGCCCGCGGCGAGGTCGAGCCCGGCGTCGACCCCAACGAGGAGTGCCGTCGCTTCCTGTGGGCGCGCATGATGCCTACCGGCCACTGCGTCGCGGTACGCGATGTGCCGGCCGAGCGCGCCCTGGCGATCGAAGCGCTCCTGCGCGAAGAGGGCGTGTCGCCGCTGCAGATGCGGCTGACGCGGGCGCGCGACCGGCGCTATCCGGCGGGCGAGCTCGAGATCCTCGGCAGCTGGGGACGCATCCAGGGCAACGAGCCCGAGCCGCTGCCGCGCGCGGGGCTAGAGCTGGTTGCCGAGCGCGTGTTCGGCTCGGACGAGTGGCCCGTGCACGAGGCGGCGCCCGCGACGTATTCCTACTTCGTCCACCGCAACCGCGCGCTCGGACGCACGCAGTACTTCATCGACCGCAGCGACGAGGAGGAGCCCCCGCGCGTCGTCACGACGCTCGACCTCGACCTGCTGCGAGCGGTGCGGCGCGAGCTGGCGCGGGTGATGGACGAGCACGCTCCCGCCGTCGCGATGGGCATCGTGATCGAGCTGCAGAGCGGCGACGTGCTGGCGATCGACTCGCTCGAGAAGGTGCCGGTGCAGCCCTTCGCGCCGGTGTACTACGCCTTCACGCCCGGCTCGACCTTCAAGATGGTGACGATGGCCGCGGCTCTCGAGGAGCGCGCCGTGCGCCCCGAGGAGCTGCTGGACGTCGGTCGGGGCCACTTCCGGCTGGAGGGCTCGTCGCGCGTCATCCACGAGGCCGAGGGCAGCCTGACCGGCAGCATCACCGCGGCGCAGAGCTTCGCGTTCTCGGTCAACGCGGGGCTCGTGCAGATCGGGCAGCGCGTGCCGGCCGAGAAGCTGCGCGCGAAGCTGCGCGAGCTCGGCTACGCCGCCGCGCCGCAGGCCGGGCTCGGGCCCGAGCACGCCGGGTACGTACCCCCGCTGCCTTGGAAGCTGAACTGGACGCACGCGTCGATCTCGTTTGGCCACGAGCTCCTCACCACGCTTTGGCAGCACGTCGGCGCCCTCGCCACGATCGTGCGCGGCGGGGTGTGGAAGCCGCTGCGCCTGATCGAGGCGGTCGAGCAGGACGGCCAGCGAATCGACCTCCCCCTCGCCGGCGAGCGCCGTGTGTTCCGCGAGGACACGTGCCGCATCGTGCGCGGGATGATGGAGGTCGGCGCCATCGAGGGCACCGGGCGCGACCTGTCGCGGCCCGACGTCGTCATGGGGACCAAGACCGGCACCGCCGAGAAGGTGCCCACCGAGGTCTGCTCCCACGTCGCCGCCGCCGCCCGCGAGCGCTTCGCGCGCGAGGGGCGACCGTTCACGGCGAAGGACTTCGCCGCGCTGCGCGGCGCGCCGCGGCCGCACCGCTCCTGCTACACCAGCTCGATGTGCGTCGTCGGGCGGCTGACCGAAGACCCCGAGGAGCGCGAGCTCCTGGTGCTGGTCGTCGTCGACGAGCCCACCGGCAAAGAGAAGTTCGGCTCGAAGGTCGCCGGCCCGGCGGCGACGCGCATCCTGCGCGAGGCGCTTGGGCTGACCCGCGGCGGGGCCCCGACCGTGGCGGTCACCGAGTACGGCTTCGCGTTGTCGGGCAGCGACCTCGTCAACCTATCGGCCGAGCCGTGGAGGCTGCGCTGATGGTGCGGCTCTCCCAGCTGGTCCACGCCCTCGGCGGCACGTGCCGGCCGGCGCCCGGCGGCGCCGCCGACCGCGAGATCGTCGACGTGCACATCGACAGCCGGCGCGTGGGGCGGGGCGAGCTGTTCGCCGCGCTGCCGGGCCAGCGGGTGGACGGCGCGCGCTTCGTGCCCGCGGCGCTCGAGCGCGGCGCTGCGGCGGTTCTCTCGCCCGCGCGCGTCGACGTCGACACCGACGGCGATGCCCCCAACTGGGTTCACCCGCACGCGCGCAGCGTCGTCGGCGAGGCGGCCGCGATGGTGCACGCGCACCCCGCGCGCGCGCAGCGCGTGCTGGGCATCACCGGGACCAACGGCAAGACCACCACCGCGTACTTCGCGGGGACGCTCCTGCGCCACGCCCAGCTGCGTCCCGCGGTGATCGGCACCGTGGGCTACCGCCTGTGGGGCGCCGAGCCGCAGGCCGCGACCCACACCACGCCGGACGCCACCGAGCTACAGCGTCTGCTCAAGAACAACCTCGCGAACGGAGGCGATGCCTTCGTCGCCGAGGTCAGCTCCCACGCCCTCGACCAGGAACGGGTCAGCGGGCTGGAGCTCGACGTCGCGGTTTTCCTCAATCTGAGCCGCGACCACATCGACTACCACGGCAGCCTCGACGCCTACGGCGAGGCGAAGGCGCGCATCTTCGGCCTGCTCAAGCGGGGCGGGGCGGCGGTCGTGAACGCCGACGACGCCTACGCACCGCGGATGATCGCCGCGGCGCGCGAGGCGGGCGCGCGGGTAGTCACCTTTGGAACCGGGTCACGCTGTGACCTGTGTGCTTCTCGGGTTTCGTTCGGCCTGCAGGGCATCGATCTGTTCCTCGATGGGATGGGGATCCTGAAGAACCGGTTGCATCTGCCCTTGGTCGGTCGTCACAACCTTGAGAACGCGCTCGCGGCCTCGGCCGCGACTCTCCTGATGGGGGCGAGCCCTTCCCGCGTTTTGGAAGGGCTCGCCACTGTCTCTCCTCCGCCGGGACGCCTCGAAGAGGTGGACGCCGGCGGACGGGGCTTTCAGGTCTTCGTCGACTACGCCCACACCCCCGACGCTCTCGAGGGCGTCCTTGCATCGCTCCGCGCGGGGCTTTCCGGTGGCGCGCGCCTGCTCGTGGTCTTTGGCTGCGGTGGCGACCGCGACCAGGGCAAGCGTGCGCCGATGGGGGGGATTGCGGCGAGGCTCGCGGACGTCGCGGTGATTACCAGCGACAACCCGCGCAGCGAAGACCCCGCGTCGATCGTGGACGAGGTCGCCTCGGGCGCCTCGGAGGTTTCGGGAGGGCGGGCGGAGATCCTCCGCATCGTCGAACGCCGTGCGGCGATCCGCCGCGCGCTGGAGCTCGCCCGCGAGGGCGACGTGGTGCTCATCGCAGGGAAAGGACACGAGACATGGCAAGAACGGCTTGGGCAGAGGCTGCCCTTCGACGACCGCGCGGTCGTGCGAGACGAGCTCCATCCATGAGGCGTGTGGCGGTGCGGGGTGTCGCGGACGCCACCGGGGCGCTGCTGATCCGCGGCGACGCGGATCAGGCGCTCGACGGCTTCAGCACCGACTCGCGCGCGCTCCGCAGCGGTGAGATCTTCATCGCGCTGTCCGGCCCGAACTTCGACGGGAACCGCTTCGCGCGCGCGGCGATCGAGGCGGGCGCTGGAGCGCTCCTGCTGCGCGGTGACGAGGCCGACGCCGCCGAGCACGTGCACCTGCCGGGAGCGGCGCCGATCCTGCTGCACCCCGACCCGCGTCGCGCGCTCGGCGACCTGGCGTCTTGGCACCGCTCACACTACGACGTGCCGGTGCTCGGCATTACCGGCTCGTGCGGCAAGACGACGGTGAAGAACATCGTGACCGAGCTGCTCGGCACGAGGATGCCCTTCGTCTCGTCGCCCAGCTCGTTCAACAACGACATCGGCGTGCCGCACACGCTGCTGCTCGGCGACGAGGACACGAAGCTCTTCGTGGTGGAGATCGGCACCAACCAGCGCGGCGAGATCGCGACGCTCTGCCGCATCGCCCGGCCGACCGCGGGCGTCATCACGAACATCGGCGCGTCCCACCTCGAGGGCCTCGGGTCGCTCGAGGGCGTCGCCCAGGAGAAGGGCGACCTCGCGGCGGCCATCCCGCGCGAGGGCTTCCTCGTGCTGAACGCCGACTGTCGCTTCCTGCCGGAGCTCTCGGGCCGCACGAGCGCGGAGGTCATCACCTTCAGCACCTCGGGCTCGGGGGCCGACCTCGAGGCGAGCGACATCGTCTTCCACGCCGGCGGGACGACCTTTCGGCTGAACGGCGTCGAGGTGACCTCGCCGCTGCTCGGCACGCACAACGTGCAGAACCTGCTGGCGGCGCTCTGCGTCTGCCGGGGGCTTGGGATCCCGGTCGACGAGGTGCTGCCCGCCGTGAGCACGCTGCGCGGCGGCTCGCAGCGCATGGAGCGCGTCCAGCTCGACGGGATCTCGCTCTTCGACGACAGCTACAACTCCAACCCCGACTCGTCGCGCGCGGCCGTGCGCTTCCTGTCGGGGCTGCACGGGCACGCGCGGCGCGTGCTGGTGCTCGGCGACATGCTCGAGCTCGGCGACTTCGGCGCCGAGATGCACCATGCGCTGGGCGCGCTGGCGGCGCGGTCGGGGATCGACCTCCTCGTGCTCGCGGGCGAGCTCACCAAGGCCGCCGCTGCCGGCGCGCTGGAGGCGGGCATGCCCGAGGGCGCGGTCGTCCACCTCGAGACGACCGAGCAGGCGACCCAGGACGTGCCCGCACTGCTGCGCGACGGCGACGTCGTGCTGGTTAAGGGCAGCCGCGGCATGCAGCTGGAGCGCGTCGTCCGCGCGATCGTTCAGAGCCGGGGGCCGGCGGAGGACTGAGGCGATGCTCTACGGGGTCATGTACGACTGGTTGGAGATCCGGATCTTCGGGTACATCTCCTTCCGCGTCGCCATGGCCGCGCTTACCGGCTTCGCGTTCGCGGTGTGGTTTGGAAAGCCCACGATCGCCTGGCTGCGCGGGCACCGCGTGCGCGAGAACGTCGCGAAGAGCGACTCCGAGGCCCTCGCCGCCGCCGCGGAGGCGGCCGGCAAGCACAACACGCCGACGATGGGGGGGAGCTTCCTGATCGTTGCGCTCCTCGCGTCGGTCGTGCTCTGGGCACGGCTCGACGTCGTGCACGTGATCCTCGGGCTGATGCTGATCGCGGGGCTCGCGGCCGTCGGGTTCGTCGACGACTACAAGAAGCTCACCATCCCCGGCTGCAAGGGGCTGTCGCGTGGCGCCAAGATGCTGGGGCTGTCGACGGTGACGCTCGGAGTCCTGGGCGCGATGGCGTGGTACGCGCACTCCAGCGGCCGCTGGACGCTGCTCGCGCTGCACCCCCCGTTCCTCAAGGACTTCCAGATCCCGCTCGGCGCGTGGGGCGCGATCGGCCTCCTCGCGTTCCTCGCCTTCGAGTGGTTCGTGGTCGTCGGCACCGCGAACGCGGTCAACATCACCGACGGGATGGACGGGCTCGCCGCGGGCTGCCTGATCATCTCGGGCGGCGCGCTCGCGATCTTCTGCTACGTCACGGGCCGCGTCGACTGGACCGACTACCTCAACCTGCCGTACGTCCGGCACGCGTCCGAGATGGCCGTGCTCGGCGGCGCGCTGGCCGGCTCGTCGATGGGCTTCCTCTGGTACAATGCGTACCCGGCGCAGGTCTTCATGGGCGACTCCGGCTCGCTGCCGCTCGGCGGGGCGATGGCCTGGATGGCGCTGGTCTCGAAGCAGGAGCTGGTGCTGCCGCTGATCGCCAGCGTCTTCGTCGCCGACCTCGGGACGAGCGCGCTACAGACCTTCTGGTACCGCCGGAGCGGAGGGCAGCGGCTGTTCACGCTGGCTCCGATCCACCACGGCCTCGAGCGCTACGGCGGCATCTTCCACCGTCATGAGACGGGCTGGCACGAGGTCAAGGTCGTCGTCCGCTTCTGGATCGTCGCCGCTATCGGAGCGATGGCGAGCCTGGCCCTGTTGAAGGTGCGCTGATGGGACGCGGTCGCTCACAGACGGTGCAGGGAGCGCCGGGACAGCTCACGATCACGGGCTTCCTCGAGGAGATGGCGCGCCGCGCCACGATCAAGGACCCGATGCGGCCCGCGATCAGGCTGTTCCTGGTCGTGCTCGCGCTGATGGCCGTCGGCCTCGTCGTCCAGGCGAGCGCGCTTGCGACCACGCGCACCCCGGAGGACTTCCGCGCCGAGCTGATCTCGCAGGTCGCCTTCCGCTTCGCGGGCATCGCGGTGCTCGTGTGCATGTTCCGCGTCGGCCCGGCCGGGCTGCTGCGCGTACTGCCGCACCTGGTGATGCTCTGCCTCGCGGCGCTGGTGCTGGTCTACTCGCCGATGGGGGAGGGGCTCAACGGCGCCAACCGCTGGCTCGACCTCGGGGTGGTGTCGTTCCAGCCGTCCGAGCTGGCGCGCATCGTGCTGATCCTGTGGGTCGCGCAGCGCTGCGTGAAGCTGGGCCCGCTGGTCGTCGACATGCGCCGCGGCGTGCTGCCGATGCTCGCCTTCGTGCTCGTGTTCTTCTTCCTCATCCTGTGCGAGACCGACCTCGGCGCGGCGATGCTGCTGCTGATCTGCTCGTTCGCGGTGATGTGGGTCGGAGGCGCGCGCCTGCTGCCTATCGCGATGTCGCTCGTCAGCGTCGGCGGAGGAGTGATCGTCGCCGCGGCGGCCTTCGTGCCGTACATGCGCAGCCGCATCGCGATGTTCTTCGGCGAGGTACACAACGAGCAGCTCGCCGACACGTCCTACGCCATGTCGACCGGCGGCGCCCTCGGCAGCGGACTGACGCTCGGCCCCGCGCGCAACGCGGGCGTGCCGTACCTCGAGTCCGACTGCGTCTTCGGCCTCGTCGGCGAAGAGCTCGGCCTGCTCGGCATGTGGCTCGTGCTCGGCCTGCTGGTCGCATTCCTGTGGTTCTCCCTGCGGCTGGTGCTGTCCGTCCGCGATCGCTTCGAGGCCCTCGCCTCCTTCGGCCTGCTCGTCTCGGTGGCGCTGCAGGCGATGCTGCACGTGCAGGTGGTCGCCGGCCTCGCGCCGCCCAAGGGCATGACGCTCCCCTTCATCTCCGACGGGGGGACGTCGCTCCTCGTCTCGTCCCTGGCGGTCGGCCTCGCCCTTGGCGCGGCACGCCGCTCGCAAGCAACCGATCCCCCATGCAGCCCATCGAACGCTACGGCCTGATCGCCCTCATCTTTCTCGCCATCACCATCGCGGCGGCCTGCCTCTGGGAGCCCGACGAGGATGGCTCCAAGGGCGCCGGCGTGGCCGGCGTCGCGGCCAAGTCGGCCGAGGTGAAGAAGAAGCTGCAGCAGAAGCAGCCCGACGCGTCACGCGACTTCGTCAGCGCGCGCTCGAAGCCGCGCGAGGGCAGGCCGCTGAACGCCAAGCAAGCCGCGGACCTGGTCGCCCAGCGCGAGCAAGAGGCGGCGCGGAACGAGCCGCGCGCACGTGGCGACGAGATCCGCTCGAAGGGCCAGGGCCGGGGCGAGGAGATGCGCCGCAAGGCCGAGCAGCAGCGCGCGGCCAAGAACGGGCAGGGGCAGCCGGCCGGCAAGCAGGGCGGGCAGAAGACCGCCAAGCACGGCGGGGGCGCGCAGGGGGGCAAGCAGTCGAAGCCGAAGGAGCACAAGCAGGACGCGGGCAGCCACATCGGCGAGCGCGCGCAGGACGTGCTCACGACCGCGCTCGGGAAGGCGCGCGACGTGGCCGGCAAGCTGCGCACCGACCCGCGCCCCGCGAAGCGCACCTACGTCGTGAAGGGCGGCGACACGCTCAGCGAGATCGCCGAGCGCGAGCTCGGCCGCAGCTCGCGCTACCCCGAGATCGTCGCGCTCAACCCGGGCCTCGATCCGCTCAAGCTCCGCGAGGGCGCGCGCATCGTGCTGCCCACGCCCGGCGAGAAGGCGACGGCGCCCAAGGAGGTCACCGGCGTGGGACGCGTCGCCGAGGCCGACCGCAAGAAGGCGGGCAAGGGCAGCGCCAAGGGCGGCGGGCCGGTCTACGTCGTGCGCAAGAACGACTCGCTGTGGAAGATCGCGGCGACGGCGCTCGGCGACGGGGGACGCTACCCCGAGATCGTCGCGCTCAACCCCGACCTCAATCCCGATCGCATCATCGAGGGTCAGCGCCTGAAGATGCCTGCCGGCGGCGCCGTGCGTCCCAAGCCCGAGCGCAAGTCCAAGCCCAGCGGCGAGCAGGTCGCGCGCGCGGCCGCGCCGGCCAAGCGGGGGAAGGTCCGTTGAGCGGCCGGCTCCGCACCGCCTTCGTCGCGGCTTGCTTCGTCGTGGCCGCGCTGCACCTTCCGCGCGCGCTCTCGTCGGCACGTGCGGGTCTCGTGGGCCCGTACCGCGACGTGGGGCCCGCGCCGGACGCGGTAGCCGGCGCGCAGCCCGCGGAGGAAACGGCGGTTCAGGTCGCCGTCACGGCGGGCATGTGAAGCGCTTTGGAGAGCAGGTGCGACGACCCGGGCTACACGCTTTCGCTGGCCGGCGGTGGGACGGGCGGCCACGTGGTGCCGGGTTTGCACCTGCTCTCTCATCTCCGGCGCGCGGGCGCTCCGCCGGCGCGCGTGGTCTGGTTCCTGACCGGTAGGGCGGTCGAGGCCCAGGTGCTGGAAGGCGCGGAGGAGGAGCTCGCGCCGACGGTCCTGGAGCGCGTCCCGCTCGCCCTCGAGCCCCCGGGCGGCGGGGCCCCCTCGCGCCCGCGGGTGCTGGCGCGCGCGTTCCCCGAGACGCTGCGCGCGCGTCGCGCGCTCTCCCGCACGGCGGCCAAGGTCGTCCTCGGGCTCGGCGGCTTCACGAGCATGCCGGCGGCGCTCGCCGCCAAGTCGCTGGGGCTGCCGTTCGCGCTGCTCGAGATCAACGCGGCGTCGGGCCGCGCGACGCGCGCGCTGACGCCGCTCGCAGCGAGAATCTTCCACGCCTGGCCCGACACCGTGCCCGCGCGGGCCGACGAGCGCCACCTGGTTTGCGGACCGCCGCTCGCACCCGCGTTCCTGGCCGCGCCGCCGGACGAGGCGGAGTCCGCCGGCGAGCGCGCGCAGCAGGGGCTCGACCCGGAGCGTCCGCTGCTGCTCGTCCTCGGCGGCAGCCAGGGGGCCAAGCCGCTCAACGCCTTCGTGCGCGACGCCGCCGGCGCGCTGATCGAGGCCGGCGCGCAGGTCGTCCACCAGGTGGGACCGGGGCGGCTCGACGAGGGGCTGGCGCCCAGCGCCGGCTATCGGCCGGTCGAATACCTGCGCCCGGTGCACGGCATGCTGCGCGCCGCGACGTTGGTGCTGTGCCGCGGGGGAGCGTCGACGGTGGCCGAGGTCGGCGCCACCGGCCGCCCCGCGGTGGTCGTGCCGTATCCGCACTCGCCCGACGCGCACCAGCAACGCAACGCCGAGCGCCTTGGCGAGGGGGCGGTGATCGTGCCCCAGGAGGAGCTGGGCGAGCGCCTGCTCCCGCTCGTCCAACGCCTGCTCGCGCCCGCGGGCGCGGACGAGCTGCGCCGGCGTGCGGCGGCCTCCGCGGAGGCGGTGCCGCGCGACGCCGGCGAGCGCATGGCTGAAGCGCTTCTCACGCTTGCGAAACTTGTGCCCCGCGGCGGCTGAATCGTCGGCCGGCCGATTGATCCGGCCTCGCCAACTTGTTGAATGGGGATCCATGACGCACCCGCACGCCTCCGCCTCCCTCGGCACGCTTCCCCGGCACATCCACCTGCTCGGCGTCGGAGGAGCCGGGGTCAGCGGGGCGGCGCGCGTGCTGTCGGCGGCCGGTCACGTGCTGAGCGGCCACGACCGCGCCCCCGCGGGCAGCTTCGCGGCGCTAGAGGAGCTCGGCGTCGCGCTCGCCCTCGGCGAGTCGCGCCGCGAGGGGCTGCCCGCGTCGGCCGAGCTGGTCGTGCGGTCGGCTGCCGTGCCCGAGACCGACCCCCAGGTCGTCGCGGCGCGTGAGCGCGGCGTCGAGGTCTGGAAGTACGCCGACCTGCTCGGCCGGCTGACCGCGGACCGCGTGAGCCTCGCGGTGGCCGGCACGCACGGCAAGACCACCACCTCGTGGATGCTGTGGCACGCGCTCGAGGGGATCGGCGCCTACCTGCGCACGCCGGTGCCCGGCGCGCTGATCGGCGGCGTCGACCGGCGGCTCTCGACCAACGCGCTTGCGGGGAGCCCGGACGGTTGGTTCGCGGTCGAGGCCTGCGAGTACGACCGCACGTTCCTGAAGGTCCGCGCGTCGGGGGCGGCGATCACGAACGTCGAGGGCGATCACCTCGACTACTACGGCACCGTCGAGGCGGTCGAGGAGGCCTTCGCGCGCTTCGCCGATCAGGTGCACGGCGAGGGGCTGATCGTCCTTGGCCGCGACGTGCCGGAGAGCGTCGAGGGGGCGGCCCACGCGCACGTGTGGCGGCTCGGGCGCGAGGTGCAGGTCGACCTGATCTCCGAGCGCGCCGGCCTGTTTCGCCTGCGCCTGCGCGGTCCCGGCTGGGCGACGCCCGAGCTCGGGCTGCAGGTGCCGGGCGCGTTCCAGGTCGACAACGCGGCGCTCGCGCTCGCGCTTGCGGTCGGCAGCGCCCAGCGTTCGCCCGCCGGACGCGACGCCGACCCCTCGGGCATCGCCGCCGCGGCGGCCGAGGGACTGGAGCGCTTCCTCGGCGTGGGGCGGAGGTTCGAGCCCTGGGCGAACCTGCCCGGCATCGACGTGATCCACGACTACGCGCATCACCCGACCGAGGTGCGCGTCACCCTGGAAGCGGCGCGGCGCGCTTTCCCCGGGCGCGCGCTCCACGTGCTCTTCCAGCCGCACCAGCACAGCCGCACCGCGCGCTTCCTCGACGACTTCGTCGACAGCCTGCGCGCCGCGGACCACGTGGTCGTCGCCGACGTCTACGGCGCGCGCGCGCACGTCGACGGCGATCGCTTCGCCGGCGCGCCGGAGCTCGTCGACGGGCTGCGCTCGATCCACGTCGACGCGGCGAGCGGCGGCCCGCTCGGCTCCGCCCTCGCGCGCGCCGCCGAGGCGCTGCCCCAGGACGGGAGCGGGCCCAGCGTGCTGATGGTGCTCGGCGCCGGCGACATCGAGCACGTGCGCGAGGAGCTCCTCCAGCGGATCGAGTTCCGCCTGGCGACCGCGCCGCGGGAGCACTAGTCCGAGGCGTGGGCGCGGCTTCCGCGCGAAGCCCCTTGTCCCCGCGCCGACGCCCGACGACGATGGGGCCGATGGGCGCCTCTTCTTCCTCGACCACCTGGCCGTGCGCGGCCGTGCACCGCGCGCCGCTTGCGCCGCGCACGACCATGCGCATCGGCGGCGAGGCCGAGTGGTTGCTCGAGCCCGCCACGCCCGAGGAGCTGCGCGAGGCCTGGTGCGCCGCGCTCGAGCGGGGCTACGCGCCGCGCGTCCTCGGCGGGGGCGCCAACCTCCTGATCGAGGACGGCCTACACCGCGGCGTCGTGCTCACGACCGACCGCATGGCGCGCACGTTCCGGCCGGGAGCGGCGCACACTCCTGAGGAGGACGCCGCGCAGCGCGCGTCGGGTATCGAACGCGAACCCGTGCTCGTCGCCTGGGCCGGCGCGCCCATGCCCCGCCTTTGCCGGACGGCGCGCGAGCTGGCGCTGACCGGCCTCGAGGGCCTCGCCGGCGTGCCCGGCCACATCGGCGGAGGCATCGCGATGAACGCGGGCGGGCGCTGGGGCGAGCTCTGGGACGTGGTCGAGTCCGTGCGGGTGATGACCCCGGGCGGCGAGGAGCAGGAACTCGAGCGCGACGACTGCTCCCCCGGCTATCGCGACGGCGGCCTGGGCGAGCGCATCGTGCTTAGCGCGGTGCTGCGCCTCGCGCCCGACGACCCGCAGGCGGTGCGCGAGCGCGTGCGCGGCTTCCTGGCCGAGAAGAACCAGGCCCAGCCGGTCAGCGAGCACTCCTCGGGCTGCATGTTCCGAAACCCCGACCCCGAGCTCTCCGACGGCCGTGGAGCGGGCCAGCTGATCGACGACTGCGGCGGCAAGGGGCTGAGCCGTGGCGACGCGGTGGTCAGCCCCAAGCACGGCAACTTCATCGTCAACCGCGGGAGCGCGCGGGCGGAGGATGTGCTCGGCCTGATGGGGGACGTGCGCCGCCTGGTCCGCGACCGGACGGGGATCGAGCTGATCACCGAGGTCCGCATCTGGCACCGGCCGTCCGCGGAAGGCCCCGCGGGCCCCGACGACGCCTGACGGATCCGCTAGGGGGCGCTTCCCGGGGGCCTGCGACGGTCCCGCGGGCGCTGTGTGTGCCGCTCCTGCGAAGCGTTTAAGAAAGTCCTTATGGGATCCGCGGGCTCCGCCGATAGCGGTTCATGACCTGACCGGGACCCCCCGTCGTCCGGCGCTTCGTACCTTCCCCACCTTCCCCCACCCTTCCGGATTCGGATCGTCTCCCCATCGATCCGACCGATGCGAAGCGCCCTCCCCTGGCGGGGGGCCCCGGCGGTCGCTATCTTCTCCGCCTCGCTTGCCGATTGGGGACGGCTGCGGCCTCGCATTCCAGGTGGGAGTGCGGGGAGACGATCCTCCCCTGGGAGACGACGATCATGGGCGAGGAGAAGCTGGCTCCTCCGGCCGACGAGCGCGCGCAAGAGGAAGGGCCCTACCCGCTCTCGACGCTGCGCCACTCCGTGTCGCACCTGATGGCCTCGGCGGTGCAGAACCTCTTCCCGGGCGTGAAGTTCGGGTTTGGGCCGTCGATCGAGCACGGGTTCTACTACGACCTCGACCTGCCCGAGCCGCTCGAGGACAAGGACCTCAAGCGAATCGAAAAGGAGATGCGGCGCATCGCCAAGAAGGCGGGCCCGATGGTCTGCACCGAGTTCCCGCGCGACGAAGCGCGCGCGCGGCTCGTCGCGCAGGACCAGGACTTCAAGGTCGAGGCGCTCGACGACCTCCCGGAAGACGCGACGATCACCTTCTACTCGCACGGCGAGTGGGAGGACCTGTGCGAGGGGCCGCACGTCGACACGCTCGAACGCTCCTTCGCCTTCAAGCTGCTGTCGATCGCCGGTGCGTACTGGCGCGGCGACGAGAAGCGCCCGATGCTGCAGCGCATCTACGGCACCGCGTTCTGGACGAAGGAAGACCTGAAGAAGCACCTCGAGTGGCTCGAGGAGGTCAAGAAGTCCGACCACCGCTCGCTCGGAGCCGGGCTCGACCTCTTCAGCTCGCACGAGGAGGCCGGCGCGGGCTTCATCTTCTGGCACCCCAAGATGGGGGCGGTGCGGCGCGAGATGGAGGACTTCTGGTGGGACCTCCACCGGCGCGCGGGCTACGACGCGGTGTACACGCCGCACGTCGCGCGCGAGGACCTCTTCAAGATCTCGGGGCACCTCCAGAACTACGGCGAGATGATGTACGCGCCGATGGAGATCGACGCGATGCCCTACCGCGTCAAGCCGATGAACTGCCCGGGGCACATCCTGATCTTCCAACGCCGCGGGCGCAGCTACCGCGAGCTGCCGCTGCGTTGGGCCGAGCTGGGCACCGTGTACCGCTACGAGCGCTCCGGCACCCTGCACGGGATGCTGCGCGTGCGCGGCTTCACCCAGGACGACAGCCACATCTTCTGCACCCCCGACCAGCTCGCCGACGAGATCGCCGGCGTGCTGCGGCTGTGCCACGAGATCCTGACCACGTATGGCTTCCAGTACACCGCGTACCTCGCGACGCGGCCGGCCGAGAAGACCATCGGCGAGCCCGAGATCTGGGAGCGCGCCACCGCTGCGCTCGAAGAGGGCGCGCGCCTGGTCGACATGCCGCTCGAGCTCGACGAGGGCGGCGGCGCCTTCTACGGCCCGAAGATCGACTTCAAGATGAAGGACGCGCTCGGGCGCGAGTGGCAGACGTCCACCGTGCAGTGCGACTTCAACCTGCCCGAGCGCTTCGACCTGCACTTCACCGACTCGGACGGCCACCTGAAGCGGCCGATCATGGTGCACCGGGCGATCTACGGCTCGCTCGAGCGCTTCTCGGGCGTCCTCATCGAGCACTTCGGCGGCCGCTTCCCGTTCTGGCTGGCGCCGGTGCAGTGCGCGCTGATCCCGATCCGCGAGGAGCACGCCGACTACGTCCGGGGGCTCGCCGACCGGCTGCAGCGCGAGGGTCTGCGCATCGACTGCATGGACCACCCGGCGCACATGAACAAGAAGATCAAGGACTCCGAGAAGGAGAAGGTGCCCTTCCTGCTCATCGCCGGCGAGCGCGAGGTCGAGGAGGGGACGATCACGATCCGCACCCGCGGCCAGCGCGAGCAGCAGACCGTGCCGGCCGACGAGTTCGTCGAGCGCGCGCTGGCGCTTCGCGCGAGCCGCGCACTGACGCTGGACTAGTCCGAAGCCGCGAGCGCGCGCGGGCCTAGCGGCCCAGCACGCTCGCCTCGGTCTCGCTGAGGAGGCGCGTCAGCACGTCCCCGCGGCGTAGCGCGTGAGCCCGGCGCGGAGACGCGTCGGGCACCCACGGCCCGAGCTCGCCGTCCATGTGCAGGAGGAGCAGCGTGTCCTCGTCGGTCCGGAACCGGCGCCGCGGGAGGAACGGCTCGACGCCGTAGCGCGCGACCGAGGATACGCGCACCTCGTCGATCGTCCCGACCAGCAGCGACGTGCCGTCGCCGCGCTCGTCGACGTCGCCACCGACGATCAGCGGGAGGTCGTTGTGCACGCGTTGCCCGACCGCCGGGACCGCATCGACCTGGCTGCCGTCGAGGTAGAGCGAGACCTCGGAGCCGTCGTACACGCCCGCCAGGTGATGCCAGCGGTTGCGCTCCAGCAGCCGCATCGGTGCCTCGGCGATGCGGTAGTCGTCGTCGACGAAGACCAGGAACGAGGGGATGCCGTCGCTCGCGAAGAGGCCATACTCGCTCGACTCGGTCTTGCACACCACGCCGCGCCGGCCCTTCAGGTTGGAGAGGCGGATCCAGGCCTCGACCGTGAACGCATCGAGCACGGGGACGAGCTCGGAGGGCACCGTCAGGTAGTCGTCCTTGCCGTCGAGGTCGAGCACGCTCTCCTGCGACGGCCGGTCGATGCCGATCGTCGCCGGCTGCACCGGCAGCAGCGTGGTGCGGTCGGGCAGCGGGATGCGCAGCCCGTTCGCGAGCAGGTCGGCCGACAGGATGAGCTCGGGCAGCTGGAAGGCGCCGTCCAGCGGGCTCGCCGGGCGCGAGACGTCGTAGTCGAGCAGCACCGTCTCGCCCGCGTCGAGCGTGGCTCCGTTCAGCTCGGGCACGATCCGCCAGCGCGGGTCGCCGGCGGCGGGGCGCAGCGCGACCTCGAGCGGGTAGGCGGTCGGATTCGTCACGCCGACCGTCACCAGCCCGTCGCCGCGGAACGACAGGTCGAGCGGCACCAGGCCCTCGACCTTGGCGCCGAGCGAGCGCGCGCCCCGGCGCGCGGCGTTCGAGACGCCCTCGGTGATCCGGCGCGGGTCCTGGGCGGAGTCGACGGGATAGGTCGTCGTCGCGATGCCGTCGCGCCGCACGGTGACCAGCTGGTAGTTGTGCAGGTAGCCCGCCTCGGGCAGGTCGCCGGCCTGCGCGCCGCCCACGGTCGCGAGCGTGAAGTACTCGATGCCGTCGGCCTCGTCGTAGCGCATGCGGTGGATGTGGCCTGCGAACACCGCGGTGACGTTGCCCGCCGCGACCAGCAGCTCGTGCACCGGGTCCCACGTATCGCCGTACTGCCCCCCGGTCCAGCGCGGGTGGTGCAGGAAGACGAAGACGTGGCGCGCATCGCGCGTCTCCTCGAGCGTGGACTCCAGGAACGCGAGCTGCTCGGGGCTCATCCGCTGGTGGTCCGCGTCGCCGAAGCGCTTCAGCCCGGTCGCGGGGTTGGTCTCGTCCGCGTAGAGCACGATGAACCAGCAGTCCTTGTGCTCGAACGCGTACCAGAGCGGGCCGAAGTGCTTCTCGTAGTTGCGCTCGTGCTCACCCGGCGGCGTGACGCCCTCGCCGCGCCAGTACACGTCGTGGTTGCCGGCCACCGGGAACCACGGCCGGTTCAGGCCGTTCATGATCGCCTTGTACTCGGCCATCTGGACCAGCCACTGCGGCGTGTCGTTGTAGCCCTCGACCAGGTCGCCGACCGTCATGACGAGGTCGGGGTCGACCAGGTTCACCTCTTCGACCGCGCGTGCCAGGATCTCGACGCCGTCGGCCGGACCGCCGGTGCGGTCGCCGAAGAGGGCGAAGGTGAAGCCCTGGTCGCCCTCGTCGGGGAGGGCGAGCTGGACCTCGCTCTGGCGGGAGGTGCGGAAGCGGCCCTGCTGCTCCGCGGCGGCGGAGGGGGCCGCGGCGGAGTCCCAGGCCAGGGCTCCGGCGAGGAGCAGCGAGAAGGCGATAGCGAGGACGCGATTCATGGGGCGAGCGCGGCGTTTGGACGTAGGTGAGAGCTGCGCCTATCGTCGCAGGATCGCCTGCCGGAGCAAGCGGCGTCAGTCCGCTCTTCGGAGCTCGTGCACCCGACCCGCGGTGAGGGGGCCGAAGCGTTGCTCGGTCCCGTCGGGCCAGCGGACGCGGACCTCGTCGACCTCTTCAAGCGCCCCGAGCCCGATGTGGAGCAGCGGCGACGACGAGGCCAGGTAGCTCGCCGCGGCGCGGACCTCGCGGCGCAGCTGCCGCGGCCCGGCCCGGACGTCGACGACCGCGTGGAGCGCGTCTGCTCCGCTGGCCGCGAGCACCCGCAGGCCGATCCACGCGCCGCGCTCCTCGACGCGGTTCACCAGCAGGTGCGCGCGCGCGTCACGGTTGACGACCAGCACGTCGACGGCGCCGTCGCCGTCCACGTCGCCGAAGGCCGCGGCGCGGCTGGTGGCGGCGACGTTCTCCGACGTGCCGCCCGGGGGAAGCACCTCGACCAGGCGCCCGTCCGCGGTTCCCCGCAGCACGAGGTTCGGCTCGGCGTACTCATCGGCCTCGGCGTAGCTCGGGTAGCGGCGCAGCACGCGACCGTTGGCCTGGAAGAGGTCGAGCCGGCCGTCCTGATCGAAGTCCGCGAAGCCGACGCCGAAGCGCGTGAAGGCGCGGCTGCGTTGGCGCAGGCCGAGCTGGGTGGTGCGGTCGACGAAGTGTTCGCCGCGGTTCTCGAAGTAGGAGTCGGACTCGCGGCTCAGGTTGCACACCAGGAGGTCCTCGTCGCCGTCCTCGTCGACGTCGGCGGCGGCGACGCCCATGCCGGCCTTGGCCTGGCCGTCGCGGTCGAGCGCGCAGCCCGCGCGGTACGACTCGTCGCGGAACGTGCCGTCGCCGGCGTTGCGCCACAGCAGGTCGGGATCCTGGTCGTTGGCGATGAAGACATCGGTCCAGCCGTCGCCGTCGTAGTCGCCGCACACGATGCCGAGCCCGTTCGCCGCCACCGCGTCGATGCCGGCGCGCCGCGAGGCGTCGTCGAAGACGCCGTCGCCGCGGTTGGCGAGCAACAGGTCCAGCGCCGGCGCGCCGTACGCGGTCGGGCTGCAGTAGTCCGGCGTCCCCATGTCGTTGGCGCAGTCGAGCTCCTGGTCGGGGTCCCAGACGATGTAGCGCACGACGAAGAGGTCGAGGTCGCCGTCGAGGTCGGCGTCGAGAAAGGCGGCGCTCGAGCTCCAGCCGCCGGCGGCGGCGCGCGCGGAGTCGGTGACGTCGTCGAAGCGCGCCTCGCCCAGGTTGGCGAGCAGCGCGTTGTCGCCGACGTTGGTCACGTAGAGCTCGGGCAGCCCGTCGCCGTCGACGTCGCCCGCGGCGACGCCCATGCCGTAGCCGCGGTCGCCGGCGCCGCTCCCGTCGGTGACGTCGTCGAAGCGTCCGGAGCCGTCGTTCTGGAAGAGCCGGTTGGGGGAGCGCTTCGCCGCGGCGACGCGAACGCCGCCGCTCTGCACCAGGTAGGCGTCGAGGTCGCCGTCCGCGTCGACGTCGACCAGCGCGGCGCCGCCGCCCATGATCTCGGGCATCAGGAGCTCGCCGCTGGCGCCCGACTCGTGCGCGAAGACCAGGCCGCGTGCCTCGGACTCCTCGGCGAACCACGGCGTGCCTTCGGCCGGCGCGGCGTCCCCGGCCGAGCCGTCGTTCGCCGGGGCCGCGGACTCCGAGCCGCAACCGGCGGCGAGCACAAGCGCGCCCGCGATCGGCGCCGAGAGCCTCACCGCGGACCCTCCGCGGACGCGCCCGCGAGGCGCCGCGCGGCGTCCAGTGCCGCGTCGGCACCCGATGCGTCGCCGGCCTGACGCAGCAGCAGCGCGAGGCGCTCGTGCGCGAGCGCGAAGTCGGGCTGCAGCTCGACCGCGAGGCGCGCGTTCCCGATCGCCGAGGTTAGATCGCCCCGCGACGCGTGCACCTCGCTCGCCAGGAGCGGAATCCGGTTGTGGCGCGGCATGCGCGCGGCGGCCGCGTCGAGCAGCGCGAGCGCGTCGTCGTGGCGCCGCAGCGCGCAGTAGGTCGCGGCGAGGGTGCCCAGCACCCCGACGTCGTCGGGGCGGGTCTCGAGCTCGGCCTCCAGCAGCCGCTGCGCCTCGGCGGTCCGTCCGGCCGACAACAACGCGCGCCCGCGCGCCAGTCGCATGCGCGGGCCGCCCTGCAGGCGGCGCACCTCGCGCTCCCACGGGTCGTCCCACTCGGGCACCTCGCCGTCGGCGAGCGCGGCCGAGCTCGCTGCCTCGTCCAGCCGCCCCGCCTCGCGCAGCGCGAGCGCGTGCAGATGATGGGCGAAGCCGAGCTCCGGCGCGACGGCCAGCACGCTGGCGGCGAACCGCGCGGCCGTATCGGCATCGCCGCGCTCGAGCGCGAGCCGCGCCAGGCCCAGCGCCGCACCCGGGTCGCGGCGGTCGAGCTCGTGCGCGCGCGTCAACGAGCGTTCCGCCTCGTCGACGCGGCCGAGCGCGCAGTACAGCAGCCCCAGCCGCCGGTGCCCCGGCGCGTACCCGGGCTCGGCGTCGAGCGCGCGCATCAGGTCCGTGATCGCAGCCTCGTCCTGGCCCAGCTCGGCGTGCGCGCGCCCCGCGTGGTAGCTGGCGCGTGCGTGCCCCGGCGCCAGCTGCAGCAACGCCTCGTAGGCGGCGAGGGCGAGCGCGTCGAGCCCGTTCGCGTCGAGGCGCGCGGCGTGGGCCAGGCGCAGCTCCACGTCGTCGGGCGTGGCCGACGCCGCGCGCCAGGCGGCCTCGATCTCCGCCCGGACGTCCTCCGCGACCGGCGCGTCGGCCGGGAGGGTGGGAGCCGGCGGAACGGCGGCCGGCGCCGGCGAGCCGCCGCCGCCGCCGCAGCCGAAGAGCAGCGTGATCGCCGCTGCGCCGACGAAGCTGCGCATGCGCCGCATCGGCTAGTTCCGCTCGACGACGCGCAGCCCGGGCTCCACGCCCTCGGCGCGCTGCTCCTCGCCGTCGGGCCAGCGCACCGTGAGTATGAACGGGCCGCGCTCCTCGCCCAGGCCGAAGTGCGCCTCGGGCGCGCAGGCCGACAGGTACGAGCCGCCGCTCGCGATCCAGCGCGTGCGCGTGCGTCCGCCGCCCTCCAGCGTGACGCGCGCGCCGAGGCCGCGCGCGTTGCCCGGCGAGCGGCCGTCGGCGAGCCGCACGATCAGCGCGCCGCCGCGCGCGCCGTCGTTGCGCAGCAGGCGCACCGGGCCGTTGCGCTCGGCCACGACGAGGTCGACGTCCAGGTCGCCGTCGAGGTCGCCGAACACCGCGCTGCGGTCGTTGCGCGCGTCGGCGAGCCAGGTGCCGCCGTCCGCGGGAGGCATGCGGCGCCGGAAGCGGGCGCCGTCGCGCTCGAAGAAGAGCGGTCGCTGCCGCGCGGAAGAGCCGAGCGCCTGCACCGCCGTCTCGGGGTACACGTGCCCGTTGAAGACCACCAGGTCCTCTTCGCCGTCATGCCCGAAGTCGTAGAACATCGTCGCCCAGCCCAGGAACGGGCGGCTGACCATGCCGAGCCCGAAGAGCTGCGTCTTGTCCGAGAAGCGCAGGCCGCCCGCGCTGACGTGCAGCGAGTTCGTGTCGCTCATGAAGTTGGTCGTGAACAGATCGGGGAGCCCGTCGTCGTTCACGTCGCCGTAGGCGATGCCCATCGTGGCCTGGGTCTCGCCGTCGGCGTTGACCGCGAGGCCCGCTTCGAGGGCCACGTCCTCGAAGCGCAGCTCGTCGCCCGCGCCTTCGGCCGCGGTGAAGAGGAAGTTCGCCATCGAGTCGTTGCCGACGAAGATCTCCGGCGCGCCGTCGGCGTCGAGGTCGAGGATCAGCGCGCCGAGCCCGTAGCTGGGCCTCACGGCGCGGATGCCCGCGCTCTCGCTGACGTCGCGGAACGCCCCGCCCTCGTTGAGGTAGAGCAGGTCCGCCTGCCCGGTCAGCCCCGACGGCCCGTTGAACACCGGCACCCCCAGGAACGTGGTGGGGGGCGGCGGCGCCGCGGCGTCGAACTCGAGGTAGCGTACAAGGTAGAGGTCGAGGTCGCCGTCGAGGTCGACGTCGCCAAAGGACGAGCCGGTGCCCCAACCCGCGTCGCCGAGCCCGACCTCGGCCGCGGCCGCCGTGAACCGCCCGCCTTCGTTGCGCAGCAGCGCGTCCGGCCCGTAGCAGGCGATGAAGACGTCGTCGAAGCCGTTGCCGTCGACGTCGCCGACGGCAACGCCCATGCCCCAGCGCGCGAAGTCGACGCCGGCCGCCGTGGTCGCGTCGCGGAAGGCGGGCTCGCCTTCGCTCACGTTCTCGAAGAGCCGCGCTCCGGGGCCGCGATCCGGCTGCTCCAGCGTGGCGCCGTTCGGCGCGAACAGGTCGAGGTCGCCGTCGGCGTCGTAGTCGATCAGCGCGAGGCCGCCGCCCTTCACCTCGAGGATCTGGCGCGGCGGCGTGCCGCCGGCCGTGAGCGTCAGGGCAAGCCCGGCGGCCTCGGTTGCATCGCGGAAGTCGGCCGGCGCTTCGGGGGACGAGCCGCCGGCGGGCGCGGGATCCGCGTCGTCTCCTCCGCAGCCCGCGGCGAGGAGGATCGGCACCCAGCTCGCGCGCCTCACCGCGCTCCTCCTAGCCCCGCCGAGCCGGGCCGTACCTGGGCCTTCCAGCGGTCGTGCTGCTCGAGCGCGGCGGCGGCGCCGGCCGCGTCGTCGAGCGTCAGCAGCACCTGGTGCAGCTTGTACCAGGCGGTGTAGTGGGGGGGATACATGCGCACGCAGCTCTCGAGCGCGGCCCGCGCCGCCTCGGCGTCGTCGCGCAGCAGGTGCACGTCCGCGAGCCGCGCGTGGGCCTTGGCCACGTCGGCACGGCGGCCGGAGTTGCCGGCCACCAGCTCGGCTTGGCTCAGCTCTCTGGCCTTCGACAGCGAACGCTCGGCCTCGTCCAGGCGTCCGCCGTCCAGCGCGATGACGCCCAGGCCGAAGTGGCTGTCGGCCTCGTCCGGCGCGAGCTCGAGGTGGCGCGTAAACGAGGCCTCGGCGGCGTCGAGCTTACCCAGGTAGTACAGGCACCAGGCGCGGAAGTAGTGCACCGGGGCGAAGGGCTCGAAGGTGGGCCCGAGCGCGAGTGCGCGCTCGAAGTGCGGCTCGGCGGCGCCGTAGTTCTTCTCCTTGTGGTACGCGAGCGCCAGCACGAAGGCCGCGCGGGCCGAGTCGGGGCGCTCCTGCTGCACCGCCTCGGCGAGCGCTCGCGCACCCGCGTAATCGGCGCGTACGACGCCCTGGAGAGCCTGGTCGAGGCGCGGTTCGTGCGGCTCGGGGGTCGGCGGCGTCGCCGGCGAATCCGCAGCCGGCGCCTCCGGGGGCGGGGCCGGCGAGGGGGTCTCGGAGCCGGATCCGCCTCCGCAGGATGCGGCCAGGAGGAGTGCGGGGAGAGAACGACGGAGGTGCATGGTCGGCGGGCGCCGCAGTGTAGCCCGGAGCGCGCGGGTGGCCTCGCGCGGGTTTCGGCTTCGGGGCGCGGCCCGTAGGATGGCTCGATCGGTTCCGGTGCCGGAGCCGTCGCGGGGGCTTCCCCCCCTCGCGCGAGTCGCCTAGTACCCCTCGGGAGGTGAAGATGAACCGCAAGCACGCTCTCCGTGCAGCCTTGGGCGCGACCCTGTTCGCGTCGCCCGCCGTCGCTCAGTTCGGCAACGAATGGGTTTCGTTCCAGAACGACACGTTCAACCGGCTGTCCGTCGCCACCGACCTCGGTGCGGCCGACACCGAAGAGAAGGACTACGTCTGGGCTGACCTCGACCAGGACGGTTGGGTCGACCTGGTGGTCGTTCGCAAGCAGCCGTTCACCACCACCGGCCGGCGGGTCAACGTGCTGCTCATGAATGAGGGCGGCGTGCTGACCGACCGGACGGCGCTCTACGCCACGTCCTCGGATGTCGCCGGCGACCTCGGCTTCCAGACCGAGACGAACGACCGCGACGTCGCGCTGATCGACGCCGACAAGGACGGCTGGCTCGACATCGCCACCGCACCGGCGCTCGGCTTCGGCCTCGCCAAGCACATCTCGCACCCGCGGGTCTACATGAACCTCGCCGATGGCGGGGGCTCGTGGGGCGGCTTCCAGTACCAGGACGCGCGTATCCCGCAGCTGCTCACGTCGGCCGGCGTGCCCGAGGCCCCGGCCTTCTGCGGCGTCTGGGCCGGCGACGTCGACAGCGACGGCTACGACGACCTGCACTTCACCGACTACGACACCGGTGGGGGCTCGGGTTCGAAGGACATGAACGATCGCCTGCTGATCAACGACGGCGCGGGCTTCTTCTCCGACGAGAGCTCGCTGCGCATGACGTCGTCGATGCTCGACTCGAGCTTCGGCACCTCGTCGCGCATCGTCGAGCTCAACGGCCTGCCGGGCCTCGACATGCTCAAGAACGAGAGCGGCAGCGGCGAGGCGATGTACAACGACGCCGGCAACGTCGGCACGTACAACATCTGGGACCCCTACCAGGGCGGCTCCCCGTACCACGTCAGCCACGGCGACCTCAACAACGACGGCCGCATCGACGCCATCTGGAGCGACGACGGCGCTGACCGCTATCGCTACAACCTCGGGACCGACCCGCTCGGTCGCGTGATCTGGGGCTCGAACAAGACGTTCTCGTTCGTCACCGGCGGCGACGACGGCTTCGGCTCCGACAGCCTCGCGGTCGACCTGGACGGCGACACCTTCCAGGACGTCATCGTCTGCGACGTCGACGTCGACGTCTCCGGCTGCGGCCGCCGCGTGCACATCTACCACAACCCCGGCGGCGCGGTCGGCTCCGAGATCACGCTGATCGAGGAAGCCGGTGGCTCGAGCTCGGCCGACTGGCGCGGCGTCGTGGGCCTTACGGCGAACGACCTGCGCGGCGGCCACGACGTCGCGGTGTTCGACCTGGACAACGACGGCGACAACGACATGATCCTCGGCCGCTGCGACGGCACGTTCGTGTGGATGAACGACACAACGCTGCCCGTGTGCCAGAAGGACCTTGGCTTCGGCGGCCCCGGCATCACCGGGCTCTCGGTGTGCGGCGGCGAGCTGTCGACCGGCAACTCGGCCACGCTGAAGATCGAGAGCGGCCCGGCCTCGGCCTCGGGCGCGATCGCGATCGGCGCGGCCAGCAACCCGACGTTCATCGACTTCCTCGACGCGACCATCGTGCCGTGGGTGCCGAGCCAGTTCCTGCAGTTCCACACCGACGCGTCGGGCAACTACACGCTGACGATCCAGGGCGGCAACGGGCCTTCGACCTGGTTCATCCAGGCCGTGATCGTCGACCCGCTCCAGGGGACCGGCTTCTCGGTGACCAACGCGATCGAGGTCGAGCTCCTTCCGTAGAGCTCCGCCCCGCGGACCGCATTCGGCGGCCGCTCGTCCTGCGCGGACGGGCGGCCGCTTTTTTTGTCCTGCCCGACCCCGAGGCGCTGCGTTGGCCTGCTCAGGAACGGCCCGGCAGGCTAGGCTCGGTGCAGGCCCCTTCGCGCTCACTCCCATGCACCGACTCTCCACGCTCCCGATCGCGCTTGCCGCCTGCCTCTCGACGTCCGCCCATGGGCAGACCTTCGAAGTCGTCCTGATGGAGGGCGACTTCGTTCCCGGCGCCGGTACGGCGGGGTTCTTCTACGACCTCGCGATCGACGATCAGGGCGGCTATCTGGTCGAGGTGGACCTGGACGAGGACCCGGGCTTCGGCCCGATGGCCCTGGTCAGCAGCGAGGGCGTGGCCATGAGCATGGGCATGACGCTCGCCGAGCCGCCCGGCGCGGTGATGGGCTTTCCCACTTCGTTCGGACGCACCAGCACCGGCGGAGCGCTGGTGCACACGAGCCTGACGCCGGCCGGCGGCTTTCAGACCGAGGGGCTCTACCTGGACGGCCTGCTGTTCGCGCTGCTCGACGAGCCGGCTTACCTGCGCTGGACGGCGCCGGGCACCGTCTGGGACGACATGGTCGACGTGTCGGTCGGTCCCAACGACCACGTGCTTGCGAGCGTCGAGCTGCTGATCGGCGGCGTCTTTCCCACCAAGAACGCGCTGGTGGCCTGGGAGGTCGAGGAAGGAGCGCTCGTCGACGGCCGCGTGCTGGTCGCCGAGGACGACGTACCGTGGGGCGCGGTCGGAGGCTTCTCGAGCTTCGGCCCGACCAAGTTCGGCAGCGCCCAGCGCGGCGGCGGCGGGCACACGATGTTCGGCGCGACGCTCAAGGCGCCCCAGCCGTCGAGCTCGAACGAGGTGGTTTGCCTCAACCGCCGCATCGTCGCGCAGGAGGGCCAGCCGGCTCCTGTTGCCGGCAAGATCTGGGACGACTCGCTGAGCGTCGCCCGCATGGACGTCAACCCCACCGGCGACTGGGCGTTGCTCTCGCGCCTCGCCTTTGGCGGCGACGACGATCACCTGCTGGTCAAGAACGGCCAGGCCTTCGTGCAGCAGGGCGACAGCCTGCCCGCCATCGCTCCGCACGCGCTGCTCGGGTTCTCGGCGAGCTCCTTCATCGCGCGCGACTGGATCCAGATGACGAACGACGGGCGGGTCTTTTGGAGCGGGTACTGGGGCGAGCCGGGCTCCTTCTCCGAGTCCGGCCTCTTCCTCGACGAGGCGCTGATCGTGACCCCCGGCGTCCCGCTGGGCGAGTACACCCTCGGCCCGCTCGTGCCCGAGACCTACCGCATCTCGAACAACGGCCGCTGGGTGCTTTTCCACGCGGCGCTACTGGGCTCGGGCCCGACCAAGCGCGCCGTGGTGCGGGTGGACCTCGGGGCCTAGGGCCTCGCCGGAAGCGGCTAGCGCGATAGCGCCAGGGCCCAGGACCCGGCGACGGCGAGCAGGGCCGCGACCCCCGACACGAGCTGCACCGCGGGGCCCCAGGGCTCGATCGTGCGCCGGAACCCCAGCGTCAGCCCGATCGCCGCGCCCAGGAGCCCGCCGGAGAACATCCCCGAGAAGTGCGCCCCGACGTCGGTACGCTCGCCGCCGGTGCCGAACCACGCGAGCAGCACCACGCCCAGGATCGGCGGCGCCCAGCGGCGCAGCGGCCGCATGCGCAGCAGCGACCGCCGGCGCCACTCGTAGGCGACCAGGCAGCCGAGCGCGCCGAAGACCGCCGTCGACGCGCCGACCGAGCGGTGGTCGGGCACCTGCAGCAGCGCGTTGGCGAGGTTGCCGAGGAAGCCGGAGAGGAACACCGTGCCCCAGGCGACGCCGCTCCCTACGAGCTGCGCGAACAACACGCCGAAGACCGCGCCGAAGATCAGGTTGCCGGCCAGGTGGGGGAGGTCGGTGTGGAGCGTCAGGGCCGTCGCCGCGCGCCACCACTCGCCCTCGCGGATGAGCGCCGCGTTCGACATGCCCGCACCCCACCAGTCCAGGTCGAAGGCCTCGCCGCGCTCGAGCAGGAAGGCGCACGCGAGCACGGTGGCGTACACGATGGCCGACGAGACCGCGCCGGGCGGCACGGGCGGGAGCTCCTCGCGCGGCGGCCAGTCCTCGTTCTCGGTCTCGTAGTCGCTCAGCTCCTGCAGCGCGCGGTCCGCGTGCTCCAGCGGCACGACGAGCATCGCGCCCTCGGCCGTGCGCTGCACGCGGTGCGGCACGCCGACGGCGCGCAGCACCAGCGAGCGCTCGTTGATCTCGGCCGGGTCGCCGCCCGAATGGACGACGACCCAGGTGGGGCCTGACTCCACGAGGCGCCTAGCGGATCTCGCCGCAGCCGATGCGCGAGCCCGCGGCTCCGCTGGGCTGGCTGGAGAGGTCGTCGGCGCCGGCGTGGACGACCAGCGCGCGTCCGACCACGCCGAACGGGCCGCCGTCGATCGCGAGGCGGGGCATGAAGATCGAGTGGTAGCCGTTGCCGTCTTCGTCGACCCACATGTTGCCGAGGTCGCCGGCGTGGTGCTCGGGCGCGTGCGGCGCGCCGTGTGCGTGACCGTCGGGGTTGAAGTGCCCGCCGGCCGACGAGCCGTCGTCGGCCGAGCAGTCGCCCAGCTCGTGGATGTGCACGGCGTGCCAGCCGGGCTCCACGTCCTCGACGCTGAGCGACACCTGCACGCCGCCCTCGCGTGCCTCGAAGGTGGCGTAGCCCTCCAGCTCGCTCCCGCTCGTCGCGCGCAGCGTGGCGCGCGCGAAGCCATCGTGACCTTGGCTGTGCACGTGCGTGTGGTCGTGGTCGAGCTGCAGCTCGTCGGGTTCGACGCCGATGACGGCGATGCAGGCGCTGAGCGCGAGGGCCGAGGTTCCGGCGGCCAAGGCGACGGGCACGGGGATGCGGTTCATGGGAGAGCTCCTAAGCTGTTTTCGGTGCCGGACGGGCCCAGGAGCTTGGCAGAGGGCGCGGTTTCGATCAACTGGCGCCGGAGCCGCCCGCCGCGGGCCCGAAGGCCGCGACGACGCGCGCCGTGGCGTCGGCCAGCGAGACGCGCTCGCGGTACCCGAAGTCGCGCTTGGCCGGGGCGAGGTCGTAGGAGTGCGACGTCGCGAGCTGGCGCGCGACAAAGCGCGTCATCGGAGGCTCGCTCTCCTGCCCGAGCAGGCGCCACAGAGCCTCCAGCGCGGCGCCGGCGGCGTAGGCGACCCCGGCGGGGATGCGGCGGCGTACCGGCGGGACCCCGACGGCGGCGAAGAGCTCGCCGATCCAGTCCCAGAGCCGCACGGGCTCCTCCTGGCCCAGGAAGTAGGCGCGCCCGGCGTGCGGCGCGCCCGGCGCCAGCGTGCGCGCCGCGTCGAGGTGCGCCCAGGCCGCGTTGTCGACATCGGTGAGGCTCACCTCGTTGTCGCCCGCGCCGACGATCGCGAGCTTCCCCGCGCGCCCGCGGGCGAGGAGGCGTGGAACCAGGTGCGGATCCCGCGGCCCGATGATGAGGTGAGGGCGCAGCGCGCAGGTCGCGAGCTCGCCGCCGTTCGCGGCCAGCACGAGGGCTTCGGCCGCGGCCTTGGTCTCGGGGTAGGGGCACAGAAACGAGCGCGGATACGGCAGGTCGTTGCCCGCGCGCACATGGTCGCCGCCGTCGAAGCAGACGCTGGGCGAGCTGGTGAAGACGAGCCGCGGGACACCGGCGGCGCGACACGCTTCGACGACGTGGCGCGTGCCGTCGACGTTGGTGCGCACGTAGTCCTCGCGCGCGCCCCACACGCCGGCCTTGGCGGCGGTGTGGAAGGCGACGTCGGCTCCGTCGGCCGCGGCGGCGAGGGCGGCGGGCGCGCCGGCAGCGCCCAGGTCGCAGCGCGCGGTGCGCGCGCCGAGCGCTTCCAGCTCGGCGTAGGCGCCGCGGCTCACGGACGTGACCTCGTGGCCCTCGGCGAGCAGGCGCTCGACGAGCGCGCGCCCGAGGAAGCCGCCGCCTCCGGTGACGAGCGCCTTCATGCGCTAGGCGAGCTTCCTCTCGGCCCACGCCTTCAGCGCGAGGCGGTGGATCTTCGCGTTGTGGCGGACGTCGACCGGGAAGGAGCCGTGGAAGAGCACCGCCTCGATCGGCGCGGCGGCGCCGCGTTCGGCGCGGCGCGCCTCGACGCGCGCGAGCACGTCGGCGCGGCGTGCGTCGGGCTCGGGCTCGATGATGAGCACCGGACGCTCGGAGCCGCGCGGGCCGACGCCGACCACCGCCGCGCGGTGCACGCCGGGCAGGTCGAGGAAGAGGTTCTCGATCGGCACGGGGAACAGCGGACCCGCGGTGGTCTCCAGGCGGTGCGACTTGCGCCCGCAGAACCACAGTCGGCCCTCGGCGTCGACGTAGCCGACGTCGCCCATGCGGTGCCACACCTCGCCGTCCGGGCCGTGCATCTTCGCCAGGGCGGTGGCCCCGGGCTCGTGCTTGTACTCGTGCGTGACGACCGCGCCGCGCACGCAGATCTCGCCGTGCTCGCCCGGCGCGAGCTCGCGCGCATCCGAGAGCCGCGCGAGCGGCTCGTCGGTGATCGCGATGATGCGCACCTCGGCGCCGGGCGCCGGACGGCCGACGCAGTTGCCGGCGCCGCCCTCGACGCGCGGGCGCAGCGCGGCGATCTCCGCGCCTGAGATGCTCGCCACCGGCAGCGACTCCGTCGCGCCGTAGGGCGTGTGCACGTCGCCGCCCTCGGGCAGGAGGTCGCGCAGCCCCTGGGCGAGCTGCGGCGGCACCGGCGCGCCGGCGATCGTCAGGCGGCGCAGGGTGCGGAAGCGGCGCACTTCGCGCCGCATCCACGGCAGCACGCGCCTCCAGATCGCGGGCGAGCCGAAGGCGAACGTGGCACCGCTCTCCTCGATCGCCGCAACGATCTTGGCGGGGTCGCAGGTGCCCGGCCGCGACGGGTCCATCGCGGGGAACACCGACGTCATCCCCAGCGCGTTGTCGAACAGCGCGAAGAGCGGGAAGCAGGCCACGTCGACCTCGCCCGGGCGCAGGTCGTAGAGGTCGCGCAGCGCGACCAGCTGCGCCTCGAAGTTGCCGTGGGTGTAGGTGACGCCCTTGGGTGGCCCGGTGCTGCCCGAGGTGAAGAGGATCGCGGCCTCGTCGTCCGCGGACGTGGGGTGCGCGTCGAAGGGCTCGTCGGCGTAGCGCTCGACCTCGCCGAGCGTGCTGCCGCCCCAGCCGACGCGCCGGCCCACCGTCACCAGGAGCTCGACCGAGCGGAAGGCGCGCGGGAAGAGCAGCCGCGCGACGTGCGCGCGCGGGACCGCGATCAGCGCGCGCGGCTGCATGCGCTCCACGCACGACAGCAGGCTCTTGCGACCCATGCCCGGGTCGATCAGCACCGGCACCGCGCCCAGGCGGAAGAGCGCGTGCGTGACGGCGATCAGGTCGGGCCCGGCGTGCACGAACAGCGACACGCGGTCGCCGTGCCCGAGCCCCTTGGCGCGCAGCCCCCGAGCGATCGCGTCGGAGCGGCGCTCCAGCTCCTCGAAGGTGACCTCGGAGCCGTCCTGCGCTCGCACCGCGACGCGCGCGGGTGATTCGCCGGCGTGCCGGCGCAGGTGCATCGTGACGTTGACCGGGGCGGCGGCGACGGACGTCATGCGTGCGAGCGGGAGTCGAGCGGGTGGGCGGCGAGGAAGGCGTGGAGAGGCGCGAGGAGCTCGTCGGCGGCGTCCTCGAACACGTAGTGCGCCGCCTCGTCGAAGCGGTGCACCTCGGCGTGGGGGAGCCGCTCCTGCCAAACGCGCAGGAACGACGGCGTGAAGCACCAGTCGCGCATGCCCCACAGCAGGCACGTCGGCGTCTCGCCGAAGCGCCCGAGGCTGGCGTCGATCGCTTCGAGCTCGGGGTAGGAGGGGTGGTCCGGCGTGAGCGGGATGTCCTGCACGAAGCGGTGCACCGCGACGCGGTTCGCGTAGCTGTCGTAGGGCAGCAGGTAGCCGCGACGCACGTCCGGCGACAGCGCGCGCCCCACCGCCATGCGCGTCGCGGCGCGCGCGAAGCCGTTCAGCCCGCGCACGGCCAGCGCGCCGAAGACCGGCACGCGGCAGATCGAGATGCGCGTGGGGATCTCGGTCGACAGGAACGCGGCCGTGTTCAGGAGCACCAGCCGCGCCACGCGCTCGGGATGTCGGCGCGCGAAGCCCATCCCGATCGCGCCGCCCCAGTCGTGGAGGACCAGCGTGATGTCCTTCAGGTCGAGCGAGAGCACGAGCCGCTCGAGGTTCTCGACGTGCCGCTCTAGCACGTAGGGGTAGTCCTGGGGCTTGTCGGACAGCCCGCACCCGATGTGATCGGGCACGACGACGCGCATCGTGCGCGCGAGCTCGGGCACGAAGCGGCGCCAGGCGAAGGACCAGGTCGGGTTGCCGTGCACCAGCAGCGCCGGCGGCGCGTCCGCGGCGCCCTCGTCGAGATAGTGCTGCACTACGCCGCCGTGGTCGTGGAAGCGCGCGGCGAAGGGGTAGAGCGTTCCGAGCGCCGCGCGCGCGGCCTCGGCCCGCGCGCGCGCCTCGGGCGGCGCCGCGGCGGCGGTCAAGCGTGCGCCTCCGCCTGCGCTTTGCGGGCGACGAACAGCTCCGGCGAGAGCTGCGCCTCCTCGAAGGCCGCCGCCAGCAGGAAGCCGGAGCTCTGCACGAGCGAGACCCGGCGCCGCTCGCCGCGGTGTGCGAGCGTCACCTCGCCGGAAGCGAGCGACAGCGGGGCCGCGAGCCGACAGGCGCGCAGCTCGGCGATGCCGCAGCCCACCATCTTCAGCACGGCCTCCTTGGCGGTCCAAAGCGCGAGCGTGTGCTCGCGGTCCCAGGACTCGCACAGCGCGAGCTCGCCGGCGTCGGCGAACTCCTTGGCCGGCGCGACGCGCGGGCGGTCGAGCGCCTCGAGGTCGACGCCCACGCGCACCGGCGCGACGGCGGCCAGCGCGGCGCCGCGCGTGTTCGCGGCCGACCAGCGCCAGCTGCCGGCGCCGAAGGGCCGCGGCGCGCCGTCGGCGTCACGCGGGAAGTCGACCGGCGTGGGAGCCCCCGCGCGCTCGGCGGCGAGCCACAGGGCCTCGTCCTGGGCGGCGCGCAGGGCGCGCACGCCGCCTGGGCCGCGTAGGTCGGTGGGGGCGAAGGCGAGGGCGAGCGGGAGCTTCATGGGGCGTCCGGTCGGGTCGCGCGCCGGACGACGTCGGCGTCGAAGTAGCCGACCTCCATCCCCGCGTCGACGACGAGGCGTTGGGCGTTGATGCCGCTGGAGAGATCGGAGAGGAGGAAGAGTGCGGTGTCGGCCACCTCGCCGGTCGAGAGTGCGCGCTTGCGCAGCGTGCACTGCTCGGCGAACAGGTAGCTGTCCACGTAGCCGGGGATGCCGGCCGACGAGGCGGTCTTCAGGAGGCCGGCGCACACCGCGTTGAAGCGCACCTCGCTGAAGCGGCTGAAGCTCTTGGCGAGGAACACGACGGCCGAGTCGAGCGCCGCCTTGGCCGGCGCCATGTAGCCGTAGTTCTCCGATGCCATGCGCGTGGTCGAGATCGAGATCGTCACCACGGAGGCCTTCGGGTCGAGCAGCTCGGACAGCGCGCGCGACAGCTTCACCAGCGAGAAGGCCGAGACGTCGACCGCCTGCAGGAAGTCCTCCTTGCGCGTCTCGTGGAACGGCTTCATACCGCCCTCGTAGTTCGCGAAGGCGATCGAGTGCACCAGGCCGTGGATGCGGGGGTGGCGCTCGGCCAGCTCGGCGCGCAGGCGTTCGATGTCGTCCTGCTGCTCGACGTCGCAGACCAGGATGTCGCCGTCGAGGCGCTTCGCGAGCTCGCCGCGGCGGGCCTCGGTGTGCACGACCCACACGACCTCGGCGCCCGCCTCGCGGGCGCGCTGGCCGACCTGGAAGCCGACGCTCTTCCTGTTCGCGACGCCCGCGACGACGATCGTCCTGCCGCTGAGGTCGATCATCCCAGGCCCAGGCGCTCGACCGCGCCGGTGCTGGTCAGGCAGAAGCGCAGCGTCGCGACCTTGGCGCCGTCCTCGGCGAGCGCGATCTTCGCGCGCAGGTACCAGGCCGGGCCGACGATCTCGTCGACCTCGACCCGCGTCCGCAGGGTCTCGCCGGGGTCGACGCGACGGCGGTAGCGCGCGTCCTGGATGCGCGTCAGCACCGGCACGCCGGCGTCGTCGCCGAAGCCGTCCAGCGCGTGGGAGATCAGCACCGCGGCGGCCTGGAACGAGTGCTCGGCGAGCAGCACACCTGGCGTCACCGGTTGGCCGGGGAAGTGCCCCTGGAACCAGGCGCCGTCCGCGGGCACGGTCCACTCGGCGAGCAGCCAGCCCTCGCCCTCCTCGACGACGCGGTCGAGGAGCAGGAACGGGTCGCGGTGGGGGATAGCGGCCTGGATCGCGGCGCGATCGGCGCCGTTGCCGTCGGTGGTGGTCATGAGGTAGCTCCGGCGCGCGAGGCGCGGGCGTGCAGCCAGGCGTCGACCTTGTTGGCGATGATCGCGCCGTAGTTCGCGGCGCCGAGCCAGCCGGACATGATGATGCCGACGCTGCCGGCGTGGTAGAGGCCCTCGACGCGCGTCGGCAGGTCCATGCTGACCTTGAGGCCCTCGAACTTGGTGCCGAACGACGTGCCGGCGGGATGTTGGGTGTAGAACTCGAAGGTGCGGGGCGTCGCCGCCTCGATGTGGTCCAGCTTGCCGCGCACGTCGGGCAGGTAGCGCTCTAGATGGGCCAGCGTGCGCTCGATCAGGTCGTCCTTGGCGTGGGCGTAGTCCTCGTCGGACAGCGCGTTCCAGTCGTGCCACCAGGCGTTGGTCGAGCTGACGATCGTGTAGCGGTCCGAGCCCGGGCGCGTCTTCGGGTAGTAGAACGAGAAGGTGCGGCTCTCGGTCTCCATCTCGCACAGGGACGGCGAGTCGAAGGTCGAGCGCGTCGACGTGAACAGGAGGTCGCCGATGTCCGGGATGGTCTCGCCCTTGCGCACGCCGAGGAAGACCTGGCACGAGGAGTTGTTGAGGCGGATGGCGCGCGCCTCCTCGACGTAGTCGGCGGGGAGGTGGTCCAACCCGACCAGGTCTTCGAGCGTGCTCTTCACGTTGGCGTTCGACACGACCACCGGGGCCGCCAGGAAGCGACCCCCCGCCTCGATGCCGCGCACCGCGCCGTTCTCGACCACGATGCGGTCGACCTGGGTGTGGTTGAAGAGGTCGACGCCGTTCCGGACCAGCTCGGCGCGCATCTCGCGGATCAGGTTGTCGGTACCGCCCGAGAACGTGTACACGCCCTTGCTCATGAAGTTCGAGAACACGATCCCGTAGGTGATCGCGGGGTCCTCGAGCGTCGAGCCGTTGGCGTACGTGATCGGCTCCATCAGCAGCCGGTGCACGTCGTTGCGCCCCGGGAAGAAGCGCTCGAAGAGCTCGCCGGCGGTCTCGTCGTCGCCGTCGAAGAAGTCCATGCGGCGCACGTGGTCGAAGAAGGCCTCGACCTGGGTGCGCGGGATGCCGAACACCTGCTCCAGCTTGTCGGTGAAGTCGGTGCGGGTGAACTCGGTCTCGAAGGAGAACTGCGGGTTGTCGAAGCGCACCGAGTCGAGCTGCACGATCCGACCCGAGATGTCGACGTTCCAGTACTTGCGGCAGGTCTTCTTCATGCCCACGGGAAAGCCGTGGAGCGAGATGTCGAAGACGTGGCCGCCGCTGCGCTTGAACCACGTTGCGAGGCCGCCGAAGTTGTAGTGCTGCTCGACCAGGCACACGCGGTGCCCGGCGCGCCCGAGGATGTTCGCGGCGGTCATGCCGCCGAGGCCGCTGCCGACGACGATGACGTCGTAGTCGGCCTTGGCCTTGGCGAGCGGGTCGAACTGGATCGGGCGCTTACCGTCGGTGCTGCCCCTGAAATAGCTCGTTTCGCGCGTCATGAGGCGGCGGCCTCCCGGAGGCCGTGGAGGTTGGCCATCGTGATGCCGGAGACCATCGAGCCGACCACGCCCAGGTAGCCCTGGTCGGTGCCGCACAGCACCAGGCCGTCGATGCCGGTCGAGCCGTCGCGGCGCTTCTGGAGGCTGCCGTAGACCGCGCCGTGGAAGTGTCCGGTGAAGCGCTCGATGGTGCGCGGGGTGAACACGTCGCGGAAGACCGTGTGCGGCCGCCAATCGGCGAGGTGCGCCGACACCGCGCCCACCGCCTCGTCGGCGATACGGTTCTTCTCCTCGACGTAGCGCCCGTCGGGCAGCTCCTTCCACAGGCCGTGGTTGGCCGGCACGGTCACGCGCAGGATGCCCTCGGGCAGCGGCTCCTCGGAGGCGAAGTTGTTCGGTGCCGAGATGACGCCCGAGCGCACGTCGGCCAGGCTCGGCGGCACGCGGTAGAGCGCGCGGTCGGTGTTGCTGTAGAAGCTCGTCGCTGCCTCGTGCCCGAGCTCCTCGGGCGTGCGGTCGAGCACCGAGATCGACTCCAGGAACGACATGCGCCCCACGTCGGCCGGCGGGATCTCGGTGCCGGTGAGCCGCATCGTCTCGGCGTAGCCCGCCGACGACAGCACGAGATCCGCCGCCAGCTCGGTGCCGTCGTCGAGCACGACCCCTTCGACGCGGCCCTTCGGCGCGCGGACCTCGCTCACGCCGTTCTTCATGCGAAGCTCGCCGCCCAGATCGCGGAAGCGTTCGAGCAGGAGGTTCAGCACCGGCCGGATGCCGCCCTCGGGCCGCGACAGGCCCTCGAGGAAGATCGAGCGGAACAGGATGCAGTAGGAGGCCCAGTCCATGTCCTCCTCGTGCGGGCTGCCGTAGAAGAGCGGCGGCAGCAGCAGCATCTCGGCCAGGAACGGCTCGCCCAGGATCTCGCACAGCACCTGCCGCGAGCTGCGCTGGTCGAGCTCGGCGGCGTCGATGTCGTAGGCGCGCACCTCCTCGACCAGGCGCGCGAAGGCGTCGACGGCGCCCGGAAAGGCCGCGGCGATCTCCTCTTCGAGCAGCGCCAGGTCGTTCGAGAAGCGCAGCCGCGTGCCGGGGAACAGGATCTCCGAGCAGCGGTGCTCGCCGAGGCGGAGCTCGTCGTGGCGGATCCGCAGCTGCTTCAGGACGCGCGTCAGCGGCGCACCGCGCGTCCGCGGCGGCACGTAGTTCGTCAGCGCGTGCAGCCCGACGTCAAAGCGCCGGCCCGCGAGCTTGTAGAACGAGTTGAGACCGCCCCAGAGGTAGTGCCGCTCGAGGATCGCGACGCGGCGGTCGAACTGGGCGAGGCGGATCCCCGCCGCGAGTCCGCTCATGCCCGCGCCGATGATCAGCGCGTCGTACCGCTCCGCGTCGGCCAAGCTCGGCCCCGTCTACGCCTCGGCGGCGCAGTGCAGCTCCTTGTCCTGGAGGCTCGGGTACAGGTAGTCGACACAGCCCTGTAGGGTGGCCAGCTCCTTGTAGTCCTCCTCGGGCACCTGCACGCCGTAGAGCTTGCGCAGCTCCATGACGATGTCGAGGAAGTCCATCGAGTCCAGATCGATCTGATCGCGGAGGCGCTCCTCCATGTCGAGGTCCGAAACGTCCTCGTCGGGCGCGATCATCTGGATGATGTCCTTGATGGCGAAGACGATCTCTTCCTTGGTCATCGAACGGGAAAGGGGATGTGAGGGTTGGGGAGAGTTTCAGTCGCGCACAGCGCGTACGACGACTGCCGAGTTGATGCCCAGCATGCCGAACGACATGTTGAGAATGGTGTCGATCGAGCCCACTTCGCGCGGCTCGTTCGCGACCAGACCGCGGATCTCGCAGGTCGGGTCGAGGTTGTCGAGATTGATCGTGGGGTGGACGGTCTTGTCCTCGAACGAGGGCAGGTTGCCGGCGAGCTCGAGCGCCGCCGCGGCGCCCATGGCGTGACCGATGTAGCTCTTGGTGTTGTTGACCCAGATGCCGTCGAAGTCGCCGAACACCTCGTTCACGGCCTGGGCCTCGTTGGTGTCGCCGGACTCGGTCGAGGTGGCATGGGTCGAGATCAGATCGACTTCGCCCGGCTCGACGCCGGCGCGCGTGAGCGCGCCGCGGATGCAGGCGTTCTGTCCCACCGGGTCGGGCAGCACGAAGTCGGTGCCGTCGGAGTTGACCGCCCAGCCCAGCACCTCGCCGTAGATCCGCGCGCCGCGGGCGCGGGCCTCGTCCATGCGCTCCAGCGTGTACAGGCAGCCGCCCTCCGAGATCACGATGCCGTTCCGGTCGCGGTCGAACGGGCGCGACGCCTTGGTGGGGTCGTCGTGCCGCGCCAGCGCGCCCTGGGACTGGAAGCTCGCGTAGATGCCGAAGGTGTGGATGGCCTCGGAGAGGCCGCCGGCGAGCGCCACGTCGCACTCTCCGAGCTGCAGCATCTGCGCCCCGTGCACCAGCCCGAGGTTGCCGGCCGCGCAGGCGCCGCCCAGCGAGTACGCCGGGCCCGACAGGCCGAGGTTGATCGTGACCTCGCCCGCGGGGTTGTTGGCCACCGTGCGCGGGTTGTGGTGGTGCGACCAGTAGCGCAGGTCGAAGTCGTACTTCGACACGTCGTGGATCTCGTTCTCGGTCTCGACGTTGCCGTGCTCGGTGACGCCGGTGTAGACGCCCAGCCGCGAGCGGTCGAGGGTCTCGAGGTCGAGCCCCGAGTCCGCCAGCGCCTCGTTCGCGCACCAGCACGCGATCGAGCCGACGCGCGTGCCGCGGCGGACCTCCCTGCGCTTTTGGTGCCTGAGCGTGTCGTAGTCGCAGATGCCCGCCAGGGTGTCACCGACGTAGCGGATCTCGTACTTCTGGACGCCGGAGCGGCACGCGAGCAGCGACGCGCGCAGCTCGGACAGGGAGTTGCCGAGCGGGCTCGTCAGCCCGACGCCGGTGATCGCGATACGGGGGAGATCAGCCATCGTTGTCGCGCCTTGCCGCGTTGGGGGAGAGGGGCTCCCCGATCTGAGCCGGCCCATCGGGCTCGTCGAAGCCGGCCGGACCCTCGGCGCGCTCGCCCTCGGACAGCGGGTGCCCGCCCTCGGGCACCATCCCGCGCAGCGTGCGCGGGAACAGCAGCTTGGCCGGTCCGCCGACGCCGACCCGGAAGGCGGCGGTGATGGCCTTGGACAGCACGCTCTCGGGGTCGCTCATCGCGCCCTGCACGGCGCCGAAGACCAGCTGCATCATCGCGCCGGCGATGTCGCAGGTGGCCAGGATCGAGCGCAGCGTCATCACGCGCGGGTCGCGCTCGCCGTGGGTCTTGGTCACGTAGTCGAGCGAGCGCTGTGCGGTGCTCCGGAACTGCTCGAACACGACCTGCTCGCGGCGGCGGAACACCGTCGCGACGATCGAGAGCGCGTTGCCGACCGGCGCGTGCAAGTTGCAGCGCCGCGAGCTGTCGAAGGTCGACGCGATCGCGCCCCACTCGGCCAGCTCGTTGAGCGTCGTCGAGGCCGCCCCCTGGGAGATCCCCAGCTGAGCGCAGATCTCGCGGCTCGAGAGCGGCCGCCCCGCGAGCACGAGCAGCCCCCACACGCGCCCGTGGACGCGCTTGAAGCCGAACGTCTTGAAGAAGAGCTCGAAGGTCGGGAGCTCCGCTAGAAGGGGCGCATCGACCGGCTCCAGGGCCGTGATCTCTTCGCTTGCCGTCTCTCGCATGGGGGTGCTCTTCGTCGGTCGGATATCTGAAATTCTTGATATCCCGGAAGAGCGAGCGGAGCTTTTGCCACATCCCAGGCCGCGGTTCCACCCTGGGGACGGCAAAAAAATGGAGGGGCGCGGACTCCGCCACCCGGCGGCCGGAGAAGTCCAGGCCTCTGGGGCGGCCCGGCCTGCGCCGGGGACAGGCTAGGAGTTCGCTTTGTCTGGGTCGTCGGGGGACAGCCGTGGCTCGGGAAGCTCCTCGGAATCCCCCGCCTCGTAGTCAACGAGGTAGAGCACGGTGCCCACCGGATACCCGACGGCGCCCGCCTCGCGCTCGTTCGCGACGGTGCGGATGCCGCAGATCCAGGCGCGGACCTGGCGGCCGTCCACCTCGACGCGAACGAGGTCTCCGTAGTCGTAGGGGAGCTGGGTCACTCCTTAACCGGCAGCCAGTGGCGTGCCGTCGGGGTTGGTGACGCCGGGCACGTGGGCATGCGGGCGCTTGGCCCGCGGATCGTCGTGCGACCGGTCCCGCCGTCCTTGCGCAGCCCGGTGGGCTCGCCGTTGGCGTGGGCGAGCCGTCGAGCCGCTCGCCGGGGCCGACCTGTGCCGTGCCGGCAAAGAAGGCCTGCGCGTGGAGTACCTCGAGGTTGCGCCCGCGGACGGGGCCGGCGGCAGAGCTGTTCTCGACCACGAGCACCGTTCCGCTCGCCGTGGCGAGCACCTCGCCGCGCGGTCCCGAGGAGGTGCGCGAGCAGCTTTTCTTGGACCATGGCGAGCGGTCGAGGCGAGGACCGTGGATGTCGATGGAGAGGCGCCCGGTTCGCAAGGTGGCGCCTCTCCGTCGATCCTAGCCGTGCCGCAATACCGCGGTTGCAGAGCGAACGTAGCGCGGGGGAATCCCCGCTGGCGGCCTTGTGCCGTCCCTACGGCACCAGCGTGAGCGGCACCGCGTTGCTCACGCCGGAGATCGCACCCGCGGTCTGGTTCACCATTCCATAGGCGTGGTGCATGCTCAGCCCGACCCAGCTCACCGGCGAGCCGGGCGGGATCGCGAAGCCGGCCCCGCCGGAGCCGGCGAGGTCGAGCGCGCCGAACGAGCCCACGTAGGGGTCGCTGCCCGCCTGCGCGATGCTGAAGGCGAAGAAGCCGTCGGGGTTCAGCGGCAGCACGAAGCCGCCGATCGGGATGCCGGGCGTGGTGCCGCTCAGCGAGCTCATCACCAGGAAGAGGTCGACCGCGTGCGCCGCGCCGGCGTGCAGCACGAGCTCCTGCATGCCGCCCTCGAAGACCGAGAGCTCCTCGGTGTCCGCCAGGAGCGTCGGCATCGCCAGCGTGAAGGCCTCGACCTCGGCGTCGATACCGGGGAGCGCGGGGAACGAGCCGGGAAGCGCCTCGAGCTCGATCCGGATCGGCGTCTCCGCGGGGAACGCGGGGTAGGGGACGCCGTCGGTGATGATGATGAGGATCTTCGAGCCCGGGCCGGAGGCCGGCGCGGTCGCGCTGCCGACGCCCTCGGTGCCGTGGAAGGTGTAGGTCTTGCTGTCGAGGGTCATGTAGTGCGGATCGAGCGGCAGCTCCGGCGCTTCGAGCAGCACCTCGGTCTCGATCCGGAAGCCCGGGCCGGTCTCCGAGGGCTTGACGCTCACGGACAGGATCTCGCGGCGGTAGACCCCGTCGCTGCCGGGGCCGCCGAGGTTGCCGAGCGACAGGCGGTCATCGCCGAGGTCCTGCTCCGGCAGAGCGCCGTCGGCGGGCGTCAGCCACACGTCGACCTGGTCGCCGGGCGCCAGCTGCGAGGTCGCGATCTTCAGCGACGCGAGCGTGCTGGCGGTGCAGATGCAGGGGCCGCCGACCTCGCCGGGGAGGTTGGCCATCGCGCCCCAGGTGCTGGTGCCGCACTCCTCATAGCAGGCACCGCCGGCGCCCGCGCCGGGATCGACGATCTGCGGCACGACGAGCGAGCCGACCGACGCGCCCTCGATGAAGAACTCGACGTTCATGGTGAGGTCGGCGGGCGCGGTCGTCGGCTGGAACATCTGCGTCTGCAGCACGGCGTGCAGCGTCGACGAGCCGTCGCCGTGGTCCACCTCGGCGATGTGGATCACGCGCCGGTTCCACGGCGCGCCGCCCTCCGCTGCGGCGGCGAAGGGGAGGCTGGAACAGGCGACGAGGGCGGAGAGAGCGAGGGGCAGCTTGTGCATAGTCCGATCTGAATTCGGGCGTGGATGGTCAGGGGCGGCTGGGCCGTGGGCGCGCCTGCTTTCCCCGCACGGAGGCGGCGCGCCGACTTGCGGCCCCGCCGGCCGCAAATGCGCCCCGAATTCCGCGCCGGACGCCTATGCTGCGGAGATGAAGCGTCCCACGAGCCTGCTTGCGGTCCTGGCCCTCGGCGCTCCGCTCGGCGCGCAGACCCCGATCCCCCTGGTCGAGGAGGGCGATGCGGTCTTCGGCGTCGGCACCGTCACGAGCGTCTTCGCGCTCGCGATCAACAATCAGGGCGAGTGGTTGGTCGAGGTCGACACCAATCACCCGAGCACCGACGAGGACGGCGCCGTGCTGCGTGACGGCGTGCTCTACCTGCGTGAAGGCGATCCGCTGCCGGCCCCGGCGGGCGCGCTGATCGACAACTTCGACTCGGTCCAGCTCAACGAGAGCGGCGATACCTGCTGGAACCTGGGGCTCGCGAACACCACCGGGATCTTCGACAACTCCGGGCTCTACTTCAACACGACCCTGCTCGCCCAGGAGGGCACGGCGCCGCCGATCGCGGGCTTGAGCGCCGGCACCACCTTCGTCGGCTTCTTCGACGCGCGCACCGCCAACGACGGTTCGTCGCTGCTGATCGCGTCGGTGGACGACCCCGCGATCGCGAGCACGGTCGACCGCGCGCTGGTGATCGTGACCGGCACCGACGCGGCGAGCCTGACGCTGACGTCGATCTGGGCCGAAGGGCAGACCCTGCCGGGCACGCCCGGGCCGATCCTCGACTTCAGCACCGGCCCGCACGACTACGCCTACAACAACTCGGGTCAGGCGATGTTCACCGCGCGCATGGACGTCGTCAGCGACTTCGACCGCGTGACCTTCATCGACTCGACCGAGATCGCGCGCGAGGGCCTGCCGTCGCCGGTGGCGGGGCGTGACTGGAGCGACCTCGGCCTCGCGCGCCTCGACCTCAACGACGCGGGCAGCTACGTGCTGCGCGGCAGCATCAGCGGCGACACGTCCACCAACACGCTGATCTCCAAGGACGGCGCGAAGTTCCGCCAGGAGGGTGACACGCTCGCCGCCATCGCGCCCTTCCAGTTCACGAGCTTCGGCAGCGGCCCGGTCTACATCGACAACCTCGGGCGGGTCTTCTGGTACGGAGACTGGGACGACCCCGATACCGACGTCGACACCGGGCTGTTCGTGGACGACACGCTGCTGGTGCAGGAGGGCGTCACCACGGTGGGGGGCAAGGTCATCGACACGTTGCGCGGTGTGCAGGACGGCTACGCCCAGAGCGACGACGGGCGCTACCTCCTGTTCGAGGCGGTGCTCGACGACGGCACCGAAGGCGCGTACCTCATCGAGATCGGCAGCGGCTCGATCCAGCCGATGAGCGACTGCACGTCGCCCGCGGGCGTGCTGGCCTACGTCTCCGGCGCGGCCGCGCTGGGCGACGCCTTCTCGCTCTCGATGACGAACGGGCAGGCGCCGGGCGTCTTCCCGTTCCTCGGCTTCGCGACGGCCGCGGTTCCGGGCTGGCCGCCGTGCGGGCTGGTGCTTCCGCCCTTCGGCGAGCTCCTGGTCGACGTCACGGCGCCGAACCCGGTGCTGGTGCTGACCGGCGGCGCGTGGACCGGAGCGCCGACGGTGTTCAACGTCGCGGTTCCGGCCCAGCCGGGGCTCTTGGGCGAGACGCTGTACGTGCAGGGCATGTTCGCCGACCTCGCGGGGCTCAGCGGCGAGCCCTTCCGCGTCACCGGCGGCCTGCAGCTCGACGTCGGGCTCTAGGGCGGCGGCGCTACAGCTCGCGCCCGGCCAGCGCCGGGTGGTCCGGCGCGATGCGCGTCGCGCGGAACAGCGCGCCGCTCTTCACCGGCGGGGTGCGCTCGGCGGCGTTGCCGAAGCTCATCGGGATGTCGCCGCCGAAGCCGTTGCGGAGCTCCCACACCGTCTCGCCGTCGGCCGTGACCTCGCGCACCAACCCCTCGGGGCCGACGCACACCAGCGTGTTGCCGTTCGGCAGGCGCTGTGCACCCGAGATGAACGGCGCGAAGAACTCGCCTGCGGCGCTGCCGTAGGTCCACGCCGGCGCTTCGGGTCCGAACGCCACGCCGGCCTCGAGCTCAAAGGCGCCGCCGGCGAGCGGCAGGGAGATCTCGTCGACCGAGGACCAGCCGCGGTCGCGCCCGTTGTTGAGGATCAGCACGTTGCCCGCGCCCGGGTACCCCGCGGGGATCCAGGTCGGGTCGTGCTGGTACGACAGGATCTGGTCGTCGGCGGTGCCGCGTCCGTACGTGCGCGGGTTGCCCCAGCGGTAGAGCAGGTCGCCGCCGCGCCCGTAGCGCCCGCCGGTCGAGCCGCGCGCCTCCTCGGTCGTCGTCGAGTGGTCGAGGATCCAGATCTCGCTGAACTCCGGCGTGCTGAGCATCACCAGGTCGAGCTCGGCGTTGTACTCGACGGCGTTCGTGTGGAGCCAGTCGGGCCGACCCTCGCTCTCGCGCGGCTTGTCGTCCCTCCCGTTGCCGGCCGAGCCGCCGGTGTAGCCGAGCGCGGCCATCTCCTCCTCGAGCTTCTCGCGGCGCTCGCGCTCCTCCTCGGTCTCGGGCGGCAGATCGCGGTGGTCGCCGTTCACGTCGATCCTGCCCGGCCGATCGGGGATTGAGCCGTAGGACGGCTTGGACGGCTCGCGGTCCTGGATGAGGTGGTCCTTGGCGTGCCATTCCCACACGACCTCGGCGCCGTCAGGCAGCACCGGCTTGACCTCGTACACCGCGTCGGGCCACCAGCCCTCGTCGTCGACCACCTCGGGGTCGCGGCCGAGGCGGAGGGCCATGTCCGGCGCGACGTGCTCCCACGCGATCAGCAGCACGTTGCCGTTCGGCAGCGGCTCGATGTCGTGGTGCTGCGAGAAGTCCTTGCTCGACACCTGGTACTCCCAGGTGACCTCGCCGTCCCAGGTGATGCGCTGGATGCCGCCGCCGAGCCCGCCGCCGTGGAAGACCGGGTTCTCGTTGACGCGGAAGCCGCGCAGGATGCTGCCGTCGTCCTGCAGGTAGATCGCGCTGCCGGGCGGGAGCTCGCTCCGCCACGTGTGCACCGGCTCGCCGTCCATGCCGACGAGATAGGTCGTGCCGGAGTCCAGCGGGCAGTAGAGCGTGTACCCCTCAAACGCGCCCGGCTCGCGCACCAGGACGCCGGTCGGCTCCTCCTCGGTGTCCTGGAGCGGGGCGAGAGCGAACGCCGTAAGCAGCAGCGGTCCAAGCGAGGTGGTCATGCGGCCGAGCATAGGTCCGCGCAGTGCGTCGCGGAACCGCGCGGGCAAGGAGGGAGGACGGGTCCGCCGGCGGCGCGGACTCCGGAACGTCCGCGCGCGCCGCTTTGAGGGGGCCCGCCCTCCCAGGGTCAGCCCCGGCGGTCCCCGCCCCGGCCCGTCACGGCGCGGACGGAGGGGCACCGCCGACATCCTCCGTGGCGCGCGCGCCGCCGGACGCCTGCCAACAAACCGGCGCGCTAGGAGTCGCGGATCGCGAAGACCCGGACGGGCTCCTAGACGCCGGCCGCGGTCTTCCAGCCGGCGGGGTAGCGCTGGCCGAGCCGCAGGATGCGCTGCAGCAGGTCCTCGTAGGAGAGCCCCGCGGCCTCGGCCGAGTCGGCGAAGTCCTCGCCGTAGGTCAGGTCGGGGTTGGGGTTGGCCTCGAGCAGGTAGACCCGCCCGTCGGGCCGCAGGCGGAAGTCGAGCCGCGCGTAGCCCGAGAGCCCCAGCGCCTCGTAGGTGCGGCGCGAGAAGCGCTGCAGCTCGCGCTCCGCCGTCGGCGGCAACCCCGACGCGCGGTGGTTCTTCACGCCGATCTTCCGCTGGTGCGCGACGTTCCACTTCACCGCGCGCGTCGCGATGTTCGGCGCGCCTTTCGGCAGGTTGGGGATGTTGAGCTCCCAGGCGGGGAAGAGCTTCGGGCGCTCGTGGCCGAGCAGCCCGACGTACAGCTCGCGGCCCTCGATGTACTCCTCGGCGATCGCCGCGCTGCCGACCTCGTCGTGGAAGTACTCCACGCGCTCCGCCAGCTGCTCGTCGTCGTGGACGATCGAGCGCACCGAGATGCCGAGCGAGGCTTCCTCGTCCAGCGACTTCACGAAGAGCGGAAACTCCAGGTCCGCGCGGCGGCGGATGCGCCGGCCGGCGGGGAAGACCTGGAACGCCGGCACGCGCACGCCCGCGGCGGCCGCGACGGTCTTCGACAGCGCCTTGTCGCGCGCCAGCGTCAGGCCGCGCGGGTTGCAGCCGGTGTAGTCGAGCCGCATCAGCTCGAGGTAGCTCGCGACGTGCTGGTCGTAGTGCGCCGCGCCGTGGAACTCGACCAGCAGGTTGAAGCACACGTCGGGGCGGTAGTCGAGCAGCATCGTCCGCAGCGCCTCGACGTCGTCGGGCGTGCCGGCGGGCTCGCACTCGTGCCCCAGGTCGCGCACCGCGGTCAGTACGTCGAACTCGGTGCGGAAGTCGGAGATCTCCTCGTCGGAGAGGCCGTCGATGGAGGCCGGCGGAACCAGCTCCTCGTGGCAGAGCATCAGGACGCGCAGTCGCTTCATCGATAGAGAAGCGTACGCCCGCGGCGGACAGAAGCCAGCGTTCGCTCGACGAGCGGCGCGACTTCCGCGGCCCGCACGCTGCGGTCGGGTGCCACCAGGCCGCGCTGGCGGGCGCGCAGCGCGAGCATGTGCAGCGCCTCGCGCACCGAGTACGCGTCGGCCTCCACGCGGCGAGCGACCGCGCCCGCGAGCCCGTCGAGTACGCCGGCGGCCGAGCGGCGCCGGCGCCCGTCCGTGCCCGCGCCGAAGAGCCGGCCGAGCCCGCGGTCGAACGCGGGCGGCGGCTCGCGCTCCAGCCGGCGCCGCCGCGCGCGGTAGTGGTCGCCCAGAGTCCCGCGCAGGGTGGCGACCTCCTCGGTGCGCTCCTCGAGGCGCAGCGCGGCCTTGTTTCCGCGCAGCCCCGTCAGCAGCTCGTCGACGAAGGCGAGCTTGGCGCGCGCCCCCGCGCCGAGGCCGCGGCGTCCGCCTCCCAGCCACACCGCGAAGGTCTCCGCCCAGTCCTCGGCCGGGTGGCTCTGCGCGTACCAGCGCGGCAGGTGCGTCACGAAGTCCGGCGAGCCGGGGCGGGCAGAGTAGCTCGGGCGGTAGGGCTCCGAGTAGCGCCCGAAGGTCCGCCGCCAGGAGGCGCGGCGGTGCAGGCCGAAGGCGGTGTCGAGCGCGTGCCCGCACTCGTGCCGCAGCAGCCGGCGCGCGGCGGGACGCGAGGCGCCCTCGGCCTCGAGCATCTGACGCCGCTCGAGATGCACGAGCCGCGGGTGCGCGAGGTAGAACGGCAGCGCGAAGCCCGGCACGCCGTCGGGTGCGAACCAGGTGCTCGAGAACCAGACGTGCGGGCGGAACCTGAGGCCGCGCGCGGCGAGGTCATCGCGGAGCTCAGCGACCAGCGGCGCGAGCGGCGACCGCGCCACGTCCAGCCGCAGCTCCGCGAAGGGCAGCGCGAGCAGCTCCTCGTCGCTGGCCCGGGCCCAGCTCGGCTTAGAGCGCGACGCCATTCCGCTCGACGGCCGCGAGCGCGTCGCGGAACAGCCGCTGGGCGCGGGCGCACTTGGTGCGCAGGTCGTCGGCGTCGCGCACGAAGGCCAGCTCCGCCAGCTCGGCCGCCACGTCGGCCGGCAGGTCGACGCGGGCGTAGCGCAGGCCGAAGTCGTGGCGCTCGGGGCAGTACAGGATGCGCAGCATGCGGTGCGCAGGCCCCAGCGTGTGGTCGAGGTAGAACCCCATCGCGCCCAGCGGGTTGTCCCGCAGCAGCTCCTTCTCGACGAAGGGCTGAATCATCTCGAACTTGTGCCCCAGCTCGGCGAGGCCGGCCTCGAGCTCGGCCCGCAGCGCCCCGCGGTCGACGCGGCCGCTGCGCACGAGCCCCGCCTTGTCGAAGACGACCTGGGGCTCGCCGTGGCGCTCGACCTCGTCGTGGATCGGCGCCGACCCGCCGCGCCGCATGGCCACGAAGTCGACCAGCACGTAGGGGCCGGCGTCGCGCAGCCGGTAGAAGCACTGCGAGTGTCCGTGCCAGGTGGGCTCGGACAGGCGCCAGCGCCGCTCGATGGGCGAGAGCGCGGCGAGCGTGTCGTCGACGCGCGCGAAGAGCTCCTCGACGTGCTCGTCGTCGACGATGGTGTGCAGGTCGACGTCGGAGTACGCATCCGCGCGCCCGAAGGCGGCGCTGCCGCCCTCCCAGAGCGCGTGCACGAAGTCCAGCGGGCGCAGCGCACCCTCGAGCGCGTTCAGGATCTCCCCGCGGCCGAGGCTCACCAGCGCACCCCGAGCATCATGCAGTGCAGCCCGCTGCCGATGCCGAGGAGCGCCACCTCGTGGCCCGGCGCGACGTGTCCGGCCTCGACCGCCATCGACAGCGAGAGCGGCAGCGAGACCGAGCCGACGTTGCCCAGCGTCTCGACGGTGGGGAAGTCGCGCTCGGGGTCGAGCTCGAGCGTCTCGAGCAGCAACCGCCGGTGCGCGACGCCGACCTGGTGGGTGACGACGCGCTGGATGTCGTCGCGCGACCAGGAGAGCTCGGCGAGGAAGGCCTCGAAGGTGCGCGCGGCGAGCGCGTTGCCCGCGTGCAGCAGCGCCTCGGAGTCGGTCGACATCAGCGGACCCGCCATCCCGTCGGCGTCGCCCTGGCACAGCTCCAGGTGCGAGCTGTCGGCGCGCACCGCGCCGCCCAGCAGGCGCCGGTCCTCGCGCCCGTCGGCGCGCGTCAGCAGCATCGCCGCCGCGCCCGCGCCGATCGTCAGCGAGGCGAAGGCGGCCTTGAACGTCTCGCGGTCGAGCGCTTCGTTCGCGAGCGCGTCGGCGATCGTCTGGTCGACGAGCGCGCGCCCGTTCTCGCCGGCGACGACCAGCCCGGCCTCGATCTCGCCGCGCTCGATCATCCCGCCGACGACCGCCATGCCGTTGGCGACGCCCAGGCAGGCGTTCGAGAGGTCGAAGACCAGGCACTCCGAGGGGAGCGACAGCGCGCGGTGGACGACCGACGCGGTCGCGGGCTCGAGGAAGTCGCGGCACACCGCGGCGTGCACCAGGCAGCCGACCCGCCCGCGGTCGAAGTCCGGCGAGGCGGCCCCGAGCGCCGCCTCGCCGGCCCGCGCCGCCGCGTCCGACGGCCGCGTCCCGGGTGGAAAAAAGCGCCGCTCGCGGATGCCGGTCATCAGCTCCAGGCGGCCCACGCGCAGCCTCAGGCGCTCGTAGACCGGCGCCAGGCGCTCCTCCAGAGCCTCCGACGGCACGACGTCCTCCGGCAGGACGTGGGCCAGGGCCTCGATGCGCACTCCTTCAAACCTCATGGCAGCCCGACAGGGTAGCGGGCCGCCCCCGCGGTCGCGAGCGGGCCCTCGGGGTGCCATCCCCGCGCGCCCGGCGAGGATCGGTTGACGGAAACGCCTCCCGCGGGGCACCCTGGGAGTCCCCATCCCATGCAAGCTCCGTCCATTCTGCACGTGGACATGGACGCGTTCTACGCGTCGATCGAGATCCGCGACGATCCGTCGCTCGCCGGGCTGCCGGTCTGCGTCGGCGGTCGTGCCGACCAGCGCGGCGTCATTGCGGCGGCCAGCTACGAGGCGCGCAAGTACGGCGTGCGCTCGGCAATGCCGACCAGCCGCGCGCTCGACCTGTGCCCCGAGCTGGTGCTGCTTCCGGCGAACTTCGACCTCTACACCGGCGAGAGCCGGAAGATCATGGAGATCTTCCAGCGCTATACGCCGCTGGTCGAGCCGCTCTCGCTGGACGAGGCCTTCCTCGACGTCGCCGGCTGCGAGCGCCTGCACGGCGACGCGGTCGCGATCGGCAAGGCGATCCGACGCGACATCCTGAAGGAGCTGCGGCTCGTGGCCTCGATCGGGGTAGCGCCCTCGAAGTTCCTGGCCAAGCTCGCCTCCGACCTCGACAAGCCCGACGGCTTCCGCGTGATCCAGCCGGACGAGGTGCGCACGGTGCTCGACCCGCTCCCGGTGTCGAAGATCTTCGGCGTCGGGCCGCGCACCGCGAAGCGCCTCGAGAGCCTCGGCGTGCTGACCGTCGGCGACCTCGCCTCGCGCGAACGCGGCGAGGTCCTCCGCGAGTTCGGCGCGAGCGGCGCGTGGATCTACGACCTCGCCCACGGCCTGGACGCGCGCCGCGTGACGCCCGGCCGCCAGGAGAAGTCGCACGGCATGGAGCGCACCTTCGCCGACGACATCGCCGACCGCGAGGAGCTGCGGCTGATGCTGCACGAGTTCTGCGAAGAGGTCGCCTACGACCTGCGCAACCGCGGCCTGCGCGGCCGCACGGTGACGCTCAAGGCGCGCTTCTGGAACTTCAAGACCGTGACGCGTTCCAAGACGATGGACTACCCGACCAACCTCGGGACGCGCATCTACGCGGTCGCGCGCGAGCTGCTAGAGCGCGTCCCCGCCGGCCCGCTGCGCCTCTTGGGCGTCACGCTCTCGTCGCTCGACGACGTGCGTGACCCGGTCCAGCGCACCCTCTTCGACGAGGGCGACACGGCCGCCGACGTCCCGCCCGCCGACGCCAAGCGCGCGAAGACCCAGGCCGCGATGGACGACCTCCGCAAGCGCTTCGGCCGCGGCACGGTACTCCCCGCGAGCCTGGTGAACCGCCGCCGCCTGCACGGCGCGGACGGCAGCGACGGCGAGACCGGGCCGGCACTGCGGCAGTCGGGGGCCTAGCCGCGGGCCGGCGCTTCGGCCCGCGGCGGTGGGTCCCAAGGGACGAGCCGGAACTGTTGGCTTCCGGCTAGTTACTAGGGGCCGACCAGCAGCAGCAGCGCGTTTAGAAGTATGAGGTGATGCCCCGCGATGAGCCGATAGCCCTGAACCGCGACCTCTCGGCCAAGGAAGCTAGGGTCGCAAGGCACGGGGAGATCGTACGTCCCGGCCACCTGGGGGATAGGCAGCGGCGGTGGGTTGATCCCGATCAGCAGGTCGCCCGAGGTTCCTAGCGAGAATGCCGAGGTTGCACCCGTGAAGCTGAGCACCACCCCCTCGATGGAGGACGGAACGGAGGGGGAAATGACACCACGCCAGGTGGAGCCGATTTGCGGCAGACTCACCGAGGACAGTTCAACCGGGTTGACGCCGGAGCCTGCCAGGACCGTCGACCCCGGACTCAGGCACTCGTTGCGGTTCAAGAAGACGACCCAGGCCGCACCCAAGCGACAGGCGCCGGCGTGGGCGCTTCCGGTGCAGTTCAACCCGCCGTCGAATCGAGCACCGATGAGCACGTCCCTCACGCCGTCCTCGTTGAGGTCGCCGAGCGGGCAGATCGAAGAGCCAAAGAAGTCAAAGTCGTCCAACGGGAGCGGGGCCCCGCCGGCCGTGGCGCTGATCTTCTCCCAACAGGTGACGGATCCGTCGGGAGCGACTTTCATCCGGTAGCCGGCGCCGAAGTCGGATCCACCGTCGTCGTCGTGCGTGGCACCGACCAGCAGATTGTAGTTTGGGTCGTCGTCGACCCACCAAAGCGCGGACCCGAAGTGGTCTGCTTGATCGATCGAACACTTCAGACTGCCGGCGTACCCAGGGCCACCGATCGTTGCCTGGCTCTTGACGTTCTGCTGTTGGTCGAGAAAGAGGACTCGCAGCTCCGGAGTCGTTCCAGGGTGCGACGTGCAGATGACGTCGATGAACTCGTCGTCGTCGACGTGTCCGATGGTACAGGAGTAACCCAGTTGAAGGCCCGGGGTCGGCAGACTCGCCCCTTCGATCGTCTTGAACGTCTTGACCGCGGGGGCATCCCCGGCAAGCTCCATGAAGATGAACGTGACGCGGCCCTCGAAGGCGGTCAGGCCCCCGGGACCTGGGTCCTTCGTGACCGAAGTCGCCGCTATGTCTCTCACGCCGTTTCCGTCAAGATCGCCGAGCGCCGCGAGTGCGAATCCGATGGGCATGCAGTCCTCCGGCTGTGAGAACTGACTTCCGCTGATCAGGGTTTGTCGTCCGGACTCGATTGCCCCCGTGATGGCATTGATCGCGAGTTCGACGACGGTTAGCGCGCCGTCGCAGTTATCGGTAGTCCGTACCACCAGGTCCGGAACTCCGTCGCCGTCAATGTCACCGATTGCGGCGCAGGCCTTTCCGAAGAAGTACTGGCCGCTGCTGATTGACGGGTCGTGAGTGATGTAGCTCGTCTCATGAACGGTCCCGTCGGGGTTCAGGCTCAGGATGGCGACGAAGGCGTCCTCCGGGGCTCCCACTGCGACCTCGGGTCGGCCATCGCCATTGAGGTCCCCGAGGTAGGCACTCGATGCGCCGAACTCGGCGTTGCCCGCGGGATAGGTGTAGGGAAAGCCGCCCGCGCCCTCGCCGATTTTCTGATAGCCGGCAACCAGCGGCTGCTGAGCCTGTGCGGGGAGTGAGAACACAAACAGGAGCGCGATCTTCGACGCCAATGGCTGGGAGAGTAGATGCTGCGTTTCGGTAAGGAAGAGCCAGCAGCGCCTTTGTGGCGTTCGGCGGGGATTGGGTCCAAAGAGGGATTGATGGTGCATGTTGCTTGTAGCAGTGGGCCAGCATTCAAGGCGATGCTGGACGCCGCGTCTGTCTTGGACGCTGATCCGAAGGCTCTTCTGAATGCGCCACGCTCGCCAGCACAGCGTGTGTGCCGAAATCGGGAGGCCGAACAGAACCCCTCTTTGAGCCCACAACCGCGCTTGCGTGGCTAGGCTAGAACGTGTGTCGGGGGACTCTCCCCGGACGGAGCGCGTTCCCGCAGAGAGCGTGCCCTGGATCTTTGTGTGCATCGTTCGGTGCAGAGGGAGCAAGCAATGCTTGATCGTCTTGGCTCATCCAACTCGCCGTTGAAGTCCGTTTCCGCTTTAGGAGTAGCCCTGCTGCTGGTGGGCTCTTCGGTACCAGAGCCGGACAACGAAGTTCCCCACTTCGGAGTCCTCGGATCGCCCGAGTACACCTTGAAGCACGATCGTCTTGAAGTACGGCTGCCTCGGACGGATTACGACGCGGCGTACTGCGTCGTTGCGCAGCTGGACGGCGGAGGTCCGGTCGTAGTGTTGAACTTGGGGAGCTGGCCCTCCCTGGCTGAGCGCACCGTGCACCTGTCTCTTGGCGGCTTGGCACATGCCCTTGAGGGAGTGCGGGTCAGCGTCGTCGAGGTTTCCGTGGCCGGAGCGATCCAGTCTGACTCTGCCCCGTTGCCCGAACCCGAGGAGTGCGGCGGCGACCAAACCGAGCCGCCGACGCTGCCGATAGTGAGATGAACCTTCGAGAAGAGGACTCGTCCAGAGCGGACCTTGGGGAGCGCTACGAGTCTGTACTCCGCCACTTTGAACGGTGGCGTGAGCTTACAGGATTCAGCGAGGTGCAGATCGCGCGTGTGCTCCACGTTGAGCGCAGCGCCCTCAACCGCTTCGTCAATCGGCGACCTGGCTCGGCGCCGGCCCGCGGGCGTCGCTCCAAGGTCCGGCTCCTGGAGAGGCTAGAAGAGCTCTTGGCCTCGGCGTTCGCCGTCCGCCTTCTTCGCGAACCGTCCGAGACGAAAGACGAAGGCGAGTTGCAGTGGTTCTACTGGCATGCCCGGGAGGTCGGCGACCTGTACGTCCAGCATCCGGAGTACGCCTTCAAGATGATTCCGGGCTACGCCAGTCAAGCTCGCAGCGGGCCCAAGGAAGTGCGCTATGCCATGTCTGCGAACACACTGCTCGCGATCCTGCTTAAGGCGCGCGACTTGGCCTTCGGGCAGGTCGGTGCCGTGGACGCTCGCGTCCTACGACGGATGGCGGGACTGACTAGAGGGCTCGAAGATGCCGCGCTCGAGGTCTGTGATGAGACCGGGTACGGAACGTTGGAGCACCGCTCGATCGGCTACGCCGGGACGGCAGCGTGTTGGCTGGGGCTCGCGCTCGATGACGACGAGATGATCGAGGGCGGAATAGAGCGAGCCTTTCGGGCTAGCCGGTCGCGCGACTCTGCGGGAGAAGCGCACTGGGGCAATCTCCTCGAGGTCCTGAGCGCCCTCCAATCGCGTGGAGGCCGGAACGTCGGCGAGCTGATGGATCGTGTCGGTGATGCCGCTGCAGCGAGCCCGCGGGCTCACCTCGACCGAGTGCGACAAGACCGTCGCTTCGTGCCGATGCTGCGGCGTTGGGGAGTGAGCTGATCCTTCGTTTCTTCGCCGCTACAACGCGTCGTCGAGGATCACGATCGACGACCCCGAGCCCAGGATCAGGTCGAAGCTCTGCGTGAAGAAGATCCCCTGGTGGTACACGACCAGCGAGCCGAAGGTCGGGTCGAGCCCGCCGACGTTGATCGGCAGCGTCAGCGTCCCGCCGGCCGGGATCGTGCCGATGGCGGTGAACACGAACGGCGCCGCGGTGAGGAAGGCGCCCGACCAGTCGGGGACGAAGAAGCCGGTCGGCGCGCCGCCGTAGGCGGTGAAGCAGAACTCGCCTTCGAGGCCCTCGAAGGTCAGCACCGAGGTCGCGTTCTCGCGCGCGGGCGAGGTCGAGTCGAAGCGCCGCGCCTGCGGGCCGAGGCTGGTCAGGGTGCCGCCCGCGAGGTCGGTCGACGGGCCGGAGGCCGCGGTGGTGCACCCCGTGGCGCCGTTGCGTCCACCCGCGCCGCCGGCGTAGCCGCCGCCGAGGTCGCGCGCGGTCGAGCCGCCCGTGAGCACGAGGCCCGCGCCGCCCTCGCCCGGGCAGGGCTGAAACAGGCCGTCGGCGTCGCCGCCTGCGCCGCCGGTCGCGGTGCTGCCGGAGAACATCGCCGTGACGCCGTCGAGGCGCGCTCCGTCGCCGCCGGGCGCGCCCGGGTTGCCGGGGCCGCCGAGCAGCACGCAGTCGTAGAGGTTGAGGAGCGAGGCGCTCGCGACGAGGCCCTGCGCGCCGCTTGCGTCGATCGACTCAGCGCCGAGCAGCGCGCAGTCCATCAGGTTGACCGTGGCCGAGCTCTCCACCAACAGGCCGTGGCCCTGGCTGCCGAAGAAGCCGAAGGCGGGGCCGCTGAGCACGCACTCCTCGAGCCAAACCACGCCGGCGCACCCGGTGACCGCCGACGGCGGCTGGCCGACGCCGGGCTCGACGGTCAAGCCGCGTGCGAAGACCGTCTGCGCGGGCGCCGTGCTCTGCACGCGCAGCGGGCCCTGGAGCACGACGCTGGCGTCGGCCTCGGCGGTGATGCGCAGCGCCTTGCCGTCGATCGTCGCGCCGCCGTAGAAGCCCTCCTTCACGAGGACCGTGTCGCCGCTGGCCGCCGCGTTGACGGCCGCCTGCAGGTCGGTGAAGTCCGCGCCGGGGCCGCCGTCGTCATCGACGACATGGACCGGCGCCTGGGCGGCGGCGAGGGAGCCGAGAAGGACGAGCGAAAGGAGTGCGGTGGGGGGCGTGGGCACGGCGGGGGAATCTCGCAGGTGAGGAAGCGGGCGGGGGCGGCCATTGTCGCCTGGGGGCGCGGATCCGGCTAGGCGGCGCGCCCCGCGAGCGATGCGGACCGGAGATCCAAGGCTCGCGGCGGCGCGCACGGAGTGATTCCCTCGCCCCTCGCTCTTCGTCCCGCGATCTTCGCCCCGCGATCCCGCGATCCCGCGATCCTCCGGTCCTCCGGTCCTGCGATCGAGCGATCGAGCGATCCTGCGATCCTGCGATCCTGCCAGCGGCGGGTCAGCGCCCCGCGCGTGCGCGCAGCGGGTCGAGCCGCGCGGCGATGCGCTCCCACTCGCGTGCGCGCGCGGGCTCGCCCGCGGCGGCGTAGGCCGCGCTGAGCGCACCGGCCAGTGCCGCGTCGGGGCGGACGCGGTGCGCCGCTTCAAGGTCGCGAACGAAGCTCCCCAGGTCGCCGCGCTCGCGTGCGAGCAGCGCGCGGTTGCGCAGCGCTCCGTCGGCGAAGGGGTGCGCTTCGAGCACCGCGCTCAGGCGCCGGATGCCCGCCTCGACGTCGCCGGAGCGGCCCTCCAGGAGGCCGAGGTTGGTCGCCGACGCGGCGAGGTCCGGGTCGAGCGCGAGCGCGGCTCCGTAGGCGTCCTGCGCCTCGCCGTTGCGCCCGGCCTGCTCCAGCAGGCTCGCCCGGACGTGGTGGTACATCGGCAGCGTGCGCGCCGCGGCGCCGGGCTCGGCATCGGCGAGAGCCGTGGCGCGCTCGGTGTGCCCGCGGTGGGCGAGCGCCATCATCAGCAGCCCGGGGTCGTTCGCGTGCGCCGGCGCCTTGACGCCGGGCCACGCGACGCGCTTCCAGTCGGCGTCGGGCGACTCGGGGAAGCGCAGCTCGCCGGGAGCCTTGTGCGCGCTCGGCGGCCCCGGCTCGGTGCGGATCCAGTGGTCGTGGATCTCGACCTCGGCGACGTCGAAGACCGGCGTGCGGCGCATGTGGCAGTCGACGCAGTCGCGGCCGGCTTCCGGCGGGTGCGACGGAGCGAGGCGCGCGTGGCAGTCGCCGCAGGCCGCGCGCGTCCGCGTCCGCACGGTCGGGTCGGCGAGCGCACGGTGTGGGTCGTGGCAGGTCGTGCACAACATCTCGGAGCGCAGGAAGCACTCCGACAGCAGCAGCCGCTCGACGTGGCTTACGAAGCCGACCTCGTTCGTCGGCTCGCGCGCGACGAAGACCGCGCGCTGCTCCAGCAGGTCGCCGCCGACCGGCGGTGGGCCGAGCTCGTCCGGATCCAGCACGATGCGCGCGTCCCCCTGCAGGTGGCAGGCAGCGCAGACCGACAGCCGCTCGAAGCGCCCGAGGTCGGCCAGCGCCAGCAGCGGGTCGGAGCCGGCGGGCTCGTCGCCGGCGAGCTCCGCCTCGCGCCAGCGCGCGTGCTCGGCGTCGCGGGCGTGGCAGGCGGCGCACGCGATGCCGCGCGGCGACCAGCGCTCGGGAGCGAGGTTCAGCGGCCAGCCGGCGGGCGGCGGATCGTCGGTGTGGCAGCCGAGGCACTCGGCGGTGATCGGAGTGCTGACGCGCGCCCCGGGCTGCATCATGTTGCCGGGCGCGAGGGCGGCGTGGTGCCCGCCGCCCTTGCCGGTGACCACCTCGAGCGGCGCGAACCACATCGTGCGTCCGCGCAAAACGACGTAGGAGCGGTCCATCACGCCCGCCCCGATCGCGAAGGCGACCGGGAGCTCTAGGCGATGCTCGGGCGCGCGCGTCTCGACCAAGACGCCCAGCCCGTCGCGCAGGCCGAAGCCGTAGCGGTAGCCGCCGTCGCGCTCGGCGACCGGCGCGAGCGCGGCGTTGCGCGCGAGCTCTTCGGGGCCGATGAGCTCGACGGCGCGCGCCATCGCGGTGGCGTTCCAGCTGTCGACCAGCGCGCCGTGGCAGTCGGCGCAGGCCGCTCCGATCGCCGGGGGGGAGGGGAGAGGGGCGGCCGACGCGCCGCCGCTCTGGGCCGCGTCGGGCGAGGCCGGCTCGCCGCCGCAGCCGCCGAGCAGCGTCGCCGCGCCGGCCAGCACGCAGGCGAAGAGGCGCCGGACGCGCCACGCCACTACGAGTCGTACTCCGCCAGGAGGAGCTGAATCAGGTGCTGGGCCTGCTCCGGCGGGAGCGCTTCGACCTTCGCCTCGACCTCGCGCAGCATCGAGCGCGCGACGTCGTCCTGGTCGGCCTCGCGCGCCAAGCGATGCGCCCGGTTGGCGTGGTGGATGCCGATCAGACCCTCGCCAAAGAGCACCAGCGCCGCGGGCACCGGCGCCACCGTGAGGGCGAGGCCCATCAGCGACTTCAGCGCGGCTCTGGCGTAGGGCGACGTGCTCTGGCCCCGCGCGTTGGCGAGGGCGTACTCCAGCCGCGCGTCGACCGGATGCGCCTCGCGCTCCTCGGCGCGCCAGACCGACACGACCTGGGAGCGGTGCTCGCGCGCGCGCCGCGGCTGGTGCAGGGCGTCGTCCTCGATCGCGAGCGCGGCCGCGTCGTCACGCAGCCGGTAGCGCTCGGGCAGGTCGCCCAGGCCGCAGTACTCGTCGTGCGGGTCGTCGCCGCGTCGATCCGCGGTGTAGACACCCAGCAGGAGCTCGCTGTCGTGCTCGCGCCGGTTCAGGGTCAAGCACGGAAGCACCAGCCACAGCGTGGGCGTCCTCGGTACATAGTCCTGGATGTCGAGCATCGCCCGCCGGGCCTGCAGCCGTGCGCTGACGGCGGCGGCGAACAGCAGGCGGTGCTCGGGCCGCACCCGCGTCGGGTCGCGCAGCGCCTGCAGCCGGCTGTGCTCCTCGAAGCGCATCGCCTCGGCCAGGTCGCCCGCGAAGGGCCGCGCGTCGCCGGCGAGCGTCGCCGCGATCGCGCCGCAGTAGGTCGAGTCGTTCCCGTAGCGCTTGCCCTGCCCGAAGGCGCGGCCCTTCGGACCGTTCTCGACCGACACGTGCGCGTTGATCTTGACGACCATCAGCTTCCAGTCGTCGGCGCCGGGGGCGAGCGCGTAGTGCTCCTCGGCGATGCGTGCCGCGCCCCACTCGTAGCGCCCGCCGAGGTTGGCGAGCCGGAACTCCGCGCGGCTGGCGAGCTTCAGATGGGGGAGCATATAGCGCACGAACCCGCGCTGAAACGCGTCGACACACTCGCGCTCGGCCTCGTCCGAGCAGGTGACGAGCGCGGCCCCGACCGCCGGCGGCTTCAGGCTCTGCACGTAGTAGCGCAGCGTGCGCACCTGTTCGTCGAGCGGGCGCTCGGCCCCAAGCGACTCGTACAGCCGCTCGGCGTGGAGTGGAGGGAGCGCGTCCCTCTTCCGCGCTCTGGGGTGGAAGCGCAGATCCTTCGCCTTCGCCATCGACCTCTAGTCTAGTGCCTCCTACGCGGCTCCCCAAATGCAAGCGGGCCCGCACTCTGCGGGCCCGCGGCGGTCGCTATGCCGTAGACGGCGGCGCTAGTGCTGGTCCACCATGTAGTTCATGAAGGACATGCCGATGTCCTCGAACTGGTGCTGGCGCGGCACCTCGATGGCCTCCTTGATGCACACCTGCTCGCAGAGCTTGCAGGACACGCAGTTCTTCTCGATCACATAAGCGATCGTGTTGGTCTGTGGCTGCGGGTGGCCGTCCTCGGACAGCGGCTTCATCACCAGCGCCTCGAACGGGCAGATGTCGACGCAGAACTCGCAGCCGGTGCAGAGCTCCTCGTGGACCAGCGCCTTGGGGATCTGCTTGGCCTTGATGCGCTGCACCGTGACGCCGTTGGAGTCGTCGATCGCGTCGAACGGGCAGTAGACCCCGCACACCGAGCAGTTGATGCACAGGTCGGGATCGATGTAGAAGATCTGGCCGGGCGTGATCGCGTTGGTCGGGCAGACCCGCTCGCAGATCGTGCAGGCCGTGCACTTGTCCGTGATGAAGTGGCTGCGCCACTGCCAGGCTTGCTCGGCGGCCTCGGTCTTGAACAGGGCGATCTCTAGGCGCGCGTGCGTGTCGTAGCGGTACGAGAAGCCGACGACGTCGTCGTCCAGCTCCAGCGTGGTCACGAACTGCGCCGGGAACGAGCTCGACGTGTGGGTCAGCCCCTTGATCTTCGGGTCGGTCAGCCAGCCGGCGATGATGAGGCTGCGGCCGTCGCGCTGGATGTGCGTGCGGTAGCGCGGCATCTCGTCGGGCAGCCCGTAGCGGAAGCGGTCGCGCACGGCGGGGACGCGCGTGGGCAGGCGGAAGGTGACGAAGATGTGGTCGCCCTCATCCTCGACCAGGTAGTCGCGGCCGTAGCGGCGGCTGCGTTCGACGGCGTCTTCCTCGACGCCGCGCCAGCGGGCCCACTCGAGCTCCCAGCCCAGAACCTCTTCGAGCTGGGCGAGGTCCTCCGGCGGCGGCACTTCGCCCGAGAACGAGATCGCGTCCGTCGGGCAGACGTCGATGACGGTGCGCGCGTTGTAGAGGTCCGTCGGGTGCGTGTCGTGCGCGTGCGCCTTCTCGTCGTCTCCCATGTAGAAGACTTCCGGGAAGTCCTGGCAGCAGGCATCGCACGCGATGCACAGCACGGGGTCGACGGCGTACGCCTCGTCGACGGTCTGCTGGACGGCGGTCTCGCTCATGAATCTCGGGGGGCCGTAATTCCTGAAGTCCCGACTCCTCCGGGACTTAGAGGGACGGACTCCGCCCGCGGGTCTGGTCCCGCGGAGCCCTTGCGAGCCCGTCAGCGAAGCATTATCGGCAAGGGGCGGGGGGGCGGCAAGCGCCTGTCTTTCTAAACCTGACGTGAACGGGAGGAAAGGGGCATGGGCCCCGGCGTGCCCAGGGCCGCCGGGCGCGTACGATGCGCCGTCCCGAACCCATGGCGTACGCGGAAAAGAAGGACCATTGGCGCGACGCGGCCGTGGCGGGGGTCTACGACGAGCGCCGCTTCCGCGGCCGCCTGGGCCGCGTCAAGCACGCCCGCGACGCACGCCTGGTCCTGGGCCTCCTGGAGCGCGCTGGGGGGCTTTCGAGCGTCCTCGACCTCCCCGCGGGCACCGGGCGCCTCCTGCCGGACCTGGCGGCGGCCGGCTACCGCGTGCTGGGTGCCGATCTCGCGCGCGAGATGCTGGCCGCGGGCCGCGAGCGCCGCGGCGCGGCCGCGCTGCTCCTTCAGGCCGACGGGGAGCGCCTGCCGCTCGCCGACGGCGCGGTCGACGCCGTGGTGTCGGTCCGCTTCCTCTTCCACGTCGACGAGCGCGAGTCGCGCGCCGCGATCCTGCGCGAGATGGCGCGCGTCGCGCGGCGTTGCGTGGTCGGCGAGGTGCGCTTTGGCGGCACGTGGAAGCACGTCTCGCGCACCCTGCGCCGCCACGACAAGCTGCGGCCCGCCTTCGACCGGGCGGCGCTCGCGGACGAGCTCGCGGCCGCCGGGCTCACGCTGGCGCGCATCGCGCCGGTCTCGCGGCTCTTCTCCGACAAGGCCTTCTTCCTCGCGCTGCACCGATGAACCTGCACGGCCAGAACCGGCTCGGCGACGCGCTGTCCGCCCGCGGCGACGAGCTGCTGCACGCGGTTGACCCCGAGACCGGCGGCGCGCTCGCGCCCTCGTTCCACGTCGCGACGCGGCCGGAGATCGACCGCGCCTTCGAGCTCGCCGCCGAGGCGGCGCGACCGCTGCGCCGCCTGGCGCCCGGCGACCGCGCGGCGCTCCTGGAGCACATCGCGACCGAGCTGGAGGCCCTCGGCGCGCCGCTCTTCGAGCGCGCGGCGCGCGAGACCGGCCTGCCCGTCGCGCGCCTGGAGTCCGAGCGCGGCCGCACCGCCTCTCAGCTGCGGCTCTTCGCCGACGCGCTGCGTGCCGGGCTCGGCGCCGAGACCGCGCACCTCGCGCCGGACCCGGGGCGCCAGCCGGCCCCGCGGCCCGAGCTGCGGCTCTCTCGCGTCGCCCTCGGCCCGGTCGTCGTCTTCGGCGCGTCGAACTTCCCGCTGGCCTTCTCGGCGGCCGGCGGCGACACCGCCGCGGCGCTCGCGGCCGGCTGCCCCGTGGTACACAAGGCGCACCCCGCGCACCCGGGCACGTGCGAGCTCGTGGGCGAGGCGATCGCGCGCGCGGTCGCCGCGTGCGGCGCGCCGGCGGGCAGCTTCTCGCTGTTGCACGGCGGAGCCGAGGTCGGGCGCGCGCTCGCCGCGCATCCCGGCGCGCGGGCGGTGGCGTTCACCGGCTCGCTGGGCGCGGGGCGCGCGCTGCTCGACGTCGCGGCGGCGCGCCCGGACCCGATCCCGGTCTTCGCCGAGATGGGCAGCCAGAACCCGGTGTTTGCGCTCCCCGCGGCGCTCGCCGCGCGCGCCGACGAGATCGCGGCGGGGCTCTATCAGTCGCTCACGCTCGGAGTGGGGCAGTTCTGCACCAACCCCGGGCTGGTGCTTTGCGCGCGCGGCGCGGAGTCCGAGCGCCTGCTCGGCGATCTGCGCACGCGCGTCTCCGCGGCCGAGGCCGGCACGATGCTGAGCCCGGGGATCGCCGCCAGCTACCGCACGGCGGTGCGCGCGCTGGCCGCGCTGCCCGCGGTCGAGGTGCACGGTGATCCGGAGCCCGCCGGGCCCGAGGACGACGCGCCGCGCGCCGCCGCGCGCCCGGCGCTGGCGGTGACCGACGCGGGCGCGTGGCTGGCCGAGCCGCAGCTCTCCGAGGAGGTCTTCGGGCCCGCCACGCTGGTCGTGCTCGCGGAGGCGCCCGACCAGCTGCCCGAGCTGGCCGAGCACCTCGCCGGCCAGCTCACCGCCACCGTGCACGCCGACGCCGCCGACCGCGAGCTGGCCGAGCGCCTGCTCCCCGCGCTCGAGGAGAAGGCCGGCCGCATCGTGTGGAACGGCTTCCCGACCGGCGTCGAGGTCGACGCGGCGATGAACCACGGCGGCCCGTGGCCCGCGACGACCGACGCGCGCTTCACGTCGGTGGGCACGGCCGCGATCGAGCGCTTCCTGCGCCCGCTGTGCGTCCAGGGACGTCCGCCGGCCTAGCGCGCGGACGGGCTCAGCGAGGCGACGTGCGCGCGGAAGTCGCCCTCGAGCCCGGCGCGCTCGGCGGCGGGCAGCACCTCCTCGAGCGCCGTGCGGAACGCAGAGCCGCGCGCGAGCCGGTCGAAGAGGTCCTGATACAGCCGCCGCACCCTCACCGGCCCGTGGTGGAAGAAGTGCACCGCCGCCCAGGCGTGGGCGTAGTTGCGGCCCGGATTGCCGTAGAAGCGCCCGGCGTCCATCGACATCAGCTCGGCCAGCGTCGGCAGCGCGTCGCCGTAGGTGTCGAGGATGCCCGTGTGTCCGGGGTGCACCGCGCCGTCGTTCCAGTTGCCGCGCACGAGCTCGGCCAGCTCGAAGTACTCCGCCAGCCCCTCGTGCAGCCACACCGGCGGGTCGGCCAGGCGGCCGTCGAGGAACTGGTGCAGCGCCTCGTGCTGCAGCGTGTGCATCAGGTCGTCGCGCTCGGGCAGGTTCCAGGCGAGGACCTGCCGCAGCCCGGGGCTGTAGACGCCGGCGGTGTGCATCGGCAGCCCGCCTAGGAGGCCGCTGCTGTAGCGCAGGTAGCCGAGCTGGCCCGAGAAGATGTAGACGACCGCCTTGCCCGAGTGACGCGACGGCAGGCGACCGAGCTGGCGCGTGAACTTGAGGTTGGCCTGCTCGAGCACCACCGTCGCGTCGCGACACAGCTCGCGGCTGATGTCGGAGCGCACGATGTAGTTGCGCGAGGCGTACTCGAACGAGCGGCTCCACGCCGGCCCCCTCCGCGCGCGCGCCAGCACGTGGTCGAGCGATTCGAGCTGGTCGGAGTAGAGCCCGCGGTCCATCGCCGTGCGCACCGCGGCCTCCGACCCTTCGAGGTCGCCCTGGATGAACAGCAGCTCGGCCAGGAGCTCGTGTGCCTCGGCCTCGGCCGGGACGCTGCGCGCGCCGTCGCGCGCGTCCTTGGTCGCCGCGTCGGCGGAGCGCGTGTGCTGGTAGGCCTCGTTGCGCACCAGCCGCCCCGGCAGGAAGCCGCGCGCCAGCTCGACCGTGCGCTCGGCGTGGGGGAGCGCGTCGCCGTAGCGCTCGAGCGCGTGCAGGAAGTAGGCGTGGAGCCACTCCCGCGCCACCTCGCCGTCGCCGTCCTCGGGCAGCGACTTGGCATAGATCAGGCCCTCGGCGTAGGCGCCGGCGGCGTCGTGCTGCTTGGCGCGCGCGAGCGCCGGGCGGTGGGCGCTCCCGAGGCCGGCGAAGGGGTCGGCCTCGCCGGCGCGCGCGCGCATGTCGCCCTTGGCGTCGACCACCCAGCGCGGCAGGTCGTCGTCGACGTCGTAGCCCTCCTCGAAGGCGAGGCGGCGGGCTTCGACCTCCTGGTCGATGCGCGACTCGACCCAGCTCGGCTCGACCTGGCCTTCGAGCTCGAGCGACGCGAGGCTGTTCAGGTTGGAGAGCGCGAGCACGCCCGACCCGCGCGCGTCCGCGTCGAGGCCTGCCTGGGCGATCGAGCGCCCGTCGAGCGAGACCGACAGCTGCCCGCGGCTCAGTCGGATCTCGACGTTGCGCTCGCCCGCCGCCGGCGACCACGGCGCCTCGGCGAGCGACGTGGCGTCGCCGCCTTCGGTGCGGTAGAGCCCGACCGCCTGTGGCACGAGCGCGACCGCGTAGCCGTCGCCCTCCGCGTCCTGGCGCAGGAGCTCGATCCGCGTGCCGGCCGCGAGCTCCAACCCGAGCCGCACGGTGTGGTCGCCCTCGAGCGATCCGGGGAAGATCCAGAAGTCGCCCGAGCGCTCGAAGTCGCCCGGCGGGAAGCCGCCGCCCCCGTAGCGCAGCCGCAGGTGGCCGCTCTGGCGGTACGAGATCAGCTCGCCCGCCACGACGTCGCGCGGCGCCGGCTTCGGGTGGGCGAGGAAGAAGCTGCAGAGCGCGAGGTCGTCCTCGATCTCGGCCAGCCGGTGGAGCGCGTCGGGTCGGCCCTCGGCCTCGTCGAGGGCGGCGAGCAGCGCGTCCTTGGCCTGGCGCCAGCGCTCGTTGCCCAGGAAGGTCTGCGCCTCGTCCAGGCGCTTCTCGAAGGACGAGCCCCCGCCCGGCGCCGCGGCCGCGAGGGCGGCGACGAGCAGGAGGGCGGGCGTGGCGACGGAGCGGCGGAGCGTTCGCATGCAGCCCTTATCGGAGCTGCGGCCCAACTTCCGAAACCCAGGCGCTAAACGATCGGCTTCCCGCGCTTCTGGGCCTGCGCCGCGTGGCGCTCGGCCCAGCGGCGCGCGGGGGCGTCGAGGCGCTCCGGGTCGTCACCCAGGGCCGCGGCGTAGCGCGCCAGCAGCGGCGGCCAGACGTCGTCGAACAGCTCCGGACGCGGGGCGAGCTGCAGGCTGAGCCGCAGCCGCGCGAGGTCGCGGGCCCGCGTACGGGCGGGGAAGGGGCGCCGCTCCTCGTCGCGCGCCCGGGCGCCGTCGAGGTCGAGCACCACCACGCGCTGGGGCGGCGTCGGGTCGAGCAGCACGTTGGCGCTCTTCAGGTCGCGGTGCCGCAGCCGGCCGCGGTGCAGCCGCACCAGCGTGTCCGCGAGCGCCGTGGCGACGGCCGCGCGGTCGCCCGGACCACCGACGCGGATCCACTGCCAGAGGGTGGGTACGTCGACGAGCTCCGCCAAGAGGATCGCCGGGTCGTCGCCGCGGCGGGGCAGGAACGCGGCCCAGGGCTGGGCGGTCTCGACGCCGGCGGCGCCGAGCCGCAGCGCGAGCTCGAACAGGCGCAGCGTACGGCGGCGGCGCTCGAACGCGCGCCGCCGTGGCGCGACGCGCTTGATGACGCCGTCGCCGAGCGGCGTGGGGAAGAGCGCCACACCCTTCTTCCACGACGCGGTCGGGAGGGGCGTGCGGCGCTCGAACCACCCATGGGCCTCGGCGAGCCACGCGCGCGCCTGGTCGCGCTCGACCGCCTCGGCGAAGCGCCCGCGGTAGCGCTCGCCGGCGAGGTCGTACGCCATCAGTGGGCCTCGAGCCAGTTCGCGCCGTGCCCGGCGTCGACCTGGAGCGGCACGTCGAGCACCACCGCCTCCTCCATGCAGCGTCGCACGAGCGCGGTGGTCTCCTCGAGCTCGGATTCGGGCACCTCAAGTACCAGCTCGTCGTGCACCTGCAGCAGCAGCCGGCCGGCGAGGGCCGAGGCGGAGAGCTCGCGCTCGAGGTCGATCATCGCGCGCTTGATGATGTCGGCCGCCGAGCCCTGCACCGGCGTGTTGACCGCCGCGTTCTCGGCGAAGCTGCGCGCGCGCGAGTTCTTGGAGTTGATGTCCGGCGTGCGGCGCCGGCGGCCGAGCAGCGTCTCGACGTAGCCGGTCTCACGCGCCGCTTCGAGCAGGCCGTCGATCCACCCGCGCACCTTCGGGAAAGCGCCGAAGTAGCGGTCGATGAACTCGCGCGACTCGGTGATCGACAGGCCGGTTTCGCGCGCCACGCGCGACGGGCCCATGCCGTAGAGCAGCCCGAAGTTGATCACCTTGGCCTGGCTGCGCATCTCGCGCGTGATCAGCTCGGGCATCACGTCGAAGATCCGGCTCGCGGTCGCGGCGTGGATGTCGTGGCCGGCGTGGAAGGCCTCGCGCAGGTTCTCGTCGCCGGACAGGTGCGCCATGACGCGCAGCTCGATCTGGCTGTAGTCGGCGGCCAGGAGCACCCAGCGGCCGCGCTCGTCGTCGAGCGGCGGCACGAAGGCCTCGCGCAGCTTGCGCCCGCGCTCGGTGCGGACCGGGATGTTCTGGAGGTTCGGGTCGGACGAGGCCAGGCGCCCGGTGGCGGCCGAAACCTGGCTGAACGAGCAGTGCACGCGCCCGGTCTCCTCGTTCACGTAGCGGGGGAGGGCGTCGACGTACGTGCTCTTCAGCTTGGCGACCTCGCGGTAGAGCAGCAGCTTCTGCACGATCGGCACGTCGCCGTACTTCGAGCTGAGCGTCTCCGCGTCGGTCGCCCAGCCGGTCTTGGTGCGCTTCGGCCGCTTGACGCCGGCCTGGTCCTGGATGCGCAGCTTCTCGAAGAGCACCTCGCCCAGCACCTTCGTGCTGTTCACGTTGAGGTTCTCGCCGGCCAGCTCCTGGATGTCCCACACCAGCGCGTCGATCTCCTTCTCCATCGACTCGCCGGCGGCGGTCAGGAGGTCGACGTTGAGCCGGATGCCGCGCTCCTCCATCGCGCCGAGCACCGGCACCAGCGGCATCTCCAGGTCGTGGAACAGGGCCTGCGAGCCGCCCTCCTCGAGCTCGGCCGCCAGCGGCGCGTGCACGCGCCAGGTGAAGTCGGCGTCCTCGCAGGCGTACTCGGCGACCTGCTCGAGCGGCACCTCGGCCATCGTGATCTGCTTCTGGCCCGTGCCGATCAGCTCGGTGGTGGGGATCTTCTTCAGCCCGAAGTAGTGCAGCGCCAGGGAGTCGAGGCTGTGGCGCCGCTGCGAGCCCGCCACGCAGAAGCTCGCCACCATCGTGTCGAAGGCCGGCGGCGGCAGGCGCAGGCCGTGGTGGGCGAGCACGAGCCAGTCGTACTTGGTGTTCTGCCCCCCGAGCTCGTGCGCGGGGTCGGTGAGCAGCGGCTCGAGGCGCGCGAGCAGCGCCGCGGTTGCGTCGCCGTCCTCGTCCGGTGCGACGACCGGCGGCTCGGCGTTGCACGGTACGTAGAAGGCCCGCCCGTCGGCGGCCGAGAAGGACAGCCCGACCAGGTCGGCCTCGAGCGGGAACAGGCTGGTCGTCTCGGTGTCGAGCGCGAAGCGGCCCGCCGCGCGCAGCTCGGCGACCATCGCCTCCAGGGTCTGCTCGTCGAGCACCGTGACGTAGTTGCGCGGCAGGTCCGGCGGCGCCTCCGCGGCGACCTTCTCGACCAGGCTCTGGAAGTCGAGCCGGCGGAAGAGCTGCACCAGCGCCGCCTCGTCCGGTGCGGGCGCGCCGATCGAGTCGAAGGGCGGGTCGAGCGGGACGTCGGTGTCGAGCGTCACCAGCTCGAGCGACATCACGAGGTCGTCGCGGCTGGCCTCCAGCTTCTCCTTGGTCTTGCCCTTCACCTCGTCGAGGCGCTCCAGCAGCGCGGGCACCGAGCCGAACTCCGAGATCAGCTTGATCGCGCCCTTCTCGCCGATGCCCTTCACGCCGGGCACGTTGTCCGACGAGTCGCCCATGATCGCGAGCACGTCGATGATGTGCTCGGGCGTGGTGCCGAACTTCTGCTGCACCGCATCGATGCCCTGCACCACCAGCTCGACGCCCGGCTTGAAGACGTTGTAGAGCTTGACGCGCTCGGAGACGAGCTGCATCAGGTCCTTGTCGCCGGTGACGATCAGCACCTCGTGCCCGGCCTCCTCGCCGCGCTTCGCCAGCGTGCCGATCACGTCGTCGGCCTCGTAGCCTTCGACCTCGAACAGCGGGATACCGTGGGCGCGGACGACCTCGCGGATGTTCTCGAGTTGCTCGATCATCTCCTCGGGCGCGCGCTCGCGCGTGGCCTTGTAGTCGGCGAAGCGCTTGTGGCGGAAGGTCTTGCCGCGGGCGTCGAGCGCGACCGCGATGAGGTCGGGGCTCTCGACCTCGAGGATGCGCCGCAGCGTCGTCGTGAAGCCGTAGGTGGCGCTGGTCGGGTTGCCGTCGGCGTCGGTCAGCCCGGACCTGGCGAGGGCGTAGTGCGAGCGGTACGCGAGGGCGGTGCCGTCGAGGAGGAAGAGGCGGGACATGGGGGCGAGCATAGCGGGCGAGGAGCGCGACTTCTCGCGCCGGAACGTGCTGCGGGGCGCGCGCGGCGGATAAGCTCCGGCGGTGAACGAGGTCCGAGTCCAACTGGCGCCCGGTGTGCCTGACCTGGCGGCGCTCGGCGTCGACGACGCGGTCGAGCTGCTGGCCGTCGACCGGCTGCCTTCGCGGGGCTCCGTGCTGGCGTCCGGCGAGCGCGAGTCGCTGGTTCGCTACCCGCTCCCGGGCACGGTCGGCCCCGACGGGCGCCGCGGCGGGAAGCCGCGCGGAGCCGGCACCGGTTGGCTGCGGCTCCAGCGCTTCCACCGCTCGTCCCTCGGCGAGCTGGTCCGGGTGCGTTTCACCGCTCCACGCAGCCTCAGCCTGGCCGAGCGGGCCTGGAACGTCGCCTGCCACCTGCGCGCGCACGGCATCGGCACGCCCGAGCTGTTGGCGGTCGGCGCGGGGGAGGGCGGGCTCTTCGCGCGCGCCTCTTTCCTGGTGACGCGCGAGCTCGACGGGCACGAGACCCTGGAGCGCTGGCTGGGCGAGGCGCTGTCGCCCGCGGCCCGCCGCAAGGGCGCGCTCGCGCTCGGGCACGCGCTCGGGCAGATCCTCGCGGCGGGCGTCGTCCTGCCCGAGCTGGGGCCGCGTTCGCTGCATCTTTCGATCGAGGCCGACGAGCCCGAGGGCCACGCCTGCGAGCACGGGCCCGAGCCGGGCGAGGGCGGCCCGCGCAAGAACCGCATGCCGTCGGTCGCGGTGTCGGCCTTCGGCGGCGCCCGCGTAGCGCCCGGCGGCCTCGCGGCGCGCGCCGCGGCGTTGGCCGAGGGGCTGCTCGCCGGCTGGGAGCCGCCGGCGTCCGCGGGCTGGCGCTTCGCGGCGCGGGTGCTGGTCGCGGCGGCGCGCGTCGCCGGGCTCGAGCGCGACGCGCGCGCCCGGCTCTGGCGCACGGCGCTCGCGCGCACGGCGGGGTAGGATCGGGGCCATGCCTCGCTCCCTTGCCGCCGTCCTCGCGGTCCTGTGCCTCGGCGCAGCCGCCGTCCTCACGCTGCTGTCCGGCGACCGCGGCGCGGGTTCCTCGGCGCCGACCGCCCCCGGCGACGAGGCCTCGATCGCGCGCCGACCCCAGGCCGAGCTGGAGCACGTGCCCGCCGTCGAGGCCGAGCAGCGCGCCGAGGTCGCGGTCGAGCCCGCGCCGGCCGCCGAGGACCCCGGCGCCGCGCGCCTGCGCATCACCGTCGTGTCCGAGGTGACCGGCCGCCCGCTCGCGGGCGTGCTCGTGCGCGTGGCGCGCAAGGGCGAGGCGACGTCGATCGAGCTGCCGGGCCCCGGCGAGGAGACCGGCCGCGACGGGCTGCGCGTCGTCGATGCACCGACCGGCGTCGAGCTGCAGGTCGCCCTGGGCGACTTCCGCTATCGGGCCGGCCAGATGCACTTCACGTCGCCGCTCGCCGCGGGCGAGGAGCGCGAGCTGCGCCTCGCCTATCCCGAGCCGACGCCGTACGTCCTCCGCGGCCGTGCGGCCGGGCGCGAGCAGGGCGAGCCGGTCGCGGGGGCGCGCCTCGAGGTGCGCCGCCTGGGCGACGACGAGCTGCTGGACTCGACCGAGTCCGACGACAGCGGCTACGTCGAGGTGAGCGTCGCGACCTGGGGCGGCGTCTACGGGCGGATCGACGCCGAGGGCTACACGTCGCTCTTCCTGCACCCCGCCGCCGAGGTCGCGGCGGCCGAGGGCGGGGAGGTGCGCCTGCGCCTGGCGCGCGCCGCGTACCTCTACGGCCGCGTCGACGGCGTTCGCGAGGGGCCGCTGGCGGGCGTGCAGGTGCAGGGGCTCCTCAACGGGCGCGACCTGTTCGACCCCGACGGCACCGGGCCGCCGCCGGGCTTCAGCCGGCCGCTGGCTCCCACGGCGGTCACCGCGGCCGACGGGACGTACGAGCTGGCGGTTCCCGCGCTCGCACGGATGCTCGTACGGCTGCTGCGCGGCGGCGAGACGGTGCGCCAGGAGCCCACACGGTGGGCGCTGGGCGCCAGCGAAGCGCGCGAGGCGAACTGGACCCTGGGCACCGCGGCGCGCGTCTTCGGGCGCGTGGTCGACCAGCACGGCAAGCCGGTGGCGGGGCTCCCGGTGATGCTCTACGAGGCGCGCGGAGCACGCGCGCGCTACCTGCGCCGCGCCAATCCCGGCTCGGTCGTCGCGAGCTGCGTCAGCGAGGACGACGGCGCCTTCGACCTGGGCGGCGTGCCGCCGGGGCGCTTCGTGCTCGGGCCGGTGCCGCGCGACGAGAGCCCCGAGGACGTCGCGCGTTTCCTCGAGGAGCTGCACGTCACCGGTGCGCAGCCCGAGCTGGCGCGCGAGCTGGTCGTGTGGCGTGGGCTCTACATCACCGGCACGGTCGAGCTCCCCGACGGCTCGCCGGTACCGGGGTCGGAGGTCAGCGGCTGGCCCGAGGGCGCGGACGGCGTGCTGAGCGCCACGGCGACCGACACGGCGGGGGGCTTCCGCCTGGGCCCGCTGGTGCCTGGGACCATCGGGCTGGAGGCCGAGTACCAGGGCTACGGCATCTGGAACGCGGTCGAGGTTGAGGCGGGAGCGCAGGACGTGCGGCTGATCCTCTCGCGCGGCGGGTCGATCTCCGGTCGCGCCGTGCCCGCGGTGGAGGACGCGACGGTGCGCGTGCTGCCGACCGACGGCACCGAGACCAGCGGCTTCATCGTCTCCTTCGGGCTCGACGAGGACGGCACCTTCTCGATCGACTCGCTCGCGCCCGGCTGGTACGACGTCGTCATCGTGGCGGGGGAGGGCGAGGGCGGCGAGGTCCTGATCGGCTACGAGACCGGCATCGAGACCCGCGCCGGCGCCGAGGTCTCGGGGGTCGAGGTCGAGCTGCGCCCGGCCGGGAACGTGCGCGTGCGCTACGAGGGCGACCTCACCGGGGTGCGCGCGCGCCTCTACAGCGGCGACAACGTGCGCTTCGACGTGATCGACCTGCCCCCGGGGGATCCCGTGCTGGTCAGCGTGCCGCCCTTCTACGTGCGCATCCGGGCCGAGGACAAGGCCGCCGGGTACGCCGAGGAGACCACGGTCGAGCTCGCCGCGATGGAGTCGTACGAGGTCGTCTTCCCGCTCGATCGGTAGGAGCCCGAGCTCGCGATCCACAGCAGATCGCCTGAATCCGCCGTGGCGGCGTTTGTGCCTCCTCCGAGTCTCTCAGTGGATACGCGTCGTCGGCGCGCCTTGCCACGACGAATTCACCCGGCCTTCTGTGGATCGCGAGTTCTTCAACGGACTCCTAGCCGTGGCGCGGCTACGGTAGCGCGGATGTCGCCGTGGAGGAGAGAGATCCGCGACCAGCTCCGCCTGGCGCTGCCGGTCATCACGATTCAGGTCGGCCTGATGCTGATGGGGGTCGTCGACACGCTCATGATGGGGCGGGTGTCGGACGTCGAGATGGCCGCGGTCGCCATCGGCAACACCTGGCACTTCGGGATGCTGTGCTTCGGGCTGGGGTGCCTGCAGGCGCTGGACCCGATCGTGTCGCAGGCCTTCGGCGCCGGCGACGAGCCCGCGATCTCGCGCGCGATGCAGCGCGGGCTCCTGCTCGCGCTGCTGCTGTCCGCGCCGGTCGTCGGGCTGATCCTGCTCGCGCGCCCGGCGCTGGAGCTGTTCGACCAGCCCGCCGAGGTGATCCCGATCGCGGCGGACTACTGCCGCGTCTCGGTGTTCGGCGTGCCGGCGTTCCTGCTCTTCGTGGCGCTGCGGCAGAGCCTCCAGGCGCAGCACAAGATGCGGCCCCTGGTGCTGACCATCGTGTGCGCGAACGTGCTGAACGCGGCGCTCGACTGGATGCTGATCCACGGCAACTTCGGGCTGCCGAAGATGGGCGCGGTCGGGTGCTCGTGGGCGACGGTCGTGGCGCGCGCGACGCAGGTCGGCGCGCTGTTCGTCTTCGCCGGGCCGCTCCTGTGGCCGCACCTGCGCCCGCTGCGGCGCGGGGCGCTCACGCTGCGCCCGCTGCTGCGGATGCTGGGGCTGGGGGCGCCGATCGGCGTGCAGTTCATGCTCGAGATCGGCGCCTTCAGCATCGTGGCGCTCCTGATGGGCAAGGTCGGGGCCGAGCTGGGCCTGGAGTCCGACATCGCGTCGCTGACCGACCACCCCGGCTCGGCGATGATCGGCGGGCACATGGTGTCGCTGAACCTGGCGGCGCTGGCGTTCATGGTGCCGCTCGGCATGTCGATGGCGGCGTCGGTGCGGGTCGGCAACGAGATCGGGCGCGGCAACTCGCCCGGCGCGCGCCGCGCGGCGGCGGTGGCGCTCCTCGGGGGGCTGCTCTTCATGAGCTTGACCTCGGCGCTCTTCCTGCTCCTCCCCGGCACCCTGGCGCGCGCCTACACCGACGAGGCGGGCGTGCTGGCGGTCGCCGTGACGCTGCTGCCGGTCGCCGGCATCTTCCAGGTCTTCGACGGCGCGCAGGTCGTGTCCGGCGGGGTGCTCCGCGGAGCCGGTGACACCCGGATCCCGATGCTGGTGCACCTCTTCGGCTTCTGGGCCGTTGGGATTCCCTTCGGCTGGTACATGGCCTTCGAGCGACGCCTCGGGCCCGCGGGCCTTTGGTGGGGGCTGGTGGCCGGGCTCGCGGCGGTGGCCGTCGTGCTCCTCTTCCGCGTCCGTTCCCGGCTCTCGGGAGTCGTCGCGCGCGTTCGGATCGAGGACGAGGAATCCGCCGTCCCTGCCGATAGGGTGGGAGAAGCCTGAACCCCTGAGCGTATGTCGAACCGCGAAACTCCCCCCCTGCGCGTCCTCGCCACCGGTTTCCTGATGGGCCTCGCGAACCTCGTCCCCGGCGTCAGCGGCGGGACGATGGTGCTCGCGATGGGGCTCTACGAGCGCTTCATCGGCGCGGTGGCCGAGCTGACGACCCTGAAGCTGTCCCGGTCGCTGATCCTGTTCCTGGCGTTCCTCGGGACGGGGTTGGTGGTCGCGCTGATCGGACTGTCGGGGCCGGCGGTGTGGCTCGTGTCCAACTATCGCTGGGTGATGTACAGCCTCTTCATCGGCATGACGCTCGGCGGCGCGCCGGAGCTGTTCCGGCTCGCGCGCCCGCTGTCGCTGCCGGTCTTCGTAGCCGGTGCGGCGGGGCTCGGTCTGATGATCGCGCTGTTCGTGGGGCTGCGGTCGGCCTCGGTGCCGCACAACGTGGTCGCCTTCGCGCTGGTCGGCGCGCTCGCGGCCTCGTCGATGATCCTGCCCGGCGTGTCGGGTTCGTACATCCTCCTGATCTTCGGCATGTACGACGTGGTCATCGGGAGCCTGTCGGCGAGCGCGATCCGCGAGGACGTCGGCGCGTCGGCCGCGATCGTGGTGCCGGTGGCGGTCGGGGCCGCGGCGGGCATCGGCCTCTTGTCGAACGTGCTGAAGTTCTTCCTCGCACGCTTCCAGGGGCCGTCGCACGGGCTCCTGCTCGGCCTGCTGCTGGGCGCGGTGCTGGGGCTGTGGCCGTTCCAGGAGTCGGTGCACCCGGACCTCTCCACGAAGAAGGAGCAGAAGGCGGTGCTGGCGCTGGTCGAGGGCCGTGATCTGGACGAGGTTCGCGAGGAGTTCGGCGTCGACTGGGACATCGCGCGCTCCCAGGAGCTGCGCATTGAGTACGCCGGCGCGACGCGCGGTGACCTGAAGGCCAAGGGCCTCGAGCTCGAGCGCTTCCGTCCCGGCTTCGGACAGATCGCCGGCTCGGTCGGGCTGGTGGTGGCGGGCTTCCTCCTGACGTTCGTGCTGAGCGGCGGCGGGAAGGACAAGGAGCGCCCCGCGGCGGGCGAGGCCGCGTGAAGGCGGCGCTCGCTGCGTCTCTCGTGATCCTGCTCGCGGGCTGTGGCTCCGAGGCGAGCGGTGGCGGTGGCGCCGACGAACCGGCGCCGGCGGTCGCCGCCGAGCTCTCGCCGACCGCGACCGTGCAGCGCTTCTACGACGCGCTCCTGGGCGGCGAGTACGGCGACGCGCGCACGCTGCTGCTGCCGATGGCGGACGCGGCGCGTCAGGAGAAGCTCGCGGAATCGCTGGGCGCAACCGGCGCGATGATGGAGACGGGCGAGCTGGCGCTTTCGGCGCACGAGCACGTCGTCGCGGGCGACTGGGCGCTGGTGGTCACGCGCCACGCGCGCCGCGTGGGCGAGGCCGAGGACGTGCTCATCCGCGACGAGTTCGTCTACCGTACCGCCGACGGTTGGCGCATCGCGACCGAGCCGATGCGCAGCGACGCTTTGATCGAGCCGCTCTGGAACGGCGATGCAACCCAGCTGCTGAACGCTTACAGAGCCGGCCATGCCGACTTTGTCATGAAGTACCGTTAAGCCATTCCCGCCGCAGGCCACCCCTGCGCGAGGGAGGGAGTTAACTTTCTTTAGCGCCGCCCGCGGCTCCGTGCGCCCCGCCTAACGTTCGGCTTCAGGTTGTCGCCCCACCCGGTCGAAAGAGGGCGCCGCCGGAGGGAAGCCGGCAACGGTCGACACTCAGGTCGACCAGCTAGAAGGAGCTCTTGGGGGGCAGATGAAGAACGGCATGGTGGTACCGCTCTATGCGGTGCTTGCTTGGAGCGCGGTGGTGGGTGTGGTTTTCGGCGGCGAGGTGGGCAACCTCAGCAGCGGCGGGCAAGCTACCGCCAACCTCTGGAGCCCACTCGAGCTGACGTTCGTCGGGCTCGACTCCGACGAGTCGAGCAGCACGCCAAACGTCTTCCGCGACTACCGCCTGCAGGTCGAGTGGCAGGCCCCCTCAGGGGCGATCTTTGACGTGCCAGGATTCTTCGACGGCGACGGCCAGGGCTCGGGGGAGGGCGACGTCTGGAAGGCGCGCTTCACGCCCGACGAGGTCGGCAGCTGGACCTGGACGGCATCCTTCCGCCAGGGCGACGACGTCTCGATCAGCCTGGACCCGGACGCCGGATCGCCGGTCTTCTTCGACGGCGCGACCGGCACCGTCGACGTCGACCCGCCCGAGGGGGCCAAGGGCTTCCAGGGCAAGGGGCGGCTCCAGTACGTCGGCGAGCACTACCTGCGCTTCCAGGACGGCACCTACTTCCTGAAGACCGGCACGAACAGCCCCGAGAACCTGCTCGGGTACTCGGGATTCGACAACGTGCAGGACGTGGGCGGGCTGGCGAACAGCGTCATCCACGACTACGCGCCGCACGTCTCCGACTGGAACCCCGGCGACCCCGAGGAGGGGACGCCCGGCTCGCCCAACGGGATCAAGGGGCTGATCGGCGCGCTGAACTACCTCTCGTCGCAGGGCGTCAACGCGGTCTACTTCCTGCCCATGAACATGGGCGGCGACGGCCAGGAGACGACGCCGTTCCTCACCTACGTGAAGACCGAGTACGGCAAGACGCACTACGACGTCAGCCGGCTGGAGCAGTGGAACACGGTCTTGAACCACGCGATGCGCAAGGGCATCCAGCTGCAGTTCGTACTCTCGGAGACCGAGTGGGCGAACGAGAACTGGCTGGACGACGGGCAGCTCGGCCTCGAGCGCAAGCTCTTCTTCCGCGAGCTGGTCGCGCGCTTCGCGCACCACAACGCCATCAAGTGGAACCTGGCCGAGGAGAACGACTACTCGGTCCCGCTGCTGCGCGACATGGCGGAGTACCTGGCGGCGGTCGATCCGTATGACCACCCGATCACGGTCCACACGAAGCCCGACGACTTCGAGGACTACTTCGCGCTCCTCGGCGACGACGATTTCTCGATGAGCTCGATCCAGTACCTCAACAAGAACGCGGGTGAGTACGTCGAGGAGTGGCGCGCCAACACCGCCGCCGCCGGGCGCCCGTGGGTGATCGACATGGACGAGAACGGCACCCCCGACGTGGGCGTCTCCGACGAGAACGCGACGGAGATGCGCAAGGAGGTGCTGTACGACGTGCTCTTCTCGGGCGGCAACGTCGAGTGGTACCTGGGCGGGAAGAGCCTCCCGCTGGGCGGGGACCAGAGCCTCGAGGACTTCCGCACGCGCTCCGACATCTGGCGCTACTCGCGCTATGCGCGCCGCGTGCTGGAGGACCACTTCGAGTTCTGGAAGATGGACCCGGCCGACCAGCTGTTGAACGGCGAGTCGCAGGCCTTCGGCGGCGGCGAGGTGTTCCAGTCCGAGCGCGGCGACACCGCGATCTACCTGCCCGACGCCTCGCCGTCCGGCAGCCTCGACCTGACGGCCTTCAACCCGACCTCGCGCTTCCTGTTCCGCTGGCGCAACCCGCGCAACGGACAGGACGTCGGGCTTCCGTGGTCGCAGCCCGGCGGCGACATCGTCGGCCTCGGCGAGCCGCCCTCCGATCCGAACTCGGACTGGGTGATGATCGTCAAGCGCCTGGACTTCTTTGCGGACACCGAGGAGGTCTCGGTCGGCTCCGGCGAACAGACGCTCTTCATCGACGCGGGACCCGAGCACGCCTTCGAGACGTATCAGATCCTCAGCTCGGCCAGCGGCATCCACCCCGGCACGGCCTTCGGCGACGTGATCCTGCCGCTCAACTGGGACGCCTTCACCGACCTGACGCTGTTCTCCTCGGCTGGCTTCTCGACGGGCTTCTTCGGCGTCCTGAACGGCAACGGCAGGGCCACGGCGCAGCTCGATGTCGGCGGAGTGCTGAGCCCGCTGCTGGTCGGCTTCTCGCTCGACCACGCCTTCCTGTCCGCGGCCGGCGGCTTCAACGACGGCCCCGACTGGGCTAGCAACGCGGTGCCGATGAAGATCGTGCCGTAGGCGCGTACGCGCCGCGGCGCGCAACGAATCACACCCGCTGCGCCGGATGCGGTTAGCGCCGCACCCGGCGTAGCTTCGTTAAGCGGCCTTCCTCAAGCCACTCGACCACGTAGAGGTCGCCGGAAGAGTCCCACTGCGCGCCGTGGGGCGAGTAGAAGAGCCCCGGCTGCTGCTCGGCGCGCGGCACGTCCTTGCGGTCGCGCATCTTGGGGTCGGGGTGCTCGCCGAGGTGCGTCAAGAGGCGCCCCTTGGGGTCGAGCAACGTGACCTTGCCGTCGATGTCCGGCACGACGAGGCAGCCGTCGGCACCGCGCGCGACCGTGCACGGCCGGCGGATGCCGTCGGTGAGCACACGCAGCGGCTTGCCGTCGAGCCCGAACACCTGCAGCCGGCGGTTCTGCCGGTCGGCGACGATCAGGATCTCGCGCCCATCGCGCTCCTCGATCCAGATCCCGTGCGGGTTGCGCAGCTGGCCCTTGTCCTTGCCCGGACCGCCGAACGACGCCACGTAGTTGCGGTCCTTGTCGTAGCGGTGGATCCAGTGGCGCCCGTAGCCGTCGGCCACGAAGAAGTCGCCCGTCTTCGACACCGCGACGCCGGTGGGGTGGTAGCGCTCGCCGTCCTCGTACTTGCCCGACTCCTCGGGGTAGCCGAGCCGCCAGCGGATCTCGCCCTCCAGGGTGCACTGGATGACCTCGCCCTCGAGGTGCGTGAGGTAGAGCAGCTCCTCGCCGCCCTGCTCGACGAGCGTCATGCCGTGCAGGCCGCCCGCGAGCTCGTCGCCGAAGGTACGCAGCAGCTCGCCGTCGGGCGAGAAGACGAAGACCGATTCGGGGCCGTTGGTCTGGACGTACACGCGGTCGGCCGAGTCGATCGCGATGCAGCCGTGCGTGTAGCCGAGCTCGGTCCCCTCGGGCAGGCGCGCCCAGTCGTGGACCCACTCGTAGACGTGCTCCCCGGTCCCAAGCGGGTCGAGCGTCGCCGGCTCGTCGGGCTCCTGGGCGAACGCGGCCAGCGCCAGGAGCCCGGCGAAGGCCGCGGGGAGCCGGCCGATCACCGCTGCCGCTCGAGCTTCGAGATGCGGCCCCAGCGGTTCCAGTCCATGACGTACAGGTTGCCCTGGGCGTCCCAGCGCGCGCCGTGCGGCGACAGGAACTGGCCGTCGACCCACTGCTCCTTCGGCACGTCGTTGCGCGCGCGCTTGGCCTCGTCGGGGTTGTCGCCGAGGTGGGTGATGAGCTTGCCCTCGCCGTCGAGGATCGTGACCCGCCCGGCCAGGTCCGGCACCAGGATGGCGCCATCGGCGTACTGCACGTTGCAGGGCCGGCGCAGCTCCTGGTCGAAGACGCCGAGCACGCGCCCCTCGAGGTCGAGCACCTGGATGCGCCCGTTCTCGCGGTCCGCGACGAGGAGCGCGGGCTGCCCGTTCCACTCCTCGATCGCAATGCCGTGGCAGGTGCGGAACTGGCCGCGCAGCGTGCCGTGGCCGCCGAGCGTGCGCTTGTAGGCGCGGTCCTTGCCGAACACGTGGATCCACGACAGCCCATAGCCGTCCGCCACGTAGATGTCGCCGTTCGGCGCCACCGCGACGCTGGTCGGCCGGAAGCGGCCGGGGTCGTCGTAGAGGCCGGACTCCTCCGGGTAGCCGAACGCCCAGACGATCTCGCCGTCGAGCGTGAGCTTCAGCACCTCCTGGCGCGACAGGTGGGTCGCGTACAGAAACTCCTGCCCGTCCTCCTCGCGCAGCACCATGCCGTGGATGCCGCCCTTGAGCTCCTCGCCGCCCCAGGCGTCGACGTAGGTGCCGTCCGCCTCGAAGACCACCACCGAGCGCTCGGTGTCGGTGTTCACGTACACCCGGCCGGCGCGGTCGACCATGATGCAGCCGTGGGTGTTGCCGAAGTCGGAGCCGTCCGGCAGCTGGCCCCAGCCGGGCACCCAGCGGTACAGGTGCTCGCCCTCGCCCAGCATCACCGGGGCGGACTCCTGGTTGGACATGGTCAGCGCTCCGAAGAGGAGCGCCCCGAATACGGCGGGGGCGACGGGAAGGGAGCGGCGCATGGTCTCCTTGGGTTCGGAGTGGGGGGGGAGGCGAAGAGCATCGCACCGCCGCCGCGAGGGCGCAAGCGCCGCGGGAGGGCGAGAGTCCCCGCAGCCCGGACGCTAGTCCATCCGCCCGAGCGCCTCTTCGATCGCCGCGGACGAGAGCGCTAGCACGAGCGATGTTGCGACCTGCGCCTCGGCCACTTCCAGGGTCCAAGGAGGCAGGCCCAGCTCGACCCGGCGATAGCGGTGGCGCGAGGTTAGCGGCCGCTCGAGGTAGACGGAGAAGCTCCAGACCCCCGGCTCGGGGAGGAGCACGGTCCACTCGCCCGGCCCCTCCATCTTTGTCCGCGGACCGTGGCGACGGAGGAGGATCCCCTCGCCGCCGGGGTCGATGATCGGCGTCCGCGGAGGCAGGTGCCCAGGCGGTTCGAGCCAAGCGTCGACGCCCACGACCACCGGCGGGGCGGGGAAGTCCTCGCACCTGAGGTCCAGCGTTACGGGCAGACCGGGCTCGAGCACGGCGACGCGCGAGGCCACCACGCCTTCCTGGCGTCGCCTGCGGTAGCCGTCGGCTTCGACCTCCACGTGAAGCGGCGACCGAGAGGTCACCGTCGTGACGGGACCGCCACGCGTCGAGAAGCCGCCGCAGACGCCGGAGGCCTCGTTCCACAGCCAGACGGTCGCGGTCTCGATGGGGCCACCGCTCCCGTCGACCACCTCGATGTCGATCGCCTGCAGCTCTCTGCGCAGGTCGAGCTCGGCGAGCTCGACGGGGTTCTGGACCGGCTTCGCGCCGATCTCGATGCGCGTCTCCAGGCAGGCTCCTCTCACCCCGTGGATCCAAAGCGTGAAGCGGGCCGATCCGGACGGCATCTCGTCGAACGCGAAGCCACCCCGCGGCCACAGCGTCGTCCGGCCGGGAGCCCGGTGTTCGCCGTAGCTCTCGGGCCGGAGGTTCGCGAAGAAGCTGCCGGCCGGGATGCCCGGGTCGAGCAGGACCCTGCCCTCGATGCGATGGCCGGACCGCTGGGCCGGCGGACCGATGCCCGCGGACCAGGGCGCGAGGGTCGCCACGGCGATCAGGAGCGCGCCGACTGCGAACGACGCGACCGCGACGCCGACGGCGGTCCCGAGCCGCATCCTCCCGCACCTGCCTTCCAGGTTCCGCGCGCACCCCCGGGCCCGCTTCATGGGGCGAGCCTACTCCGAACGGAAGTCGTGCAGCGTCAGCTCGAGGTTCGTCTCGCCCCGGAACGTGTTCCAGCGCGGGCTGAAGGCCGCGTCGATCGGGCGGCCCATGGCCAGCTCGCCGATGCGGCCGCCGAGGCCGAAGCCCATCGCCTTGAGCGCGTGGTCGCCGCGCCGCAGGCGCACGAGCAGGTGCCCGCCCTCGCGTCCCACCTCGCGCGGCGGCTCGGCCAGGCGCAGATCGCGGGCGCGGAAGACCGGCTCGGCGTTGCCCTCGCCGAAGGGCTCGAGGCGGTCGACCCAGCTCATCAACTCCTGGCCGACGTCCTCGAAGGCGAGCTCGGCGTCGATCCAGAGCTCGGGCGCCTCGAAGCCGCCGCCGTCGAGCATGGTGCGCGCCTTGGCGCAGATCGCGCGGCGCAGGTCGTCGACGCGCTCAGGCCGCACCTCGCAGCCCGCCGCCTGGGCGTGGCCGCCGAAGCGCAGCATGTGCTCGGCGCCGCCGGACATCGCTTCGAGCACGTGGAAGCCCGCGACCGTGCGCGCGCTGCCGCGGCCGAGCTCGCCGTCGAGGCCGATCACGATCGCCGGACGGCCCATCTCCTCGGTGATCCGCGCCGCGACGATGCCGACCACGCCCTGGTGCCAGCCCTCGCCGGCGAGCACCAGCACGGGGTTCTCGTCGGCGTCGGCGAAGTCGGTCGCCTGGGCGCGCGCCTCCGCCAGCACTCCCGACTCGATCTCCTTGCGGCGGTTGTTCAGCTCGTCGAGCTCGCCCGCCAGCCGGCGCGCGCTCTCCTCGTCGCTCGCGAGCAGGAGGTCGACCGCGCGCTGTGCGCTGCCCAGCCGGCCGCTCGCGTTGATCCTTGGGCCGACCTGGAAGCCGACGTCGTCGGCCGAGAGCCGGCGGCCGAGCAGCCCGCAGACGCCGAGCATCGCCCGCAGCCCCGGGTTCTGGGTCTGCTCCAGGGCCTTCAGCCCGCCGCGGGCGAAGATGCGGTTCTCGTCGAGCAGCGGCACCACGTCGCACACCGTGGCGATCGCGACGTAGGCCATGGCGTCCTCGAGGAAGCCCTTGAGCTCGGGCGACACGCGCTTGGCGCCCGACAGCCGCTGCGCCAGTCCCCAGGCCAGCTTGAACGCCACCGCGCCGCCGCACAGCTCGCGCCAGGGGTAGGTCGAGCCGGGGAGCTTGGGGTTTACGATCGCCGCGGCGTCGGGCAGCGGCCCGGGCGAGGCCTCGTGGTGGTCGGTCACGACCGTGTCGACGCCGCGCTCCTTGAGCTGCCCGATCACCTCGTGCGCCGAGGTGCCGTTGTCGACGCTGATCACGACGCCGGCGCCGGTCTCCTCGGCGCGCGCGATCGAGTGCGGCCCGAACGAATAGCCGTCGGTCAGCCGGTTCGGGATGTGCCACGCCGCCCGCGCGCCGACGAGCGAGAGCAGCCGCATCAGGAGCGACGTGCCGGTCACTCCGTCCACGTCGTAGTCGCCGTGGACCAGGATCGTCTCGCCGTCCCGGATGGCCCGCTGGAGCCGGTCCGCGGCCGCCTCCATTCCCGGCAGCAGGAACGGGTCGTGGAGGCCCATCGGGCTCGCGCGCAGGTGCCGCTCGGTGGCGCCGCCGTCCTCGTGGCCCCGGGCCACCAGGATGCGGGCGACGACGCGCGGCAGCCCCGTCTCGCGGCAGAGCTTTCGCACCAGCTCGGGGTCGGGTTCACGCGTACGCCAGCGGGGGGCCATCGCGGCATCCTACGGAGCGCTGGCAAGGAAGGGCAGCGCGGGCGACACTGTTCTGCCCTCATGACGAAGGAACGCACGCAGCCCGAGCGCGAGAACCCCTACCGCCTCCTGCCCTCGGTCGACGAGGTACTGCAGGATCCCGAGGTGGCCTCGCGGCTCGACGTCGTCGGGCGCGAGCTGGGCCTCGGCCTGCTGCAGGAGACGCTCGACGCCTGGCGCGGCGAGATCCGCGCCGGAGAGCTCGACGCCGCCGGGCTGCGCGAGCGGCTCGCGGATGGCGGCCTGCGCCGCGCCCTCGCCCGGCGCCTGCTCAAGGACCACAAGAGCGGCATGACGCGCCTCGTCAACGCGACCGGCGTGATCCTCAACACCGGCCTCGGCCGCGCTCCGGTGCACCCCGAGGCGGCGGCGGCGATGGAGGCGGCGGCCCGCTCGTACGTCGTGCTGGAGGTCGAGCGCTTCTCCGGTGCCCGCAACCGCCGCGACGATCGCCTGTCGGTGCTGCTTTCGCGCCTGACCGGCGCCGAAGCGGGCATCGCCGTGAACAACAACGCGGCGGCCGTGGTGCTCACGCTGTCGACCTTCGCCGCCGGCAAGAACGTGGTCGTCAGCCGCGGCGAGCTGGTCGAGATCGGCGGCTCGTTCCGCCTGCCGGACGTGATGGAGCGCGCCGGCGTGCACCTGGCCGCGGTCGGCACGACCAACCGCACGCGGATCGGCGACTACCGCGAGGCCGCGGGAGGCGCCGGGCTGCTGCTGAAGGTCCACACCTCGAACTACCGCGTGGTCGGCTTCACCGAGGAGGTGGGAGAGGCCGAGCTCGCCGCGCTGGGGCACGAGCTCTCGATCCCCACCGCGCTCGACCTCGGCTCGGGGCTGCTCGAGCCCGCGCGCGCCACGCCGCTCGCCGGCAGGCTGGGGCAGGAGCCGCTGGTGCTCGACGCGGTGGAGACGGGCGTCGACGTCGTGATGTTCTCGGGCGACAAGCTGCTGGGCGGCCCGCAGGCCGGGCTCCTGGTCGGCAAGCGCGAGGCGATCGAGCGGCTGCGCAAGAACCCGCTCTACCGCGCGCTCCGCCTCGACAAGGTCGCCATCGCGGGGCTGGAGCGGACGTGCGAGCTGTACCTCGAAGGACGCGGCGACGAGATCCCGTCGCGCGCGCGCATGATCGCGGGCGAGTCCGAGCTAGAGCTCGACGCCGAGCGCGTCGCGCTGAACCTGCGCGCGCTGGACGCGGGCTTCGAGACCGAGGTCGTCGTGACCGAAGCCCAACCCGGAAGCGGCAGCGCGCCGACCGTTACGCTGCCCAGCCGCGGCGTGGCGGTCTCCCACCCCGAGCTCGGACCCGACCAGCTGGCCGCGCGCCTCCGCGCCGCCGAGCCGCCGGTGTTCGCGCGCATCACCGACGGCAAGCTGCTGCTCGACATGCGCACGCTGCTCTCGGGCGACGTGGAGCGCCTCACGCGCGCCTTCGCCCAGACGCAGCTGACCGACGAACAGGCCGACTTCCTCGACGCGACCCGCGGATCCAAGGCGCGATGGGACTGACGATCTCCGTAGACGAACACCCGCTGCTGGCCGCCGGCGCCTTCGCGACGCGCTTCGCACGGCCCTTGGGCGAGTCGCCCTCGCCCGAGTCGCTGCTCGCGCTCCTGCGTCCCGAGGCCGACGCGCCGCTCACACGCGACGAGGAGGTGCGCAAGGAGGTGCGCAACCTGCTGCGCCACGGCGGCTACCGGCCGACCGGCCGCGGGAAGCCCGCGTCGGAGTACCTGGTGCGCGCGGCGGGCGAGGAGAAGCTCGGCGCGATCAACCTGGCGGTCGACGCGTGCAACGCGGTGTCGCTCGCGAGCGGGCTGCCGATCAGCGTGGTCGACCTCGCCAAGGCGCAGGCGCCGTACCGCCTGGGGATCGCGGCGGAGGGGGCCGAGTACGTGTTCAACCGCTCCGGCCAGACCATCGGCCTCGCGGGGTTGCTCTGCCTCTTCGACGGCGAAGGCCCGTGCGCCAACGCCGTCAAGGACTGCCAGCGGACCAAGACCGACGAGGCGACCACGGCCACGCTCTCGGTCGTCTGGGGCGTGCGCGGACACGAGGAGCGTCTGGCCGCGGCCGTCGCCTGGTACCGCCGCCTGCTCTCCGCGGAGGGCGCCGAGACCGAGGACGTGGAGCTCGCGTAGGGACCCTCCATGCGGATCTTCATCTGCCACTCGAGCCACGACACGCGCCTCGCGAAGGAGCTCGCCGGCAAGCTCGGGCGCCACACCTTCCACTTCAGCGACGAGCTGCACGAGGGCACCGCGTGGCGCAAGCGCGTGGCATCGACGCTGAAGCGTTGCCGCATGCTGATCTACCTCGAGACGCCCTGGTCGGTGGGCGAGGACTCGGTCTGCTGGGCCGACCTCGACGTCGCGCAGGGCCTGTGGGGCACGCCCGAGCGGCGCGTCGTCCGGGTGCAGCCGACCAAGCCCGAGCCGGGCTCGACCGTGCACGGCTTCGTCGAGGTCCTGGAGCCGATCGCGCCCGGCGACGGCATGCTGCCGCGGCTTCTGACCGAGGTGCGCCGCCGCGACGGAAGCGGCAAGCGGCGCGCCGCTCTGGGAGCGCTGGTGGTGCTGCCGCTGCTGCTCCTGGCGCTCGGCGCCGTGCTCTACACCGCGCGCCCGCGCATCGGGATCGCCGAGGTGGGGCAGGCCGGCGAAGGCGAGCGCGTGCAGCTCACCGCGTCGATCGACAGCTGGCTGGGCCTGGGCGGCGAGCCGGCGTGGTCCGAGCCGGATGGCCAGGACCTCCTGGAAGCGCCGACCGGCGACACGGTCGAGCTGCTGCTCCCCGACCGGCGCGAGGGCTACGAGGTGGCCGTCACCGCCAAGGCGCGCTTCTGGGTCTTCGAGTCGTCGCACACCCGGCGCTTCGCGGTTGCGGCCGACGACGACGCCCCCGCGCTGCGCGTAGAGGGCGCGGACGGCGAGGCGGAGGAGGGCGACGAGCTCGTGCTCGACGCCGGCGCGTCGCGCGACCCCGAGGGCGAGGAGCTCGACTTCCGCTGGGACGGCGTGCCGGGTCGGCCGGACGGCGTCGCGGGCGAGCGGCTTGCGCTGGCGCTGCCCGAGGGCCGCGAGCCCTACGAGCTGCAGCTCGCGCTGACCGCGCGCGAGCGCACGGCGGGCGGCGCGCGCGACTATGCGGGCGCGGACCTAGAGGCGCGCCGCGAGACCGTCGTCGTGCGGGTCCACGCGGACGACGACCCGCCCGTGCCGCGCGTCGAGCTCTCGGCGGCGCGGCTCTCCGAGGGCGGCTCGATCGAGCTCACCGCGCACGCGGACGACCCGGACTCGCCCGACGACCAGCTCTCGTACCGGTGGCGCGCGCCGGCGCCGCTGACGCTCGAGGACGCGGACCAGCGCGTCGCGCGCCTGTCGGCCGGGACGGGGCGCAAGTCGGACTACGAGGCGCAGGTCGAGCTGACGGTGACCGACGCCGCCGGCGCCGAGCACGCCGCGCGCCAGCGCGTGCCCGTGCGCGCCTTCAACCACCCGCCCGAGCTGGGCGAGGTCGAGCTCGTCGAGTGCACCGAGCGCGATACGGTGCGCTTCGGCCTCGGCGAGCGTGGCGCCGCCGGGCGCGGTCTGCGGCTCTCGGTGCCGTTCGCCGATCCCGAGGGCGACGCGTGCGAGGTGCTGCGCTGGACCTGCACGTCGCACCCCGAGCTCGTGCTCGACCAGGACGATGAGCCGCTCTTCCGCGCCCCCGGCGTCGACGGCCGCTACGCCGAGGACTTCCGCTTCGAGGTCGTCGCCTGGGACGGCGCCGCGCCGGCCAAGACGTCGTTCGTCGTGCGCGTGCGCAACCGCGTGCTGCACGTCGACGATGACGCGCCCGCCGGCGGCACCGGCGCAGGGTGGGACGACGCCCTGGGCGACCTGCAGGACGCGCTCGACCGCGTCGCGCGCGGCGAGGCGGACGAGATCTGGGTCGCGGGTGGCACCTATTCGCCCACGCGCCGCGCCGGGCTGCTCGACGACGCGCGCGACGTGGCCTTCGAGCTCCCGCCCGCGGTGCGCGTCGTCGGCGGCTTCGCCGGCGACGAGCAGGCGGTCGACGAGCGCGCCGCGGTCGCGCTCGCGGCGGGGCGCAACGCGACGGTGCTCTCCGGCCGCCTGGGCGGCGGGCGCAGCGCCTTCCGCATCGCCAGCAGCCAGAGCTGCCGCGACCTCTTCCTGGCCGACCTCACCTTCACCGGCGCCTACGCCGATCCGTCCGAGCCTTCGCCCTATGCGGGCGCGCTGAACGTCCTCGGCGGACGCGTGCGGATCGAGCGCTGCCGCTTCCTCGACAACGTCGGCACGCTGGGCGGGGCCCTCAGCCTCAACTCCTGCTACGCCGAGCTCGTCGACTGCGAGCTGCGCGGCAACCGCGCGCCCGAGGGCGGCGGCCTGCGCGCCGCAAGCGGCCTCGAGCCCGGCGCCGGCGTGCGCCTCGAGCGCTGCCACTTCGTCGCCAACGTCGCCACGGGCGAGGAGCGGCGCGGCGGCGGGGCGGCGCTCTTCGACGGCGACGCCGAGGTCACCGCCTGCACCTTTGTCGAGAATCGCTCGTCGGCCTCCGGCGGCGCGGTCGCGGTCGCCGAGCAGCGCCGCGCGCTCTTCGCCTTCTGCCAGTGGAGCGGCAACGAGGCCGCCTCCTCGGGCGGCGCGCTGCACGCCGCGGCGGGCACCGACGTGTTCCGCTGCTCGTTCTGGAGCAACACCGCCGTGCTCGCGGGAAGCGCGGTCGCCCTCGACGCGGCAGCCGCGCCCGTCACCGGCCCGGGGCTGGTCGTCAACGGCAGCATCTTCTGGTCGGCGGACGACGCGCTCGCGCCCTACGTCGACGTGCTCGGCGGCGGCGGCCCGGACGAGGGCCTGGTCGAGGTGCACCGCACGCGCCTCTCCCCGGACAGCCCCTGGGCCGACGCCGGCGAGGGCAACGTGTTCAGCGACCCGCGCTTCGAGCCGGTCGCCTCGCCCGCCGATCGGCTGATGCTCAGCGCGGAGTCGCCGTGCGTCGACCTCGGCACCGACCACCGCTTCGCGATCGAGGCGCACGCGGTGCGCGTGGACGGGCTGCGCAGCGACCTCGCGGGCAACGAGCGCCACCACGGCGCCGCCGAGGACCTGGGCGCCTTCGAGCGCGTGCCTTGAGCGCGACCGGCTCTGAGGGCGATCGCCGCGCGCGGCTCGTCGCGAAGCCAGGCGAGCGCGGCCGCGCCATGCCTCGCGCGAGCCTTGCGAAACTCACACGGGCCGCGACGCGCGGTTCGCTTAGCTTGCCCGAGGACATGCCACCGACCGCCAACGTCCGCCCGTCCGAGGCCGCCCGAGAGACCCAATGACGACCGTCACCGCCTGGCTCGCCGCCCTCCCGCTGCTCGCCCTTCCGGCCGCAACCCGCCCGACGGGCGACGACCCGCACTGGCCGCGCTTCCGCGGCCCCGCCGGCGCCGGCCTGAGCACCGACGAGGCGCCGGAGGACTTCACCGACGAGGACTACAACTGGCGCGTCGAGCTCCCCGGCCGCGGGCACTCGTCGCCGGTCGTGTGGGGGAAACGCATCTTCGTCACCGGCTCGACGCGCACCGGCCGGCGCGTGCTGGCGTGCCTCTCGACCGAGGACGGCTCCGAGCTCTGGACCGACGAGGCCAAGCTGACCACCGTGCGCATGCACGACCTCAACAGCAACGCCTCCGCCTCGCCGGCGGTCGACGCGAGCCGCGTCGTCGTCGCCTGGCGCGACGGAGGTTCGCGCCGCGTCGTCGCGCTCGACCACGAAGGGACGCGCCTCTGGGAGCGCACCATCGAGCCCTTCACCGCCGGCCACGGCGCCACGTCATCGCCGGTGCTGGTCGACGGCGTCGTCGTGCTCGCCCACGACAACGAGGCGGAGTCCGGGATGAGCTTCCTCACCGGCCTCAACGCCGAGACCGGCGAGACGATCTGGACGCGCGAGCGCCAGACCACGAAGCGCCGCGCCGCCTACGCGACCCCCGCCGTTCGCACCACCGCCGACGGCACCCGCGAGGTGCTCTTCGCGAGCACGGCCCACGGCCTCACCGCGCTCGACCCGAAGACCGGCGACGTGCGCTGGGAGGTCGGCGAGCTCTTCACCACGCGGTGCGTCTCGTCGCCGCTCGTCGTCGAGGGCGAGAACCACAACGACCTGGTCTTCGCCACCGCCGGAACCGGCGGCGGGGGCAAGGAGTCGGCCGCGATCGCGCTCTCCGCGGACGCCGAGCCGAAGGTGCTCTACCGCCTGCGCCGCGGGCTGCCGTACGTGCCGACGCCGGTCGCCTATGGCGGGCACCTCTTCCTGTGGGCCGACGGCGGCACGGTCGCCTGCGTGCGCCTGTCGGACGGGGAGGAGCTGTGGCGCGAGCGTGTGGATGGGACGTTCTACGGCTCGCCGATCTGCGCCGGCGGGCGGCTGTATGCGATGAACACGTCTGGCGAATTGGTGGTGCTCTCTGCGGCGGCGCAGCACGACGAGCTGGCGCGGATCGACCTCGGCGAGGCATCCCAGGCGACGCCGGCGGCGGTGGGGGGCGTGCTGTATCTGCGCACGGAGGGGCACCTGATCTCGGTGGGGGGGGAGCTGTTCTGAATCGGGGGACTCTGTGACGAAGCGGGAGCCGAGTCTCCGGGCCAGTCGGGTTTAGGTAGACCGCAAGAGGAGCGAAACCAGGCGGACTCCAATGGCGCTGCCGGCCATGTGAATTGAGGCCCGACGACGGTGCTCGGCAGAGATTGGGGCACGTCCTGGCTTTGTGTCACTCGGGAAGTCCCGCGGGGGGGGCGATCTGGGGCAACTTCGCGGCCCGCGATATTGCTGAGTATTCGCTCGCCTTTCGGTTATGCACTCCCGGAAGTTGGCTACTTCTCGACGCCGCGGGGTCAAGGTGTCTTTCCTGATCGAAGAGGTGAAGTCCGGTACCTGCATCGATCCGGAAGACTGCCAACAATTGAGGAAGTGCAAGGTCAAGTACGGCGCCCGAACCGTCAACGCGTCGACCGGGACCCCGGTCTCCCAGGCCTTCTGCGTCAACGTTGCTGAGGTGGGGCCCTCGGTGTCCAAGGACTCTCTGACGGCCGACGACTGGAGCCAGCAGGAGTGCAGTGCGACCGGGGGCGGCGGACTCAAGTGGGGGCTGACGTCCAGCGCTGGGTGCAAGAAAGAAGACCTTCATCGAGATCGAGATTGAGGTCGAGGACACCAGCGCGAGTGCAACGGCGACCCTGGGGTGTGGCGACTGCGATGCAGACGTCGAGCCCGGAGGAGATCCGATCTAGATGGTGCAGCAAGGCCCACGTATGGTCCGAGTCTTCATCGCCGCGCTATTGCTACTTGTCGCGGTCGTCGCCGTGTTGTGGAACGGGAATCGGCGCGATGCATCGTCCGGAGGGGAAGACCTCGTCCGCGGCGAGTCGGCCGGGTCGGTCGGTTCCGGTCTTTCCACGGCCACATCGGGCGACCCCGGTACGAGTCCGCGCGTCCCCCTCGAGCCGGATGCCGAGGAGCCGGGCGAGGTCTCTGCTCCCGCCGAGGCCTCCCGCGCGGGGGGCGATGAGGAGCATCTCAACCACGCCGCTGTTCAGGCGTTGGCGGCCTTTCACGGAGCGGATCCGCGCGATGTCGTAGCGGAGATTGAGGAGAGCTGGCCGGCACTTCTCGACATGGAGGTTGCGCCACTAGGCGATTGGGAGCTTGTCGCCCCGACGTTGCCGGAGGAGCTGATGGCGGACGTGTTCGGCCGGAGCCCTAAGGACGCCGACTACCTCTTCGAAGCCCAGTCTGTGGGGGTGAGCCTGGAGGAGTACGTCCAGGCGGAGCTCGGCGACGTGGATCCCCTGGTCGCAAGCGACCGGCTTTGGGAGTGCCGCGCGGCACTGGAGCCTCATCGCGCCCTCTTCGACGAGTATCACCGTGAGTTCGAGGCCGCGCTCCGCACGAAGATCGCGCGGGGCGAGTTCGATCGCTCGCCGTACATTCAGCTCAGCGGGTATCGCGAGCACACGAACCAAAGCGGGCGACACGTGCGGACCGCTCTAGGCGTGGGGCTAGGGGACAGCTGCTGGTCGGTGGTGGTCGAGTTCTACCACGACGAATTCCCGGAGCTTGAAGCTGCGAAGCGCCGGTGGATCGAGGCGCGGGAGAGGGCGGCACGCGAGATCGCTGAGATCCTTGACGCCTAGGGCGCCGTGGATGCTTGCGCCTTGCCTTGGAGCTTGGCTAGGCCCTGAGTCCGCTCCGCAACCCCAGCCTCCTCACTCTCGACGCGAGCGTGCTCGGCTTCATCCGAAGCAGCGCCGCCGCGCCCTCCGGGCCCGAGACCCTGCCGCCGGTTCGTTCCAACGCCCGTAGGAGGTTCGCGCGCTCAAGATCGCGCACCTCGCGGTCGCTCAGGAGGTCGTCGGCGCCCACGGATGATCCTGAGGCGTGCGCCGCGGCCGCAACCTGCGCCGCCGCGCCCGGCAGGTCGAAGCGCAGCACCCCATCGCGCGCGAGGATCGCCGCACGCTCGACCACGTTGTGCAGCTCGCGCACGTTGCCCGGCCAGGGATACGCACGCAGGGTCGCGACCGCGCGCTTGGTCAGGCGCAGGTCCGCGCGACCCATGCGAGCCCCGACCGAGTCGACGAAGTGCTTCGCGAGCAGCGGGATGTCCTCGGCGCGTTCGCGCAGCGGCGGCAGCTGGATCGGGAACACGTTGAGACGATAGTAGAGATCCGAACGGAAGCGGCCCGCCTCGGCTTCCTGCTTCAGGTCGCGGTTGGTCGCGGCGATGATGCGCACGTCGGTCGTGCGCGTGCGGCCGTCGCCGACGCGCTCGTACTGGCCCTCCTGCAGCACGCGCAGGAGCTTCGCCTGCATGTCCAGCGGCAGCTCGCCGACCTCGTCGAGGAAGATCGTGCCGCCGTCGGCCAGCTCGAAGCGGCCCTGGCGGTCGCCGACGGCGCCGGTGAAGGCGCCGCGGACGTGGCCGAAGAACTCGCTCTCGTAGAGGCCCGAGGGGATCGAGGCGCAGTTGACGCGGATGAGCGGGGCGTCGGAGCGGCGGCTGCGGTCGTGCACCTCGCGGGCGATCAGCTCCTTGCCGGTGCCGGACTCGCCGAGGACCAGCACGGTCGAATCGAGCGGGGCGACGAGCTCGACCTGATCGAGCACGTGTGAGAGCGCAGGGCTGCGGCCGACGACGCGGCCGAAGGACTGCAGCTCGCGGATCTCGGCCTCGAGGTTCTCGTTCTCCTCGGCCAGGCGGCGGCGGAGGAGCTGGATCTCCTCGTACGCGCGGGCGTTGGCGATGCCCGCCGCGGCGTGGTCGGCGATGACGCGCAGCCAGGCGGGGCCCTCGGGAGCGACCAGCGGCCAGGTGAAGACCTCGATCAAGCCGAGCAGCTCGTCGCGGTGCAGCAGCGGCTGGCGCGCGAGCCCGCGCAGGCCCAGCTCGCGCGCCCAGGCCCAGCCGTCCTCGCGCTCGAGGTTGAGCACGAGCTCGGGGGAGTAGGGCAGCTCGCCCGGCGGCAGGTGCTCGAAGTCCGCCAGCGCGCGACCGCGCGGGTCGTCGAGGTGCGGGTTGAGCTCGATCGTCACCGGGTGCAGCGTCCCCGGAGGCGGCACAGCGCCGCGCGACGTGCGGCACAGGGCGCAGGGCTCGTCGGCGTCGACCAGCCAGACGCGCGCGAGCGCGATGTTGCGCGCCGCGGCCAGGCGGCTGGCGACGAGCTGGAGCACGCCCCGCGTGGAGCGTTCCTGGGTCATGCCGAGGAGCAGCGGCTTGACGTGGGAGAAGTCGGGCGGCGCGTGGGCGTCGGGCATGGCTGCGCGTTACGCAAGTGCGTGAGCCGTGGGTCCGCATCTGCGCGAATTCTTCAGATGCGCAAGCGGACTGTGATCGTGCGCAAACAGCTAAGCCACGGTGGGAGTGGGGCTTAGCGTTTTTTTCTCGAGGTGGTCCACCCGTTGCCTTTCCCGGCGCATCCGGCATGAGCCGGGGACCCCAATCCAACATCCGAGAGACCTAGAGACCGAAATGAACTCCCACACCTACCTTGCCCGTTTCGCCTGCGCCTCGCTGACCGCCTTCTCGCTCGCGGGCCTCCACGCCGCCCAGGGATCCGAGAGCTTCGAGCCCGGCGCCGTCTACACCATCACCAACGACCCGGCGGCCAACGAGGTCGCGATCTTCTCGCGCGCCACCGACGGCGTGGTGACCTTCGACAAGCTCGTGCCGACCGGCGGCAAGGGCACCGGCGCCGGCCTCGGCAACCAGGGCGCGGTGATCCTGACCGACGACGAGCGCTTCCTCCTGGCGGTGAACGCCGGCAGCGACGAGCTCTCCGTCTTCCGCGTGCTCGCGGACGACCTGCTCCTGGTCGACGTCAGCCCGTCCTTCGGCCAGATGCCGGTGAGCATCACGCAGCGCGGCGACCTGGTCTACGTCGTCAACGACACCAGCGACAGCATCGCGGGCTTCCGCCTGACGGCGTCCGGCAAGCTCAAGGACCTGCCCGGCTCGATGGCTTCGCTCAGCGGGATCGGCACCGACCCGGCGCAGATCGAGTTCGGCCCGACCGGCGACCTGCTCTACGTCAGCGAGAAGGCCAGCAACCTGATCACGGTCTTCCAGCTCGACGCGAACGGCCTGCCGGTGTCGCAGTCGAGCCTCCCGTCCCAGGGCGAGACGCCCTTCGGCTTCGCCTTCGGCATGCGCGGGCAGCTGTTCGTGTCCGAGGCCGCGGCCGGCGCCGACGGCCTGGGCTCGGTCAGCTCGTACCTCGCCGGCCCGCGCGGCTCGCTGCGCCCGCTGTCGCCGGTGACCGCGAACCTCGGGACGGCCACCTGCTGGGTCGTCGCCTCGCCCGACGGTCGCCGCATCTTCGCGTCGAACACCGGGAGCGACTCGGTCTCCTCGTACGCGGTCGGCTTCGACGGCGGCCTGAAGCTGCTCGACGCGCAGGCGGCGAACACCGGTGCCGGCCCGCTCGACATGGCGCTGACGCCCGACGGTCGCTTCTTCTACGTCCTGAACGCGGCCGCCGGGAGCATCGGCGACTATGCGGTTGAGTCGGACGCCGCGCTGACCTCCCTGCCCGGCTCGAACTCCGGCCTCCCCGACTTCTCGAGCGGGCTCGCGGCGCGCTAGGTCCTCTTGCCGCGTAGCGGGCCGCGCCGGGGGGAGCCTCCCCGGCGCGGCCTTTTCGTGTACGCGCTCCTAGCCGATCGTGATCGCCAGCGCCTGCGAGAGCGAGAACCCGCCCGCCGCCACCGAGTCGACGATGCCCGCCTGCACGTACACCGTGATGCCGATCAGCCCCGGGTCGTCCGAGATCGGGACGACGACCTTGCCGAGCCCGTCCTGGGGGAACGACGAGAGCGTGAACGGAGCGGTGAACAGCAGCGGCGGAGCGAGGTAGCCCATGCCCGCCCCCAGCGGATACGTCGTCGTGTTGAGGCTGAACCCCATCAGCCCCGCGCCGGCCGGCCGGCCGTTGCCGATGTGGATCGGGAGCGGCGACCCGATCTTCGGGCAGCTGCCCGCGCCGAGCAGCGGCGTCCAGTTGTTGAAGCCGGGCACCCCCTGGCCGAAGCTTGACACCGAGCCGGGGCACGCGCCGCTGCCGCCGTTCACGCCGACCAGCGTGTTGCTGCCGCCGCCCGTACTGCTCTCGCTGACCGGGACGGTCGTCGGGATCTCGGTGCCGGTCCCCGACTCGCCGAACCCATAGGCGCGCAGCACGTTGTTCACGTCGTCGAGCACGACCGCCTTGCCGAGCGGCTGCGTCCACGCGCCGCCGTCGAGGTCGCTGACGTTCGACTCGGCCCAGGGGCTGAAGGCCAGCGTCACCGGGTCGAAGCTGCGCAGCTGCTGCTTGTCGATGAGGTCGTTGTCCCGCTGCGTCAGCAGGATCTCGCCGCTCGGAAGATGATCGAGCCCGATGACGCCCGTGCCCGACGCGGCGCCGTAGCCGTTGCAGGTCGGGGCTCCGGAGAGCTGCGTACCCGTCGCGTTCAGCGGCAGCCGCGTCACCGACACCGAGGTCGAGCCGCATAGCGCGCCCGGGGTGCCCGTGCCGATGGCGCCGAGCAGGGCGTTGGAAGGCGCGTCGTAGATCAGGAACGAGAAGGGCAGGTCGACCGGCTGCCCACCCGCATCGAGCACCGGCGTGATGTCGTTGGCCGCGTCGAGCAGGTGCAGCTCGCCGCCCTTCGAGAGATAGACCCGTCCGTCGCCGACCGGGGCCATGGCGGAGAGCTGCTCGAGTCGAAAGCCGAGCTGGGCCACCTGCCCGTCGCCGCGCACGAGCAGCAGCTCGCTGTTCTGGATCTTCAGCGGCAGGTGCGGCGTATACGCGAGCATCCCGTCGCGGTAGGCGTCGTAGACGTACCAGCCGGTTTGCACGCTGGTCAGGGTCACGTCCGGCAGGAACACCGCGCCGTTCCCGGTCGTCGGGTCGATGCGGTAGATGTTGTAGTCGAGCGTCAGCGGATCGCGGGTACGGACCAGAAGCTCGCCGTCGGCGAAGTCGCCGGTCTGCGCGAACGCAGGGGCCGCCAGGGCCAGGGCGAAGAGGGAGGAGAGGGGAAGGAGGCGTTGGCGCATGGTGGTTCTCGGGGTGGGACGGCCCTCGCTCGGACCGTCGGGACGCCGGGGCCATGCCGGTCGTTCTGCGAGCGTCTCGTCGGAACTACGAGAAACGCGCGAGGCTCGATTCGGCCTAGTCCGGTGCATGAATCGAACGAATGCGTGCGGGACGGTCCGCCAAAAAAGGCACCGCGGGAACGGACACCGTCGCGCGCGCTGGCCCAACGCGGCAAGAGCCCTCCGCGAGCCAACCGTCCCGGACTGAACGGGGCAGGAGTCCGTGGGGCGGGCCCCCCCCGGGGCAGAGATACCCGGGCAGGAACGCAAGGGCAGGAGAGCCGGGTCGGAGAATCGCAGGGGCAGGAATGCGCCGAACAGAGATGCTCGGAGCAGCAATCCGCGGAGCAGCAATCCGCGGAGCAGCAATCCGCGGAGCAGTAATCCGCGGGCAGCAATCCGCGGGCAGCAATCCGCGGGCAGCAATCCGCGGGCAGCAATCCGCGGGCAGCAATCCGCGGGGCAGCAATCCGCAGGGCAGCAATGCTGCAGGGCAGAAGTGCTGCAGGGCAGAAGTGCGCCGGGAGGGAACGGGCGATGCCGGGACGCTCAAGTGGGGAGGTGCGCGTGCGCGCACCTGATGCCGACGCGGGAGGACCCGGGGGGGCGTTCGCTGCGGCTCCCGATCCATGCGGTCGAGAACCGCACGGGCGGTCCGCGTTCGGTCGAGACTCGAGGCCGGCTCGCGTGGCGCCGGTGGGAGCGTTCTCCTAGCTCCCCTTCAGCCCCGCGAGCACCTCGTCGGCGGCGGAGAGCAGCGTTTCGAGGTCCGCTTCGCTGTGGTCGCCCATGTGTCCGATGCGGAACGTCTTGCCCTTGAGGTCTCCGTAGCCGTTGGAGATCTCGAAGCCCTTGTCCTTCAGTCCCTGTACGAACGCGGCGACGTCGAGTCCGGCGGCGTCGATGCAGGAGACGGTGGGGGACTGGGCGGCCTCTTCGGGGAAGGGGGCGAGTCCGTGGCCGGCGGCCCATTCGAGCGTCCGGGCGCGCATGCGTGCGTGGCGTTCGAAGCGGGCGTCCCAGCCTTCGGTTTCGATGTCGGCGAGCTGGCGCGCAAGGGCGCGGTAGTGGGGGATCGCCGGCGTGGTCGGGGTGCGTCGTGCCTCGTGTCCTTCGAGCGTGCGGAGGGGGTCGAGGTACCAGCTGGGGCGCGGCTCGGACTCGGCGCGCTCGACGTAGTCCTCGGAGACGCAGAACACCGTGATGCCGGGCGGCAGCGCGAGGGCCTTGTTGACGCCGGCGAAGGCGAGACCGAGGCAGTACTCGTCGAACTCCACCGGGCCGCCGGCGAGGTAGCTGACCACGTCGCAGAGGAGCAGCGTGTCGGGGAACGCCTGCAGCACGTTCGAGACGTGCTGGATCGGCGTGCAGACGCCGGTCGAGGTCTCGTTGACGACGAGCGTGACGGCGTCGAAGGGGCCCTCGCGGTCGAGGACGTCGGCGAGGTGCACGTCGTCGAGCAGCTTGCCCGGCTCGACCTCGAAGAGGCGCGTGTCCTTGCCCAGGCGCTCGGCGATCTGGTGCCAGCGCCGCGCGAAGGCGCCGCCGGCGATGCACAGGATGCGCTGGCCCGCGCCGTGGAGGGAGGCCTCCATCATCGCGGTCGCGCTGTGCGTGCCGACGCCCACGCGGGCGGTCGTGTCGTCCCACAGCCCGAAGGCCTGGCCCAGGCCGGGGTCGAGCGACTCGATCAGCTCGGTCATCGCGGGCGAGCGGTGGCCGATCATCGGCCGCGCCAGCTCGGCGAGGATCTCGGGGCGGACTTCGGTGGGACCGGGAATCCAGAGCTTGGTCATGGTCGGGGGGAGCCCAGAAGCGACGAGAAGGCGGGGAGGGAAGCAAGCTCGGCGAGCTCGTCTCGGCCGAAGAGCAGCGGTAACAGCGGGGCGAAGTCCGGCTCGGTCACGTGCGCCGCGGCGCCGGCGAAGACGGCCGCGCGGCGCTCGACGCCGCCGAAGGCGACGAAGCGCGCGGCGAGGTGTCCGGCCTCTACGTCGGTTGCGCCGTCGCCGACGAAGGCAAGCGGCCCGCCGACGTCGCGGGCCAGCGCCGTCAGCACGTCGATCTTGCCGCCGGCGCGCGCCAGCGGCGAGCCCTCGTCGAAGCCGGCGTAGCGGCCGTGCGCGTCGAACGAGAGGCCGACCGCGTGCACGTCCTCGGGCGCGATGTCGAGCTCCGCGGCCAGCACGCGCACCGCCGGGGCGACGCCACCGGACACGACGATGGCGCGCTTTCCGAGCGCCTGGAGCGCCGCCACCAGCTCGCGCGCGTGCGGCATGGCGGTCTCTACGTAGCGCCGGCCGACCAGCTCGACGTCGGCGCGCGTGGGCTGCACCAGCTCGAGCCGCCGGCCATAGGCCTGCTCGAGCGGCAGGTCGCCGTCCATCGCCTGGGCGGTCAGCCGGCGCAGCTCGTCCTCGTGCCGTCCGGTGATGCGGGCCAGCTCCTCGATGCCCTCGATCGAGGAGAGCGTCGAGTCGCAGTCGAAGACGACCGCATCGTAGGGGGGAGGCGCGTCGGGTAGGGGCATGGCGTTAGCGGGGCGGTCGCGTGCGCCCCCTCACTACAGCTGCACCAGGTCGACCTCGCGCACCGGCGCGAGGGCGGCGATCTCGTCGATCACCTCGGGCGAGGGCATCTCGTACAGCACGAAGAAGCCGGCCGCGACGCCGCCGCCGTTCTCGAGCGGCGGCCCGAGCTCGATGCGCCGGATGTTCACGCCGTGCTCTCCGAGCACGGTGCCGATGAGCCCGACCACGCCGGGCTGGTCTTCGTGGCTCGTCAGCAGCAGGTTGCCGCTGGTCGGCAGGTCGAGGTGCACGCCGTCGATGCGCACGATGCGCGGCTGGCGCCCGAACACCGCGCCCTTGACGACGTGCGACTCGCCGCCGGCCTTCGTCGACGCGCGCACCTTGAGCTGGCCCTGGGTGTAGGTCGGCTCCTCCTCGCGGCTGACGAGCACGCGCACGCCGCGCTCGCGCGCCGCGATCGGCGCGTTGACGAAGTTGATGCCCTCGTCGAGCGCCTGGCGCAGGCAGCCGACGAGCAGCGCCAGCTGGAGGTGCTCGACGTCGCGGTCCTGGATGTCGCCGCCGACGGTGAGCTCCAGCTTGCGGATCGGCTCCTTGAGCCGCTGCGCGAGCAGGCTGCCGGTCTTCTCCGCAAGCCGCAGGAACGGCGCCAGCCCGGCGATCGCCTCGGCGTCGAGGGCCGGGGCGTTGACGGCGTTCTCGGCCACGCCATCCAGCAGGAAGCCGGCGATCTGCCGCGCGATGTCGACCGCGACGCGCTCCTGGGCCTCGGACGAAGAGGCGCCGAGGTGCGGCGTCAGGATCACGTCGTCGCGGGTGAGGAACGGATGGTCGGGAGCCGGCGGCTCCTGTTCGAGCACGTCGAACGCGGCGCCCGCGAGGCGGCCTTCGGCCAGGGCGTCGAGCGCGGCCTCCTCGTCGACCACTCCGCCGCGCGACGCGTTGATCAGCCGCGCGCCGGGCTTGACCAGGGCGAGCTCCTCCCACGAGATCAGCCCGCGCGTCGCGTCGCTGAGCGGCACGTGCAGCGTGAGGAAGTCCGCGCGCGGAAGCAGGTCGTTCAGCGGCAGGAGCTCGACGCCCGGCGCCGGCGAGCCTCCGCCGGCCTGCAGCAGGTAGGGGTCGTACGCGATCACCCGCATCTTGAGGCCCTGGGCGCGCTCGGCCACGAGCCGCCCGATACGGCCGAGCCCGATGACGCCCAGCGTCTTGCCGGTGAGCTCGGTGCCCATGAGCCCCTTCTTTTTCCACGAGCCGCCGCGCACCTGCCGGTCGGCGCGCGGGACGTGCCGGGCGAGGGCGACCATCAGGGCCAGCGCGTGCTCGGCCGTGGTCGTCGCGTTGCCGGTCGGCGTGTTCATCACCACGACGCCGCGCTCGGTAGCCGCGGCGCAGTCGACGTTGTCCACGCCGATCCCCGCGCGGCCCACGACGCGCAGCGCGCGTGCCGCTTCGAGTACCGGGCGCGTCACCTTGGTGGCGGAGCGCACGACCAACGCCTCGGCGTCGCGCGCCGCCTCGACCAGCGTGGCTTCGTCCATCCCGGTGCGCACCTCGGGCACTAGGCCACGCGAGCGCAGCTCTTCGAGGGCGAGGGGGTGCAGGTCGTCGCAGACGAGGACGCGGGGGCTCTGGCTCACGTGTTGGACTTCAGCCCTGCAGGGAGGCGCGTACCAGCGCCTCGAGGTCATCGGGATCGACGCTGGCGGCGGCGCTTTCGACGCTCTTGCGCGCCTCTTTCTCCTTGTAGCCGATCGACACGAGCGCCTGCACCGCGTCGAGCATCGCCTGGGTGCGGCTGCGCTCCTCGGGTGCTTCGGGCGCCGCCTGGGCGGCCAGCTTCGGCGCGCGGTCGCGCAGGTCGAGCAGGATCTGCTCGGCGGTCTTGCGCCCGATGCCCTTCACCGCGACCAGCGGCGCGGGGTCGTCGTCGAGGATGGCTTGCAGGAGCCGCTCGGTCGGCAGGCCGGACAGCACGCCGAGCGCCACCGCCGGGCCGACGCCGCGCACCGCGAGCAGGCCGCGGAACCAGTCGCGCGTGTCCGCGTCGGGGAAGCCGTAGAGGTCCTGGGCGTCCTCGCGCACCACGAGGTGCGTCCAGACGCGCACGCGGTCGCCGCGATCGCGCTTGGGCGACGCGTCGAAGGCCGCGCCGATCGGCACCGCCAGGTCGTAGCCGACGCCGCCGACGTCGACCACGACCCGAGCCGGGCCGCGGCGTTCGAGCCGGCCCTCCAGGTACTCGTACACGGGAGCTGGAGCCCTACTCGCCCTTGAGCTTCAGACCCAGCTCGGCGAGGGTCGAGCGCAGCTCCTGCAGCGACGTCTGGCCGAAGTTCGGCATCCCGAGCAGCTCCTCGGCGGAGTGCTTGGTGCAGTCGCCCGCCGTCAGGCAGCCGAGCGCCTCGACCGTGCGCCGCGCGCGGATCGAGAGCTGCAGCTCCATGATCGGCTTGTTCATCACGTCGGTCTGGTCGCCGGTCGAGCTGCGGCGCGCGTGGGCCTCGATCGAGGCGACGGCCTCCTCGCGCGGCATGCCGAGGCGCAGGCCCTTCGAGTGCAGGATCTCCTTGATCTCGGTGAGGGAGGTCTCGCCGAAGTTCTTGTAGGAGAGCAGCTCCTGCTCGGTGCGGCAGACGAGGTCGCCCAGCGTGCCGATCTGCATCTTGTTGAGGCAGTTGCGCGCGCGCACCGACAGCTCGAAGTCGGTGATCGGGATGCGGAGGATCTGGTTGAGGCGATCCTCTTTCCGCTCGAGGTCCTCGTCGTAGAACATGTCCATACCGGCCTTGGCGTCCTCGAGGTAGAGGCGCGCACGGCGGTCGGTGGGGCGGTTCTGCACGACGACGTCGAAGCAGGCGGCGGCGTCCTGATCGCGGCCGTGGTCCTCGTAGAGGATGCCGAGGTTCATCAGCACGCGCTCGTCGATCGGGCGCAGGTGCACGAGCGCCTCGTAGAAGCGGACCGCGTCCTCGTCGAGCCCGCAGCGCTCCGACAGGAAGGCGGCGGCGAACGAGTTGGGCTGGTGCGAGGGCTCGAGCTCGAAGCCCGCGGTGTACTGGTCCAGGGCGCCGTCGATGTCGCCGGCGGCCTCGTGGATGCGGCCGGCGGCGTGGCGGCCCTCGACGCTGCCGAGGAAGGAGGGCGGCGCCTCGTCGACGCGCTTGAGCAGCATGTCGGTCAGCTCCCTCGCGTCCCCGTCCTCGCCCAGCTTTTCGACGCCGGACTCGAGCAGCGACAGGAGCCAGCCGGCGCGCGGCCGCGGCTCGTCGGGGTAGGCCTTCGAGAGGCGCTCGAAGATCGGCGCGGCCTCGTCGCCGCGGCCGGCGGCGCGCAGCGACTGGGCGCGCGTGTAGGAAGCGACGTCGTCTCCATCATAGGAAGCGAGCAGCTTCGCCGAGGCGTCGAACTGCCCGAGCATCCAGAGCCCGAGGCCCTTGCGGCGGCCCTCCTCGCCTCCTTCGGAGAGGCCCTCAACCTGCTTGCGGAAGGACACCACGCGGCCGCGGCTGGCGTAGATGTGGGCCTGGCCTTCCTCCAGCACGGCGAAGCTCGGGTTCTCGACACCGAGAAGGTCGAAGCCGGGCGGCTCTTCGACCGGCGGCATCGGTACCGGTATCGACATCGGCATCGGCTCGACGGTCGCCGTCGCGCCGGTGGGCTCGTCCTCCATCAGGTCCTCGACGCTGAAGGAGTCGGCGAATTCCTCGGGGTTGGCGTCGTTGTTGGGATCGCTCACGTCGGCGCTCATGCGGGTTCTCAAGCGTACGTCGGGTCGTACGGAAACCGGGTCGGGGAGGCGTTCCGGGGGGATGACCTCGACCTCGATCCGGAAGTAAGGGGAAAGATCCTAGGGTCCGCCGCACGGCGGGTCAAATCGGGCGGAAGCGGCCCGGACTCGGGCCGGAAAGTACGCGGGCGCCGCGCCGCGCCGCGCTACCTTGGGCCGATGGACTGCGTCTTCTGCAAGATCGTCGCCGGCGAGCTGCCGGCCGACCGGGTGCGGGAGGACGACCTGACGCTGGCTTTCCGCGACCTGCATCCCCAGGCGCCGACCCACGTGCTGGTGATCCCCAAGATCCACGTGGCCTCGCTGGACGAGCTGGCGGATCTGGGCCTCGCGGGGGCGTTGCTCCACGCGGCGCAGGACGTGGCCCACTCGGAGGGCCTGACCGACGGCTGGCGCCTGCTGGTCAACACGGGCGACCACGGCGGCCAGGAGGTCCACCATCTGCACCTCCACGTCGTCGGCGGGCGTCCCCTGGGCCGCATGCTGGCCGGAGGCGTGGCCTAGATGGACCGGCTCGTCGTCGAGGGCGGCGTCCGGCTGGACGGCACCGTCCGGGCCGCCGGCGCCAAGAACGCGGTCCTGCCGATCCTGACCGCGGCGCTCCTGACCGACGAGCCGCTGGTCGTGCGCAACGTGCCGCGGCTGGCCGACGTGGACACGATGGTCGGCATCCTGAGCTCGCTCGGCGCCGACGCCGCCCGCGGGGACGGCGACGAGGCCGGCACCGTGCGCGTGGCGAGCGGCACCCCCAAGAGCGAGGCCCCCTGGGAGCTCGTGCGCAAGATGCGCGCCTCCTTCGGCGTCCTGGGGCCGCTTCTGGCCCGCACCGGCGAGGCCTCGGTCAGCCTCCCCGGCGGGTGCGTCTTCGGCGTGCGGCCGGTGGACGTGCACCTGAAGGGCATGCGCGCGCTCGGCGCGCGCGTCACGATCGAGGGCGGCAACGTGCGCGCGGTGGCGCCCCCGGGCGGCCTGGTGGGGGCGGAGGTCTACCTCGGCACCCCCTTCGGCTCCTCGGTGGGGGGCACGATGAACGTGATGCTCGCGGCCACGCTGGCCCGCGGGCGCACCGTGATCCAGTCGGCCGCCTGCGAGCCCGAGGTGACCGACCTCGCCGACTGCCTGAACGCGATGGGAGCACGCATCAGCGGCCACGGCTCGCCGACGGTCGTGATCGAGGGCGTGGAGCGCCTGGGCGGCGCCGAGCACGAGGTGCTCCCGGACCGCATCGAGGCCGGCACCTTCCTGATCGCCGGCGCGGTCACCGGCGGCCGCGTCCGCGTGGAGGGCTGCCGGCCCGAGCACCTGTCCTCGCTCTTCGACGCCCTGTGGCGGGCCGGCGTGGCCTGCGAGCGCGGCGACGGGTGGGCCGAGGTGCACGCCACCGAAGGCCGCCCGCGGCCGACCGACGTCACCACCCAGCCCTACCCCGGCTTCCCGACCGACCTGCAGGCCCAGTGGATGGCCTTGATGGTGCTGGCCCGCGGCGTCAGCGTGATCACCGAGCGCATCTATCCCGACCGCTACATGCACCTGGCCGAGCTCGCCCGGCTGGGGGCCAGCGTGCGGCGCCAGAGCACCGCGGCGATCGTCGAGGGCACCGCCCGGCTGTCGGGCGCCCAGCTGATGGCCTCGGACCTGCGGGCCTCGGCCGCGCTGGTGCTCGCCGGGCTGATCGCCGAGGGCACGACCGAGATCCACCGCGTCTACCACATCGATCGCGGCTACGAGCGGATCGAGGAGCGGCTGCGGGCGCTGGGGGCCCGCATCGAGCGCGTCCAGGGCGACTGACGCCAGCGACGCGCGGCCCCAAAAATCCGGCGGGGGGGGGGGGGGCGGGCGCGGGCCCCCCCCCCGCCCCCGCCGCCCCCAGCCACCCCCCCCGCACGGGGGGGGGAGGCCGACCCCCCCC